>JAIEPH010000041.1 GCA_019749805.1 Mycobacteriaceae bacterium | reverse complement strand
CCGGCGTCGAACGTGGCGGCATCGAGGGGGGAGAGGGCGATTTTCCAGTAGGTGTAGTGCTCGTCGCTGTGGGTTTTGGTGATCGAGGGCCGCAATTCAGGCTGGGGTTCGGGCTCGCGGTCGGGTTCGGTGTCGCGCCAGGGGTCGGGTTCGGGTTCCAGCGGGGGTTCGAGTCGCAGCGCGGTGTTGAGCTGGTTGACGGTGGCGGCCTGGGCCAGGGCCACGTAGTGCTCATCAGATCCCTCGCCGGCCTTCTCGGCGATGATGCCCACTTGGTCCAGCGACAACCGGCCTTCTCGCAGGCCCGCCATGCACAGCGGAAACTGTTTGGCCCGGTGCGCAATCGCGGCGATCTTCTCGGCATTTCTGGCCGAGGAGCCGGTCTTCCACGCCACCAATGCCGAGATCGACCGCGCCCCGGTGATGCCGACCAGGTTGTCGTGATCCATCTCCGCGACGATCTCCACGAGGCGCCCGTCGATGGCATTGCGCTGACCCATCAACTCACCCAACTCGGCGAACAACACCTCCAGACGATCTTTAGGGCGCACGACCGGCGCATCAGGTGCTGTGGTCGAGGACATGACCCCATCAAAACAGAAGGCTCCGACAAGTACTGAGCCCCAACACATTAGCGACAATGTCGCTCGTCAGATTGGACGACGCTAAGCGGACCTAGCGGCGTAGGCCGGCGAGCACTCGCTCGCGGATCGACGGCGCGGGTGCGTCGGCCGCCGCGGCAAGCATGTCGGCAATCGTCGTGAACTTCTCGCGGGGCCGATGCTCGCCGCCGCGCGCGATCTCCGCGTCGTCGATGGCCTTCCACCCCGCAGCGCCGATCATGCCGGGCCGCCTGCCTCGCACAAGCCTGTCCAGTGCGGCCGGCTTGCCGACCGGATCCGCGAGGATCCCCGCGTTGTAGTCGGCGACCAGGTTGTGCACCGTCTCGCCGGCGCACGATTTGTTGGTGCCGATAAAGCCGGTAGGTCCACGCTTGATCCAGCCCGCCACGTAGCTGCCGTGCACGACCTCGCCCGACGCCGGATCGATGACCCGGCCGCCGTCATTGGGCACCACCGCAGCGTCGTCATCGAACGGAAGGTCGCGAATCGCCTTGCCGCGGTAGCCGATCGAGGTCAGCACAAGACCGGCGTCGATGCGGCGAACCTCGTCGGTGCCGGTTACCGCGAACTCGACAGCCGTCGCACGTTGCTCACCGAGAACACGCACGGGCGTCAGCTGATAAGCCAACCGGATGCGGGGCCTGCGCGCGGGCGGCCGCCCGCACGATCCAGCATCGCCGAGCTTCGACAGGATCTCGAGCTTGTTGCGCGCCAACGGATCTGTGATCGTGGCGAGGTCACTGATGACCCGATCATGGTCGGCGCCGTCCAGCACCACGTCACACACCGAGGTCAGCCCGATCAGTTCCGGAAGTGTGAAGGCCGAGTGCACCGGACCCCGGCGGGCGGCGACGACGACCTCGTTGACTTTCGAGCCGCGCAACGCACCCAGCGCGTGGTCGGAGATGTCCGTGCGCGCCAGCACATCGGGGTCGGTGGTCAGAATGCGGGCCACGTCGAACGCCACGTTGCCGTTGCCGACGACAACCACCCGCTCGTGGTTCAAATCGACTGGCAGATCAGTGAATTCAGGGTGACCGTTGATCCACGCGACCATCTCGGTGGCGGTTCCCGTGCCGGGCAGGCCCATCCCGGCGATGTCGAGCCGGCGGTCGTTGGGCGCACCGACGGCGTAGAGCACCGCGTGATGGTGGTCCAGCAGGTCGGCGTGCGTGACGTCCGATCCCACGTCGACGTTCAGATAGAACGTGAAGCCCGGCAGCTTCGTCACCTTGTCGAACAGCGCTGTCACCCGTTTGGTGCTCTGATGGTCGGGTGCCACCCCGGCACGCACGAGCCCGTACGGGGTTGGCAGCCGCTCGAAGACGTTGACCCGCACACCGCGCTGCGTCAGCAGTTCGTCGGCGGCGTACATGGCCGCCGGCCCGGAGCCGACGATTGCGACCGTCAACGGCCCGCCGGAGCGTGGCCGGACCAACGGCGCCTCGAGCACCGGCGCCAGCTTGGACGTCGGCGGCAGCTTGCCCTCGGGTTTGGGATAGAAGGACGCGTTCAACTCGATGAACGGCAGCTGCGCGGGCTCCAGCCGGGTATCGGGCGCGATGGCCCCGACCGGGCACGCCGAGACGCACGCGCCGCAGTCGACGCACGCGACCGGGTCGATGTAGAGCATCTCCGCGGTCGCGAAGCCCGGTTCGTCCGGTGACGGGTGGATGCAGTTCACCGGACAGGCGTAGACACAGGACCCGTCGCTGCAACACGACTGGGTGATCACATGTGGCATCTAAATCCCAAGCAGCCCTACGCGGCCGACACCAGATGCTGGCGGGCAGGCTCGCTGCGATACCGGCTGGGCCGGCCGCTGATCCGACACATCCGCCAGATCAGTTTCGCGAGCGGGTTCATCAGCCCGGTGTCGTGGGCAAGCATCCGGACGTCGCCGAACATGTCGCGCAGCATCTGCCGCGACTCGGGTGACTTGAAGAAGATCTCCTTGCGGACCGACCGCGGGATATCGAATTCCTTCCAGAACGCCCGCGGCGGCACGATGATCGCCGAGCACAGCACGCGCATCACGACCGGAACATAGAGCGACAACCAGAATCGCTTCCGCCGCGGCAGGTCAGGAACCCGCTTGCGCAGGTATTCGTGCGCGAACGAGATGTGCCGCGCCTCTTCGGCAACGTGGATGGCCATCACGCGCTCCATGATCGGATGCAGCGTCTTGCCCTCGCGCAGCACGTTTTTCTGGGTGTGATCGATGGGCTCCTCGCCGGCCAGAATGCCGAACCAGAACGGGATCGGCAGCGGCCCCGCGACCAGCGGGATGGTTGGCTGAATCCATTTCAGCAAGCGCGGCATACCGGGCACATCGGCACCGATGCGGTTGACCATCTCCTGGAACATCATCGTGTGGTTGCACTCTTCGACCGCCTCGTGCAGGCAGTACCGGTACTCCGGTGAGCCGTTGGGCGTCCAGAAGGCGTACTCCATGAGCCCGCGGATCAGAATGGACTCGAAGTGCAGACCGACCTTCGCGACGTTGGCCTGCCGCCACATGCCGATCTCGATCTGGCGCTCTTTTGGCTGCGACTGATACCAGGGGTGCTTCCCGATCGGGTCGGTCGCCGGCAGGATCCAGCGGTCGTCGTTTTCGACCACCTTGAACTCCGGGGAGTCCCAGTCGATATCGGTGTACGGATTGAAGTTGCGTCGCACCGACCCCTCGGACAATGTGGTGAGCATGTCGACGTATGCGGTGTCATCGGTGACATCCATATTGCGCCGCCAGCGTCGGACCATGCGTGTCCGGGCTTCCTTGACTGCCATTCGACACCTCCTCGGTGAGGTCTACGAGACTTGATTGTCAAACACGGTACCGCAGGTATCGCATACCGTGAATACCCGTTTCTGGCATGTGGCACACCAGGCCGATCACCGCGTTTTGTGATGGAGACCACATAGTTGAGCTGAAAACGCGACCCGAGATCGAGTCGATGGCCGACGCAGGCGCCGTCACCCCGGCGGGCCTCGCATCCTGACCAAACTGAGAATGGCCGGGCGTCTACCTCTTCGCGAAGTCGCCGGCCACGGTCAACATGCTGCCGCTTCTGACGGCCGAGAATCCCGCATCAGTCATGCCACAGTCGGTGATGACCGCGCGGTGGCCCGGACTGTTCATCCACCAATTCACCGCGGCAGCAGGCGAACCGCCGGGGCCATTGGCCCAAAACACGATTTCGCCGAGATTTTCGAACGACGTATAGCCGGCGTCCGTGACGCGCTGGACGACAGAGGAGCCGTCCGAACCGGTGTGGGCCTGAACTCCGGTCCTGAGCATGTCGTTGGCGTGCCGTGCCGCCGACGCAGTCAGCTGGGGATTGGGCGCCACCGGACCGCATCCACTTGCCGCGCGCGTCGCGTTGATCTCGTTGAGCACCGCGCTGCCCTCGTCTCCAGAAGCGTGCGTCGGCGCCGTAGCGGCTATCGAACCGAAAGCCACCATCGCCGCTGCACACATCGGCATGAGGGTCGAAACTTTCCCATGACTGATCACGTGCCCCCCAATGGGCTCAGTCCCCGACAGATCACATTATGGATACAAAATGGTTCCACTGTGTGTTCTTTACCCACTTTTTCAGCATTTTCTGCATGCCCTCCCCACTGAAAGCGCAGAGCGGGGGTCACTACTCTTGTCCCCATGGCCGACCTCACGATTCCCGCCGACCTCAAACCTCGCGACGGCCGCTTCGGCTGCGGACCGTCGAAGGTGCGCCCCGAACAACTGCAGGCCCTCGCCGCAGCGGGCGACGTATTCGGGACGTCGCACCGGCAGGCGCCGGTCAAGAACCTCGTCGGCCGAGTGCGTGACGGGCTGCGTCAACTCTTCTCGGTGCCCGAGGGCTACGAGGTCGTCCTCGGCAACGGCGGCACCACCGCCTTCTGGGACGCGGCCGCGTTCGGATTGATCGACAAGCGCTCATTGCACCTGACCTACGGCGAATTCAGCGCCAAGTTCGCCTCGGCGGTGGCCAAGAATCCGTTCGTCGGGGACCCGGTCGTCGTCAAGGCCGATGCAGGCAGCGCACCCAAACCGCAGTCAGATCCTTCGGTGGACCTCATCGGGTGGGCGCACAACGAAACATCAACGGGCGTAGCGGTTCCCGTGCAGCGACCAGAAGGCTCAGATGGCGCGTTGATCGCCATCGACGCCACCTCGGCGGCTGGCGGCCTGCCCGTCGACATCGCCGACGCCGACGCCTACTACTTCGCACCGCAGAAGAATTTCGCCAGCGACGGCGGCCTGTGGATCGCGATCCTCTCCCCCGCCGCGCTCGCCCGAGTGGAGGCCATCGCGGCGTCGGACCGGTGGGTGCCCGAATTCCTGTCGCTCCCGATCGCGATCGAGAACAGCGTCAAGAACCAGACCTACAACACCCCTGCGATCGGCACGCTGATCATGTTTGCCGATCAGCTCGAATGGATGCTGGGCAACGGCGGACTGGACTGGGCGGTCAAGCGCACCGCCGACTCGTCGCAGCGGCTGTACAGCTGGGCCGAGGCGTCGCAGGTGGCCACGCCCTTCGTCGCCGACCCCGAGCTACGGTCTCAGGTGGTCGGCACCGTCGATTTCACAGACGAGATCGATGCCGCAGCGATCGCGAAGGCACTTCGAGCCAACGGAATCGTCGACACCGAGCCCTACCGCAAACTCGGTCGCAACCAGCTGCGCGTCGGCATGTTTCCGGCCGTCGACCCCGACGACGTGAGCGCATTGACCGCGTGCATCGATTGGGTCGTCGAACGCCTCTGACCTGCCCGCGTGTCTACCTGGTAACAGGCGGATAACGCAGTAGGGTCGCTTGATCGGGCATCGTATCCGCCCGGAGGAGGTCGACATGCGCAAACTCAAAGTCGTTGGGCTCGACGTCGACGGCAGACAAATCATCTGCGAGGCCGACGACTCCGGCGAGAAGTTCCTCCTGGTCCCCGATGACCGGTTGCGGGCCGCCGCACGCGGCGACAAGACCGGTTCCACGCCATCTCGGGAAACTTCTCAAACAGACGACGAGGGTCCAAGCGTGCTGCGTCCCAAAGAGATTCAAGCCAAGATCCGCGCAGGTGCTTCGGTCGAGCAGGTCGCCGCGGCCTACGGCGTCGACTTGAGCCGCGTCGAGCGATTTGCTCATCCGGTCCTGCTGGAGCGGTCCAGAGCGGCCGAGCTGGCGACGGCGGCGCACCCCGTGCTGGCCGACGGTCCCTCGGTGCTGACGCTGTTGGAGACGGTGACGACGTCCCTGATCGCCCGCGGTCTGGGCGCCGAGGCCACCAACTGGGACGCCTGGCGCAACGAAGACGGACGCTGGACCGTCCAGATGGCATGGAAAGCGGGCCTGTCCGACAACGTCGCGCATTTCCGGTTCACCCCGGGCGCACATGGCGGCACGGTGACTGCGGCCGACGACTCGGCAGCCGAACTCATCGACCCGAACTTCGCGCGTCCGTTGCGACCGGTCGCCGCGGTGCCACACTTCGAGCCGGACGACGAGCCGGAGCCGGTCGCCGAACCTGAGCTCGACCTCGGGCCAGAATCCCAGCCGGAGCCGGCACCGCCTGCCGCGCCGAAGCCACGCGCACGCAAGGGCAAGCCAGCAGTGCCCGCGTGGGAGGACGTGCTGCTCGGCGTGCGGTCCAGCGGCCAGCGCTGACTCTTGATTGGCTTAGGCGCTGATCCACGCCGGCTGAGCCGGCAATCAAAAAGGTAAATCCCGTTATCCCGCAAGGGCGATAGCGACAGCGGCGACCCATGCGCAGGCCACCCCGACGGCGGCGCCCAGAACGAACCAACGCCAGACAGGTCGCTTACGCCATTCCCACACAGTCGGCGTCAGCCCGCCGACGGCGACCAGATTGAGGCCGACGGCCAACATCGGGTGCACCCTCATCAGTCCCACGCTCAGTACGACGATGGCGGCACCGACGACCGCGGCGACGAACGCGGACACCGTCAGGCCCATCGCCCACGGAGTCGAATCGTCGGTCACCGGTTCAATCTAACCCGCTCATAGAAGGCGAGCGCCGCGGCAGTGGCCACGTTGAGCGAGTCGGTACCGCGCGACATCGCGATGCGCACCCGCACGTCACTGGCCCGCATCGCACGTTCGGACAACCCCGGTCCCTCGGCGCCGACAAGCAACGCTACGCGATGATCAGCCATATCGGTCATCGCGTCAGACAGTGTGCGAGCCGAGGGGTCGGGTGTCATCGCCAGCAGGCGAAAGCCGCTGTCCCGCAACACCTCCAGATCCCCCGGCCAATCAGCCGCCCATGCGTAGGGCACCAGCAGGGCGTGTCCCATCGACACGCGGACGGCACGTCGG
This sequence comes from Mycobacteriaceae bacterium, assembly GCA_019749805.1. Lineage (GTDB taxonomy): Bacteria > Actinomycetota > Actinomycetes > Mycobacteriales > Mycobacteriaceae > Mycobacterium. The sequence goes on along the minus strand of JAIEPH010000041.1, from coordinate 33,199 downwards.
TACAGAGGATCCGCGCATCCCATGCCAAACACGATCGCGTCGACGTCGAGGCCGGCGGCATTGCGAAAGATCGATCCGAGGTTCTCGTGATCGTTGACGCCCTCGAGAACGGCGATCGTCCTGGCGGTCTCGATCACCTGCGACACCGTCAGCTCGGGTGGGCGCGACGCCGATGCCAACACTCCGCGGTTGAGATGGAAACCCACCACGTCGGCCATTACGTCGGCGCTCACGCGGTAGTACGGCGCCGCGACGCCATCCAGGTCGGCGGCCAGTTCTGCAAGCCGCCGGTCCGTGCCCAGCAGGGCCCGCGGCGTGAACCGTGACACGAGCATGCGCTGCGCGACCAGCACACCCTCGGCGATGACCAGGCCCTTGCCGGTCGGCAGGTCAGGTCTGCGGTCCACGCTGTTGAGATCGCGAAAGTCGTCCAGCCGCGGATCTGCGGGGTCGGAGACGTCGATTACCTCTGACAATCCCCGCTCGCTACGCTCGTGCCCGCCGGATAACGCTCACGCGCTTTCGTCCACTATCGCCGACATCAGGTCAGCGGCGGTCAGGAGTGCCTCACGCTGTTCGGGATCGAGCTTGGCCAGCCGTTGAGACAGCCACTCCTGGCTCGCGCGGCGCTCGGCCTCGATCAGCTCGACACCCGCCGGTGACACCGACACCAGCACCTGGCGCCGGTCGTCGGGATGGGCCATCCGCGCGACAAGCCCAAGTTCGCAAAGCGTTCCGATCACCCGAGTCATCGAAGGTGGACGTACGCGTTCCTTCTCGGCTAACACCCCCGGCGTCATCGGACCCTCCTTGGCAAGGGTCGACAGCGCCGACAGCTGAGAGAGCGATACATGCGAATCCGGTCGTCGGAAGCGCAATTGGCGGGCCAGGCGGATGACCGCGAGCGACAGATCGCTCGCCAAGCGACCGTCGGGTTCTTTCACGAGGCAAAGAGTACCTAGCAGTGCTGAAGAAAAGGAAGGTTATGGGTTAGGTTTCAATCGATGACGCCGCAACCACCCGCCCTTCCGCCTGCCCTGCTGAAGCCGTGGCCGGTGATCGCCGTGATCACGACGGGCTGGCTGATCGCCACGTTGTTGGCCTTCACGGTGGGCGCACTGCACGGCTGTCGGCCATTCGCGATCGCCGGGCTCGGCGTCGGCGTGCTTGGCACATCGATCTTTCTGTGGCAGCGTCGGGCGGTGCGCCGCGGGTCGCGCGGCGCGCAGAGCGGACTCGACTGAATTCTTTTGACATCCAAGGAGGTAGCGATGGCAGAGCCGCTGTTGCAAGCTGAGATCGAAATCAATGCTCCGGTAACGAAGGTCTGGTCGCTGGTTTCCGATCTGAGCAAGATGCCGCAGTGGAGCCCGCAGTGCCGGCTGATGAAGACACTCGGCGGCCCGCTGCGTCAAGGCAGCCGGACGATCAACCTCAACCGGCGCAAGTACCTCGTGTGGCCGACCACCAGCCGCATCACCGAGTTCATTCCGGATAAGAAGCTGGCCTTCCGGGTGAACGAGAACGGGACCATCTGGAGCTACGAGCTCGAACCCACCGAGACCGGGACCCGGTTGATCGAAACGCGGCATGCGGAGAACGGCGTCACTGCCCTCTCCAACATGTCGGTGAACGCGTTGATGGGTGGCGTGCCCAGTTTCGAGCGCGAACTCGTCGAGGGAATGAACGAGTCGCTGTCGCGGATCAAGGCCGCGGCCGAAAGCTAGTCGGCCGGTTCGGTGAGGTCCAGCACGCCGTCGTCGTAGGGATCGAAGAGCGGCGAACCGCTGCCGGCCGGTTGCGGCGTATCCGAATGTGCGCCGCAGCCGTATTCAGCGTCGACCACGTGGCCGTCGGCGGACATCTCGTTGGCGCACACTCCGAACATCAACCCGAGCGATCCTGACACCGGGAGATAGAACCCGCAGTCGCGGCAGACGCGGCGCGTTGACCGTGCCATCGCGGAACCGGGTCCGTACTCACCTTCGTGCCAGCGCTGCGCGGCGTCGGCGCGGCCCCACGGGCCGAGCACCTGCCTACGGCCGAAGCCGACTTCGGCGGCCACCTCGTCGACCTCGGGATCCCCGCTGGACATGAAGCCGGGTACGAGCCGGGGGTCGTCGGCGAGTGGAGCGAGCAGATCGCCGGGACTGAGGTCGCCGGGCTTGACGCGCTCGTTCCAGGGCACCCACTTCGGTGCGAGCAGCGCTGTCGGACCGGGCACCAGCACGACCTCACTGATGGTGGCGTGATCGGCGCCCGGGCACGCGGCCACGACGACGGCCCACTGCCAACCGCGGTAACCAGGCATGTCGGCGAGGAACCTGTGCGTGGCCGCGGTCGGATCGTCGAAACCGGCGCCGAGATACTCCCCAACGGTGTCTTCACCGCTGAACTCGACGATCGCGGCGCGCGCGTCGTCGACGGAGCCCAACAGCACCGTCTCCAGGTCAGGCCGGGGCACGGCATCCCCACCCGGGGAGGCCACGCCGTTCTCGGCGGATTCCGTCACGCTGTCCATCGCTATTGATTTTGCCGTAGCCGCCGACAAGTAGCCACACCGGTCGGCTGCACGTGCGCTGTGGCCTCGATGAGGGAGAATCTTTTCTGTGACCGGACCGCGTCGTGACGACAGGGATCGGGCGGGTTCGCGTGAGTTCGGCGGTCTCCCGCCCAGCTATTACCCGCCGCGCCCGCCCGCCGGCGGCCAGGAGCATCCGGGAATGGCCAACTACCCCAGTAATCCCGGCGACGGCGGCTACCGCCGGGCGCGGCGGAATCCCACGCCGAGCGCCAACCGGTGGCTACCACCGCTCGACGATTCGGCACGGTCACGCGCATCCGTACCCCCGCACGGCTCCGTCGGCGCCGGGGCGGGCGAACGGATCACGGTGACCAGAGCGGCCGCGCAGCGCAGCCGCGAGATGGGCTCCAAGATGTACGGCCTGGTGCACCGCGCCGCTACGGCCGACGGCGCCGACAAGTCCGGGCTGACCGCGCTCACGTGGCCGGTGGTCGCCAACTTCGCGGTCGACGCGGCGATGGCCGTCGCACTGGCCGACACGCTGTTCTTCGCGGCGGCCTCCGGCGAGAGCAAGGGCAAGGTGGCGCTGTACCTGCTCATCACCATCGCGCCGTTCGCCGTAATAGCTCCCCTGATCGGACCCGCATTGGATCGGCTGCAGCACGGCCGCCGGCTTGCACTCGCGACGTCGTTCATCATGCGCACCGCGCTTGTGGTGGTGTTGATCGCCAACTTCGACGGTGCCACCGGCAGCTTCCCGCCGTGGGTGCTCTACCCGTGTGCATTGGGAATGATGGTGCTGTCCAAGTCATTCAGCGTGTTGCGCAGCGCGGTGACTCCGAGGGTGCTGCCGCCGACCATCGACTTGGTCCGGGTGAACTCTCGGCTGACGATGTTCGGGTTGCTTGGAGGAACGATGGTCGGCGGCGCGGTAGCCGCGGCGGCCCAGTATCTCTTCCGCGTAATGGAACTGCCCGGCGCGCTGTACGTCGTCGTCGCCGTTTCGGTGGCGGGCGCAGCACTGTCGATGCGGATCCCCAAGTGGGTCGAGGTGACCGCGGGGGAGGTACCCGCGACGCTGAGCTATCACGGTCGCACCGGTGAGCTGCGCCGCGAGCCAGAACCACACAAATCGGCCCCGGCACGACAACCGTTGGGCCGCAACACGATCACCGCGCTGTGGGGCAACTGCACCATCAAGGTGATGGTGGGCTTCCTCTTCCTCTACCCGGCCTTCTATGCGAAATCTCACGATGCCAGCGGTTGGGAACAGCTGCGCATCCTCGGCATGATCGGTGCGGCAGCAGCTATCGGTAACTTCATCGGCAACCTCGCCAGCGCGCGGATGAAGCTCGGCCACCCGGCGCAGATGGTCGTGCGCTGCACCATCGCGGTCACCGCAAGCGCGCTGGCGACCGCCATCGCAGGCAATCTGCTGGTGGCTGCGATCGGCACGCTGATAACTTCGGGCGCGAGCGCGATCGCGAAGGCGTCGCTCGACGCGTCGCTGCAGGACGACCTGCCCGAACGGTCCCGCGCGTCAGCGTTCGGTCGTTCAGAGTCGTTGTTGCAGTTGGCCTGGGTCGCCGGTGGCGCGATCGGCGTGCTGATCTACACCCAATTGTGGGTCGGCTTCACCGGTGTCAGTGCGGTCCTGATCCTGGGCCTCGCGCAGACGGTGGTGAGCTATCGCGGCGACTCGCTGATCCCCGGCCTCGGCGGTAACCGTCCGGTGCTGGCCGAGCAGGAGGGCGGACGGCGCCCGGACAATGCAGCGGTGGCGCCGGAGTGAAACGCGTTCTCGTCATCCTGGCGGTCGTGGTCGTCATCGCGTCCGCGGCCACGGGTGTATTGATCTGGCGGCTGGCCCAGCATCCGCCGCCCAAGCACCCGGAGATCAGCGCTTACACCGACGGACAGCTCGTACGGATCGGGCCGTACAGTTATTGCGACGTGGTGAATCTCAATGACTGCGAAAACCCGCAAACGATTGGCGAACTCGCGGTCGACGGGCGGCACCCGGTGCAACTGTCGGTGCCGCCCGCGATCTCCGGCGCACCCTGGTTGCTCGGCCGCACGTACGAAGGCTCCGACGTGCTCGAGGAGTTCACGCCGGGCAGCACGCTGGCGGTCACCATTCCGACCGTCGACCCGCATCGCGGAAAACTCACCGGCTTCGTCGTGCAGCTGCCCACGATCGTCGTCGACCAGGACGGCAACGAGTTGCCGGCATGGCATGCGGAGTGGTCGGTGCGAACCGTCTGGCCTCAGCCCGCGGAATGACCGGCGGGCACACGTTCGCCGTCGCGCGTCGGCCCCGGCGGAGTGCCATCGCCAAACGGCCTGCCGCCCAACGCTTCCCGCCCGTGCGGTGTTAACCAGTTGGACAAATCCGGGCCTTTGGGCACGATCTGCGTCGGGTTGATGTCTTTGTGCACGATGTAATAGTGCTGCTTGATCTGCACGAAATCGGTGGTGTCGCCGAAGCCCGGGGTCTGGAAGAGGTCGCGGGCGTAGGCCCACAACACCGGCAACTCGGAGAGCTTGTTGCGGTTGCACTTGAAGTGGCCGTGGTAGACGGGGTCGAAGCGGGCCAGCGTCGTGAAGAGCCGGACATCGGCCTCAGTGATGGTGTCGCCGACCAGATATCGCTGATTCTCGAGCCGTTCGGAGAGCCAGTCCAGCGCGGTGAACAACCGGTCGTAGGCGTTGTCGTACGCGTCCTGGGAGCCGGCGAATCCGCACCGGTACACGCCGTTGTTCACCTCGGTGTAGACGCGCTGGGCGACCTCGTCGATCTCGTCGCGCAGATGTTCCGGATACAACTGCGGCGCGCCCTCGCGGTGGAACTTCGTCCACTCGGTGGAGAAGTCCAGCGTTATCTGCGCGAAGTCGTTGGTCACCACCTCCCCCGTCGGCACGTCGACGATCGAGGGCACAGTGATGCCCTTCTCGTAGTCGGGGATCCGCTTGAGGAAGGCGTCCTTGAGGCGCGGAATCTTCAGCACCGGGTCGACACCGCCGGGGTCCAGGTCGAACGTCCAGCTGTCCTGGTCGTGGGTGGGACCGCAAAAGCCAATGGAGAGACTGTCTTCCAGCCCCAGCAGCCGCCGCACGATGATCGTGCGGTTGGCCCACGGGCAGGCCCGCGCGACGACCAATCGGTACCGGCCGGCCTCGACGGGATACCCGTCGCGACCGTCGGCGGTGATTCGCGTGGTGATGTAGTTCGTGTCGCGGTTGAAATCGCCACCGCTGGCGACATAGCTCATGTCTCCAGCATGCCCCCGTGCGCGAGGTTTTAGGCGTCGAGCTCGCTTGCGACCGCTCGCACCACTTCGGACACCCGCCGCGCGACCTTGCGATCGGGGTAGCGACCCTTGCGCAGCTCGGGCTGAACCGCGCCCTCGAGCAGCGTGATCATGTCCTCGACCATGCCGTGCAGCTCGTCCGGGGTGTGCTTGTGCTCGGCGGCGGCCGCCTCACGACGGGTGCGCGTCAGGCTCGGCGGCGAGTCGATGATCTTCACGCTCAGCGCCTGCGGCCCGCGACGGCCGGCGGCCATCCCGAACTCGACCTTTTGTCCCGCCTTGAGCCCCTCGACGCCGGACGGCAGCGCGGACGAGCGGACGTAGACGTCTTCGCCCTCCTCCTGCGACAGAAAGCCGAAGCCCTTTTCGGCGTCGTACCACTTAACCCGGCCGGTCGGCACTGGTCTCACCTGCTTGTCTTCTGAAGAGCCCAACAAAAGGAAAGCGTCCCGTGCGCAGGGACGCGTCTCGGGTGATCCTACTCGGACCTCGAACCGCCCTCACCCCCTTTACTCGGTAGGCTGGAACGACCGCTGGAGGAAAAGATGCGCCTGATCCTGAACGTCATATGGTTGGTCTTCGGCGGTCTCTGGCTGGCGTTGGGCTATCTGCTGGCAGCGTTGATCTGCTTCATCCTCATCATCACGATCCCGTTCGGCTTCGCGTCGTTACGCATCGCGTCCTATGCGCTGTGGCCGTTCGGCCGAACCGTCGTCGACATGCCGGGGACGCGTCCGGGTGCGTTGATCGGGAACATCATCTGGGTCATCCTGTTCGGCATCTGGCTGGCCATCGGCCATCTCGTCAGTGCAGCCGCCATGGCGATCACCATCATCGGCATTCCGCTGGCGCTGGCCAACCTCAAGATGATCCCGGTCTCGTTGCTGCCGCTGGGCAAGGAGATCGTCCCGGTCGACCAAGTGAACCGGCCGATCGAAGCCGCCACATGACGATCGTCGACCTGGGTGTGCCCTCGCTGGGTCCGGCCGATCCCGCGCCCGCCAGCGGTCCACTCGTCGACACCTTCGGGCGGATCGCCACCGACCTGCGCGTGTCGCTGACAGACCGGTGCAACCTGCGCTGCACCTACTGCATGCCCGCCGATGGGCTGGACTGGCTGCCGGGCGATCAGCTGTTGGCACCGGCGGAGCTGATCCGGCTGCTACGCATCGCCGTGACGCGGCTGGGCATCACCAGCGTGCGCTTCACCGGCGGCGAGCCGTTGGTCGCCAAGAATCTCGATGACATCATCGCCGCCACCGCCGCGCTACGGCCGCGGGCCGAGATCACGTTGACCACCAACGGCATTGGGCTTGCCCGGCGCGCGACGAAGCTGAAGGACGCCGGGCTGGACCGGATCAACGTGTCACTGGACACCGTGGACGCCGCGCGGTTCAGCCGGATCACCCGCCGCGACCGGCTCGGCGACGTGCTCGAAGGCCTTGCGGCCGCAAAGGCCGCCGGGCTGAACCCGGTCAAGGTGAACGCGGTGCTCGACCCGGAGACGGGTTTGGACGACGCCGTGCAACTGCTGCGGTTCTGTATCGACCACGGATACCAGCTGCGCATCATCGAGCAGATGCCGCTTGACGCGGACCATCAGTGGCAGCGCGGCAGGGCCGTGAGTGCTGATGACATCCTCGCCGAGTTGCGCCGCCATTTCGATCTCACGCCGAACACGGAGGCGCGGGGTTCGGCGCCCGCAGAACTGTGGCGGGTCGACGGTGACCGCGGCTTGGTGGGCATCATCGCCTCGGTATCGCACGCGTTCTGCTCGGCATGCGACCGCACCCGCCTGACCGCTGACGGCCAGGTTCGCAACTGCCTGTTCGCGCGACAGGAGACGGACCTGCGTCACCTGATGCGGACGGGCGCCGACGACGACGGCCTGGCAGCCGCTTGGCGCGCCGCAATGTGGGCCAAAGCCGCCGGGCACGGCATAAATGACCCTGGCTTCGTCCAGCCGGATCGTCCGATGAGCGCAATCGGCGGGTAGGCGTGACCTCTACTTCAAGGACCACCAGGCCCACCGATATCGAGGTAACCGTTCGGTTCTTCGCCGCGGCGAGGGCCGCAGCGGGTAACGAAGTGGAGACGATCCGGCTTCGTCCGCGCACGACGCTCGCCGAGTTGATCGCGCAACTCAGCGCGCGCGACCAGAATCTCGCGAAAGTATTGATGCGCTGCTCGTTTCTGCGCGACGGCGTGGCCGTGCGCGACGCCGACGTGGCATTGACGAACGCCGCGACGATCGACGTTCTTCCGCCCTTCGCCGGCGGGTGATGGTGATTTGCATCACATAACGAAAAGATCACAGACTGGCTACAGACAGGTAGAGCGCCGGAAGCACCTGCAAGAACGTCAGAATCTCCTGCGGGTTTAGAGCTCCTTTAGGATTTGCCCAAGGCGAAAACGCCGTTATCCGCAAAAGATGACGCTCACGGGCATACCCATTACCGTCAACTCCCAAGTCCCTCGACCTCAATCGGGTGACCCGCTGTGCCCCGATCGCGCCGAGCTCCGTCCAGTCGGGACCCAGTCAACAACGAACAACTTTGGACGGAGGCGGGGGACCCACCGGTCCACCGAAACAGAAGGACCTGGAGCAGATTTCGGCTCCTTGGGGTGAAGCCGGCGTCGTCTCGACGCCGCCGGCCGGGCAACCTCTCCAGCCCGAACCCGACAGCTGACCTCGCGGGCGCTTGAAGAGAGGACACCAACGCACCTATGAGTGGACGGCATCGTAAGCCCACTGCATCGGCCGTAAACGTCGCGAAGATCGCCTTCACGGGCGCTGTCATCGGCACCGGGGGCCTTACCCTCGCCGGACAGGCCAACGCCGCCACCGACGGCGAATGGGATCAGGTCGCCAGGTGCGAATCTGGTGGCAACTGGGCGATCAACACCGGCAACGGATACCACGGTGGACTCCAGTTCTCCCCGAGCACCTGGTCGGGCCACGGCGGCGGCGAGTTCGCGCCTGCCGCGTACCTGGCCAGCAAGGAAGAGCAGATTGCCGTCGCCGAGCGTGTGCTCGCCGGTCAGGGCAAGGGCGCGTGGCCGTCGTGTGGTGGTCCGCTGTCCGGCCCCACCCCGCGCAATGTGGTCGACGACGCGATCGCCGACCTGAATAACCTGCTGCCGCCCCCGCCGCCGAACCCGTTCGCTCCCCCGCCGCCTCCGCCGCCACCCGCGCCGTTCGACGCGCTGGCCGCCCCGATTCCTCCGCCGCCGGTCGACCCGATGGCCCCGCCGCCGCCACCCCCGGCCGACGCGCTGGCCGCACCCGTTCCTCCGCCGCCACCTCCGGCCGCACCCCTGCCTCCGCCGCCACCCCCGGCCGACGCGCTGGCCGCCCCGATTCCTCCACCGCCGGTCGACCCGATGGCCCCGCCGCCACCACCCGCGATCGACGCGCTGGCCGCGCCCGTTCCGCCGCCGCCGGTCGACCCGATGGCTCCTCCGCCCCCGGCACCGATCGACGCGCTGGCCGCACCCGTGCCTCCGCCGCCGCCGGTCGACCCGATGGCCCCGTCTGCAGACGTCGCGCAGGAGGTGGCGAACTGGGATGTCGCCGAGGGCATGGTGCCTGGCGATCAGGCTCAGGTGTGGGCGTTGCACGCCGACGCTCCGCTTCAGCCCGCGCCGGCGGTTCCTCCGCCGCCCGCCCCGGCCCCGCCGGCACCCGCGCCCGATCCGCTGGCCCAGGTCACCCTTCCGCAGCCCGCCATGGACGCGGCCAACCAGGCCGTGTCCGGTGAGCTCCCGGTGCCCGCCGAGGTTCCGCATTTGCCGAGTCCGGAGAACCTGAATCCGGGGACGACGATCGACCGTGGCGCCGTCACGACCGACAGCCCCAACGTGTCGTACCTCAAGGAGATCTGGCACGCGATCCAGACCCAGGACGTCACCGGCAAGGATGCGCTGCTGGCGCTGACTCAGCGTCCTCTGACAACCCCGGACCGCGCCACCGGTCAGGTGCCGAACCTGCCGGGCCAGCTCCCGCCGGATCCGGCGCTTGCGCCTCCGCCGCCCCCTGCTCCGGCACCGGGACTGCCCGCGCCGCCGGCACCTCCGGCGCCCGGTGCGCCCCTGCCGCCGCCGCTACCGCCGGCCTGAGTCCACGCTCAGGCGGACCCGACCCACTCTTCGGAGCCGTCCGAGAAAAACTGGTGCTTCCACACCGGTAGCCGTTCTTTGACGGTGTCGACCAAACGTTGGCAGGCTTCGAACGCCGCACCGCGATGGTCTGCGGCCACGGCCGCGACGAGTGCGGCGTCGCCGATGTCGAGTACGCCGATGCGGTGGCTGACCGCGATAGCCCGCACTCCGTGACTGGTTGCGGCGATCCCGGCGGCCACGTCGGCCAACGTCTGCTGCGCCGTGGGGTGCGCCGAATACTCGAGCCGAATCACCCCGCGGCCGCCGTCGTGGTCGCGAACGACGCCGGCGAAACCCACCACCGCGCCCGCGGCGTCATGAGCGACAAGCGCTTCGTGCTCGGTCAGCTCGATCGAGTGCTCGCTGACTTCGGCGCGCAGGACGACGGTCATCGTGGATGGTCCCCTCCCGCAAGCTGATCCAGTGCGTGCTCGAGCACTTTGTCCAGCACCGCCAGACCGTCTCTGACGCCGCCGGTCGAACCCGGCAGGTTGACGATCAAGGTGCGCCCCTTGACGCCGCAGACGCCGCGGGAGAGCACCGACGTAGGCACTTTGTCTTCGCCTGCTCGACGTATCGCGTCGGCGAGACCGGGGATCTGGTAGTCGACGATGGCGGCGGTCGCGTCCGCGGTGCCGTCGGTCGGCGATATCCCGGTTCCGCCGGAAGTGATGACGACGTCGACCTTTTCGCCGATCGCGGCGGACAGGGCCTGGTTCACTCCGCCGCCGTCGGCGACGACGGTCGGCGCGGGGGCGCCGATGCCGCGTTGATTGAGCCAGCCGACGATGATCGGTCCGGTCTTGTCCTCGTACACCCCCGCCGCGGCGCGGGTGGAAGCGATGATGACCCGCCCAGACCGGGTATCCGCAGCCGTCACCGCACCCACGTGCCGGTCTTGCCGCCTTCTTTGCGCAGCACTCTGATGTCTTCGATGCGGGCTGCGGGGTCGACCGCCTTGATCATGTCGTAGAGCGTGAGCGCGGCGACGCTCACCGCCGTCAGCGCCTCCATCTCGACGCCGGTCCGGTCGGTGCTGCGCACGGTTGCGGCGATCGCCACCTGAGCGCCGTCGATCACGAAGTCGATGTCGACCCCCGTCAGGGCCAGCTGGTGGCACAGCGGAATCAGGTCGCTGGTGCGCTTGGCCGCGAGAATGCCGGCGACCCTCGCAGTGGCCAGCGCGTCGCCCTTGGGCAGCCCGCCCGACGCGATCATCGCGACGACCTCGGAGGTGGTGTGCAGGGCACCGGCCGCGACGGCGGTGCGCTTGGTGGCGTCCTTGGCGGTGACGTCGACCATGCGCGCCGCGCCTGCTTCGTCGATGTGCGAGAGCGCGGGGCGGGCGGAGGGCGCCGAAGCGGCCCCTGCCGGTTCGGTCACTACTTGTTGACGACCGTGACCGGGTGCACGTACGGAACGTCGTCGGTCGGCAGCGGGAACGTCAGGTCTCCGAACGGCGACAACGCCCCGGTGCGGTCGGTAGCCAGCTCGCTGACTGCGTGATCGTCGTCGCCGTCGGTTGCGGGCCAGCCCGGGTCGACATACTGCTTCTTCTGCCGTTTGTTGTCAGCCACGCCTGACATTGTGGCAGGCAACGCGCGCAGTGGCGACACCGGCGGCCTGCTTTACGCTGGTCAGCAATGACCGAAAACGCGCCGGGCATTCCTCTGGGCGCCTGGCTGGCCGATCTCGGCGATGAGCGGCTGATCCGGCTGCTGGAGTTGCGGCCCGATCTGACGCAGCCCCCGCCGGGGACCATCGCGGCGCTGGCGGCGCGGGCGCAGGCCCGCCAGTCGGTCAAGGCCGCAACGGATGACCTGGACTTTCTTCATCTCGCGGTGATCGACGCGCTGCTGGTCCTGCATGCCGATACGACGGCGGTGCCACTGTCGAAGCTGCTGGAGCTGATCGGCGACCCCAGCGCCGAGACGGTCGTGATGGGGGCCGTCGAGAACCTTCGCGAGCGCGCGCTGGTGTGGGGCGACGATTCGGTGCGGGTGACCTCCGAGGCCGCGACGGGCCTGCCCTGGTATCCCGGTCAGGCCACGGTCGAAGACACCGAGCCGAAGGGACTCGTCGAGCGCCTCACCGGTCTCGACGAGGCGCAGTCCGACCTGTTGCAGCGGCTGTTGGAGGGCTCGCCGGTGGGACGCACCCGCGATGCGGCCACCGGCACCCCGCCGGATCGCCCGGTGCAGCGACTGCTGGCGAACGGACTGCTACGTCAGGTGGACGACGAGACGGTGATCCTGCCCAGGCTCGTCGGCCAGGCGCTGCGCGGTGAACTTCCCGGGCCTGTCGGGCTGACCGCACCCGATCCCGTGGTGTCGACCACGACGGTCGCCGACGTCGACGCGGTGGCCGCGGGTGCCGTGATCGACCTGCTGCGCGAGGTCGAGGTCGTGCTCGAAACCCTCAGCGCTGCACCGATTCCCGAGCTGCGCAGCGGCGGGCTCGGTGTGCGCGACGTCAAACGGCTGACGAAGATCACCGGCATCGACGACAGCCGGCTCGGCCTGATCCTCGAGGTGACCGCTGCGGCCGGTCTGATCGCGACCGGCATGCCGGAACCAGAACCGCAGGACGGCACCGGCCCCTACTGGGCGCCGACTGTGGCCACTGACCGCTTCCTCGAATCTCCGGCCGCGCAGAAATGGCACCTGCTGGCGTCGACATGGCTGGAACTGCAGGGCAGGCCGAGCCTGGTCGGGAGCCGTGGCCCTGACAATAAACCCTATGCGGCGCTTTCGGATTCGCTTTTCTCGACAGCCGCGCCGCTGGACCGGCGGCTGCTCCTGGAGACACTCGCCGATCTCGCGCCAGGCGCCGGCGTCGACGCCACGGAGGCGGCACGCGCGATGATCTGGCGCCGGCCCCGCTGGGGCAATCGGCTGCAAGCGGGCCCGGTGGGCGCGTTGTTGTCGGAGGCGCACATGGTCGGCGTCGTCGGCCGCGGTGCGATCAGCACCCCCGCGCGCGCCCTACTCTCCGACACCCCACCGGAGAATGTCGTCAAGGCGATGGACAAGGTGCTGCCCCAGCCCATCGACCACTTCCTGCTGCAGGCCGACCTGACGGTCGTGGTGCCGGGCCCACTGGAACGCGACCTGGCCGAGCAGTTGGGTGCTGTCGCGAAGGTTGAGTCGGCGGGTGCGGCGATGGTGTACCGCGTCAGCGAGTCGTCGATCCGGCGCGCGCTCGACACCGGACGCACCGCGGCGGACCTGCACGCCTTCTTCGCCCGATACTCCAAAACTCCTGTTCCACAAGGACTCACGTACCTGATCGATGATGTAGCCCGCCGGCACGGACAGCTGCGGGTCGGCATGGCCGCTTCGTTCGTGCGGTGCGAGGACGCGGCGTTGCTCGCGCAGGCGATCACCGCACCGGCGGCCGAGCAGCTGGAGATGCGGCTGCTGGCCCCGACCGTCGCGGTGTCCCAAGCGCCGATTTCCGAGGTGCTGGCCGCCCTTCGAGAGGCCGGCTTCGCCCCTGCGGCCGAGGACTCGACGGGCACGATCGTCGACATCCGCGCGCGGGGAGCCAGGGTGCCCGCACCATCGCGCCGTCGATCCCATCGGACGCCGGCCCCGACCAGTCAGACGCTGGCCGCGATCGTCGCGGTACTGCGCAGGGTGGCGGCCGGACCGTCGGGCGGCATGCGTCTGGACCCGACTGTGGCGATCACCCAGCTCCAGGAGGCCGCCCACCTCCAGACGTCGGTCGTGATCGGCTACGTCGACCCGGCCGGGGTCGCCACGCAACGGGTGGTGGCACCCATCAATGTTCGCGGCGGGCAGCTGACCGCCTACGACCCGGCGTCCGGCCGCGTGCGGGAGTTCGCCATCCACCGCGTGACGTCGGTCGTATCCGCCGACTCCGCCTGATTGGCGCGTCACGAGCTCACGCACGAGGTCAAACCCGGTTTGTCGGCTGACCGGGGAACGATCAACCCCACTGAAATCACCTTTGTCCGACGGTCCTGGATAATGGACAAAGTGAGTGACGGCCCCCTGATCGTGCAGTCCGATAAAACGGTGCTGCTCGAAGTCGACCACGAACAGGCCGGTGCGGCCCGAGCCGCGATCGCCCCGTTCGCCGAGCTCGAGCGTGCGCCCGAGCATATCCATACCTACCGCATCACCCCGCTGGCGCTGTGGAACGCCCGCGCCGCGGGCCACGACGCCGAACAGGTCGTCGACGCACTCGTGACGTTCTCCCGCTACGCGGTCCCGCAGCCGCTGCTGGTCGACATCGTCGACACGATGGCGCGTTACGGGCGCCTGCAGCTGGTGAAGCATCCGGCGCACGGCCTCACGCTGGTGAGCCTGGACCGCGCGGTTCTCGAGGAAGTGCTGCGCAACAAGAAGATCGCGCCGATGCTCGGCGCTCGCATCGACGACGACACCGTCCAGGTTCACAACAGCGAGCGTGGCCGAGTCAAGCAGATGTTGCTCAAGATCGGTTGGCCCGCAGAAGATCTCGCGGGATATGTGGACGGCGAGAAGCATCCGATCAGCCTCGCGGAGGACGGCTGGCACCTGCGTGACTATCAGCAGATGGCGACCGACTCGTTCTGGGAGGGCGGGTCCGGCGTCGTGGTGCTGCCGTGCGGCGCGGGTAAGACCCTGGTCGGCGCCGCGGCGATGGCGAAGGCGGGCGCGACGACGCTGATCCTGGTGACCAACACCGTGGCCGGCAGGCAGTGGAAGCGCGAGCTGATCAACCGAACGTCGTTGACGGAGGACGAGATCGGGGAGTACTCGGGCGAGAAGAAGGAGATCCGCCCGGTCACCATCGCCACTTATCAGGTGATCACGCGCCGCACCAAGGGTGAATACAAGCACCTCGAGCTGTTCGACAGCCGCGACTGGGGCCTGATCATCTACGACGAGGTGCACCTGCTGCCCGCGCCGGTGTTCCGGATGACCGCGGACTTGCAGTCGCGGCGGCGCCTCGGCCTGACGGCCACGCTCATCCGCGAGGACGGACGCGAGGGCGACGTGTTCTCGCTGATCGGGCCGAAGCGGTATGACGCACCGTGGAAGGACATCGAGGCCCAGGGCTGGATCGCGCCCGCCGAGTGCATCGAGGTGCGGGTCACGATGACCGACAACGAGCGGATGCTCTATGCCGTCGCCGAACCCGACGAGCGCTACAAGCTGTGCTCGACGGTGCATTCCAAGATCGCCGTGGTGAAGTCGATCCTGGAGAAGCACAAGGGCGACCAGACCCTGGTCATCGGCGCATACCTCGACCAGCTCGACGAGTTGGGACTGGAACTGAACGCCCCCGTGATCCAGGGGTCGACCAAGACCGCCGAGCGGGAGGCGCTGTTCGACGAGTTCCGTCGCGGCGAGATCCCGACGCTGGTCGTATCCAAGGTCGCCAACTTCTCCATTGACCTACCGGAAGCCAATGTCGCCGTACAGGTTTCGGGCACCTTCGGGTCGAGACAGGAGGAGGCGCAGCGGCTGGGCCGGCTGTTGCGGCCCAAGGCCGACGGCGGCGGCGCGATCTTCTACTCGGTGGTGTCCCGCGACAGCCTGGACGCCGAGTACGCCGCGCATCGTCAGCGGTTCCTCGCCGAACAAGGTTACGGCTACATCATCAAGGACGCCGACGATCTACTCGGGCCCGCGATCTAAGTATGCGGCCCAATGGGTTTCGAGACGGTCAGTAAGACGACCGAATCCTCGATCGCGCTCAACCCATGTCGTTCCCTCGGCAGGATGATGTGGTCACCGGCTGAACCGTCCCATCCCGAGGACGAGTTGGTCACCCGCACACGGCCGTGCAGCACCTGGAGCGTGGCCTCGCCGGGGCTCTCGTGATCGTCCAGCTTGCTGCCCGCCTTCAGCGCCATCAAGGTCTGGCGCAGCGAATGTTCATGGCCGCCGTAGACCGTGTGTGCACTGCGGCCACTGGTCGCCGCCCGGGCGGTTTCCAGATGCTCACGTGCGAGTGCGGTGAGCGAGATCTTCTCCATCGTCAACGAGCCTTTCAGACCATCGGATATGTCGTAGACCGCATAGGCCATGAATCGTCTCGATTCGGGCTGGCGAGTTCGAGACATGACCGACGCAATAACACCATTCTCGTCATCGGCGGCACCGGCAACACCGAAAGCGAAATTGCAGGCGCTTCGCGCGGTAACGCCTCGACCGGGCCGAGCGACTTCACCGACATCGGCCTGGACTCCGCACGGGCCGCGCAAACGCGTTAGCCTCGTCACGAGTCGGCATCAGCCCACGGGCTCTAGCAGGAAGCACAGACGCCACATATGAGCGGATATACCTCCTCACTTCGGCAGATCGCGAAGATCGCGTTCGCCGGCTTCGTGATCGGCTTGGGCGCGCTGGCCGCTTCGACCCAGGCCAACGCGCAGCCGGCACCACCGCCGCCTCCCCCGGGTCAACCTCTACCGCCGGGCCAACCCGTCATGGAGGTTCCGGGAGCCGAACCGGTCGCCGCGCCCGCGCCGCCACCGGTCGGTGCGCCGCCCGTGCCCCAGGTCGCCAACCAGCAATACGGGCAGGGCAACACGTCGGGGCCGTTGGGCTTCCTACGCGACGCCTGGCACATGGCTCAGGATCCGCAGAACTACAACGGCACCATGCAGCCCGGCGATGTGAAACCGCAGGCGCCTCCACCCGGAGCCGGTCCGGCGCCGCAGCTGCCAGCCGGATACCAGTCGCTGACCGACCCGGCGTCCAACGGTGCTCCCGTTCCGGAGAAGAACTACGCGGGCGGACCGCCGCTACCGGAGGGCTACCACCCGCTCACCGGCCCGCCACCACCGGGTTACTTCGATGCGCCGCCGCCTCCGGGGACGATGGCGCCGGTCGACCCCAACGCACTCCCACCGGGCGGTCCGATTCCCGTCACGCCGTAGCGGTCACGCCAGCGCGGGGATGACCTCGCGCTCGAACAGTTCGATGCCGGTGCGGTCGTACGCGGCCTCGGGAAAGTACATGATCGCGTATTCGCAGCCCAGTTCCCGCATGCGCGCGAGTTTCTCGATCGCTTGTTCCGTGGTGCCAGTGGCGGATTCAGGAGCGCAGACAGTGCCGAGCATGACGTCGACCGCGGATTCGTCCGCCTTGGTCACCTGCTGGGCGCGCAGCCGCGCCAAGCGCTCCTTGACGTCGCTCTCCGAGGTGCCGATGACGGCGTTGAAGTTGGACGACCGCACGATCGCCTCGTAGTCGGTGCCCACGGCCCGGCAGTGTTCGGCCAGGATCTGCGACTTGTGCACGAAGCCGTCGGGGTCCGACGTGAAGTTGGTGTATTGGGCGTACTTCGCGGCGATGCGCAGCGTCACCTTCTCGCCGCCACCGGCGATCCACATCGGAGGCCCGCCGTCCTGCAACGGCTTGGGCGCGACGATCGCGCCGTCGACCTGATAGTGCTTGCCGGCGAGGCTGACCCGCCCGTCGCGCCAGGCGTCACGCATGATCTGGACGCCCTCGTCGAGCATGCCGAGTCGGGTACCGGCTGACGGAAACCCGTAGCCGTAGGCCTCCCACTCGTGCTGATACCAGCCGCCGCCGATCCCCATCTGCACCCGGCCGCCGGAGATGATGTCGGCGGTGGCGGCGACCTTCGCCAGATACACCGGATTGCGGTAGCCCATCGCCGTACACATCTGGCCGAGCTTGATGCGGGACGTGCTCGCGGCGTAGGCCGACATCAGCGACCACGCCTCATGGGTCGCCTCGTCCGTCGGCACGGGAACGGTGTGGAAATGGTCGTACACCCACAGCGAATCCCAGGGGCCCGCGTCGGCGTACACGGCGAGGTCACGCATGATCGGCCATTGCTGCTCGGTCGGGATGTCAACGAGATCGAGTCGCCAGCCCTGCGGGATGAAGAGTCCAAAGCGCATGGCTTGCAACTCTATGCAAACAACGGTGGGGGCCGTCTCGTACTTCCCCGGTTTCTGCAGGAGTTACGTAGCAGTGTTCACCAGATACGCAGTGGTCGGGCCGTTATCAGGCTGCAACAGCGACATCTGATCCATCGGCATCGCGGAAGCCGTATCGGTGTTATATGGTGTGGCTCACATAGCGAAGATCGATGTGATGCATGTCACAAAGGAGGCGGTTGTGGTCCGTGACCCGCTGACGGGGTTGGAGTCGCACCCGGTTCGTGCAGACAGCCACCACCACGTTCGATGGTTCTATGTCCTGCTGCTCGTCGTGATCGCCATTGCCGCGATCGCGGGCATCGTCAGCACCATGGCGATAGGACAGCCGCAGGTGGCGTTCGTCATCGGCCTCGTCGCCGTGGCGTTCTTCTCGCGGATCGGCTGCTGACACAGGTCAGACGTACTGGACGGAGGCCGGCGCTAGCCTGACGCCATGGCCCTCTCCAAGGAAGAACGCGAACAGTTTCTGGCCGAGCCCCACATTGGGGCGCTCTCGGTGAGCGCTGGTGACACGCGCGGACCGCTGACAGTGCCGATCTGGTACCAGTACAGTCCCGGCGGTGAACCCTGGATCCATACGGGTGCCGGCTCGCGCAAGCATCGCCTGATCGAAACGCAGGGCGAGTTCACTCTGATGGCCCAGCGTCTCGAGCCGACGGTGCGCTACGTCGCGGTCGACGGCCCGGTCAGCCGCATCGAACCGGCCACCGACGAACAACTCGTCGAGATGGTCAAGCGCTACCTGCCGCCGGACAAGGTCGACGGGTACCTCGAATTCGCCCGTCGCGAACACGGCGAGGGCGTCGCCATCTTCATGAAACCGCAGCACTGGCTGTCATCCGACCTGGGCGCTGTCTAGCCCGTCGGGTAGAGCGCGGCAACCGCCGGCAGGCTGACCTTCAGCGCGGGGTTGCGCGGTAGATCGTCGACGACAGTGAAGGCCACCGGCACGTTGTAGATCGGCAACTTCTGGCGGACAAGGTCTTTCAGCTCGTCGCCGGATGGCGCCGTCATACCCTGGACGACTTCGATCGCGGCGAATGGCACCTGGCCCAGCCTTGGGTCAGGTACGCCGACAACACACGCGTCACGCACGGCGGGATGCGAGATCAGCACGCGTCGAACGGTTTCCGGCATGATCTTGAACCCGCCTCGGTTGATCGCACCGTCGGCCCTACCGTGCAGGTAGACGAAGCCGTCAGTATCGATGGAGGCGATGTCAGTGGTTCGGATCCAATCCGGACTGATCGGCGCCACCTTCGCTTCGAGCAGACCCTGCTCGCCGGCGGGCAGTTCCTCCCCGGTATCCGCGTCGACGACGCGGACCTCGGTGTCGGGCAGCGCCCGACCCACGCTGTCACGTTTGGATTGGCCGAACTCGTCGACGAGGTCCGGCGTCCAGGCGCACAGCGATCCGGCGAATTCCGTTGCACCGTAAGCCAACCGGATGGGAATGCCGAAGTGCTCCTCGAATTCGACGCGGGTCTGCGGGTCCAGCGGCCCCGAGGCGCTGATCAGGAACTCCAGCGAAGCCAGATCCTCTTTGGCGACCTCGGCGTCCAGCAGCATGCGCACCACCGCGGGCTGCACACCAGAACGCGTGATGCGGTGCGTCTTGATCACGTCGACGAATCCCTCGACCGAGAAGCGTTCCAGCATCACGATCCGCCTGGCGTTGTAGACACCCGCGACGAGTTGGCAGACGCCGATACCCCCGAACTGCCAGTACGCCAGCTCCGGCGGCGCGTCCGACGGTGCGGTCTCTCCGCTGGTCACGCTGAACACGGTGCGCGCCAGCACCGGCGTCATGATCGCCTGCCGCTTCGGCGGTCCGGTGGTGCCGCTGGTCAGGATCTCCAATGCCACACCGGGTTCGACGTCGGCGTGCTTTCGCGACACCTCTCGCCGCTCCAGGCCCTCGACCAGTGACACCGTCGGGTCGGTCAGCGAAATGGCCACTCCCGCACAACCTGCCCGCATGCACGCCGCGATGACCTCGTGCGTCCAGTCCTCGCGATCCGCGATGATCGCCGATAGCTCCAGCTTCTCGATGTCGCGGCCGATCGCCTCTGGCGACTGGAACGAGTAGATCATCGAGACCGGGCGGCCGATGGCGAGAAAGCCGATGATCGCGGCGGCGTGCTGCAGCCGGTTGCGGACCACGAGACCGACGGGGGCGCCGTCTGCGACATCAGCGCTGCGCAAGACGTCGGCGATGGCGGTACCGTATGCGGCGACCTCGTCGCCGGTGTACCACCGGCCCTCGAACTGGATGCACTGGCGGTCGCCGTAGCTCGCCAAGCCTGCGGCGAACGATTCGGTGAAGCTCCCGGGCACCCCGTCAATCTAGCGAATCAAGCCCTCTGCGCGACCGCCGAGATGCTTTGCCAGGAATCGGTCGGCCCGGCGATAGAAGTCGAGGCGGTTCTCGGGCTTGACGAGGCCGTGGCCTTCGTTCGCGTACAAGGCGTACTCGTGGTCGATGTCGTGCTTCTTCATCGCCGCGACGATCTGTTCCGATTCCGCCTGTTTCACCCGTGGATCGTTCTCGCCCTGGGCAATCAGGATGGGGATTGCAATGTTGTCGACTTTGGACAGCGGCGAGCGCGACCACAGGAAGTCCTCGTCGTCACCGACCCGTTTGTGGAACATCGACAGCAGCGGTTTCCAGTACTCGGGAATCGACGCGATGAGGGTGTTCAGGTTCGACGGACCGACCATCGAGATCGCGCACCTGAACACGTCGGGGGTGAACGTCGCACCGATCAGTGCGGCATAGCCGCCGTAGGAGCCGCCGTAGATCGCGACGCGGTCGCGGTCGACGATGCCTTGTGCGACAAGGTGATCGACGGCGTCCAGCAGGTCCTCGTGCATCTTGGCGCCCCATTCGCGATCTCCTGCGTTGAGGAAGTTCTTGCCGTAGCCGCTGGAGCCGCGGAAGTTCACGTGCACGCACACGTAGCCCCGGTTCGCCAGCCACTGCGCCTCGGGATCCAGCCCCCACGCGTCGCGGACCCACGGCCCGCCGTGCACGGTGAGTACCGCAGGTAGACCGGAACGGTCGACCTCCGCCGGGAAGGTCAGATAGCCGTGGATCGTCAGCCCGTCCCGCGCGGTGTAACTGAACGGTTCCATCGGCACCAACGGGTAGTCGTTGAGCTGCGGTCGATGGTCGAACAGGAACGTCGCCGTCTTCGTTTCACGGTCCCAGGTGTAGAACTTCACGGGGCCGCTGTCGTCGTCGAAGGTCACGAGCCACGTCGTGTCATCGTTGCTTCGATCGGTTATCGACAGGTCGCCGTTGCTCAGCCGTTGCAGCGCTTCGATGTCACCACGGACCGCGTCGTCGAACACCTGATACTCCAGGCGATCCCGGTACACCAGCACGGCCTCGACCTCGCGGGTGTCCGGGTTCAACATCGCGCCCGCGATGTCGTGATCCGCATCTTCGGCGATCACGTCGAAAGCACCCGTCGCTATGTCCATCTTCACCAGGCGACCGGTGTTGGCGTCGACGGAGGTCTGGACGTACATGCTGTGGCCGTCTCTGGTGAAGCCCAGCGGTCCCGACGTCTCCGCATCTTCCGGCGGCACCTGCAACAGCGGGCGCCAGTCCGACGCCTCGTCGTCACGCACCAGGAACACCGCGCCACCGTCGGGCAATGGCTGCACGGCGCCGCGAACCTTCAGGTCGGGGTCGACGACCCAACCGACAAAACCGGGGTTCTCGACGATCTTCTCGAGCTCTCCCGTCGTCAGATCCATGCGATAAACGTCGTGCAGCGCAGGGTTGTCCTTGTTCAGGCCGAGGAGCACGACGTTGGGAAATTCCTTGCGGTGGGCAATGATCTGGCATTGCACCTCGTCGAAAGGAGTCAGGTCGCGCTCGACGCCCGTCTCCAGGTCGACGTCGAAGAGGCGGAAGTTCTCGCTGCCGTCTTTGTCCCGCACGTACATGATGCGGCGACTGTCGTGCCCCCAGAAATACCCCTGGATCCCGCGTTCGGTGTCGTAGGTGACCGGTCGTTCGTTGTCCGCCCCGGCGTCGCCGACGAACACGTTCATCACGCCATCCAGCGGCGCCAGGTAGGACAGCCGCTTGCCGTCCGGCGAGATCTGCGCTCCCGCCCGCTGTGGGTTGCCGAGCAACACTTCGAGCGGAATGAGCTTCACGTCGGCCATGTTCGCGACCCTAATGCCGAATGGCCACCTGTGACACGGCACTTCGCCGTTCGTATGTCACAAGTGGCCACTCGGGAGAAATATTTACAGCAGCGACGTCGGCGGGTTGAAGCGGTCGCCGTACTTGGCGGCCAGCTCCTTGGCGCGCGCGACGAAGGCGTCCTTGCCGACGCCGCCAGCGCCCTCGTAGCCGACGATGAACTGCGCCGAGCCGCCGGTGTAGGGCGGGAAGCCGATGCCCATGATCGACCCGATGTTGGCATCGGCGGTCGACGTGAGAACGCCTTCGTCAAGGCACTTCTGGGTTTCCAGCGCCTCGGCGAACAGCATCCGGTCGATCATGTCCTGAAGCGGGATCTCGGTGCTGCCCGACTTGAACGTCTCACGCAATCCCGACCACAGACCGGTGCGCTTACCGTCGACGTACTCGTAGAAGCCGGCACCCTTCAACCGCGAAGGGCGACCGAGTTCGATCATCTTCTCGACGACTGCCTCGGCCGGGTGCGGCACATAGGTGCCACCATCGTCTTCGACACCCTTGCGGGTCGCCGCCGCGATCTTGTGCATCAACTCGAGATTCAGCTCGTCGGACAGCTGCAGCGGCGGCGCGGGGTAGCCGGCCTGCGAACCCGCCTGCTCGATGCTGGCCGGCGCGACGCCCTCACCGAGCATCGCCAGCGCCTCGTTGACGAAGGTGCCGATGACGCGGCTGGTGAAGAAGCCACGGCTGTCGTTGACCACGATCGGCGTCTTGCCGATGGCCAGCGTGTAGTCGAACACGCGGGCCAGCGCCTCGTCAGAGGTCTTCTCGCCCTTGATGATCTCGACCAGGGGCATCTTGTCGACCGGTGAGAAGAAGTGGATCCCGATGAAGTCCTCCTGGCGCTTCACACCGGTCGCCAGACCGGTGATCGGCAGCGTGGAGGTGTTCGAGCCCAGCAGCGCGTTCGGCTCGACGATGTCCTCGATTTCCTGGAACACCTTGTGCTTGAGGTCCTGGCTTTCGAAGACCGCCTCGATGACGAAGTCGACGCCCTTGAAGTCCGCGGCGTCGGCGGTCGGGGTGATGCGGGCCAGCAGCGCGTCGGATTTCTCCTGCGTGGTCTTGCCCCGCTCCAGCGCCTTGGCTTCGAGCTTCTCGGAGTAGCCCTTACCCTTCTGCGCGGCCTCGATCGAGACGTCCTTGAGCACGACGTCGAACCCGGCCTTCGCCGAGACGTAGGCGATGCCGGCGCCCATCATGCCCGCACCGAGCACACCGATCTTGTTGATCTTCACGGGCTTGATGCCGTCGGGACGGCTGCCGCCGCCGTTGATGTGCTGCAGGTCGAGGAAGAACGCCTGGATCATGTTCTTGGCGGTCTGCCCGGTGACCAACTGCGTGAAGTAGCGGCTCTCGATCCGGCTGGCGGTGTCGAAGTCCACCTGTGCGCCCTCGACGGCCGCGTCCAGGATGGCCCGCGGGGCGGGCATCGGCGCACCCTTGAGCTGCTTTTTCAACAGCGCCGGGAACGACGGGAGGATGCCCGCCAGGCCGGGGCTGGCCGGCGTGCCGCCGGGCATCTTGTAGCCCTTGGCGTCCCACGGCTGGGTATGCGCGTCCGGGTTGGCCTTGATCCAGGCCTTGGCGGCGGGTACCAACTCGTCGACCGTCGGCAGCAGTTCGTCGACCAGACCGACCTCCTTGGCCTTGCCCGGCTTGAAGCGCGTGCCCTGGCTCAGCACCTCCATGAAGGCCTTCTGGATACCGAACATCCGCACCGAACGGGCGACACCACCGCCGCCGGGCAGCAGCCCCAGCGTCACCTCGGGGAAGCCGACGACCGCGCCGGACACGTCCGCGATGATCCGGTGATGGCATGCGAGGGCGATCTCGAGGCCACCACCGAGCGCGGCACCGTTGATGGCTGCCACAACCGGTTTGCCGAGCGTCTCGAGCTTGCGCAGGTCGGCCTTGACAGCTTCGACCATGCTGAAGGCCTCACCCGCGTCCTCGGGCCCCAGCTTGATCATGCCCTTGAGGTCACCGCCTGCGAAGAAGGTCTTCTTTGCGCTGGCGATGACGACGCCGCTGATCGAATCCTTCTCCGCGACAAGCCTTTCTACGGCATTGTGCATTGACTCCTGGTAGTGCTCGTTCATCACGTTGGCCGAACCGGTCGGGTCGTCCAGCGTCAGGGTGACGATGCCGTCGGCATCCTTGTCCCACTGAATGGTGTTCTCTGCCATGGTCTTACACCCTCTCGATGATGGTCGCGACACCCATGCCGCCGCCGATGCACAACGTGACGAGCGCGCGGCGCGCATTGCGACGCTCGAGCTCGTCGACCATGGTTCCGGTGATCATGGCGCCGGTGGCGCCCAGCGGGTGACCCATCGCGATGGCGCCACCGTTGACGTTCAGCTTCTCGTCGGGGATGTTCAGGTCCTTCTGGAACTTCAGCACCACCGAGGCGAACGCCTCGTTCAGCTCGAACAGGTCGATGTCGTCGACCGTGAGCCCGGCGCGGTCCAGCACCTTCTTGGTGGCGGGCGTCGGGCCGGTCAGCATGATGACGGGGTCGGCACCGCTGGTGGCGGTGGCGACGATGCGCGCCCGCGGAGTGAGACCCTGTGACTTGCCCGCACTTTCGCTGCCGACGAGCACCAGGGCGGCGCCGTCGACGATGCCGGAGCTGTTGCCGCCGGTGTGGACGTGGTTGATCCGCTCGACGTTGTGGTACTTCTGCAGCGCCACGTCGTCGAAGCCGCCCATCGCGCCGACACCGTCGAACGCGGTCTTGAGCTTGCCAAGGCCCTCGAGCGTGGTGTCAGCGCGCATGTGCTCGTCGTGATCGAGGATGACCAGACCGTTCTGGTCCTTCACCGGAACGACGGACTTCGCGAAGTAGCCACCCGACCATGCGGCGGCGGCCTTCTCCTGGCTGCGCAGCGCGTAGCGGTCGACGTCCTCGCGGGAGAAGCCCTCGATGGTGGCGATCAGATCGGCGCCGATGCCCTGTGGCACGAAGCCCAGGCGGTAGTTGGTCTCGGGGTCGGTGGCCCACGCGCCGCCGTCGGAGCCCATCGGGACGCGGCTCATCGACTCGACGCCGCCGGCCAGCACCAGGTCGTCCCAGCCGGAGCGGACCTTCTGCGCAGCGGTGTTCACGGCCTCCAGGCCGGACGCGCAGAAGCGGTTGAGCTGGAATCCGCCGGTGGTCTCGGGCAGCTTGGCCACCAGCGCTGCGGTGCGGGCGATATCGCCACCCTGGTCGCCGACGGGCGACACGACGCCGAGGATGAGATCGCTGATCAAGTTCTCGTCCAGGTCGGGAAAGCGGGTGCGCAGCTCGTCGATGAGTCCGACGACCAGGTTGACGGGCTTGACCTCGTTGAGGGCGCCGTTTTTGTTCTTGCCGCGAGGCGTGCGAATGGCCTCGTAGATGAAGGCTTCTTCAGACATGAAGATATTTCCTGTTCAGATGGGTTTGTTGGGAGCCGGCCCACATGGGCGACGGTGGTCCTCTGTCCGCAGCCTAACAGCC
This sequence comes from Mycobacteriaceae bacterium, assembly GCA_019749805.1. GTDB lineage: Bacteria > Actinomycetota > Actinomycetes > Mycobacteriales > Mycobacteriaceae > Mycobacterium. The sequence goes on along the minus strand of JAIEPH010000041.1, from coordinate 7,561 downwards.
CCACCCAACCTGTTGGTTGGGTGGCCTAAGTACCCGTCTGACAGCCCCGTCAGGCCGACTGCGGCTCTTCCAACTCGGTCAACGTCGGGTAGTCGGTGTAGCCCGCCGGACCCGGCGCGTAGAACGTCGCGACGTCGGGTTCGTTCAGTCCGGCACCCAGCAGCAGGCGCTCGATCAGGTCGGGATTGGCCAGGAAGGCGCGCCCGACCGTCGCCGCACTGATCGCACCCCACTCCGCGAAACTCTCCAGCTGGCAGAAGTCGGTTTCGGTGTCCCTGCCGGTGTTCAACACCAGCGGGTCCGACCACAGCGCGCGCAACACACCGAAGGTGCGCGACGTCGGGTCGATCAGCACATGCAGGTAGGCAATGCCCAGGGGCGCGATCCGTTGCAGCAGCGCCTCGTACGCCGACACCTCGTCCACCTCACGCATGTCACCCGCGGAGCCTCCGGGCGAAATGCGCAGGCCGACACGTCCGGCGCCGATTTCGTCGGCGACGGCTTCGACCACTTCGGCCGTCAATCGCGCACGGTTGCTTGGCTCTCCGCCGTAGACGTCGTCACGGCGGTTGGTCACATCGGACAGGAACTCGTGCAGCAGGTATCCGTTGGCCGAATGAATCTCGACGCCATCCATCCCTGCGTCGACAGCGCGACGCGCAGCGGCCCGAAAATCGGCGACGATGCCGGCGATCTCGTTGGTGCGCAGGGCGCGCGGCACGGGAAGCGGCATCTTGCCCGTCAGCGTGTGCGCTGCCATGTTCGCGGGGATCGCGGATGGTGCGACGGTTTCGACACCGCTGATGCCGGGGTGTCCCATTCGGCCGACATGCCAGAGCTGAACGAACATCCGACCGCCCGCCTCGTGCACGGCGGTGGCGATCTCCGCCCACTGCTCCTGATGGCGGTCGGTGTACATGCCGGGCGTATTCACATACGCGCCGTTGGCCGCTTCCGACACCGCGGTCGCCTCGCTGATGATCAGACCCGCGGCCGCGCGCTGGGCGTAGTACGCGGTGGCCAGGTCGGACGGCGTGCCATCGGCGTGGGCGCGCGATCTGGTCAGCGGCGCCATGAAGATCCGGTTGGCGGCGACGGTGTCGCCGATTCGGACCGGTTTCAGCAGGGATGCGTCGGGATCGAGTGTGAAGGCCACGCCGCAGTAAGCGCTGTCGAGCCCGCTTTCATTCCTGGCCTACGCTCGAAAGCCATGACGGTGAAGCGGCTGCAGCCCTATGCGGTGACCATCTTCGCCGAGATGTCGGCGCTGGCCGCCCGCGTCGGCGCCGTCAACCTGGGCCAGGGATTCCCCGATGAGGACGGTCCGCCGGCGATGCTCAAGGCCGCCGAGGATGCGATCGGCGAGGGCGTCAACCAATACCCGCCGGGCCTGGGCATCGCGCCGCTGCGCGAGGCGATCGCCGCGCAGCGCAAGCGCCACTTCGGCACCGACTACGACCCCGACTACGAGGTGCTGGTGACGGTCGGCGCCACCGAAGCCATCGCCGCCTCGGTGATCGGCCTCGTGGAACCCGGCTCGGAGGTGTTGTTGATCGAGCCGTTCTACGACTCGTACTCCCCCGTGCTCGCGATGGCGGGGTGCGAGCGGCGGGCGGTACCGATGATTCAGGACGGCGGTCGCGGCTTCGCAATTGACGTCGACGGTCTGCGCCGCGCCGTCACTCCGAAGACCAGGGCGCTGATCGTCAACTCACCGCACAATCCGACGGGCATGGTCGCCGGCGACGACGAACTCAGGGCGCTCGCTGAACTCGCGGTCGACAACGACCTTCTGGTCATCACCGATGAGGTCTACGAGCACCTGGTATTCGACAATCACAGGCACCTTCCGCTGGCCAACTACCCGGGTATGGCTGAGCGCACAATCACCATTTCGAGCGCGGCGAAGATGTTCAACGTCACCGGCTGGAAGATCGGATGGGCTTGCGGCCCAGCAGAACTCATCGCCGGTGTCCGCGCCGCCAAGCAGTACCTGACCTACGTCGGCGGTGCGCCGTTCCAGCCCGCGGTCGCCCACGCACTCAATACCGAAGGCGCATGGGTGACAGCGTTGCGGGATTCATTGCAGGCCAAACGCGACAAACTGGGCTCGGCGCTGGCCGACATCGGCTTCGAGGTCCACGACAGCTTTGGCACCTATTTCCTATGCGCCGACCCGCGCCCGTTGGGGTTCGACGACAGCACGGAGTTCTGCACGCAGCTTCCCGAGAAGGTGGGGGTGGCCGCTATCCCGATGTCGGCGTTCTGCGATCCGCAGAGTGCGCACTTCGCGCAGTGGAACCATCTGGTGCGCTTCGCCTTCTGCAAACGCGACGAGACACTCGACGAGGCGATCCGCCGGCTGTCGTCGATAAGACGTGACGGGCGTCATCTGTGACGATGGACCGGTGGCAGAAGCCGGCAGGCCGATAGCTTCGACTCTCCGCGCCCGCATCGACGAATTCCCCGTGGGGTGGACCCGGACCTGCAGACCGGCTACCCCGGCGGCGGCGAAAGCATGCGGTATCGCGCCGCAGCAGCAGGCGCTGGCAGCCGTCGTGTTGCGCGGGCTCGGGGTCGACGCGTTCGCCATCCAGGACGTGCTGGCTTCGCACCTGATGCCGACCTCACCGTCCTGCGAAACCTGAAGGAACGCAAGCACTCATGACCGATTCCGCACCGGATTCCACTTGGCTCCCCGCCACGAAACACGCCGTAGTCGCGATCTCGAGATCGATGCGGGTCGAGGCCGAGCGGCCGGCGTACGAGTCTTGGTCGTCTGTCCGGGCGTGATCCGAACCCCGATCCTGACCGGAGGCGTGGCCCCATGGCGGCCGACAAATTCGCCCAACGTGTGCTGCGCGCGGTACTACGAAACGACGCCATGATCATCATGCCGGGTTGGTGGAAGGCGTGGTGGTATTTGGAGCGGCTCTCCCCCGCTCTTGCGCTGCAGTTGCCAGAATGTTGCTCAAGGAGCTCCGCAAACTGGATTCCGCGCAAGCCATCTAGAATGGTGGGGGCGAGTTGTTTTGTGCGCGTGCGGTTTTGATGCGTGCGGCGCGGTCCTGGGCGCGGGTGCGTCGGCGTTGGGGCATCATCACGTCCCGGTCGGTGCTGAACGTCTGCGGTTGTGGAGGGGGTGGCAGGTCCCCGGTGTGGGTGTCCCACTCAGGGAAGTACGCCCGTGATCCCGGATACGTCGTGTAGGTGTGCCCGGTCGGCGAGGTCCACACCGCCGCCCCATCGGGTCGCAGTGTCAACTCCCAATCCCCGGTCCAAAACGTCTTGAGCAAGTGATGTTTTCGACACAGACACACCAGATTCGACGCATGCGTCGCTCCCAGCGGATAGGGGATCACATGATCGATATCGCAGAACTCCGCCGCCGTCGTGCATCCGGGGAACCGGCACGTCAGATCCCGCGCCCGGATGAAGCGGGCCAAGCTCGCCGACGGCCGATACCGCGACTCCGGCTCAGCATCGGCCGGTGTGCACAACGGCCGTAGCTTGGCACCGTTACGCAGCAACTCGGCCAGCAGCGGCGTGGGCATCACCTCCGTGCCCGACAACAACGCCGTCCCCGCCGAGGCGGGAGTTGATGGCGTGGGAGTCGCGGATGCGGGAGTCTGTGCGGCATTACTGTTCAGGCCGTCCACGGTGGCCTGATCGGTGTACACATTCACCACCACCGACGATCGCGGGGCCGGGTGGGCTCCGCGGGCCGGGCAGGTCGGTGATTCGCAGGCGCACGGCAGATGATCATTGCCGTGGCTCCACGCCCCGACCGCGGCCGCGCGCCGCTCCCCGGCCGAGCGCGGATCGTTCTCACACACCGTGGCCACCATCGCCGCGATCGTCTTCTTCAACACCAACGCATCCGCGGCACTGAGCCGGCCCCACACCGAGGTCACACCGTTCTCGTCCTCACGATCACCGACGACGAAATCACAGGACCGCGCCACCGTCTTGCTCACCATCAACGCCGAGGCATCGAACTCCAACACCAACGCATCCACCGCCGCGATCAGCTTGTCCTGGGCCAGCGGACCCCACGTGACCGCCCGCTTCGCGATGGCCTGGTCGATTTGCGCCCACACCGCCGCCTCGGTGATGAACTGGGTGCGCCAGGTGATCGCGGCCACCACCCGCGCACTCAGCTCGCCCTGGCCAAACAACGCCGCCACCGCGGGCAGATGATCGCGTAACGCCTCGGCGATGCGCATCTGACCCGAGGCCCGGCGGCTGCTGACGTTCATCGCCGCGGCCACCTCCGCGGCCGCGCAATCCCACCCATCACACGCCCACAACGCCCGCTCATCCTCATCGAGAACACGACGACGCTTCAGTTCAGCGATCGCCGCCAACCGACGCGCCGCGGTCGCAGCTTCAGCTCGTGTCAGATCCGCGATGGCCGCAACGACCGTGGCGTCGTCGACTCCCGCGAACTCTGACCCGAACACATGTTCGATGGTACTCCCACCCGGCGACAAGCCGGCAACGAGCCTTTTCACCAAAACTTGACACGTGTAAAGTTTTGCCTCATGGACAATATCCGCGGAAAAACCATCGCGATCACCGGCGCCGCCCGCGGCATCGGGTACGCCACCGCCAAGGCACTCCTAGAGCGGGGCGCGCGGGTGGTCATCGGCGACCGCGAGGTAGCCCTGCAGGAATCGGCCGTCGCCAAGCTGACCAACCTCGGCCAGGTCTCGGGCTATCCGCTGGATGTCACCGACCGGGAATCATTCGCGGCGTTCCTCGACAAGGCGCGTACTGACGGCGGTGGCCGAATCGACGTGCTGATCAACAATGCCGGCGTGATGCCGATCGGCCCGTTCCTCGATCAGTCGGAGCAGACGATCCGCTCCACCATCGAGGTGAACTTCTACGGTGTCCTCACCGGTTGTCAGCTGGTGTTGCCCGAGATGGTGGCCCGTCGCAGCGGCCACATCGTCAATATCGCGTCGCTCGCAGGCATGCTGGCCGTACCGGGACAGGTTGTGTACGCAGGCACCAAGTTCGCGGTGGTCGGACTGTCCTCGGGGTTGTCCGACGAATTCTCCCCACAGGGCGTCGAGGTGAGCTGTGTGATGCCGACGTTCACCAACACCGAGTTGGTCGCAGGCACCCACACCTCCGCGGCGCAGAAACCGGTGGAGCCCGAGGACATCGCGGCGGCCGTCGTCAGGGTGCTGGACAAGCCGAAGACGCTGGCATCGGTACCACCGTGGGGGCGGTTCTTCGGTGCGATCACGCCGATGCTTTCGGCGAAGACGCGTCGCTGGATGTCGCACAAGATGGGCAACGACACTGTCTTTCTGACCTTCGACCGGCAGGCGCGCCAGAGCTACGAGCAGCGCGCGCAAGACGCGCAGGGCGTCGTCGAGGGTCCCGACAAGCCCTAGGCGAACTTCGGGATCGGGTTCCCTGTGCGGTAACCCTCGATGACGTCCAGATTCTCAAACAACTCGTCGAGCCCGAACTGGTAGTCGTCGGCGGTGCCGACGAACACGACGTGGACGACGTCGGTGTCGTCGGATGTCATCGCGATCGTGGTCACGGGCACCACGTCCAAGTCGTCGGGGACCTCCGCCGTCGACGGGATGAAATACCAGAGCGCCGACTCATCGTCTGAGAGCTCTTCGTCAAAAACCCAGCCGCGCTCGGTGATTCGCTCATCGAGCCGTTCCAGCACCGCAGCAAGTTCGATGTCGTCGGAGAGCCCTTCGAGCACCGTCTCGGGAATCCATCGCGAGTTCTGGACCGCCTGCCGCTTCTTGCGGCGAGCCTGTTTCGCTTGGGACTTGCGAGACACCGTTGAACCTACGACAGCGCCTGATCGAGATCGCCGATGAGGTCCTCGGTTCCCTCCAGCCCCACCGAGATTCGCACCACCGCGTCGCCGAGACCGATCGCGGCGCGACCCTCCGGCCCCATCGAGCGGTGCGTGGTGGTGGCCGGGTGGGTGATCAGCGACTTGGAGTCGCCGAGGTTGTTCGAGATGTCGACGATCCGCAGTTTGTCGAGCACCTCGAATGCGCGGTCCTTGCCCGCACCGCTGGCGGCCTTGAGCTCGAACGTGACAACCGTTCCGCCACCGGTCATCTGGCGCTTCGCCAGGTCGTACTGCGGATGCGACTCCAGGAACGGGTACCGCACCCAGCTCACGGCCGGATGGTTCTCCAGGAACTCGGCGACGCGGTGCGCCGAGGCGTTCTGGTGCTCGACGCGCACCGACAACGTCTCCAGACCCTTCAGCAGGGTCCACGCGTTGAACGGGCTCAGCGCGGGGCCGGTGTGCCGCATCAGCTTCTGCACGGGCTCGTCGATGTACTGCTTGTCGCCGAGAATCGCGCCGCCGAGCACCCGGCCCTGCCCGTCGATGTGCTTGGTGCCCGAATACACGACTACATCGGCGCCCAGCGGCATGCCCTGCTGCAGAATAGGTGTGGCGAAAACGTTGTCCAGCACCACTTTCGCCTCGACCGCATGGGCCATCTCACATACCGCGGCGATGTCCACGAGCTGCTGCATCGGGTTCGACGGCGTCTCGAAGAACACCGCCTTCGTGGGCACCGACAGCGCCTCCTCCCACTGCGAGAGGTCGTCGCCGTCGACGAACACCGTCTCCACACCCCAGCGCGGCAGGATCTCGCTACAGACCACGAAGCACGAACCGAAGAGGCTGCGCGCGGCGACCAATCGGTCACCTGCGGCGAGCAGCGCACCCAGCGACGTGAACACCGCCGCCATGCCCGTCGCTGTCGCGAAACACGCTGGCGCGCCCTCGATCAGCCGCAGCCGCTCCTCGAACATCGAGATCGTCGGATTTCCGTAGCGCGAGTAGACATAGCGGTCGATGTCGCCCGTGAATGCCTTCTCCGCCTCTGCCGCAGAGGAATACACGTACCCCGACGTGAGGTACATCGCCTCGGCGGTCTCCTGAAAGGAGGACCGCAGCAGGCCGCCGCGCACTCCGATTGTCGCCTGGCTGACGCCCTCGGGCAGTTCGGCCGGCCGACGGACGGAATAAGCCTCTGGGCTCATGACTGCCTCCACGGCAGGCCGACGGCCTTCCATCCGGTGCCGCCACGATGTCGGTGCTCATCGAGGTCGCCTTCGAATCCGTCGAGCATGTTGTACGAGGGGGCGATGCCCGCTGCGGTCGCGGCCTCGGCGGCGCCGATCGAGCGGTTGCCGGAGCGGCACAGAAACACCACCGGCCGGTCCTTGACGGAACCGGCGACCCCGATCTTCTCCACGAGGTCGTCGACGAAATCGTCATTGTGCTTACCGTCGGAACTGTTCCATTCGACGTAGACAACCTCGCGATCGAGGCTCGACAGATCGGCCACCCCGACGAACCGCCACTCGGCGTCGGTTCGACAGTCGACCAACACAGCCTCGGGGTTATCGGCCAGCAGCTTCCATGCCTCCTCAGGCGTGATGTCTCCGGCATAACTCACGATCGTGAGTGTCCCACAGCTAATGGGTCTCGAACCGCGAGCCTCCGGGAATCGAGTTCTGATCGGAGGGACGCTGTTCCTGAGCCGCCGGC
>JAIEPH010000077.1 GCA_019749805.1 Mycobacteriaceae bacterium | reverse complement strand
CTGGCCGTTACCGGTGATGCCCTGCTCGACCAGCGGGTCGGCGTTGTAAGCCTGCAGCAGACCGTCGGGGGTCAACCCGCCCCACCGCACATCAAGGGGCAGGAACCCGGGGCTTTTCATGTGGTGCGGGGTGTAGCTGTTGATCCGGCCCACCCCCGCCACCACGCCGCGCAGGGGTGACGGTATCGACGGTTGATGAGTGGACGCGTAGAAGACCTGACCCTTGCGGCCGCGGTAGTCATGGATGGGCACGTCGAATGCCCGCGCCACCTCTACCGCTGGACCCTCGACGATGGCCCAGCCGTCACCAGGGCGGGCACGTACCCACAGGCCTCGATCACCGGCCCATCGGGTCAATGCCTGTGCCTGCGTCGGGTCTGCGAGCGTGACGGTCAGTTGGGTGTCACCTGAACGCGACGGGCCGAGGTCGGCCGAACTCGCCAGCAGTGCCGCGTAGGGACCCGTGATCGGGTCGGGAGATTGCCGCGCGCAAGCGGCGCTGAAGCTGGTGGCAGTCAGCGCCGCTGCGGCGACGAGTACCGAGAGCCTGGCCTGAACCCGACGTCGCCTATCAGCGATGGCGGCCAGGCGTGGCCTCCGGTGCCGGAGGCGCAACAACGCTCGGCGAGAACGGGTTCGGGCCGCCCGGCTCGAGGCGGGGAGCCTTCTCGGTCGGCTCGACCGGCGCGGCGGATGTCGTCGTCGTGGTGGTGGTGGTCGTGGTGGTCTCGGGCGCCTGTTCCTCTTCCGTGGCGCACGATGCGGTGAAGAAGCCCATCGCGACGATGGCCCCCATTCCCGCAACTGCTGAAACTCGACGAAGCAAACGATTGTCGGTGGTCATCTTGCCATCCTATCGGATTATCACCTGCGGAATAGGTGAGCTTGATCTAGATTTTCGCACACTTTTGGCACACTCGTAAATCGAACTCAGCAAATATTACTAGTTTGCGTCAATAACGCGGTCCGCCCCCTTCAATCCGTCCAGCACCGACCGAGTCCCAGACAGTCCGAGCCGCGTCGCGCCGGCGTCGAGCATCGACACCGCATCGGCCGTCGTACGGATGCCGCCACTGGCCTTGACCTGGACAGTAGGGCCGACAGCCGTGCGCATGAGCTTTACCGCGTGCACCGATGCGCCCCCCGCCGGATGGAACCCGGTGGAGGTCTTCACGAAGTCGGCGCCGGCATCCGCGGCGGTCCTGGACGCCAACACCAGCGCATCCTCTCCGACGATGCTGAGCAACGCCGCCGACTCCACGATCACCTTCAGCACGACGTCGCCACCGATCGCCGACCGGACCGCGGCGACGTCCGCCCCTACGGCGGTCAAGTCGCCGGACACCGCGGCGCCGATGTCGATCACCATGTCGATCTCAGCGGCCCCCGCGGACACCGCAACGCGCGCCTCCTCGGCCTTGATTGCCGAAAGATGCTTGCCCGACGGGAATCCGACGACCGCGGCGATGGGCTTGGCGCCCGCGCCGGCTCGCTCCGCGATGGCGACCATGGACGGTGACACACAGATCGCGTACACCCCGAGCTCGGTCGCTTCCTCGACGAGTCGCGCAACGTCGTGTTCGGTGGCTTCGGGTTTGAGCAGAGTGTGATCGATCAGCGCAGCCACGTCTTCGCGGCAATAGGGACGCACTAAAACGGTTCCTCGGTCCCGCCCGGATTACAGCCCGTCGCGATCAGCGTGCCGTCATCGACCTCGGGCCGCCACGGCTCGAGATTCCAACTGGTCTTTCCGGGGCGGCCGAGTTCGGCCAACTCCCAGTGGCAAACGAACTGTTCGTACATTCCGGGCATCGCGGCGTCGGGCGACAGGACCAGCACCTCTTGCCATGCGGCGGCTTCGGTGTCGACGGTCGCGACCAGCGACGCCTGCCGCCCCGCAGCGGTCGGATACACGCGCAGACTCGACAGGTCGCCGAACTTCGCCCATTCGACGTGGTCGACGTAGGGCGGCGCGGGCGCCGGATTGGCCGGCGGCGCGGGCGCCGCATTGGTCAGAGCGGCGGGCGCGAAGGTGAGGGGTACGACGACCGTCGCGACCGCGGCCGCGACGAAACGCCGGTTAACGGGACTTCCCTTGAATTTCCAGGATCTTCGGCCGCACATCGACGAGGTAGATACCGGTCGCGACGGCAGCGATCGCAATCGCGAAAACGGAGACTCCGGCGAGGCTCGTAAGCAGGGCGAAGGCGCCTGCACCGCCGATGATCAGAAGCCAGACCGGCTTGGTGAGCTTGCCCGCGGCGGTATACGCGTCGGGCCGCTGCATGGCGGCGTGCACGAAGGCATAGAGGGTGAAGGCCAGTACGACGACCGCCAACAGTAAGAGGACGTAACCCGCCAAGTTTTGGAGCTGCACGCTCCAAGCGTATGCGGGCTACGTCCCCTGGTCGACTCTTGGTCGCCCAGCAGGGCGACCAAGTGCCGAAATGCTACTTCTGCGTGACCTTCTTGGCCGGGGCCTTCTTGGCCGGAGCCTTCTTGGCGGCGGCCTTCTTGGCGGGGGCCTTGGCCGGCACCTTCTTGGCGGCGCTCTTCGCGGGCGCCGCGGCCTTCTGGGCCTTCTTCGGCAGCTCGACACCGACCAGCTTGGCGGCGCGCTCGCCGACCGCACGGGTCTGGGTGGCGACGTTGCCCAACGCTTCCTGGGTCAACTCGACGGCCTGGTCCGAGTAGCGCTCGACGCGACCGGCGGCGTCTTCGAGAGCCGGCTGGCTGCGCAGGCGCTCGAGGGCGGCCTCGCCACGCTCGACCAGCTTGTTGTAGGAGGTCTGCGCGGCCTCGGCGTAGGTCTCGGCGAACTTGCGCAGCTCCTCAGAGGTCAGGCGCTCACGCAGATCGCCGAACTGCGAGGGCAGCTCTTCTTGCAGCTTGGTCACGCGGGCGCGGGTCTCTTCGACGCGGCTCCCGGCATCGGTGCGGGCATCTTCGGCACGCTCACGCAGGGTCGCGACGATCTCGTTGACGCGTTCGAGGGCCAGATCGGCAGCGCCGACTGCGGCAAGCAGCGGGGCCTTCAGGTCGTCAGCGGTGGGCTGGTTCTTGTTCTTGGCCGGGGTGTTCTTAGCCATGTCGGTGTTTCCTTTCACTTTCTGGAGATTGGTGTTCAGAACGTCAAACGGACGGTTCGGTTGGACTAAATGCGGTGTGAATCTCTATTCAGTCGTCTGCTCCTCGTCGGTCTGGACGCGCGCGGCTTCGATCTGCAGGCCTTCGTTCTGCTGGCCCTCGTCGTGCTGGGCCTCGTTCTGCTGGACGAAGGACGTGTAGATCTCGAGCAGCACCTGCTTCTGCCGCTCAGTGATCGCCGAGTCGGTGATGATGACGTCGCGGACTTCGTTGTTCTCGCTGGGCTCCAGGATTCCCGCCCTTATGTAGAGAACTTCCGCGGACACCCGCAGCGCCTTGGCGATCTGGTTGAGCACATCGGCGGAGGGTTTCCGCAATCCCCGCTCGATCTGACTGAGGTAGGGATTACTGACGCCGGCCTTCTCAGCCAACTGCCGTACCGATACCTGGGCTGCCTCGCGCTGCGTGCGAATGAAGGTGCCGATGTCCTGTGCAGCGTTGGACACCACTGCGGCGATCTTCTCATCCTGCGGCATGCGTGACCCCCTTCGAGTATCGGGTAACCGGTAACGACACGCCAAACGGTACGACGAGGTGCTAACTTTTGCAAGCACTCGTTAGCGCAGGTCAGAAGAGTAGCTGAGCTATCGAATAGATGATCAGACCCGCAAGCGAACCCACCACGGTGCCGTTGATACGGATGAACTGCAGGTCACGACCCACATGCAATTCGATGCGGCGACTAGCTTCGTCCGCATCCCAGCGCTCGATGGTCTCGGTGATGATCGCTGTGATCTCCACCCCATATTCCGACACCAGATGCTGCGCCGCTCTGATGATCCAGCTGTCGACCTTGTCGCGGAGGTCGGCATCGTCGCGAAGCGATTCACCGATGTGCACGACCGAGTCGGTGATCCGGGTCCGCAGAGCCGACGACGGGTCGTCGACCGATTCGAGGATGATCCGCTTGGCGGCACTCCATGCCGTCTCCGCCGCCCGCGCGACCTCATCGCGGGCCATCAGTTGTTCCTTGACGTTCTCGGCGCGCTGAATCGTGGCCGCGTCGTGCTGGAGGTCGTCGGCGAACTCGAAAAGGAAGCGGGTCGCCGAGCGCCGCAGTTCGTGGTCGGGGTTACGGCGCACCTTGTCGGTGAAGTCCATGAGCTCGCGGTGGATGCGATCGCCGACGAGGTGGTCGACCCAGCGTGGCGACCAGGTGGGTGAGTCGCGTTCGATGACGCGCTCGATGATCTCGCCGGCGTTGAGCGACCACTGGAAGGCCCGGTCGGCCAGCAGCTGGATCAGTGCTTCCTGCCTACCCTCGGCGAGCAGGGTGGCCAGGACGCGGCCGATCGGCGGGCCCCACGTCGGCTCGGCGATGCGCTTGATGATCATGCGATCCAATACATGCTGGACGTCCTCGTCGCGCAGCATCTCCACCAGAACCCGCAGCACCGTTGAAGTTTCGGCCGCTACCCGCTGGGCGTGCACCGGCTCGGAGAGCCACTTGCCAAGGCGTCCGGCGACCTCCGCGTCGCGCAGTTTGGCCTCCACGACCTCGGGTGACAGGAAGTTCTCCCGAACGAACGTCCCCAGCCCCTCGCCGAGTTGGTCTTTCTTGCGCTTGATGATCGCGGTGTGCGGGATCGGGATACCGAGCGGATGCTTGAACAGCGCGGTGACAGCGAACCAGTCGGCCAGCGCGCCGATCATGCCCGCTTCGGCCGCGGCGCGGACATATCCGATCCAGGCCGGCCCGCCCAACGCCCCCTGGGACTGAGCCCAGGTGCATACGAGAAAGATCACCGTGGCGCCGAGGAGGAACGACAGCGCGACGATCTTCATCCGCCGCAGGCCGCGTTGGCGCTCGGCATCGGCGCCACTGTCGACACCCGCCAGCGACTCGGCGAAGCTACGCGGAGCCGGATTGCCGGCGCTCGGTCTGTGTGCCACACCTACATCATCCGCTACCCGCGGAGTGGCGGTTGCAGCCGACAACGCTAGAACCCAAGATCGCCCGTACTATCGAGGGGAACTAGGGAACGGGATTACGGCGATCGTGGCAGAACAAATCTCGTCCGTCGCGGTCAAGACCGATGGACGCAAGAGGCGCTGGCACCGGCACAAGGTGGAACGGCGCAATGAGTTGGTCGATGGCACCCTGGAGGCGATTCGGCGCCGCGGCAGCAACGTCAGCATGGACGAGATCGCAGCCGAGATCGGTGTGTCCAAGACGGTGCTCTACCGCTACTTCGTCGACAAGAACGACCTGACGACCGCCGTGATGATGCGGTTCGCGCAGACCACACTGATCCCGAACATGGCTGCGGCTCTCTCGTCCAACCTGGACGGCTATGACCTGACGCGCAGGATCATCGGGGTCTACGTTGAAACCGTCGCCGCCGAGCCGGAGCCGTACCAGTTCGTGATGGCGAACAACTCGGCCTCCAAGAGCCAGGCCGTCGCGCGCTCGGAGCAGATCATCGCTCGCATGCTCGCGGTGATGCTGCGGCGGCGCATGGCCGAGGTGGGGATGGACACCGGTGGCGTCGAGCCATGGGCCTTTCACACCGTTGGCGGCGTGCAGCTGGCCACGCACTCGTGGATGTCGAACCCACGCATGAGTTCCGACGAGCTGATCGACTACCTCACGATGCTGTCGTGGAGCGCGCTGTGCGGCATCGTCGAGGTCGGCGGATCGCTGAAGAGATTTCGGCAGGACCCGCATCCTTCGCCGGTTTTACCCCGGCAACTGCTTGACTGAGCTGATGAGCGAGTCACGCCTTCCGTCCTTGTGGACCCACGAGCCGCATACCCATCTCGAGTTCCATCACGGCGACAAGGTTGCTGACATCGACACCGGTGCGACACCGGGCTTTCGGGGTAAGAAGGCCGACGCCCCGGCACTGCAGGCCGAACGTAACGCACGATTCGCCGAGCTGCAGGAGATGCTGTACGCCAACAGCCGCTCCGGCGACACACGCTCGATTCTGCTGGTGCTGCAGGGCATGGATACCGCAGGTAAGGGCGGGATCGTCAAACATGTTATGGGAGGGGGCAATCCGCAGGGCATCCAGTACACCAGCTTCGGCAAGCCGACCGAGGAAGAGCTGGCGCACCACTATCTCTGGCGTATTCGCAATGCGCTGCCGACCGCCGGCCACATCGGAGTCTTCGACCGCAGCCACTACGAGGACGTGTTGATCGTCCGGGTGCACAATCTCGTCGCGCCCGATGTGTGGGGGGCGCGCTATGACGAGATCAACGCCTTCGAGAAAGCGCTCGTCGATGGCGGTACGACGCTGATCAAGGTGGCGATGTTCGTCTCCCTCGAGGAGCAGAAGGCGCGGCTGGCCGAACGGTTGGAGCGTCCGGACAAGTACTGGAAGTACAACCCCGGAGATGTCGACGAGCGGCTCAAGTGGCCGCTGTACCAGGAGGCGTACCAGGCGCTGCTGGACAAGACGTCGACCGATTACGCACCATGGCACGTGATTCCCTGCGACCGAAAGTGGTACAGCAGGCTGGCGATCACCGAGCTGTTGATCGAGGCGCTCGAGTCGATGAACTTATCTTGGCCCCCAGCCGATTTCGACATCGAGGCGGAGAAGAAGCGGCTCGCCGAGGCTTGAGCTGCTCGCCACCTGGTTACCCGCGCTGGACCATCAGTACGTGTAGAAACCCCGACCTGACTTCTTACCCAGCTGTCCCGCCTCGACCATGCGCAAGAGCAGCGGCGGCGGAGCGTAGTTCGCGTCCTTGTACTCGTCGTACATCGAGTCGGCGATGAGCTTCATGGTGTCGAGCCCGATCAGATCCGACAGCCGCAGCGGGCCCATCGGATGCGACAGCCCGGCGACCACCGCGGTATCGATGTCCTCGACGGTCGCGACCCCTGCCTCCGCCATCCTGATGGCTGCCAACAGATACGGCACCAACAGCGCATTGACGACGAAACCCGACCGATCCCCGCACCGCACCACCTTCTTACCCAGCACCTCGCTCGCGAACTGCTCGGTGCGCGCTGCGGCTTCAGGCGACGTGACCAGCGTGCTGACGAGCTCGACCAGCGGGAGCACCGGCACCGGGTTGAAGAAGTGCAGACCCAGCACACGGCTCGGATCCTGCGTTGCCGCAGCAATTTTCATGATCGGGATGCTCGACGTGTTTGATGCGAGTACCGCATCTGGATCGGTGATCACCCTGTCGAGCTCGGCGAAGATCTTGCCCTTGACCGCCTCGTCCTCGACGACCGCCTCGATGACCAACTGACGGTCAGCCAGGTCGGCCAGGTCGGTGGTGAACTTCAGGCGGGCCAGCGCCGCGTCGCGATCGTCCTCGCTGAGCTTGCCCTTTGCGGCTGCGCGCTCCAGCGACTGGGTGAGTCTCTGGTTTCCCGCCGTCACCAACTCGTCGGTCGGCTCGAAGACGAGCACATCCGCGCCGGCCTTGGCCGACACCTCGGCGATTCCCGAACCCATCTGCCCGGCGCCGACGACGCCGACTCGTTCAATGCTCAAATCTCTACTCCCATTACATGCGTCAGGCCCCGCCCAAGGGTTCTGGGCGGGGCCTGCGCTGTCAAGCCGACTGCTTGTGGCAACGGCTCAGATCTAGTGACTCCGGCTTGTCGGTTCCACTTCGCAAGCTCAGTGGAACTGGCCCTCTTCGGTCGAGCCCGCGAGCGCGGTGGTCGAGCTGGTCGGGTCGACGGTGGTGGCGATCCGGTCGAAGTAGCCGGCGCCGACCTCACGCTGGTGCTTGGTGGCGGTGTAACCGCGCTCCTCGGCGTCGAACTCGCGCTCCTGCAGCTCGACGTAGGCGCTCATCTGGTTGCGGGCGTAGCCGTAGGCCAGATCGAACATCGAGTAGTTCAGGGCGTGGAAGCCGGCCAGCGTGATGAACTGGAACTTGAAGCCCATCGCGCCGAGCTCCTTCTGGAACTTCGCGATGGTCGCGTCGTCGAGGTGCTTCTTCCAGTTGAACGACGGCGAGCAGTTGTACGCCAGCATCTGGTCGGGGAACTCGCTCTTGACACCCTCGGCGAACTTCGCGGCCAGCTCGAGGTCCGGGGTGCCGGTCTCCATCCAGATCAAATCGGAGAACGGCGCGTAGGCCTTGGCGCGGGCGATGCACGGCTCGAGACCGTTGCGGACGCGGTAGAAGCCTTCCTTGGTCCGCTCACCGGTGATGAACGGGCGGTCCCGCTCATCGACATCGGAGGTGATGAGAGTGGCGGCCTCGGCATCGGTACGGGCGATGACGACGGTCGGCACGTCGGCGACGTCGGCAGCCAGGCGGGCCGAGGTCAGGGTGCGGATGTGCTGCTGGGTGGGGATCAGCACCTTGCCACCGAGGTGGCCGCACTTCTTCTCCGACGCCAGCTGATCTTCCCAGTGCGAACCTGCGACGCCTGCGGCAATCATCGCCTTCTGCAGCTCGTAGACGTTCAGCGCGCCGCCGAAGCCGGCCTCACCGTCGGCGACGATCGGGGCGAGCCAGTTCTCCACCGAGGTGTCGCCCTCGACCTTGGCGATCTCGTCGGCGCGCAGCAGCGCATTGTTGATGCGACGGATCACCTGCGGCACCGAGTTGGCCGGGTAGAGGCTCTGGTCCGGGTAGGTGTGACCGGACAGGTTCGCGTCCCCGGCGACCTGCCAGCCCGACAGGTAGATGGCCTTCAGGCCGGCACGCACCTGCTGGACGGCCATGTTGCCGGTCAGCGCGCCGAGCGAGTTGACGAACTCCATGTCGTGCAGCTGGTTCCACAGCACCTCGGCGCCGCGGCGGGCCAGGGTGGCCTCCTCGACGACGGAACCCTGCAGTGCGACCACGTCGGCCGGGGTGTACGTACGGGTGATGCCCTTCCAGCGCGGATTGGTATCCCAGTCGTGCTGGATCTGTTCGGGTGACTTCGGCGTGCCCACAGTGGACATGGCTGCTCCTTCGAATCGCTTTGCATAGCCGGCGGGGGCTCGGCTTGCTAATACTCAACAAACTTGGCTGTTCCGCTCTCATGAGGATGCATCACGTCATACCCGCAGGTCCACCCGTTTTGATTGCCAATTTCGCCAAGCCCTCACCCCATGTTGCAAAGGTTGCAAAGGTCTAAATTCCCTGAACCGGTTCAGAAGATACTCGCCGGTAACCGATTTGCGCACGTCAGTACGGTCGTACTGTTAGGGAAAGGGATTCAGAGCGCGAAGATCGATGCGACGGCTTTGGTCTCGTCGCCGACGGCATATGTGAGCGTTGTAACAGTGCGATCCGCCAGTTCGGGACCGAATTTGTCGGTCGTGCCGGGCCGATGGACATGGGTGATGATCTCGAGCTTGTCGCCGAGTCCTACCGGGGCGTCGTGCTCGATAGTCACCCGCAAGGGTGCCTTCAAGAGCTCTGGTGCCTTGTACAGATAGTCCTCGACCACCGACCAGTACACCGAGTTGTTCATGTGATCGAAGATGTCGATGTCGCTGACGCGAACCGGATAGTCACGAATCTCGTCCGCGTCCTCGCGGCTGCCGGCCTTCAGATAGGCCTTCCACCGCAGCCGATTGATATCGGTGGTGCGCTGCAGGCCTTCGAGGAAGTCGTCGGAGATGCGGGCCGGCCCCTGCGTCTCCTGGTTGATGTTGATCCAGAAGGCCTCCGACTCCATCAATCCGCCCTTGCGCCCATCTATGCGGACCCGCATCTCGCACCACCGGTTGGACGTGCCCGAGCACCAGCGGCGCAGGCGCAACATGTCCTTGAACTCGATGGGCCTGATCAAGTCGACCATCGTGCGACGGACGATCCACAGCGGGTGGGTTTCCTCGTAACCCATCTCGCGCAGCTGATCTGAGCCGATGTCCTGGATGTGCCTGGTGGCGGCGTCGAACTTGAGTCGGCCGGCGCGATCGACGTCGGCGACGCGCAGGGGCCATTCGATGTCGAACACATCGGGGTGCGGATCGGGCACAGGCATCATCACCTTCGCCAGACCGGTAGTCGGCTCGCCTCCCATGACCAACGATCCTGCCACAGCGCCTGAACTGCCAACAATGCGAAGATGTACTTCGCAGCGTTGTTACGCTGGTTACCGTGGCAAAAACGTTCGTCGGCTCCCGTGTCCGGCAACTCCGCGGAGAACGGGGCTACAGCCAGGCGGCACTGGCCCAGATGCTGGGAATCTCGCCGAGTTATCTCAACCAGATCGAGCACGACGTGCGTCCGCTGACGGTGTCGGTGCTGCAGCGGATCACCGAGGTGTTCGGGGTGGATGCGACGTTCTTCGCCTCCGAGGACGACACCAGGCTGGTCGCCGAGCTGCGCGAGGTGACCCTCGATCGCGACGTGGCGATCGACGTCGATCTTGCCGAGATCTCGGACATGGTCAGCTCGCATCCGGCACTGGCGCACGCCATGGTGAACCTGCACCGCCGCTACCGGTTGACCACCGCGCAGCTGGCCGCCGCCACCGAGGACAGGCACTCCGACAGCAGCGGCTTGAGCTCTGGGTCTGGCGCGATCACGATGCCGCACGAGGAGGTCCGCGACTACTTCTATCAGCGGCAGAACTACCTGCACGAGCTCGACACCGCCGCCGAAGACCTCACGATCCGGATGCGGATGCACCGCGCGGAGCTGACGCGCGAGCTGGCCGACCGGCTGACCAGGGTCCACGGTGTGCACATCAAGCAGCAAATCGACTTGGGCGGCACGGTGTTACACCGATACGACCCGGTTTCCAAGACCCTGGAGATCAGCGGCCACCTGTCGTCGGGGCAGACGGTCTTCAGGATGGCCGCGGAGCTGGCGTATCTGGAGTTCGGTGGGCTGATCGACAAGCTCGTGGACGAGGGCAACTTCACCAGCGAGGAGTCGACCGTGCTCGCGCGCCTGGGTCTTGCGAATTACTTCGCGGCCGCAACAGTGTTGCCGTACCGGCAGTTTCACGAAGTTGCCGAGAAGTTCCGCTACGACGTCGAACGCCTCTCGGCTTTCTACGCGGTGTCGTTCGAGACGATCGCGCACCGACTCTCGACATTGCAACGACCCTCGATGCGGGGGGTGCCGCTGTCATTCGTCCGAGTCGACCGCGCGGGGAACATGTCAAAGCGGCAGTCCGCCACGGGCTTTCACTTCTCGTCGAGTGGTGGAACCTGCCCGCTGTGGAATGTCTACGAGACGTTCGCGAGCCCAGGCAAGATCGGCGTGCAGATCGCGCAGATGCCCGACGGGCGCAACTACATGTGGGTGGCCCGCACCGTCGAGCGGCGTGCCCACCGCTACGGCCAGCCGGGTAAGACGTTCGCGATCGGCCTCGGATGCGAACTGCGGCACGCGCATCGGCTGGTCTATTCGGAGGGCCTGGATCTCTCGGGCGACAACTCGACACCGATCGGCGCGGGCTGCCGCGTCTGCGAGCGGGACAACTGCCCGCAGCGGGCCTTCCCCGCGCTCGGCCGCGCGCTGGACATCGACGAGCACCGCAGCACTGTGTCGCCCTATCTGGTCAAGCAGCCCTAGTTAGACTCGCTACGGTGAGCGAAATCGAGCCCGCACGCATTGCGCCGGGCGGATTCAAGGAACTCGGACCGTTCGGCTGGGTGGCCGCCAAGATCGGCGCCTACGGCATTCGCCGGCCACGGTTCAGCCTGACGAACGTCATCGGTCAGCACCGAGTGCTGTTCCCGATCTGGTTGCCGCTGTCCCTCTACCTGCTCTATGCAGGCAAGCTGTCGAGGCGCGACGCCGAGACCGTCATCCTTCGAGTCGGTCACCTCCGCAATTGCGAGTACGAACTGCAGCAGCATCGCCGGCTGGCCCGCAGCCGCGGCATCGGTCCCGAGATCCAGGCCAAAATCTTCGAAGGTCCCGACGCGGACGGCTTGACCGAAAGACAGCGCGCGCTCATCACCGCCACCGACGAGTTCGTCGTCACCCGTGGCGTGTCACCGGAGACATGGGCGGTACTGGCCCGGCACCTCACCAAGCCACAGCTCATCGAGTTCTGCATGCTGGCCGCCCAGTACGACGGGCTGGCCGCGACCATCACCACGTTGAACGTGCCGCTGGACTTTCCCGACTGAGCCGACTCGGACGGCCCTCCGCGCCACATCGCGCCTACAATTGACGAATTATAATTCGTAATATATGTTTCGTTGAAAATGGCACGAAGACCACGCGCGAGCCGAGGGTAGGTGATCAACGCTGTGAACCAGCTGTCTGTGGACGTGCCGGTGTGGGCTTGGGTCGCCTTGAGCGCCGTCATCCTGACCATGCTCGCAATCGACCTGTTCCTGCACCGCGATCACCACATCGTCGGTTTCCGTGAAGCCGCGATCTGGTCGTCGGTGTGGATCGCGGCCGGGCTCGGCTTCGGCGCGGTCGTCTGGTGGGCCTACGGCGGCGACGCCGCCGGCGCCTACTACGCCGGATATCTCATCGAAAAGGCGCTCTCGGTCGACAACGTATTCGTGTTCGCCATGATCTTCGCGTACTTCGCCGTCCCAGACCGCTACCAACACAAGATCTTGTTCTGGGGCGTCATCGGCGCGCTGATCTTTCGGCTGGTCTTCATCTTCGTCGGCGTGGAGTTGCTCAACACCTTCTTCTGGACGGCCTACGTGTTCGGCGCGTTCCTGGTCTACACCGCATACAAGATGGCACTTCACAACAACCAGGAAATGGACCCGGAACGCAACCTGCTGGTTCGATTGGTTCGCCGAATCGTGCCCATCGACTCTCGCTACCACGGGGCAAGGTTGTTCACCCGAATCCAGGGCAGACGAGTGGCCACGCTGCTGTTCGTCGTGTTGATCGCAGTCGAGGCAACAGACCTGATCTTCGCCATCGACTCCGTGGCTGCGGTGCTGGCCATCACCACCAGCACCTTCCTGGTGTGGACTGCCAACGCGTTCGCAGTTCTCGGTCTGCGCTCGCTCTACTTCTGCCTGGCCGGACTGCTCCGACGATTCACCAAGCTGCACTACGGCCTGGCACTACTGCTCGCTTTCGCCGGAATCAAGCTGATCCTCTCCGAGACGCCTGTGGGCAAACTGCCAATCCCACTGACGTTGGGCGTCATCGTCATCACCCTCACCGGTTCGATCCTCTGGAGTTTGCATGCCAGCCGAAGCCGCGAAGCGGAGCGGGACGTCAAGGCCTGATCCGCCGAGCCAAGCGTTAACATTCCGGCATGGCCGTGAAGTCTCGTGATCAACGGTCGATGCCCTCGAAAGCAGCGCCCGCTGCTCACCGCGGCTGGACATTTCTGACCAACCATGGACACGTTCTACTTTGCTTGGCGCGCGAAGAACCCCTTACCGCACGCGAACTCGCCGCGCGTATCGGCATCACCGAGCGCGCCGTGCAGACGATCCTCACTGATCTCACCGAGGACGGGTACCTGGTCAAGTCCAAAGACGGGCGCCGCAACATCTATGCGGTGAATGCCCATGGCCGCCTTCGTCATCCGCTTGAAGCACACCACACGGTTGCCGACCTCATCGAGGCTCTGCGCTGACGGTCGTGGGTCACCCGGTACGCGGAACTACAGGTACGTCACGCCGAGAACCACCAGCGAGAGCAGTACCGGTGCGATCGGCAATCCCCAGAGGAACGCCGCCCACACGTCCGACTTCCGCCGGTATGCGCGCCACCCGAGCGCACCGACGATGCCGCCGACCACGAACGAAACGGCCGCTACCAACAGCACCCACGAGCTGACGGTCGCGGTGGACGTCGCAGCCGTGATCCCGGCCAGCCACAGGACGTGACCGACCACCAACCCGCCGATCCCGGCGACCCAGATCGTCGCCGTCAAAAGTTGATCATGTGGCCGGCCAAGCCGTGGAAGCATTCCTGCAGAGCTTCCGACAGCGTCGGGTGGGTATGCACGTTGCGGGCCAGCTCGTTGACCGTCAGATCCCACTTCTGCGCCAGCGTCAGCTCCGGCAGCAGTTCTGAGACGTCATGCCCGATCAAGTGACCGCCGAGCAACTCGCCGTACTTTGCGTCGGCGATCAACTTCACGAACCCACTCGGATCACCCAGACCGTGCGCCTTCGCGTTCGCGGTGAGCGGGAACTTGGCAACCTTGACGTCGTAACCCTCGTCGCGGGCCTGCTCCTCGGTGAGTCCGAAGCTGGCGACCTGCGGCTGGCAGAACGTGGCACGCGGCATCATCCGGTAGTCACCGAGCGCCAAAGTCTCCGCGCCTGCGATGGTTTCGGCCGCAACCACGCCCATCGCCTCGGCGACGTGGGCCAGCTGCAGTTTCCCGGTGACATCGCCGATGGCGTAGATGTGCGGCACGTTGGTGCGCATGTAGTCGTCGATCCCGATGGCCTTGCGGTCGGTGACCTCCACGCCGGTGACGTCCAGTCCGTAGCCCTCGATGTTGGGCGCAAATCCGATGGCCTGCAACACCTTATCGGCTTTGATCTCCTCGGACTCACCGTCCTTGCTGACGGTGACGGTGACCACCGATCCATCATCTGAGATGGCCTCGACCTTGGTCCCGGTGCGGATCTTGACACCCAGCTTCTTGAACTGCTTCTCGATCTCCTTGGACACCTCGGCGTCCTCGTTCGGCAGCGCCCGCGGCAAGAACTCGACGATGGTCACGTCGACGCCGAAGTTGTTGAGCACGTAGCCGAATTCCATGCCGATCGCCCCGGCGCCGGCGATGACGACCGAGGACGGCAACTCGCGCGTCATGATCAACTTTTCGTAGGTGACGACGTTCTCCGACAGCGACGTGCCGGGCACCAATCGGGTGCTGCTGCCGGTCGCGATGATGCAGTTGTCGAAGGTGACCTTCTCGGTGCCGCCGTCGTTGAGGGCGACCTCGAGTGTGTTGGCGTCGGAGAACTTCCCGTAGCCGTTGATCTCGGTGATCTTGTTCTTCTTCATCAGGAAGTGCACGCCGGCGACACGGCCGTCGGCGACCTTGCGGCTGCGGTCGAACGCGACGCCGTAGTCCATGGTGGCTTCGCCATTGATGCCGAAGAGCTTGGCCTCCTTGGTGATGATGTGGGAAAGCTCCGCGTTGCGCAGTAGCGACTTGGATGGGATGCATCCCACGTTGAGGCACACCCCGCCCCAATACTTGGGTTCGACGACTGCGGTGTTCAGTCCGAGTTGGGCGGCGCGAATGGCAGCGACGTATCCGCCAGGGCCGGCTCCGAGAACGACGACGTCATAGTGGGTCACACGCTCAACTCTAGTAAGGGATCAGCCCCACGAAACAGCGAGTGGCCCATTCGCAGAAGTAGAGACCGTGCAGCACGGCGGCGCCGGCCGTCGCCGCCAGCGGCGCCGACGTGAATGCGATGGCCACAGCGGACGCGATCGGCCTGTTGGGCACCATCGCGACGAGCAGGCCGACCACGGTGCACAGAATCAGGAACACCAGCACCACGAACTCCGACGCCGTCTTGTCGATCGAGTGGTACCACCAGTAATAGAGTCCCCAACCCGCGGCGGCCGCGACCGCCCATACGCATGCCACGACCAGCACGAAGTGCCAGCGCTTGAGGTACTGGTAGTTGCCCGGCACCACCACCGGAGGGGCCGGTACGGGCTGGGGCTCCGACGGCGCTGCGTCGGCGGGGTCGGGTTGCGCGTCGAATTCGCCGGTATCCCACGACGGCGTGAACTCTTGGGTGTCTTCCATCAGCAGGTCGCGGTCCACGTCAAGCACCGTTCACAGTCTGTATTGCCACCAGCGCGCCGAACCACCCCGGGGAGATGGCGATGACGAAGGCGCCGACCGCTGTCAGCCAGCGTCGGCGCGACAACAAAATCGTCAACATGCCGATCACGCCGGGCACGCCGACGACGAGGGCGATCACCACGTCGGGCCGGATTTTGGCGGTCACCACCAGGCTTGCGCCGATACCCAGGAGCAGCCCGAACGCCGTGCCGATCAGCAGAGCGCTGGTCAGCAACCGCGGGCGCGGCAGCGGTATCACCCTTTGAGGTTAACGCCGAGAAAACGCTAGACGTTTGAGGCACGCCCAGGAATCGAGCACGCGTCGACGGCTTCCGCGACGATGTGCGTACCGGCCCGCGGTGGCCTTTTGCCCAGTGCGAAGTCCGCACCGGTCACCAGCTGCGCGGCGTTCAGCAGGTCGTTCTCGTCGCTGGTGAACGTGCGCCCGCGGGAAAGGAACCGCATGCCTTCGGGCGCTTCGACGCTGAAGCCCCCTCCCCTGCCGGGGACGACGTCGATGACCAACTGCGTATGTTTCCACGCCTCGAACTGCGGCCCAGAGATCCACACCGGAACTCCTTCGCCGACGTCGAACACAGCCAGCAGCACGTCGCGGTCCCCGACGAGGAACTCACCTTCGGGGTAACACATGGGCGACGACCCGTCGCAGCATCCGCCCGACTGGTGGAACATCAGCGCGCCGTGTCGGTCCTGCAGCCGACGCAACAGATCCGCGGCCGCCTTGGTGATCAACGCACGCGGCGGGGCGTCGTTGCGATTTCGGCGCGCTGACACCCCGTCATGGTGTGTTTGCGCGCCGAATTCACTCATCAGAAGAAGCCCTGCGCCTTGTTCGAGTACGACACCAGCAGGTTCTTGGTCTGCTGGTAATGGTCGAGCATCATCTTGTGGTTCTCGCGGCCGATACCGGATTGCTTGTAACCGCCGAACGCGGCATGCGCCGGATAGGCGTGATAGCAGTTGGTCCACACGCGGCCGGCCTTGATATCGCGCCCGGCCCGATATGCGGTGTTCCCGTCGCGCGACCAGACGCCCGCGCCGAGCCCGTACAGGGTGTCGTTGGCGATGCCGATCGCGTCGTCGTAGTCCTTGAACGACGTGACCGCGACGACGGGTCCGAAGATCTCTTCCTGGAAGATGCGCATCTTGTTGTTGCCCTCGAAGATCGTCGGCTGCACGTAGTAGCCGCCGTTGAGGTCGCCGCCGAGCTGTGCACGCTCACCGCCGGTGACGACCCGAGCGCCCTCGTCTTTGCCGACCTCGATGTAGGACAGGATCTTCTCGAGCTGATCGTTGGAGGCCTGTGCCCCGATCATCGTCTCGGTGTCCAGCGGATCGCCCTGACGGACGGCCTTGGTGCGAATCGCCGCGAGTTCGAGGAACTCGTCGTAGATGTCGGCCTGGATCAGGCTGCGCGACGGGCAGGTGCACACCTCGCCCTGGTTGAGGGCGAACATCGTGAAGCCCTCCAGCGCCTTGTCCTGAAAATCGTCACCCGCAGCCATCACGTCGCTGAAGAAGATGTTGGGGCTCTTGCCGCCGAGTTCCAACGTCACCGGGATCAGGTTCTGCGATGCGTACTGCATGATCAGCCGGCCGGTGGTGGTCTCACCGGTGAACGCGATCTTCGCGATGCGGTTGCTCGATGCGAGCGGCTTACCCGCCTCGAAACCGAAGCCGTTGACAACGTTCAAGACGCCGGCGGGCAGCAGGTCACCGATCAGGCTCATGAGGTAGAGGATCGACGCGGGCGTCTGCTCGGCAGGCTTGAGGACGACGGCGTTACCGGCCGCGAGCGCGGGCGCGAGCTTCCAGGTGGCCATCAGGATCGGGAAGTTCCAGGGGATGATCTGGCCGACGACACCGAGCGGTTCATGGAAGTGATAAGCCACGGTGTCGTCGTCGATCTGACTCAGCGAGCCCTCCTGCGCGCGGATTGCGCCTGCGAAGTACCGGAAGTGGTCGACGGCCAGCGGCAGGTCGGCGTTCAGGGTCTCGCGTATCGGCTTGCCGTTGTCCCACGCCTCGGCCAACGCTAGCGATTCGAGATTGGACTCGATGCGGTCGGCGATCTTGTTGAGGATGTTCGCGCGCTCTCCGGCGGCCGTCTTGCCCCACGCGGTGGCCGCGCCGTGCGCGGCATCGAGTGCCTTCTCGATGTCCGTCTCGTTCGAGCGCGGGATCTCGCAGAACGGCTGACCGGTCACGGGTGTCAGGTCCTCGAAGTACTCGCCTGACGCAGGCGGCACCCATTCCCCACCGATGAAGTTGCCATATCGCGACTCGTACGACATCAGGGCGTCGGTGGAACCAGGACGGGCATAGACAGTCATCGACGACTCCCTCTCTGACAACGCGGATGGATGGGTGTAACGGGGCTCACATTACGCCGGGTGGCCACAATGGTGTTGTGGCGCAAGACCCCTATCTATGGCTCGAGGACATCACCGGCGACGACGCGCTGAACTGGGTGCGCGCGCACAACGAGCCGACCCTCGCCAGGTTCGGCGGACCCCGCTTCGACCAGATGCGTACCGAAGCGCTCGAGGTCCTCGACACCGAGGCGCGGATCCCGTACGTGCGGCGGCGCGGCGACCACCTCTACAACTTCTGGCGCGATGCGGCCAATCCTCGCGGGGTGTGGCGGCGGACGACGCTGGACAGCTACCGCACTTCCGACCCCGACTGGGACGTGATCCTCGACGTCGACGCGCTCTCCGACGCCGAGGACGAGAACTGGGTTTGGGCCGGCGCAGACGTCCTCGAACCAGATCACCGTCTGGCCTTGATCGAGCTGTCCAGGGGCGGCGCCGACGCCACCGTGGTGCGCGAATTCGACATATCGACAAGGCAATTCGTTGCCGATGGGTTCGAACTGCCGGAAGCCAAGTCCGGCGTCGCATGGCAGGACCACGACACGGTGCTGGTGGGAACCGATTTCGGCCCCGATTCGATGACCGAGTCCGGCTATCCCCGCATCGCCAAACGCTGGCGTCGCGGCGAGCCACTCGAGAATGCCCAGACCCTGTTCGAGGGTGCGGCTTCAGACGTCAGCGTCGGCGGCGGCTACGATTCGACGCCGGGCTTCGAGCGGCTGTTCATCACAAGGTCTTTCGATTTCTTCAACCGCGACCGTTTCGAGCTTCGCGGCGACGACTTGATCCCTATCGAGATACCCACCGACGCCGGTATGTCGGTGCACCGCGAATGGCTGCTGATCCGCCCGCGCACCAAGTGGACGGTCGACGGCACCACCTACCGTCCTGGCTCACTACTGGCGGTCCGTTACGACGAATTCCTCTCCGGTACCAGGGAACTGACCGTCGTCTTCGAGCCCGACGAGCATTCCAGCCTGGATAATTACGCGTGGACGCGCGACCACCTGGTGCTTACCACGCTGGTCGACGTGTCGAGCCACGTGGAACTCGTCACGCCCGGCACGTGGGAGCGCTCAGAGATCCCCGGCATCCCGCCCAACACCAACACCGTGCTCGTGGACATCGACGAGCACGGTGACGAGATGTTCCTGGACTCAAGCGGATTCGACACACCGTCGCAACTGCTGTGGGGACGGGCAGGTAGCGAGGTGGCGACGATCAAAAGCGCGCCGGCGTTCTTCGACGCCTCCGATATCGAAGTCACACAGCATTTCGTGGCGTCGGCCGATGGCACGAAGATTCCGTACTTCGTTGTCGGGCATCGTAATTCAGAAGGCGGGGGTGGTTCGACCGGGCCTGGACCGACATTGCTCAGCGGATACGGCGGGTTCGAGGTCGCCAACACCCCGGGCTACGCCGGGGTGCTCGGCCGGCTGTGGCTGGCCCGCGGCGGCACCTATGTGCTGGCGAGCATCCGCGGCGGGGGCGAGTACGGCCCGACGTGGCACACCCAGGCGATGCGCGAGAACCGGCACCTGGTGTACGAAGACTTCGCCGCGGTGGCCTCCGACCTCGTCGACCGTGGCGTCACCACGGTCGACCAGCTGGGCGCCCAGGGTGGCAGCAACGGCGGCCTCTTGATGGGCGTCATGCTGACGCGGTATCCCGAACTGTTCGGAGCGCTGGTGTGCAGCGTGCCCCTGTTGGACATGCGTCGTTTCCATCTGCTGCTCGCCGGCGCCTCGTGGATGGCCGAGTACGGCGATCCGGATGACCCCGACGATTGGGCGTTCATCTCCGAATATTCGCCGTACCAGAACATCTCGGCGGACCGGCGCTACCCGCCGGTGTTGATCACCACGTCGACCCGCGACGACCGGGTGCACCCGGGCCACGCCAGGAAGATGGCGGCGGCGCTGGAACAGCTGGGGCATTCGGTGGACTACTACGAGAACATCGAGGGAGGGCACGCCGGTGCGGCCGACAACGCGCAGACGGCCTTCAAGTCCGCGCTGATCTACGAGTACCTGTGGTCGATGCTCACTCGACCAGAAGATCGCCGAGGAACCGGTCCGGCCCCGTCACGCCCGGCAGGATGAAGAAGAACCCACCGCCTACCGGCATGATGTACTCCTCCAGCGGCTCACCATTGAGCCGGCGTTGCACCGCGAGGAAGCCCTTCTCCAGGCTCCGCTGATAGGCGACGAACGCCAGTCCCTGGTCCAGTCTGCCGGCACCGTCGAAGCCGCGTGAATAGTTGAATCCGCGCCGCAGGATGCGGTTTTCGTCCGTTTCGGGGGTGCGGGGATTGGCCAGCCGGATGTGCGCGTCGAGTGGAATCCGCTTGCCGTCAGGATCTTCGGGATAATCGGGATCGGTGAACTCACCCGTCAACCCCAGTGGTGCGCCGCTGACCTTGGCCCGCCCGATGAGCTGCTCCTGCTCGATGAGACGGGTGCGGTCCCAGAATTCGACGAACATCCGGATGATACGGACGGCCTGATACGAACCGCCGACCGCCCACTCTGGTTCGCCGTCCTCGGCACCAACCCACACGTGGCGATCCATCAACGCGGCGTCGTCGACGTCCAGGTTGGCTGTTCCGTCCTTGAATCCCAATAAGTTTCGAGGAGTGGCCGCTTCGGAGGCCTGCCCTGCACCGATGCCGCGGGCGTAGCCGTCGATCATCCATCGCAGCACCAGGTCGCTTCGCGTCCGCCTCATCACCTGCCGCAGCGCGAACTGAACGGTGTCGTTGTGACCCGCCTCGAAGATGATCGAGATGTCCCCATGTGAGATCTTGGGGTCGAGTCGGTCGTTGGCCAGAAACGGCATCGTTTCAAGGTCTTTGGGCTTGCGGTCGGCAAGGCCGAACCGGTCGTCGAACAACGACGCCCCGACGCCGACGACGATCGAAAGGTCGTCGGGAGGCGGATTTTCGCCGAGGATGCCCGAGTCCACGGGCGGATACGCCGCGTCCCGCGTTTCCGGCGGCTTGCCGGCCATCAGCCCGCGGATCTCTTCGGTGAGCTCCTTGAGCGCCGTCGTCAGCCCGGCGCGGTCCTCCGATTGGACATTGAAGGAGGCCACCAGGCCTTGCTCGGGGATAGGCAGCGCCGTCACGCCAGTCTGATGAACGCCCTCGAACGGAACGAATCGTTTCTGGGTGGCGGGCGCGGGGGTGGCCTGCTGTCCGGAGTTGGTCAGCGCATACGTGGCGGCGGCTCCGACAGCGGCCCCCGCACCCGCGCTCAAGGCTCCCGTGACGAATCCTCGTCGCGAGATGCCCTGGCGCGACTGCGGCTCGGTCACGACAGCTTCAAGGCCCCCGCAACCTGGGACACATTCTCGGACAGGCCGGCCAGCTGCGCCTTGAGCTTGTCGATGGTCGGCGGGTCAACGGTCACGCCGGTGCAGCGAGGCGACGGGTAGGGGTCGTTCTCGGTGCAGTAGAGCACCCAGCCGTCGCCGCGACGGAGCGGCTGCAGAGTGGCGTTGATGTCGGCGAAGCCGGTCTCGATCTTGCCGAGCAGCTCCGGATCAGCCTTCTCCAGAGCCGGCTTCAGCTTGT
This sequence comes from Mycobacteriaceae bacterium, assembly GCA_019749805.1. GTDB lineage: Bacteria > Actinomycetota > Actinomycetes > Mycobacteriales > Mycobacteriaceae > Mycobacterium. The sequence goes on along the minus strand of JAIEPH010000077.1, from coordinate 16,567 downwards.
CGACGGCGGCCTGCGAGCCCTGCAGGTTGGCGTCGAAGTCCCACAGGTCGGTCTTGGAGTAGCGGTCCTCCTCGCCGGTGATCTTGCCTTCGGAGACCTCCTCGATCAGCTCGGCCGCACCGGTCGCCACGTCGACCGGCTTCACCTCGACCGTGGGGAACTGCTCCTTCAGGGCCGCGATGTCCGCGTCGAGCTGATCGGCGAACGGTGCGCCACCCTCGGTCGTGTTCTGCTGGAAAAGCAGATATTCGAGGCGGTGCCAGCCGGTGAACTCCGCGTCGTCGACGCCGGCGAAGTCATCGACTCGCGCGTCGACCTTGCCGTCGATCTCCTCGACGAGGCCGGCCAGCGGCTCGATGCGCTCCCATGGAATACGGGACGGCGCGTACGCGTCCTGCGCTGCCTGCAGATTGTTCGCGCGAACAGCATCGGTGAACACCTTGACGGCGCCCACGAGTTCGTCGACCTGACCGATTGCGTACGTCTTGTACTCCGCAGCGGCCTGCTCGGCCAGCGGATCGGGAGCGGCAGCGGCGGCACTCGACGAGGTCGTGGTCGCGCTGGCGCTCGAAGTCTCTTCGGAACTGCCCGTGTCGCCGGAGCAGCCCGAGAGGATGAGGCTCACGGCTGCGACCGGCACCGACCACGCGAAATAGCGATTCATTTGCACCCTCTAAGTTAGGAAAGCCAAAACATAGCATTCCCGCAGGCCGGAGGGTAGGCACACCTAAATTCGTGGACCCCTCTGTCAGACTTCGATGCATGCCGACGCCGACGTTCGAAACCCTGCTCTACAAGACCGAGCCGCATGTCGCGACCATCACCCTGAACCGGCCCGAGCAGCTCAACACCATCGTCCCGCCGATGCCCGACGAAATCGAACAGGCCATCGGGCTGGCCGAACGCGACCCTTCGATCAAGGTGATCGTGCTCCGCGGCGCCGGTCGCGCGTTCTCCGGCGGCTACGACTTCGGCGGCGGCTTCGCGCACTGGGCGGATCTGATGAACACCGACGGACGCTGGGATCCCGGCAAGGACTTCGCCGCGATGAGCACCCAAGTCACCAGCCCACATCAGAAGTTCTTGGCGATCTGGCGAGCCTCCAAACCCGTGATCGCCCAGGTGCACGGCTGGTGCGTCGGCGGCGGCAGTGACTACGCACTGTGCGCGGACATCGTCATCGCCAGCGACGACGCTGTTATCGGCACCCCCTACGCCCGCATGTGGGGTAGCTACCTCACCGGCATGTGGATTTACCGCTTGAGCTTGGCGAAGGTGAAGTGGCACTCGCTGACCGGGGAGCCGTTGACCGGAAAAGAAGCCGCCGCAGTCGAACTCATCAACGAGTCCGTGCCGTTCGAGAAACTCGAGGCCCGGGTCAAGGAGATCGCCGACAAGCTCGCCAAGATCCCGCTGTCTCAGCTGCAGGCACAGAAGCTCATCGTCAACCAGGCCTACGAGAACATGGGGCTGTCCTCCACCCAGACACTCGGCGGCATCCTCGACGGGCTGATGCGCAACACCCCCGAAGCGCTGTCATTCATCGAAACTGCTGGCTCACAAGGTGTTCGGGCGGCCATCGAGGAACGCGACGGACCGTGGGGCGACTACAGCCAGGCACCCCCGGAGCGCAGGCCCGACCCGTCGCACATCATCGAGCCCTGAGCAGATCCACCAGCGCATCGAGATCGGCGATACAGCGCAGCGTGTCGTTGAGATGCGTGCACGTGCTGGTACCCACGAACTCACCGCGAATACGTTCGCGCATGTCCGGCAGCGTCATGCCGCGAATCCGCTGGGCGCTGCCGATCGCGCCGGGACACTCCTGCCACGGCAGCACTCGCACATCCGCCCTCACCGACGTGATGGTCCGCGTGGACGTATCCACCGTGCCGACGACGGTGTACTCGTGCACGATCGTCTCGACACCTTCGCCGTCGAGATGTGAATCGCGGAAGTGCGCCTGGAATCCCGCGGAATCGTTCTCCGCGGGAACAAGATCCAGACGCCGGAACCGGCGCATGCCGTGCGCACGCAGAGCATTCACGGGGTGCAGACCATCCAGTGGCGGTGCCACCGGACCGTGGACCGACGGAATGACGTCGTACCGCCTGGCGTAATCGATGAGTGAAGCCTGCGGAGCGAACCCCGCGCAGATGCCCGCCATGCGGTCTGCGGTGCCGGCAGGCAACTTCTCCTCGACGCCGAGAACGATCGCCGCGTGCTGCACCGCGTAGCCGGATACCAGAGCCGCACCGACCCAGTCGTCGAGCAACAGGTGCAGCCTGCTCGCGCGCTGCGCCTCACCGGGGAGCAGCTTGCCCACCGCCGAGCGGAATCCGGGGCCGACGCGGCTGCCCAGCAACCGGGCCACTCGCCCGTCGCGCGGGGCGGACTCGATGCTGTCGATCACCCGTTGCGATAGATGCGCCCGAATCCGCGTCTCGCCCAGCACCTCGACGGCGTCCTGATCTGCCGTCACGTCGCGGGCCCTCAGGTCGACGTCGGAATCGCCGGTCCCGGCCGGATGCGTGTCGATGGTGCTGGTGCGGCGAAAGGAACCCGGAACCAGCAGCGCCGGCGCCTGGACAGGCTGCTGAGGTCCCGCGATGTCCGACACGAATGGCATGGGCAGAACGGTACCCGGGAGGACCGTGATTCCTAGTCCCGCCGGCGCAGGCCGCCCAGCATCGCCACCGCGACCCCGAACACCACCAGCACACCACCCGCAGCCAGTGTCAGGTTCAGCCAGTGGTGCGCGCTCAGTTCGGCCTGGCCGACCATGACGTCCGCGATCTGCCGGATGTCGCCTGCCGTCTGGTTCAGCGCGTCGTCGACGAAGCGTCGTGACGATTCCAACGCCGCCCATCCCCCGGCTCCCACCAGCAGAGCCGAAACACCAAGCGATACGAGTGCTTTGCCGCGTGATCGGGCTGCCGCCAGCATCAGCAGCGCCGATATGCCCGCCAACACGGTCGAACCGACACTGACCCACGGACCCCACGTCGACAACGGCCGCAGCTGGCCTGGCCGTAGCTCCGACGATTCGGGCACCGTGATCGGCACCGTCAGCGTCTGCGGAACGTCCAGGTCGAGATCGCCGAGCGTCTCCTTGATCGACGAATCGTTGAGCATCGGCGCGATGTCGACGAGCCAACGGTCGCCCGAGCCGTCTGCCCGGACCGTGTCGGTGAACATCCAGCGGTGCGCGATTCGGTTGGCCTGCGCGAACTGGCCGGGGAATCCGTCATTGCCGGTGTAGGCGGTGACGACGTTTCCGACGAGCTCGGTGTTGAGGGTGCCGTACCCGTTGTCGGCGGCGAAGCTGCGGATCTGCGCCGTCAACTCCGACGCCATCGCGCGCTGCAGCTTCGGATCATGTGCCGCGGCCGCAGACAGCGCCGCGTATCCGTCCTCGCTCACCACGTTGCGCTGCGCCCACATCGTCGGGACCGCCACAGCCAGCAGAACGGTCGTGACCAGCCACAGAAACGTGGTCGCGACGAACCGCACGCGTCCTCCTACTCCGACCTGATGTCGCCGCCGCCGCGGCTCCGGGACGCGGCGGAATCAGTCAGCCAGTGCACGTCCCACGATGAGGGGGTCGGGCCTGCCGACCACCTCATGGTCCTTGTTGTCGTAATCGAACTTACTCAACACGTACCGCATGGCATTGACGCGTGCGCGCTTCTTGTCGTTGCTCTTGACGACGGTCCACGGCGCGGCTTCGGTGTCCGTCCACGCGAACATGTCTTCCTTGGCCGCGGTGTAGTCGTCCCACTTGTCCAGCGACGCAAGGTCGGTCGGCGACAGCTTCCACTGCCGGACGGGGTCGACCTGACGGATCGTGAACCGGGTGCGCTGCTCGGACGAAGAAACGGAGAACCACAGCTTGGTCAGGCTGATGCCGTCGTTGACCAACATCTGCTCGAACAGGGGCGCCTGGCGAATGAACTCGGCGTGCTGCCTGGGGGTGCAGAATCCCATGACCCGCTCGACGCCGGCCCGGTTGTACCAGGACCGGTCGAACATGACGATCTCCCCCGCGTTCGGCAGGTGTTGCACATAGCGCTGGAAGTACCACTGGGTGCGTTCCTTCTCGGTCGGCTTCTCCAGCGCGACCACGCGGGCACCGCGCGGGTTGAGGTGCTCCATGAATCGCTTGATGGTGCCACCCTTGCCCGCGGCGTCGCGACCCTCGAAGACCAGGACGTGCCGGTGCCCGTTGGATTGGCTCCACTTCTGCAGCTTCAGTAGTTCGATCTGCAGCAGCCGCTTCTGCTCCTCGTACTCGTCGCGCGACATGCGCTCGTCGTACGGATAGTTCTCCCGCCAAGTGTCGACGGCCAGACCGTCGGCGTCGAGCAGAACGGGATCGTCATCGTCGTCGTCGCGGACGCGGTAGGCGTGTGAATCCAGAGTCACCGGCAGAAAATAGCGACCCACCCGAAAGCGAGCATGACGTCAAGGTGAACAGCAGGTGGCGTGCGGAGGCGTCACTTGGCGGTGCGCTTGGGCCGGATCAGCGCGAACTTCGTCATCATCGTGTTCATCCGCTTCAATGCCCGCAGCGAGTTGTTGTAGTAATTGCCACCGGCCCCGACGTTGGTGCGCGGGGCGACGACAACCTCCTGGCGGCAGAACTTGCGCACACCGTCGGCGCCGCCGAAGCGAGCTCCGATGCCCGATGTCTTCCAGCCACCCATCGGCGCCGTGGTGCACATCAGGTTCGAGATCACGTCGTTGATGTTCACGGCCCCGCAATCCAATTCCACCGCAACGTCTTTCGCGCGGTCGATGTCCTTCGAGAACACCGACGCGCTGAGGCCGTACGGGCTGTCGTTGGCCAGGCGCACCGCTTCGGCGACAGAGGCGACCTTCATGATGGGCAGCGTGGGGCCGAACGTCTCCTCCGTCATGCAGTCCATCGAATGGTCGACGTCGACGAGCACCGTCGGCTCGTAGAAACTGCCGGGGCCCGACCCGCGCTTGCCGCCGGTGAGCACCTTGGCGCCCTTGGCGACGGCGTCGGCGACATGGCGCTCGGTCACCGCGAGCTGGGAGTCGTCGATGAGGGCGCCGAAGTCGTGCCCCTCGCCCGCGCCCATCTTCAGGTTCTTGACGTCGCGCACGACGGCGTCGACGAACTGGTCGTAGACCTGTTCGAGCACGTACACCCGCTCGACGGACACACATGTCTGGCCGGCGTTGAAGAACGCACCCCAGACCGCGGCGTGCGCGGCCAGGTCGATGTCGGCATCCTCGAGCACGACCATCGGGTCCTTGCCGCCGAGCTCGAGGCTCACCGGCGTCAGCCGGCGCGCCGCGCGCTCGGCGACCTTGGCGCCTGTCGCGGATGACCCGGTGAACTGGACGTAGTCGGCGTTGTCGACGACGGCCTCGACGGCCTCCCTCGCCCCCTGGACGATCGCCATGACCTCGGGCGCGCCGGAGTCCGCCCAGCCGCGCAACAACAGCTCAGCGGTCAGCGGGGTGCGCTCGGAGGGCTTGAGGAGGACCGCACAGCCGGCCGCCAACGCGGCGATGCCGTCCATCAGGAGGTTGGCCACGGGATAGTTCCACGGTGCGACGATGGCGACAACCGGCCGCGGCCGGTAGTGGACCGTCACCTTCTTGATGTTCAGGAAGGGCAGCGACGCGGGCCGGGCCTCAGGCGCCAGCGCCTTCTCCATCGTCTTGATGTAGTACGAGGCGATCATGATCAGCAGCGGCACCTCTTGGGCGGCGTCGGTCGCCGACTTACCGGTCTCCTTGATCAGCAGCTGCTCGATCTCGTCGCGGTGCTCGCCCATCCACACGGCGAACCGGGCCAGCACCTTGGCGCGGCCCTTGGGTCCGCGGGCCTCCCATTCGCGTTGCGCCCGGCGCAAGCCCGCCGCGATGCGGGGCACGTCGGCGGGGTCGGTCCAGCGCACGGTCCCGGCTACAGCGCCGGTCGCGGGATTGAGGACGGTGCTGGCTTGCGATTCCGGGGGCAGATCAACATCTGGCGTCGCGGTCATGGCTCCATGCTAGCCACCGCGTGTGACGTAGATCGCACCGGGGTTGACACGTGTCAAGTCATGGCGGGCGACGAGCGCCGCGAGGCCCACGGCGGAGGTGCCGAGCAGCAGCCCGCCGACAGTGTCGGTGAAGTAATGAAAGGTCGAGCCCACGCCGACCATGGCGAGCGCGACGTAGGTGACCGCGGTCAGCACCGCCCACTGGGCACCACCTGCCACCAGCACGAAGAGGCCCAACACGATCGTCGTCGTCGTGATGTGCCCACTCGGGTACGCGAGGCCGCCTTCCTTGATTCGCCCGAAGAACGGCTTGATCAACTGCACAAGCAGGTACGCCGCGGGCGGAAACACTGTGGCGGCCAGAGCCAGCCGCCAGCACCGCCGATACAGCGCGATGCCCACGACCGTGACGCCGAGTATGGCGAGTGACAGCGGATTTGCGAGGTGGGACAGGTCTTGAGCGACACTGCGATTGAGCGTCCGGAACCAGTCGTCGAGCGAGGTGGATCCCGTACCGACGGCGAGTCCGAGCACGATCATCGCGCTCACCCCGACCGGCGGCCACCACCGAATCGGACTCACACCATGCCGGCCACGTAGGCCGCCTGGCCCAGGTGCTGCGCACTGTCGTCGACGATGCTCACCAGCCGCACGCCTGCAGTCACCGGCGGGTCCCAGTGATCGTCGACGACGCGGTTCAGCTCCTCGGGGGTGACCGAGGCGATGTACTCGAGCGTCGCCTTGTGCACGCCGTGGTAATAGCCGGCCAGCAGGTCAGCTGACGCGCGCACCTTGGCCACCTCGTCGGGGCCGTCGCCGTACCCCATCGCATCGCGCGGCAGGTCGAGATTGAAGCGGTCGACCCAGCCGTCGCGGAACCAGACCTGTTCGGTGCCCGCGATATCCGCCAGCTGCAGGTCGTGCTGACGGGCGCTGTGCCAGATCAGCCACGAGATGCTGTTGGCATTCGCGGTCGGCCGGAAGAACGCGACCTCGTCCGTCAGCCCATCGGTGAGCCGCTCGACGTGCTCGATCAACCGGGTGAAGGCGTCCCGCAGCAGCGCGCGCACCGCCAAGGAATCAGAGGAAGCATCGGAGCTAGCCATACCCTGACGGTACCCAGTTCAGCCCTGCGGCTGCGCGCCGTGGAAGACCGCCTCGATGTTGTTTCCGTCGGGGTCACGCACGAATGCCCCGAAGTAGCCGGGGTGATACTCCGGCCATATCCGCGGCGCATGCAGGGATTCGGCGCCGGCTTCGATCGCGGCGTCATAGAAGGCCTGGACGGCGTCGGTGCCGGAGGCCTGGAATGCGAAGTGCACCTCACGGTTGGGCCCGGCCGCCTCGCCCGCATTCATGTCGGCGATCCAGAAATCGGGTTTGCCCTCGGTGCCGTAGCCGATGGCCACCTGATAGTCCATCTGGCGGGTGTATCCGAGCACTCCGAGGACCTTGTCGTAGAAGGCCTTGGATTCGTCCCAGTTCGCACAGTTGATTCCGAAGTGGTCAATCACCCGGCCATCGTAGATTCGATGTATGACATACGACCTGATCATCCGAAACGGCACCATCGTCGACGGACTCGGCGGTGAACCGTATGTCGGCGACGTCGCGGTCTCTGCCGGTGTGATCGCCTCGGTCGGCACCGTCGACGGCTCCGGCGCCAGGGAGGTCGACGCGACCGGTCTGCTGGTCACCCCGGGATTCGTCGACCTGCACACGCATTACGACGGGCAGGCGATCTGGAGCGACCGCATGATCCCGTCGTCGGCACACGGGGTCACGACCGCAGTCATGGGCAACTGTGGAGTGGGTTTCGCGCCGTGCCGGGTCGAGGACCACGACGTGCTCGTCGATGTGATGGCCGGTGTCGAAGACATCCCCGGCGTCGTGATGGTCGACGGGTTGCCGTGGACGTGGGAGACCTTCCCCGAATTCATGGACGCCTTGGAGGCGCGACACAGGGACATTGATGTGGCCGCTTTCCTGCCGCACTCCCCGCTGCGCGTGTACGTGATGGGACAACGTGGTGTCGACCGTGAACCCGCGACCGACGAAGACCTCGCCTTGATGCGCAAACTCGCGGCCGAGGCGGTGCGGGCCGGAGCACTGGGCTTCGCGTCGTCGCGCCTGACCTTGCACAAAACCATCAAGGGACAGCCGATTCCGAGTTACGACGTGGACTACGCCGAGATCGAGGCGATTGCACGCGGTGTCGACGACGCCGGCGGTGGACTGCTGCAGTTCGTGCCCGACCTGATGGCGGGTGACTACCAAGCCTCCCTGGGTGCGGTGTTCGACGTGGCGGGCGAAGTCGGGCTACCGGTGACGTTCACGTTGGCGATCGGCAACGCGGGACCGCCGATCCACCTCGACGCGCTGACCATGGTGGAGAAGGCCAACGCAAACGGTGGAGACGTCACGGGTCAGATCTTCCCGCGGCCCATCGGTCTGATCCTCGGCTTGGACCTGTCGGGCAATCCCTTCGTGATGTATCCGTCCTACCAGGAGATCGCCGGGCTGCCACTCGCGGACCGGGTCGCCGAGATGCGTAAAGCCGAAGTGCGCGAACGCATCATGAACGACACACCGAGCAGCGACGGGCATCCCCTGATGTTCGCCGCGCAGGCATGGGACTACATGTTCCCGCTCGGCGATCCACCGAATTACGAACCGGCTGCTTCGGATTCGATCGGCGCGCGGGCCCGGGCGCGCGGCGTGAATCCGTTGGAGGAGGCTTACGACCGTCTCCTCGACGACGACGGACACGCCATGCTGCTGGTGACCCTCGCCAACTTCCGCGACAACTCCCTGGACACCGTCGCCGAACTGATCCAGCGCGACGACGTCGTACTCGGCCTCGGCGACGGCGGTGCGCACTACGGAATGATCTGCGACGCAAGCTTTCCCACGTATCTACTGACGCACTGGGTGCGCGACCGTGAGTCCGGTCGACTGTCGATCACCCAGGTGATCAAAGAGCTCACGTCCGTGCCTGCCCGGATCGGCGGCTTGGCGGACCGTGGCCGCCTAGCCGTCGGGTACAAGGCCGACATCAACATCATCGACGCCGACGCGTTGCGTCTGCACCGACCCACCGTCAAGTCCGACTTGCCCGCCGGCGGGCGACGTCTGGACCAAACGGCAGACGGCTACGTGATGACGGTGGTGTCCGGAGAGGTCATCTCCGAGGACGGCGAACCCACGACGGCCCGTCCCGGCAAGCTGATCCGTGGTCGCCAGGCCGCACCCGCCACCGCCTGAGCCCAGGGCTCGTATCCTCGGCTTATGAGCGTCAAGGTGGACTTGGACAAACTCGCCGACGCGTTGGCGGAGTTCTCGTTCGGATACTTGATCACCGTCGGCGACGATTTCCGCGCGCACACCGTAGCTGTCGAACCGGTACTCACCGACGGCGTGTTCGAGGTGGGGCGGATGGGATCGGGCACGCGCCGCAACGTCGGCGAGCATCCTGACGTCACCGTAGTCTGGCCGCCTGCCGAGCCCGGCGGATACACGTTGATCGTCGATGGCCGTGCCGAAGTGGCCGACGGCGGAATCACCGTCACGCCCACCAAGGCGATTCTGCACCGCAGAGCCACGTCCGACTCCGTGGCGACAAGTCCCGACGGCCTGCACGACTGCCTACCCTTGAAGTAAGACCCGCCGAGTGTGCGCCTTCATCCTCAACACGCCGTTCAGAACGGATCAATCCGCACGGTCACCACGTCTTCGGGCATCCGCGATCTATAAGTGCAGCGCCCACTCGGTCGACGAACATCTGCGGCTTGTTGTGCAGAACGCCGCTCGTAATCCTGATGTCGACCCAACCCAGTTGTGGCAGCTGCCAAAATCGAATTGCGTCTCGCGATCGCTGCTTCGGATCCGTCCAGTGGTGAGCGCCGTCGAAATCGACGCCGACGCGATATTCGGGCCACCCCATATCGATCCGCCAGACGAACCCGTCCTTGCCCAACACTTGGATCTGCGTCTGAGGTCGCGGAAACCTTGACTTGATCAACAGCAGCCGGGTGAGTGACTCATACGGCGACTCGGCTCCACCATCGGCGAGATCGAGTGTCTGCCGCAACTGGGCCAACCCTCTGGCGCCGGGATGCGCAGCGATCACCGCTGCCACGTCGGTCGCTTTCACATCGGTCGCGTTCATGAGCGCATCGATGCGCTGCAGCCCGTCCTCGAGTCCCAATCGCCGGCCGAGGTCGAACGCCGTTCGGGCGGGAGTCGTCGCCGTCATACCCGCGAGCGTTTGCGTTTCACCGGCGGCGAGGAGGTCGCTGTGGACCGTGAGCATCGCGGGCGCGCGCCGATTCGCATGGACGAGTTCCGCAGGCATCTCGGCCTCTATCCACTTCGCACCGAGGAGCGCCGACGCCGACAGACCCGCGAGCACTCCGCGTCGACGCGACCACAACCAAGCCGCCCGGGCACGTTGTGCCGCAGACAACTCGACTCCACGCGGTGCCCATACTCCGGGATAGATTCCTGCGTGGAACCGTCGCAGTTCCCGGAAAGTCAGCGCTTCGGCTTTGAGAGCTTCATCAGCTCGAAACGGCCAGTCGATGGTCTGCATGTCCGGAAGATCGCACGCCGAGCCGACGTGATCGCGGGTGCGCGGTCCAGTTATCCACAGCCGATCCGGCGCCGAGAGTGCGGTCTCATACGCTGATACCGGCGTGTTGCGGATAAAACCGCACGCCCACCCGACCCAGGCGCCGAGACACGAAAAAGCCCGGCCTGCAAGCAGACCGGGCTTTCTCGTTGGACAGACTTAGAAGTCCATGCCGCCCATGCCACCGGTCGGGTCGCCCGCAGGTGCGGCCGCCTTCTCCGGCTTGTCGGCGACGACTGCCTCGGTGGTCAGGAACAGCGCCGCGATGGACGCCGCGTTCTGCAGCGCCGAACGCGTCACCTTGACCGGGTCGGCCACGCCAGCCTTGAGCAGGTCCTCGTACTCACCGGTGGCGGCATTCAAGCCGGTGCCGGCGGGCGAGTTGGTGACCTTCTCGGCGACAACGCCGGGCTCGAGCCCACCGTTGAAGGCGATCTGCTTCAGCGGAGCCGACAGCGCCACGCGGACGATGTTGGCGCCAGTGGCCTCGTCGCCCGTGAGACCGAGGTCGTCGAGCGCCGGAGCCGACTGCAGCAGCGCCACGCCGCCACCGGCGACGATGCCCTCTTCGACGGCGGCCTTCGCGTTGCGAACGGCGTCCTCGATGCGGTGCTTGCGCTCCTTGAGCTCCACCTCGGTGGCAGCTCCGGCCTTGATGACCGCAACACCGCCGGCCAGCTTGGCCAGGCGCTCCTGCAGCTTCTCGCGGTCGTAGTCGGAGTCGCTGTTCTCGATCTCGGCGCGAATCTGGGCCACGCGACCCGCGATCGCGTCGGAGTCGCCGGCACCCTCGATGACCGTGGTCTCGTCCTTGGTCACGACGACCTTGCGGGCCTGACCGAGCAGCGCGACGTCGGCGGTCTCCAGCGAGAGGCCGACCTCCTCGCTGATGACCTGGCCACCGGTGAGGATCGCGATGTCCTGCAGCATGGCCTTGCGGCGGTCACCGAAGCCCGGGGCCTTGACGGCGACGGACTTGAAGGTGCCACGGATCTTGTTGACCACCAGGGTGGAAAGGGCCTCGCCCTCGACATCCTCGGCGATGATCAGCAGCGGCTTGCCGGACTGGATGACCTTCTCCAACAGCGGCAGCAGGTCCTTGACCGTCGACACCTTGGACGACACGAGCAGGATGTACGGATCCTCGAGGACCGCTTCCTGACGCTCGGCGTCGGTGACGAAGTAGCCCGAGATGTAGCCCTTGTCGAAGCGCATGCCCTCGGTGAGCTCCAGCTGCAGGCCGAAGGTGTTGGACTCCTCGACGGTGATGACACCCTCGTTGCCGACCTTGTCCATGGCCTCGGCGATCAGCTCGCCGATCTGGACATCACCGGCGGAGATGGCGGCGGTGGCAGCGATCTGCTCCTTGGTCTCGACCTCTTTGGCCGACTTGAGCAGCGTCTCGGTGATCTTCTCGACGGCCTTCTCGATGCCGCGCTTCAGACCGAGCGGGTTGGCGCCGGCGGCGACGTTGCGCAGACCCTCGCGAACGAGTGCCTGGGCCAGGACGGTGGCGGTGGTGGTGCCGTCGCCCGCGACGTCGTCGGTCTTCTTGGCGACCTCTTTGACCAGCTCAGCGCCGATCTTCTCGTACGGGTCCTCCAGCTCGATCTCCTTGGCGATGGACACACCATCGTTGGTGATCGTGGGGGCGCCCCACTTCTTCTCCAGTACGACGTTGCGACCCTTGGGGCCCAACGTCACCTTTACGGCGTCGGCGAGGCTGTTCAGGCCCCGCTCGAGGCCACGACGGGCCTCTTCGTCATACGCAATTGTCTTGGCCATTGCGAAGTGATTCCTCCGGATTGGGGATGCACGTCTTGCGGTCGGGCGCAGTGCCCGCGACGGACGGCTGGGGATGTGCTCCGCGTGTGCGGCCCCTGCCTCACCGTCCCGACCTAGCACTCACCGGTCGCGAGTGCCAACTGCATTTTTAGCACTCAACCATGGCGAGTGCAAGATCGTTCACCGCGGGCGAAGGCCGTCCAGGACGACGTCGGTGAGCCGCTTCGCCGCCTCGTCGTCGTAGGTTTGCATGGCTTGCAGCCCGACCATGACCGTTTTGACGTCCGGTGCCGAAACATCACGGCGCACCACACCCGCCTCCTGGGCGGCGAGCAGCAGGTCACCGAGCACCGCGTAGAACTCGCCCTCCGCCTCGGGCATCGCCTTCCCGACGTCGATACCGACCCCCGCGAGCGCCTCGCTGAGGCCCCGATCGGTCGCCCCCCACTTCAACACCATCGACCGCAGGAATTCGAACAGCGCAGTCGCTGGATCGCCGGCCGTCAGCAGACTGCGGCCTTCGCCGATGATGCCCCGGATCCTGTCCTCCACGACCGCCCGGAACAGGTCCTCCTTGGTCGGGAAGTGGCGGTACACGGTGCCCGCCCCGACGCCCGCCCGCCGGGCGATCTCGTCGATGGGCACCGCTAGCCCCTCGCTCGCGAAGGTCTCGTAAGCGACCTCCAGCACCCGGGCGCGGTTGCGGGCCGCGTCCGCACGTAACGGTCGGGCGGTCTCGGTCACCTTGTCCCCTCGGGAATGGATTAAACGGGGCGCTCGTTCCGTATAGTTGTCATCAACCGGGGCGTACGCTCCGCTTAACACTCTACCGAGGAGACCCCATGTCCAACTGGAATACCGCCGATATCCCCGACCAGACCGGCCGCACGGCGGTGATCACGGGAGCCAACACCGGCCTGGGATATGAGACCGCCGCAGCGCTCGCCGCCAAGGGCGCGCACGTCGTGCTGGCCGTACGCAATCTCGACAAAGGACAGCACGCCGTCCACCGCATCGAACAAGCTACCGCCGGCGCCCGCGTCGACCTCCAGGAGCTCGACCTGACGTCATTGGAATCGATCCGCAAGGCCACCGAACAACTCAAGTCCACCCACGACAAGCTCGACTTGCTGATCAACAACGCCGGAGTGATGTTCACGCCGAGGTCGAAGACCAAGGACGGCTTCGAATTGCAGTTCGGCACCAACCATCTGGGCCACTTCGCCTTCACCGGCCTACTCCTCGACCGGGTGCTCGAGACGCCGGGGTCGCGCATCGTCACGGTCAGCAGCGTGGGCCATCGCTTCGCCCGTAACGGCATCCGCTTCGACGACCTCCAGTGGGAGACGAGCTACAACCGCTACCTCGCCTACGGGCAGTCGAAGCTGGCCAACCTGATGTTCACCTATGAACTGCAGCGACGACTGGCCGGCACGGACACGATCGCCGCCGCCGCCCATCCCGGTGGATCGCGGACCGAGCTGACCCGCAATCTGCCACCGCTGATCGGCACGGCATCCGCTCTGCTGGAACCGCTATTCCAGGACGCCGCCATGGGCGCCCTTCCGACGCTGCGGGCAGCCACCGATCCCGGTGTGCTCGGCGGGCAGTATTTCGGCCCCGACGGCTTCGCCGAGCAACGCGGCTACCCCGTGGTGGTGGCCTCCAGCAGGGCATCGCACGACGTCGACGCGCAACGCAGGCTTTGGGCGGTCTCCGAGGAACTGACGTCGGTGCAGTCGCCGGTCACGCCCCCCGCCGCCTCGATGAGGTGATGGAACCGGGCGCGGATACTGGCATTCTGCCGAAAGATGGCCGCCGCAAAGGTCTTTCACCGCTAGCATCACAAGCGATGTCACTCTGGGATCCGCGAAACGTACCGCCGTATCCGCCGGCCCGCTACACGAAGGACAAGCCGGAGGTCAGTGCCCGACTGAGACCGGGCACCGACCCGCCGGACTACGAGTCGTTCGGTCTGGTGAAGTACCACTATCTGGCCAACCAAGAGTCCACCGACGGCGACTACGGCCTGTACCGCGTCGATATCGCCCCTAACGGCGGCGGGCCGGGTCCGCACTTTCACCGCACCATGTCGGAGGCCTTCTTAGTCATCTCGGGGACCGTGAGGCTCTACGATGGCAACGACTGGATCGACGGCCATCCGAACGACTTTCTCTATGTGCCACCTGGCGGCATCCACGGCTTCCGCAACGAGGCCGACGCGTCCGTCTCGCTGCTGATGCTGTTTGCTCCCGGCGCACCCAGAGAGGCCTACTTCGAGGGCTTCGCGCACTTGGCCGACCTGTCCGACGAGGAGCGCGCCGAGTGGTTCATCAAGAACGACAACCACTCCGTCGAATGACACGCGGTAGCCGACACGCCGAAAAGTGCGTAGGCGTAATCCGTTGCGTTAGGCTCATTCCGATCGGCGTCCCGATCAGAGAAGGAGCTTTGGGTGCGGGCTTATGCAGCGCCCGACACCCAGGCTTTGCGGGGCTGGCAGCGTCGGGCATTGGTGCGGTATCTCACCGCTGCGCCGCGTGATTTCCTGGCGGTCGCCACCCCGGGAGCGGGCAAGACGGCGTTTGCCCTGCGGATCGCCGGAGAACTTCTTTCCGAGCGCGTCGTCGACCAGATCACCGTCGTCGTGCCGACCGAGCACCTCAAGAATCAGTGGGCGATGTCGGCCGCCGGTGTCGGCATCGCGCTCGACCCGAAGTTCTCCAACTCCTCAGCGCAGACGTCGTCGGAGTACCACGGTGTCGTCGTCACCTACGCCCAGGTCGCCAAGCATCCGTCGCGCCATCGCGTACGAACCGAGAACCACCGCACACTCGTCATATTCGACGAGATCCACCACGGCGGTGACGCGAAGAGTTGGGGTGAGTCGATCCGCGAGGCGTTCGGCGACGCCACGCGACGACTGTCGCTGACCGGCACGCCGTTCCGCAGCGACGACAGCCCGATCCCCTTCATCAACTACGAGCGCGGCGCCGACGGCCTGTTGCGCTCCCAGGCCGACCACACCTACGGCTACAGCGACGCGTTGGCTGACGGAGTGGTCCGGCCCGTGGTGTTCATGGCCTACTCGAGTGAGTCGCGATGGCGCGACAGCGCCGGGGAAGAGCACTCGGCGCGCCTCGGCGAGCCTCTCAACGCGGAGCAGACGGCACGGGCCTGGCGCACCGCACTCAACCCTGCCGGTGAATGGATGCCCGCCGTGATCGCGGCCGCCGACAAACGGTTGCAGCAGAAGCGTCAGCACGTGCCCGACGCCGGCGGCATGATCATCGCCTCCGACCAAACGGCGGCGCGGGCGTACGCCGAACTCCTGACCCGGCTCACCGGTGAGGTGCCCACGGTCGTCCTGTCGGACGACAAGGGTTCTTCCGACCGCATAACCGCCTTCGCGAAAGGCACCAGCCGCTGGCTGGTCGCCGTGCGGATGGTGTCCGAGGGCGTCGACGTACCTCGGCTGGCGGTCGGTGTCTATGCGACGAGCGCGTCCACGCCGCTGTTCTTCGCGCAGGTGATCGGTCGGTTCGTCCGGTCGCGGCAGCCCGGCGAGACAGCCAGCGTGTTCCTTCCCTCGGTGCCCAACCTGCTGCTCCTCGCCAGCGAAATGGAGGCGCAGCGCAACCACGTGCTCGGCAAGCCGCACCGCGAATCGGACGGTCTCGACGACGATCTGCTCGCGGACGCCGAGAAGCAGAAGGACGAGTCCACCGAACTGGACAACGGCTTCGAGATGCTGGGCGCCGACGCGGAGCTCGATCAGGTGATCTTCGACGGGTCCTCATTCGGCACGGCGACGCCGGCTGGCAGTGAGGAGGAGGCCGACTATCTCGGAATCCCCGGCCTGCTCGACGCCGAACAGATGCGCGATCTGTTGCGGCGTCGGCAGGACGAGCAGCTCGACCGCCGGAGCCGGGCAGCCGGCGACATTCAACAACGGAGCCGGGCAGCCGGCGACATCGAATCGAGCACTGCATCTCCGATGAATTTCCGCCCCTCGAAGCACGGCCAGTTGCGCGAGCTTCGCCGCGAACTCAACGCGCTGGTGTCGATCGCCCACCACCGCACCGGGAAGCCGCACGGGTGGATTCACAACGAGTTGCGCAGAATCTGC
>JAIEPH010000070.1 GCA_019749805.1 Mycobacteriaceae bacterium | reverse complement strand
CCCGGACCAAGCCGCGCAGCCCAGCCTGCTCGAGGTTGGGGCGGTCACCGGCGACCACCGTTTGCGGTTTCGGGTCACGACATACAGACGAGGAGGCTCACCGGGGAGCTCCGGCAGTTCACGGGCGATACGCACCAGATGCCGTACATACTCGCGTGCCAGCAGCGGTGACTGTTCTTCGGCCTCACCGTTCCTCGGCGCGGTCAGGATCACCACGCCGGTGAATCCACCGGTTCGCAGATGATCGCGCAGCTGGTCGGCGTTGAGAGAATGGTCGGCGTGCTGCGGCCAGCACATGCTACTACATTGTGCGCCAACGGCTTTCAGCGTATCGGTCAACTCGGTCGCCACTCGGTCGGCGGTGGCGGTGCTGATCAGCAGCCATGTTCCGGCCTCGACCGGTTCGGTTTCCGGCAACTCCCGCGGCTGCCATTCGATGGTGAGCAGTCGTTCGGCCAGCATCCGATCCCGTTGACCCGCTTCGGAATCACCAGCGCCCAACCGCAGTCCCTCGACAGCGAGCATGACGGTCCCGTGCTCGTCGAGCACGTCGATGTTCGCCTCGACGCCGGATGCATCGGCTCTGGTCACCGTCGTGAGGCAGTAGTGCGCGTTGCGGGCGGCGCCGTAGGGCCGAAGTCGGCGGACACCCAACGGCAGTCCGAGCACACCTTCTCCCAACGCCTGAACGGACGGGCTGGCCTCAACGGATTGGAAGCAGGCGTCCAACAGAGCAGGATGCACTCCGTAAGCATCCTGCTGCGAGCGTATCTGACGGGGCAACGCGACTTCGGCAAGCACGGTGCCGGCTTCTCCGGTGTGCACCGCGCCGAGGCCGCTGAATGCCGGCCCGTACTGCATCCCACGCTGGTCCATGCGCCTGCGCACCTCTTCGCCATCCTCACTGACCGGATGCGCGGACTTCAATGCGGCTACATCGTGCACGGGTGCCGGCTCGGCGTCGGCGGTGTGTAGCACCGCCGACGCTTGTCGAACTTGTTGTCCCTCTTGGCTTGTCTCCACTGTGAAGTCGACGACGCCGGGCGACAACACGGACGCTGACGCACCGACTGTGGTCTGCTCATCCAGCAGCAACGCTTGCTCGAAGCGGACGTCACGAACCTCGCAATCCTCGCCCAGCACAGTCTGTGCGGCCGCAAGCGCCATCTCACAGTAAGCCGCACCCGGAAGGACGGCTACGTTGCGGATCTCGTGGTCGCCGAGCCACGGCTGGGCGGCGGTACCCACCTCGCCCTGCCAGACGTGGCCCTCCGGCTCTTCCTGAAGACGCACGTGCGCTCCGAGCAGCGGATGCACCGAGATGGTGCAGGCGCCGTGGTTCGGAGAATTCCCTCCGCCACCGCTCAACCAATGTTGTTGGTGAGTCCAGGTCGGCAGTGGTGCGTCCACCAGTCGGCCGTTCGGGTACAGCGCAGAGAAATCGACCGCCGCTCCGGCACTGTGCAGGTCGGCCATGAAGCCACGCAGCCCGAATGGCAGCGCTTGACCCCGTCGCATACCGGCCACCGTGGCCATCGGCACGTCGAGGCTGCGGGCGGTCTGCTCGAGCGCGCGGGTGAGCAGGGGGTGCGGCGCCAACTCGGCGAACACCCGGTGACCGTCCTCCAGCGCTGCCTGCACCGCTGCGGCGAACCGAACCATGCGTCGTACATTGTCCGCCCAGTACCTGGCATCGAACTTCGCTGACTCTCGCGCGTTGAACAGGGTGGCGGAGTAGTAGGGAACCTCGGGTGTCATCGGCTTGAGATCCGCCAGCGCATCGGTCAGCTCGCCGAGGATCGGATCGACTTGAGGTGAGTGGAAAGCGACGTCCGTGGGAACTTCGCGGGCCATCACGTCACGCTGCTCCCAGGCCGCGATCAGATCGCGAACAGTCTGCGCGTCACCGGCAACCACGGTGGATTCCGGCGAAGCCACCACCGCCAGCACGACGTCGTTGACTCCCCGCGCCGTCAACTCCGAAAGCACTTGTTTGGCCGGCAATTCCACCGCTGCGGTGGCGCCACTGCCGGCGATGCTGCGCATCAACCCCGAGCGCCGGCAGATCACGCGAGCCCCGTCCTCCAGTGACAACGCACCCGCGGCGACGGCGGCGGCAGCCTCACCCAGGGAGTGGCCGATCACGGCGGCAGGGCGCACCCCGTAGGCCTTCAGCGTGGCGGCCAGGGCGACCTGCATGGTGAAAAGAGTCGGCTGGATAACGTCTTGGCCGACGACGACGTCGGGCGCCGAGATCGCATGGGTCACAGAGAATCCGGACTCCGCGGCGATCAGTGGCTCGGCCTGTGCGACGGTCGCGGCGAACACCGGTTCGGTAGCCAGCAGTTCGGCTCCCATTCCTGCCCATTGCGAACCCTGGCCGGAGAACACCCACACCGGACCCCGATCGTCGCGACCGACCGCGGCCTGATAGGGGGTATCGCCGTCGGCGACCTCGCGCAACGCATCGATGAGTTCCGAGCGACGACTCGCGATGACGGAGGTGCGCACCGGGCGGTGCGCCCGTCGACGCGCCAACGTATAGCCGAGGTCGGGCAGAGCCACGTCGTCGTGCGCATCCACCCAGTCGCAGAGTCGCCCGGCAGTGCGGCGGAGTTCGTCGGCCGACGACGATGACAACGGAAACACCAGCGGCGCCGTCGTCGATGACTCGACCTGTGCACCGGCCGCGGTGGTCTCTGGAGCCTGCTCCAAGACCACGTGCACATTCGTTCCTGATATTCCATACGCCGAAACTGCCGCCCGCCGCGGTCCGGCCCCCTTCGTCGGCCACGGTGTATTGGCCTGTGGCACAAACAAATTGGTTTTGATTGCAGCCATTTCATCCGGCAGCCGGTTGAAATGAAGGTTCTGCGGAACGACGCCATGCTGAAGTGCGAGTACAGCTTTCAGAATTCCCAGCGGCCCGGAGGCCGCCTGCATATGCCCGAAGTTGGTCTTCGAAGATCCGAGCGCACATGGGCCGTCGACGCCGTACATCTCAGCCAGGCTGGCGTATTCGATGGGGTCGCCGGTCGGGGTCCCCGTGCCGTGTGCCTCGACCATGGCGACACTGGCCGCATCGACATCGGCCGCGGCCAACGCATCCCGATAGGCCGCGAGTTGGGCGGTCCGCGACGGTGTCGCAATGTTCACGGTGCGGCCATCCTGATTCGCGGCCGTTCCGCGTATCACGGCCAGGACCCGGTCGCCATCGCGTTGCGCATCCGGTAACCGCTTGAGCAACAACACGACACAGCCTTCGCCCGGCACGAACCCGTCGGCTGCGGCGTCGAAGGCGTGGCAGCGACCGGTGGGCGACAACATGCCCTCGGCCGAACCCGCCGACCACTTACGCGGATCCAACGCCAGCGTCGCGCCACCGGCCAGGACCAGGTCGCTTTCCCGCTCGTGCAGGTTGCGGCAGGCCAGATGGATCGCGGTCAGGCCGGAGGAGCATGCGGTATCGACGGTGAGCGCCGGGCCGTGGATGCCCAGGGCGTAGGCGATGCGCCCGGACGCCATGCTGTAGCTGTTCCCGGTGAAGCCATACGGCTGCTCGACGGCGTTGGCGTCGGCAGCCAGCAGTTGGTAGTCCCCGTGCGTCAACCCCACGAAGACTCCGGTCCGCGTCTCGGTCAGCTCCTCTCGGGTGAGACCGGCGTGCTCCATCGCCTCCCAGGAGGCCTCCAGGAGCAACCGGTGCTGAGGATCGGTTGCGGTGGCTTCGCGGTCGTTGATCCCGAAGAACTCGGAATCGAAGCCGGCGACGTCGTCGAGGAACGCGCCCCATTTCGACACCGACCGTCCCGGCACGCCGGGCTCAGGGTCGTAGAAGTCGTCGGCATCCCAACGGTCGCGCGGAATTTCGGTGACCAGGTCGTCACCCCGCAGCAACGTCTCCCACAGCTGTTCGGGTGACTCGATACCGCCGGGAAGGCGGCATGCCATACCGATTACGGCAATCGCCGTGACAGGCGTCATTCCCGTATCGGGCGAGCTGGCAGCCGACGGCGAATCCGGCGCCGTCTTGAATGAAGTCATTTCCCCTCCGCATTGCAACGGTTGCTGTGGCCTGGTTCGACGGTCGTCTCAGCGCAACGGTCGGACTAGATGACCACGACATCGACGATGGTCGACGCCTCGGCGTGTTCGCCTCGGCGGCACGGATTTGCGTCGACGGGCATTCACAAGCAAAGACGGTAATTTCGCGCACGGCGATTGTCTCGAAAATCGCAGCAATCCATCCCTGGTCGCGGCATTGGCAAAAATGCGTAAACCCCCCCGTTTTCCGGCCGGATTGCAGTGTATCCGCCGCAGCGGGTCAGTTGCTGTGGACACTCGGAGAAGACGTACTGGCTACTATCCTTCGCAGTACCGAAGGCTGTGATCGAAGGAAGGCCATGACTGCACACGTCGAACAATTGGAATTTCAGGCGGAGGCGCGCCAACTGCTGGATCTGCTGATCCACTCGGTGTACTCCAACAAGGACTCCTTTCTGCGGGAGTTGATCTCGAACGCCTCCGACGCCCTGGACAAGATCCGGCTGGAGACACTGCGTAACAAGGACCTCGACGTCGACACCTCCGATCTGCACATCGAGATCGAGGTGGACAAGGTCGCACGCACCCTGACCGTTCGCGACAACGGCATCGGTATGACGCACGAAGAGGTCGTGGACCTCATCGGCACGCTGGCCAAGTCCGGTACGGGTCAGCTGCGACAGCAGTTACGCGAAGCGAAGAACGCGGCGGCCTCCGAGGAACTGATCGGTCAGTTCGGCATCGGCTTCTACTCGACGTTCATGGTGGCGGACAAGGTCGAGCTGCTCACTCGAAAGGCCGGCGAAAGCGAGGCCACCCGGTGGGTATCCAGCGGTGAGGCCACCTACACCATCGAGTCCGTCGACAACGCCGCGCAGGGCACAGCAGTCACACTGCACCTCAAGCCCGAAGACAAAGAGGACCAGCTGCACGACTACACCGCCGACTGGAAGATTCGAGAGCTGGTCAAGAAGTATTCCGACTTCATCTCATGGCCCATCCGGATGCAGGTCGAGCGGCACACCCCCCCAACAGAAGAAGGGGAGCCTGAAACCGTCACCGTTGAGACGCAGACCCTCAATTCGATGAAGGCGGTGTGGGCCAAGGCGAAAGACGAGGTCTCCGAGGAGGAATACAAGGAGTTCTACAAGCACATCGCGCACGCCTGGGACGACCCGCTCGAGGTGATCGCGATGAAGGCCGAGGGCACCTTCGAATACCAGGCGCTGTTGTTCATCCCTTCGAACGCACCCTTCGACCTGTTCACCCGGGAGGCCAAGACCGGGATCCAACTCTACGTCCGACGCGTATTCATCATGGGCGACTGTGACGAGCTCATGCCCAGGTACCTGCGCTTCGTCAAGGGGGTCGTCGATGCCCAGGACATGTCGCTCAACGTCTCTCGCGAAATCCTGCAGCAAGATCGACAGGTCAGCGCGATCCGCCGCCGGTTGACCAAGAAGGTCCTTTCGACCATCCAGGATCTGCGGTCGGAGCGGCCGGAAGACTACCGCGCGTTCTGGACCCAATTCGGGACCGTCGTCAAAGAAGGACTCACCTCGGACTTCGACAACCGGGACACCCTGCTGCGCATCTCGTCGTTCGCATCGACCCACCACGACGAGGAAGCGACCACCCTGGCCGAGTACGTCGAGCGCATGAAAGAAGGTCAGGAGCAGATCTTCTACGCCACCGGACAGTCACGCGAGCAATTGTTGAAGTCGCCCCATCTCGAGGCTTTCCGGGCGAAAGGTTACGAGGTGCTGCTGCTCACCGACCCGGTCGACGAAATCTGGGTGGGATCGGTTCCCGAATTCGACGGCAAACCGCTGCAATCGGTGGCGAAAGGGGAGGTCGACCTCGACGACGACAAGGACAAAGAGTCGCACGATACCGAGCGCAAAGAACAGGAACGCGAGTTTGCCGACCTACTCGCCTGGTTCAAGGAGACCCTCAGCGATCACGTCGCCGAAGTACGGTTGTCCAGCCGCCTGACCGAGTCGCCGGCCTGTCTGATCACCCCCACCTTCGGGATCACGCCGGCGCTGGCACGCATGTACCGGGCGTCTGGCCAGACGGTGCCGGTCTCGAAGCGGATTCTCGAACTGAACCCGAAACACCCACTCGTCTCCGGCCTGCGACAGGCGCTGAAAGAGCGGGACGCCGACGCCTCGCCGTGTGAGCTGGTGGAAACCGCCGAATTGCTTTATGGAACAGCGCTGCTCGCCGAAGGCGACATACCCGACGATCCGGCGAAGTTCGCCGCAATGCTGGCTGAGCGGCTGACTCGCACCATCTAGAGCCGCAGGCATTGGGTTTTGACGCTGTGGCAAACGCGAACATGGCCGACGGCGGGCGCGTGTCAAAGGTGAGTCTGCCGAAAATGCCAGGTCGTCGTCGCCATCGACGCTGCTGGAACACCGACGGTTCAATCGTCGGCTACCTAACTTTGCCTTTCGGCAGTGCGGCGACGACCGCCACAGTAACCTGATGCGCGTGATCGAGAACTCGCTCGTGGACGTGCTGCGCGAACGGGCGAGTGTGCAGCCCAACGACCTGGCCTTCACGTACATCGATTACGACCGGGACTGGAACGGAGTCGCCGAAAGGCTGACCTGGTCGCAGCTGTACCGGCGCACGACGAACCTTGCGCGGGAAGTGCAACAGCATGGGTCGACCGGTGATCGGGCTGTCGTATTGGCACCTCAGGGACTTGATTACATCGTTGCCTTCTTCGGCGCGCTGCAGGCCGGCCGAATTGCGGTTCCGCTGTCGGTCCCCCTGGGCGGGGTCAGCGACGAGCGGGTCAACTCGGTGCTTAGGGACGCGTCGCCGTCGCTCGTGCTCACCACATCCTCGGTCGGCAACCTCGTCGCCGACCATCTCGCGGCGCAGTCGGACGTATCCGCTCCCGCGGTCATTGCGGTGGATTTGCTGGACGCAGATGGGCCGCCGGTCGAATTCAACACCGGGATCGAGGACGGCCCGAGCATCGCTTATCTGCAGTACACCTCCGGGTCGACCCGTACTCCTGCCGGCGTCATGATGTCGCACAGAAACGTTCTCGCCAATTTCGAACAGGTGACGTGTAATTACTTTGCGGACTACGGAAATGTCGCCCCGCCAGACACCACTATTGTGTCGTGGCTGCCGTTTTACCACGACATGGGTTTGTATCTCGGGGTTTGCGGGCCGATTCTGACGGGCCTGCATGCGGTGCTCATGAGTCCGGTGGCATTCTTGCAGCGGCCGGCCCGATGGATGCAGTTGTTGGCAAGTAACAGCAAGTCCTACTCGGCAGCACCGAACTTCGCCTTCGAACTGGCGACGAAGAAGACATCCGACGATGACATGGCTGAGTTCGACCTATCGGACGTCCTTGTCATCGCCACCGGTAGCGAACGGGTACACGCGGCGACGCTGCGTCGCTTCACCCAGCGATTCGCCCACTTCAACCTTCGTGAGGATGTATTGCGACCGTCGTATGGACTGGCGGAAGCGACGGTGTATGTGGCGACCCGCGCGGGAGCGCAGCCACCCAAGATCGTGCGGTTCGACTCCGAGAAGCTGACCGCCGGCAAGGCAGAGCGTTGCGCGAATGGTGGTGGGACGTCGTTGGTGAGTTACGGTGTGCCGCAATCGCCGACAGTCCGGATTGTCGATCCCGACACCAGGACCGAGTGTCCCGCGGGGATGACGGGTGAGATCTGGGTACATGGCGACAACGTCGCCGCGGGCTACTGGCAGAAGCCTGCCGAGACCGAGAAGACCTTTGCGGGAGAGCTTGTCGCTCCGTCGGCGGGCACCCCCGAGGGGCCGTGGCTGCGGACCGGAGATCAGGGCTTCCTCTTCGATGACGAGTTGTTCATCATCGGCCGTATCAAGGATCTGTTGATCGTGTACGGGCGTAATCACTCTCCCGACGACATCGAGGCGACGATCCAGGAGATCACGGGAGGCCGCTGTGCGGCGATCGCGGTGTCGGACTCTCGCGTCGAGAAGCTCGTCGTGCTCATCGAGGTCAAGAAGCGAGGCGCCTCCGAGCAGGAGGCGGCGGACAAACTGACCGCCCTCAGGCGGGAGGTGACCTCGGCGATCTCCAACTCTCACGGACTGAGCGTCGCGGATCTGGTGATGGTGCCGCCTGGTTCGATTCCGATCACCACGAGCGGCAAGGTCCGGCGGGCGGCCTGCGTCGAGCGATACCGGCACGGCCAATTCGCCCGCATAGACGCATAGGCGGAGACATCCTATGAAGGGGAGGAAAAATGACAACCACAAGTGAGCGCGGGGCATCAGCGGAATCCATCCAGCACCACTACGACGTGAGCAACAAGTTCTACTCACTCTGGCTCGACGAATCGATGACGTATTCGTGCGCATTGTGGGATGGCGAAGCCGATGATCTTGCGGCGGCACAACTGCGGAAGATCGACTACCTCGTGGCCGAGGCAGGTGCGCCGGGGTGCAACCGTGTGCTGGATATCGGGTGCGGGTGGGGGTCGGTCATGCATCGACTCGTTACCGAGCATGGCGTACAGCACGTCACGGGATTGACTCTGAGCGAAGCTCAGGCGCACCACGTCAAGGCCGTAGCCGACCCTCGAGTGGAAGTGCTGCTTCGGGACTGGGCCGATTTCCTGCCGGGCGAACGCTATGACGCGGCCATCTCGATCGGTGCGATGGAGCATTTCGTGAAATTCGGCTGGAAACGCTCAGATAGAGTCGCGGCGTACCGAGGATTCTTCGAAAAGTGCCATGAGTGGCTGAATCCCGGAGCAGGGCTGGCACTGCAGACGATCGGCAAGGGCAACGTCGCGATGGACGAGCCGGGTCTGCAAGATTGCTTGTTCATCGCCCAGCACATATTTCCTGAATCGGATCCGCCGAGGCTTGCCGAAATAGCCCACGCCGCCGAGAAGCTCTTCGAGATACGGTCAGTGATCAACCACCGGGAACACTACGCACGTACCTGCGGAGCGTGGCTCGAGAGGCTACGCAACAATCGTGCCGAGGCGGTCGAGATCGTTGGACCGGAAAAGGTTTCGGTTTACGAGCGGTATCTCGACGCATCGGTGAGGCAGTTCCGGCTCGAACACACAAATCTCTACCGGATCTCTCTTCGAAGGGTGTGACCGCGTTGACTGAATCTTCCCCTGCCGCAATCCTACGAGAGCGCGCGGGCTTCCAGCCCAACGACCTTGCGTTCACGTTCATCGACTACGAGCAGGACTGGAACGGTGTGCCGCAAACCCTGACGTGGTCTCAGCTTTACCAGCGGACGACGAACGTTGCCCGTGAGCTGACGCGCTTCGGATCCCCCGGTGATCGGGCGGTGATTTCGGCGCCGCAGGGCCTGGACTACATCGTCGCGTTCTACGGCGCGCTGCAGGCCGGACTGATCGCCGTGCCACTGTCCGTTCCGATGGGGGGTGTGACGGACGAGCGCGTTGATTCGGTGCTGCGCGATTCGTCGCCCAGCGTCATTCTCACGACATCTGCCGTCATCGACAATGTCAACGAGTCCGTACGTTCGCAGCACGGCCAGACCGCTCCGGCCGTCGTCGCAGTCGACCTGCTGGACCTCGACGCGCCGGCGGGAGCAGAGCCCGGCGGCGATGGTTTCCCCGATATCGCGTTCTTGCAGTACACCTCTGGGTCAACCCGCACGCCTGCGGGGGTCATGGTGTCGAACAAGAACCTCATAACAAACTTCGGGCAGCTGATGGCCGATCTGTTTGCAGACGACGGTGGTTTTCCCCCGCCGGACACGACGATCGTGTCATGGTTGCCGTTCTACCACGACATGGGCCTGATGGTGGGAATCTTTGTGCCCGTCTTGGCGGGAAATCACGCCGTGCTCATGAGTCCGATGGCG
Organism: Mycobacteriaceae bacterium; assembly: GCA_019749805.1. Lineage (GTDB taxonomy): Bacteria > Actinomycetota > Actinomycetes > Mycobacteriales > Mycobacteriaceae > Mycobacterium. The sequence continues at coordinate 27,050 of JAIEPH010000070.1, read as the reverse complement.
TTCCTGCAGCGGCCGGCCCGCTGGATGCAATTGCTGGCAAGCAATGAGCATGCGTTTTCGTCGGCGCCGAACTTCGCGTTCGAGATAGCGGCGAGGAAGACCTCCGACGATGACATGGCCGGATTGGACCTCGGGCAGGTGCGTGGCATCGGCAGCGGTAGCGAGCGGATAAACCCCGCCACCATCAAGCGCTTCACCCAGCGATTTGCCGCCTTCAATCTCCGCGATACCGTGCTGCGACCCGGGTATGGACTGGCAGAGGCGACGGTATACGTGGTGACGGGTCGGCCGGGTCAAATACCGAAGACCGTGCGTTTCGACTCGGACAAGCTGACCGCAGGCAGGGCCGAGCGCTGCGAAAACGGAGGCGGCACAACGCTTGTCAGCTACGGTGTGCCGCAGTCGCCGACCGTTCGGGTCGTTGATCCCGAAACCAGGACCGAGTGCCCGGCGGGGATGACGGGTGAGATCTGGGTGCACGGCGACAACGTCGCGCTTGGCTATTGGCAAAAGCCGCAGGAGTCCGAAGACACTTTCCGGGCGATGCTTGTCGCCCCGTCGGCGGGTACGCCGAAGGGGCCGTGGCTGCGGACCGGGGATCAGGGGTTCTTCTTCGAAGACGAGTTGTTTGTCATCGGCCGTATCAAGGACCTGTTGATCGTGTACGGGCGCAACCATTCGCCCGACGACATCGAGGCGACGATCCAGGAGATCACCGCGGGTCGATGCGCAGCGATCGCGGTTCCAGATGGTCATACCGAGAAGCTCGTGGTGATCGCCGAAGTCAAGAAGCGCGGCGCGTCCCCCGAGGAGGCGGCTGACAAGCTGACCGTAGTCAGACGGGAAGTGACCTCGGCGATCTCCAACGCGCACGGTCTGAGCATCGCGGATCTGGTCATGGTGTCACCGGGTGCAATACCTATCACCACCAGTGGCAAGGTCCGTCGGGCGACGTGTGTCGACCAATACCGGCAGAACCAATTCGCTCGCGTGGACGCATAAGCGCACTCAGCGCAGTTCGGCGATCACCTTTGCGAACTCCTCGCCGTGCTGCTGCTGCACGGTGATGTACGTGACGCCGTAAGCGTCGCGCAAGTGCCGAATGGTGTCGGCGATGTCCCTCGGCGTACCCGAGAACACCGCGGGCGTCGCCAGCATCTCTTCCTCGGACAGGTCCGGCAGGAACCGCCGCACGAGCGACAGGTCGGGAACCCCGGAGTTGTCGGTGGGCAGCGCGATCACGGACAGATTGAGCTCCAGCTCGCCGAATCGGTCACCGGCCGCCTCGCGGACGAACGCGATGCGGTCGGCGAGCGGATCAACGCCGCCGATGATCGGGTGACCGCCCGTCAGCCCGATGATGTTCGCCTTCTGCGCGGCGAGGGTCAGCAGCTTGTCGCCGTTGCCCGCGATGAGGATCGGCACATCGGCCGCGTGCTCGTTCATGTGCTCGGTGACGTGACGTAGCCACGCGACGCGTTCACCCGCCGTCGGGTACGGCAGCTCGGCTTGCTCGAACTCCTCTTTGACGTACCCCGCGCCGAGGCCGAGGTCGAAACGGCCGCCGCTGAGGTCGCGCAGCGACGTGACGTCACGCGCCAGAAGTGCGGGCCGGTAGAAGCCGGCGTTCAGCACGAAGGTGCCGACCCGCAGCTTCTCGGTCGCCATCGCCATTGCCGTCATCATCGGGAACGGCGCCGTCGTGTAGAGGTGGTCGGCCATGTGGACGACGTCGTACCCCATGTCCTCCGCTCGGCGCGCCCAGTCCTGGACCGACTTTTGTCGACGTGCGGCCTGCAGCCCGACACCGAAGCGGAAATCTTTGACCATTTTGTGATAGTAGAAGTTCTGCTCGGCGGGGTTTAGCAGGTGTCAGCAATGGGCATGATTCTGCCGCCGGCTTCGATACCCGAAGCCCGCCACCACCGACTTGTCACCCCGATCCGGTCCGTCGTGAGCAAGCCTCCGACGGACCGGATCTATTTTCAGACTCGAACACACCATGGCCACTCATCCCACCATCGGCGTAGAAGAGGAATTTCTGCTCGCCGATCCCGCAACGGGCGAACCGGTCGCCGTCAACAAGGCGGTCGCCGGTCACGCCGCCGAGCGCGGCGTGAAGCTACAGCTCGAGCTGACCAGCTGCCAGGTCGAAACCACCTCCGATGTCGTCGGCGGCACCCGCGAACTCGCCGACGAGCTGTCCAGGTTGCGTCGCATCACGGCCGAGGCCGCCGAAGCCGGCGGCGCCCGGCTGCTGGCCGTCGGACTGCCGCCCACCGTGCCGCACGAATTCCCGATCACCGACACCCCGCGCTACCGAAAGATCGCCGAAAGGCACGGCATGATCGCGCACGAACAAGGCATCTGCGGTGCCCATGTGCATGTCGCCGTGCCGAACCGCGAGGCCGCGATCCGGGTCAGCAACCGGTTGCGACCGTGGCTGCCGCTGCTGCTCTCGCTCAGCGCCAATTCGGCGATCTACCGCAACACCGACACCGGCTACGCCAGCTGGCGCAGCGTGCTGTGGGCGCGGTGGCCGAGCGCGGGACCGCCGCCGGCATTGGATTCGGTCGACGAGTACGACGCCGTCGTGCAGATGCTGATCCGCGCGGGCGCCGCACTGGACGACGGGATGGTGTATTGGGATGTGCGGCCGTCGGCGAAGTTTCCGACTGTCGAGGTCCGCGTCGCCGACGTGCCGGCCACGGTCGCCGAGACCGTGCTGCTGGCGGCGTTGATCCGCGGAGCGGTGATGACGGCGCTGGACGACGAGCGGCAGCGCCAACCGGTGCCGCCGCTGACAGCTCATGTCCTGCGGGCCGCCTACTGGAAATCGGCGCGCGACGGTCTCGACGGCGAAGCGCTCGACCTGGCCGAGGGGCACGAGTGTGCGCCCGCGCGAACGTTGTTGGGGAACCTGGTCGAGCACGTGCGGCCGGCGCTCGAGGCGGTCGGCGACTACGACCTCGTCACCAGCGAACTGCACCGCGTCGCCGAGGAGGGTAACGGGGCGATGCGCCAACGGCGGGCGTGGCAGCGGGGTCACGACGTCGCCGATGTGATCGCCGAGGCCGCAGCGGCCACTCTCGAAGGGACCTAGGTCAGCGGCAGTGCCGCGAAGGGCGCCGTGGTCGGCATCAGTGAACCGCCGGCCGGCTCGATGGTGAACGCCAGCGTGCTCGACCCGTCCAGATCCGGCAGCACTGCGGTGGTCGACGGCGCGATGGCCTGCGCGTCCATGGTTCCCGCCGAGTGCGGCCCCTCGTCATTGATCAACCACATCTGGTAGACGGTGCCGGTCTCGGGCGGCGCGACGTTGTTCATCACCAGCACGCCGGCGTCCTTGTCGCGGGAGAAGACGACCGTTGCCCGGCCGCCGCCGGGAATGTCGCCGGAAACGGTGCGCACATCCGGTGCGGCGAAGATCTGCTCCGCGGTCGTCGGTGGGGGCCGCAGCGCGAGGCCGACGCCGAGGGCGCCGAGTCCGACGATCAACGCAGCCGCGGCAGCCAGCAGGGCCGTGCGCCACCGCTTCGCGCGGGGCTTCATCGGGATCACCGGTGCCGACACGGCAGGTGTTCTGCCGATTTCGGCGAGGACACGGTCGCGAAGTTCGTCCGGCGGCTCGACAGCGGTGGCGGCCGATATCGCCGCCATGGTTTCGCGCACCGCACGGACCTCGTCGCCGAAGGCGCGCGCCACGTCGGGCGGTGCACTCGCAAGACGGCGGTCGATGTCGGCACGTTCGGCTTCGGGCATCGCGTGCAACGCATACGGGGTCGCCAGGCCGGTCAAATCGTCTATCGGTTGAGTCATGTCAGCCCCAAACACCTGCGTAGGCCGCGGATGGCATCGCGCATCCGCGATTTGATCGTCGCGAGGTTGGCCGACAGCCGCTCGGACACCTGAACGTAGGTCAGGCCGTCGTAATAGGCGAGGTGAATGGCCTCTCGCTGAGTATCGGTCAGTGAGCCGAGACATTCGGTCACCTGGCGGTGCTCGTCGCTCTGGATCACCGACTCGGCGACCTGGTCGGACGGTGGCTCGACATTGGCGGCGCCGTAGCGGGACTCGCGCTGACCGGCGGCCTGCTCAGAGCGCACCCGGTCCACGGCCCGACGATGCGCGAGCGTCATCAGCCACGACATCGGGGACCCCGCGGCGGGATTGTATGTATCCGCGGTGCGCCATACCTGCAGGTAGATGTCCTGTGTGGTTTCCTCGCTGTACCCCGGATCGCGCAGTACACGGGTGACCAGGCCGAATACCCGCGCCCGAGTCTGGTCGTAGAACTCCGCGAACGCGTCGACGTCCTGCTGGGCCACTTGGCGGAGCAGCTCGTCGAGGTCCCTTGTCACAGGCCGTAGCCTATCGACCGGCGCAAATAGCGTCATGGTATTCGCGATCTAGGTGGACGCGGTACGAAATATGAAGTACGCGAACGGTATTCGTCGAAGCCGTTTCGATTGGCCATGTACTTCTCGGTGAGTCGGGCTCCGGTGGCGTAAACCAGGAAATAGGTCATGACCACTGGGGACAGCACGGTGACGAGCGAAATCGCGCCCGCGATGCTGGCCAGCCACAGTCCCCACCAGACACATGCGTCGCCGAAGTAATTCGGATGCCGGGTCCACGCCCACAGCCCGCGGTCCATGATGACACCCCGGTGGGCTGGGTCGGCCTTGAAGCGGCGCAGCTGGTGATCGCCGACGGCCTCGAACAGCAAGCCGAGCGCCCACACGGCCACGCCCAGGACGAACACCGGGCGCAGCAGCGCCGGCGTCGGCCCCAGGACGGCCGAAAGTTGCACGGGCAACGAGACGAACCACGTCGCCGCCCCCTGGATCACGAACACCTTTCGGATCACGTGGCCCGCGGAGAAGTCGCCGCGCAGCAGATCACGATAGCGTGGATCTTCGCCCTTACCAGCCGATTTCAGCGTCATATGCCACGCCAGTCGCAGTCCCCACACCGCGACGAGAACCAGGAGGAGGACCCGCCGGAACGCGTCACCCGTGCCGAGGGCGGCGGCGACGGCGGCCACCGCGACGAATCCCAGACCCCACGCGGTGTCGACGACGTTGTAGCGCCCGATCCGGCGACCGATCAGGAAGGTGACGGTGTGAACGATGACCAGGATGGCCAGCGACGCCGAAGCGACGACGACGAAGCTCATCGCTGTCGCCCCGACGGCGCGAATGTCCACTGGTAAACGTCGAGGTACCCCGACCGGAAACCGGCCTCTGAGTAGGCCAGATAGAGCTCCCACATCCGCTTGAAGACGTCGTCGAACCCCAACTCCGCCAGAGCATCCTGGCGACCGACGAAGCGTTCCCGCCACAACCGAAGCGTCTCGGCGTAGTGCGGCCGCAGTGAGAACATGTCAACGGTGCGCAGCCTGGTGGTGGACTCGGTGATGCCGAGGATCGCCTCGGTCGACGGCAGCAGACCGCCGGGAAAAATGTACTTCTGGATCCAGGTGTAGGTGTTGCGGCTGGCCAGCATCCGGTCGTGCGGCATGGTGATGGCTTGGATCGCCACCCGCCCTTCGGGAGCGACCAGCCGGTCGAGCGTCTGAAAGTACGTGGGCCAGAACGGGTATCCAACAGCCTCGATCATCTCGATCGACAGCACGGCGTCATAACTGCCTTCGACGTCGCGGTAGTCGCACAGGTCGATCTCAACCAGGTCGGACAGGCCCGCCTCGGCCACCCGCTGTCGGGCCAGTCGCTGCTGCTCGGCCGACAACGTGATCGAACGGACGTGTGCGCCGCGCATTGCGGCGCGGATGCACAGTTCACCCCAGCCGGTGCCGATCTCGAGCACCCGGCTGCCCGACCTGACCCCCGCGGCGTCGAGGATCCGTTCGATCTTTCGGTGTTGCGCATCCGCGAGGCTCGACTCATGGGCGGGAAGGGATTCGAACAGCGCGCTGGAGTACGTCATCGTCTTGTCGAGGAACTCGGCGAACATGAGGTTCGACAGGTCGTAGTGGTCCGCGATATTGCGCCGCGCCTGCCGAGGGCTGTTGTACTGCGACCGCGGTGGGCGTACGACGGCGAGCGGCCGGAACCTCTGCAGGACAGGAGGAATCAGCTCAGTCAGCCGCTTGCCGAATTCGGTGAGCAGGCACGCAATATCCGTAGAACTCCAGTCGCCGGCCATGTACGACTCACCGAAGCCGATGAGCCCGTAGCGACCGACTCGGCGAACCATTGCCTCGGGCCGATGCACGACCATGGTCGGCAGCGTGGGGTCAGCCGCCCCGATGACGGTCCCGTCGGGATAGACGACGCGGATCGGTAACCGGGACACGGCCCGGCGGAACAACCGGTCGGCGATCGCGCCCGTTGCGGCACTGAGCGGCCCGCCCGGCACCCGAGCCACGGCCGGCCATCTGTCCGAATCGACGGTGGCCGGGGCGGCGGAGATCAGGTCAATGGTCACGACTGGTGGACTCTTTCCTTGACGTGGGACTCGCGGGGCACGATTGGGACTCGTCGCAGCCAGAGAGTGATGCCTTGTACCCGAATCCCGATCGCACCCATCAAAGGAGCCAGTGGCGCGACCAGTTGCAGCCGCAGGATTTCGGCAACACCTGCGCGCCTTCGGTTTCCACGCATCGTGACGACGAAGGCCGGCTGATTCTCGCGGTGCAGGGAGATGCGCACGTCGAGGTTTTCGTCGGGCCGTGGGGCGGTCACCAGGTAGTAGCCGTCCACGTCATTGAACGGTGAGACGTACAGCTTTTTCATGACGATTGTGGGGTGGTCGCTGTCGGGCGGCAGCACGTAGGCATGGCGTCCGCCGTAGGTGTTGTGTACCTCGGCGATGACGTGGCGCAGCGTTCCGTCGGCGTCGTGGCACCAGTAAAGGCTGAGCGGGTTGAAGACGTATCCAAGGACCCGCGCCTGCAGCAGTGCGGTGACACGGCCCCCGTTCAGGTCGATACCCCGGTCGGCGAGGAACGCGTCGATGCGCTGACGCAGGGTGTCATTCGGACCGTCGGATTCGAAGAGGTGGTCGCGTGCGTCGAAGCGGGCGAACGGCCGCAGCCATCGGGGCAGCTTGGGTAGAGCGTCGACGTCGACGTACCAGCTGTACCCGCGATGTTCGAAGTAGTGATGCACCGGGGCGCGACGGAGGTGGGTGATCCGAGTGCGGTAGATGGCGGGTGGTGTCAGCATGCCACCGCCTCGCGGGTGACGGCCGGCCAATCGACCCCCAGGCGCTGCGCCGCCCGCAATCCGGAGGCCGCACCGTCTTCGTGGAAACCCCAGCCGTGGTACGCGCCTGCGAATACCACGCGGTCATCGTCCAATGTTGGCAAAAGTCGTTGAGCGGCAACAGAGGTCGGCGTGTATATCGGATGGCTGTATGTCATCTCGGTGAGGACACTGGCGGGGTCGACGCGGTCCCTGCCGCCGAGTGTCACCAGGATTCGGGAGCCGCCGTCGAGACGCATCAGTCGCGTCACGTCGTAGGTGACCATCACCGATGCGTCGTCGGAGGTAGCCAGGTAGTTCCACGACGCCCTGGCGCGTTGGTTCTTGGGCAGCACCGATTCGTCGGTGTGCAGCTGTGCATGGTTGATGCTGTACTCGATGGCACCGAGCACTGCGCGTTCGGTTGATGTCGGGTCGGCGAGCATGAGCAGCGCCTGATCGGGGTGGGTGGCGATGACGGCGGCGTCGTAGCGCCGCGGTCCGTAGATTTCGTCGGAAACCTCGACGCCATCGGACAGTCGTGCCACCGAGCGCACCGCGGCGCCCAGGCGCACCTCGTCGATCACTTCGGCCACCGCGTCGACGTACGTCACGGAACCGCCGACCACCGTCCGCCAGGTCGGCGAGTCGAACACCGACAGCATCCCGTGGTGCTCCAGAAAAACGAACAGGTAGCGGGCCGGATAGTTGAGCGACTGGCCGGGCGGAGCCGACCACACCGCGGCGATCAGCGGGGTTATGAAGTACTCGATGAAGTACTGGGAGAAACCGTGGCGGTCGAGGAACTCGCCGACCGTCGCATCGTCCTCGCCACTCTCGAGCAGGCGCAGCGCAGCCCGGTGGAATCGTTTGACCTCGACCAGCATGTAGAGGTACCGCGGGCGGGTGAGCGATGACCACGACGGAAACAACCCGCCGATCCCGCGGGCACCGGCGTACTCGAGTCCGCTCGCGTCGTCGCGCACCGACATCGACATGTCGGTTTCGCGGGTGGCGATGCCGAGTTCGTCGAACAGCCGGCACAGCGTCGGGTACGTGCGGTCGTTGTGCACCAGGAATGCCGAGTCGACGCCGATGGTGCGGCCGTCGTCGGTGTGGGGGATCTGGTGGGTGTGGGCGTGCCCTCCGAGCCGGGTGTCGGCCTCATAGAGGGTTACGCGGTCGCGCTGTGCCAGGACATATGCCGCGACTAGGCCTGATACGCCGCTGCCGATGACGGCGACGGAGCGTGCAGCGGGGCTGGAACTTTCCACATCCCGTATTCGGAGCGGGGGCCGGTCCGGATGGGTGAGGTGGTACCCGCTAGGTCGGGGACGATTCCCAGGAACGCGCCGCCGCGGCCAGCCCCTGCACCAACGTCGAAGTCGCGGGGGACAGGCCGTCGTCACCGGGCAGCTGGCTGCGCGGGCTGATGCCCCGTACCCGCGGCGTGAGTTCGAGCTGTGTGCCGCCCCGGCGCACCCGGTTCACCGGGTTGTCCGGGTGCAGGCCCCGCAGCTCACGCGGTATGGCGTCGATGTCGGTGACCACCTGATACCCCGGAACGGTGACGTGGTGCGCGAGATGTTCGGCCAGTCGGCGGTTGCGGCCGCCGGCGAGCAGTTGCGTGCTGCGACCGATGCGGCCGTAGCCGTGCAGCGACACCACCACGTCGACATGGTCGAGGAACTCGGCCAGTCGTTCGGACTCCGCGGGGTCATAGCGCGCCGATGACAGGTGGTGCGGGTAGTGGTCGGGGTGACGCACCACATACAGCGACGCGTCGGCGGCATCGGCGGCGCGCTCGGCGATGACGTCGGTCATCTGCTCCAGACCGCCGCCGTGGAAGGCCATGAACCCGAACCGCGACCGCAGAGTCAGCTCTTCGACGATGCCGGGGTCCGCGAGTAGCTCCGAAAGTGATTGTGGTGCAGGTGAACTCGAACTTGCCGTGCTCCCGGGCCACCGGGTTGGATCCCATCGCCTCAGGAAGTCGATCCAGCGCTGTGGAAGGCCGTGCTGCAGTGCGCCGTCGACGACGCGTTCGAGATAGCCGGGCCGCGGCGGGCCCGGTTCGACGCGGTGATCGATGTACACCCATGCCTGGAACGGGCCGTCGTCGGTGTGCACGGTGAGGCGGTCGCGGCGATACCGCACCGGAACACCTTCTGCGCTGTCGAGGGTCGCGAGGTCGGTATCGGTCAGCTGCCACACGACGCCGTGTACCTGCGAGCCGTCGAACTGCTCGACTGTCGCCACGCCGCGCTCGTTGATCAGCCAGTCGTGGTCGGCCAGCGTCGCCGGCCGCGGGTCGACAGCGCCTGGGCACCGCCGCGCCATCTGCCGAACGCACAGGTTCGACCCGTAGGCGAAGTAGGTATGCCGCATCAGCCCTTGACGGTGAGATAGATCAGCACCACATTCAGCACTGTAATCAACGCAGCGACCAGCCACCCAAGAGCTGTGGTCACCCGATGGTTGGTGTCGTCGCCCATCACTGCGCGGTCGCTGGTCAGCCGCACCAGCGGGATCAGCGCGAACGGGATTCCGAACGACAGCACCACCTGCGACAACACCAGCGCGCGGCTCGGGTCGACGCCCACCGCCAAAATCACCAGTGCGGGCACGAGGGTGATGAGCCGTCGGGCCACCATCGGAATCGACACATGGAGCAGGCCCTGCATGATCATTTGTCCTGCATATGCGCCCACCGACGAAGACGCGAGACCCGACGCCAGCAGTCCGATCGCGAACAGCAGGGCGACCGTCGGGCCCAGTGTGTCGTTGACCGCGGCGTGGGCACCCTCGATCGAGTCGGTGTTGTCGCGGCCCTGCAGGTTCGTCGCCGCTACGAGCAGCATCGAGAGGTTGACCGCACCCGCGACGACCATCGCGATTCCGACGTCCCAGCGGGTGACGCGCAGCAGCATCCGGCGCATCGGGCCGGGTTCGGGGTGACCGTGGCGGTCGCGGGTGAGACCGGAGTGTAGATAGACCGCGTGCGGCATCACGGTCGCTCCGAGCATTGCCGCGGCGAGCAGCACGCTCTCGGTGCCCGCGAACATCGGCACCAGGCCGGCGGCTGCCTCGCTCGCGGGGGGCGCTGCGACGAACAGGCTGGTGCAGAACCCGATCGCGATGACCAGCAGCAGGCCGGTGATGACCCGCTCGAACATCTGCTGGCCGCGGCGGTCCTTGAGCACCAAGAGCAACAGTGAGACGGCTCCGGTGATCACGCCACCGGTGAGCAGTGGGAGATCGAGAAGTAGGTACAGCGCGATGGCTCCGCCCACCACCTCGGCGAGATCGGTTGCCATCGCGACCAATTCGGCTTGCAGCCAGTAGCCCAGCCGAGTCGAGCGTCGCATCCTGCTGCCGACGGCTTCGGGCAACGACTGACCGCTGACGAGGCCGAGCTTCGCCGAAAGGTACTGCACCAGGCACGCCATGATGTTGGCCACCACGATGACCCACACCAGCAGGAAGCCGAACTGCGCGCCCGCGCTGACGTTGGCGGCGACGTTGCCTGGGTCGACGTAGGCGATGGCGGCGACGAACGCCGGCCCGAGCAGCAACCAACTCGGCCGGAACCGCACGTCAGCGTCCTGTGCCACCAACCCACCTTCTATCGGAACGGCGAATAGAAAAGTTAGGTTAGCCGAAACCTCCGCTGACGCGAAACTAAGACGGCGTCACCAGCCCAAGCCCCATCCGCCGAGATCGATGACCAGGCCGCCGCCCCAGTACGGTCCCCAGCCGCCGCCGTTGCTGATCGGTGGCGGTGAGGTGACGATCTGTGAGCTGCCGTTGGTCTGGCACTGTGTCGTGTTAGGGCCGGTGTTGACGCATTCGGGTGCGGCCGCAACCACCGGAGCGAGGGCAACGCCGCATGCGCCTGCCATCGCGAAAACTGTTGCGGTATAACGAATTCTTGACCACATGGTTGGGCCTCCTTCAGGCCGCAAGTAGTGGAGTCAGCGGCCGCCGTGGCCGCCGCCACCCCCGCCGAAACCGCCACCGCCAAAGCCCTCACCACCGTGGTAGTAACCACCGCCGCCCATGATCAAAGCAGGGCCGGAGAACTCGTCGTCCCATGAATACAGGTACGTCGGCGCGGCATAAACCGCACTTGTGCAGGCTGCTGCGAAAGCAGTGTGAGACTGCGAATGTCAATTCGCACGGGCGGCTCCTAGGCCGTGGCTAAACCCCGATCAGGGGAAGAACAAGCCGGGCTCGCCCCACATGTCACCCCACGGGCCGACGTACTCCTGCTGGGCGGGTGTGTCGTTGATCTGCACATTGCCCGGCGTAGCGCACTCGGTCGAGGAGCCGCCGAGGGCTGCGGAGCCGCCCTCGTTGACGCACTGTGGGAGGAGACTCGACGCCTGCGGACGCTGTTCCTGCGCGGGCGCCGGTGCAGGTGCAGGCTCCGGCGCCGGTTGGGCGCTGGCCGCGGGGGCGACCACGATAGCGATCGCTGCTCCGGCAGCGGCAGCGAGCGGAGTGAAGATTCGAAGTGTGGTCCGCATAGGCGCGCCCTTCATCGAGTGTTTCCCCGGACTTATTGCACAGCGTACAACCCTTTTCCGGTGATCAGGGGTAGGTCCAGGGTGGTCCTGATGCCGGGCGGAGCGGCGACCACCGCGGGGATCGCGTTGACGACGCGGGCGGCCGTCGCCACCAATCCGGCGTGATTGTGATCGCCATTCGGGCTGCTGAGGCAGAGGTCCAAAGCGTAAGACGGCTCACCGGTGATCTCGATGCGATAGGAGCCGCCCTCCTGAGCCGGCTGCGGCCAGTCAGGCCGCAGATCGTCACGCAACCGCGTGACGTGTTCGAGCACGACCGCGACCTTGCCGTCCTTCTTTCCCTGGACCTCAAAGCGCAATGCTGCGGCAGTGCCCTTCTCGATGTGGCCCGACGCGATGTCGAAATCCTCGGGCGCGGGCTCGCGTACGTAGGTCTCGGTCACCTCGTCGAGTTCGACGCCGAGGCCCGCCGCCAGTTGCCGAACCACCGAACCCCAGGCGAGGCTCAGAACTCCGGGCTGCAAGAGCATCGGAAGGTCGTCGAGCGGCCGGCCGAAGCCCATCACGTCGAACATCACGGTGGCGCTGTCGTAGGTGTCGTAGTTGATGATCTCCATGCACCGGATCTGCTCGATGCGCTGGCATGTTCCGGCCAGTGCGAGCGGAAGCAGGTCGTTGGCGAACCCAGGGTCGATGCCGTTGACGAATATGGTCGAAGATCCCTTTTCGGCTGCATCCTCGATCGGTTTGAGGAGTTCGTCGGGAATCACACCCCATGGGTATTGAAGGAACACCGCGCTGCTGGCGACCACGTTGACGCCCGCGGCCAAGATGCGCCGGTAGTCCTCCAGCGCTTCGGGCAGACGGTTGTCGGCCATCGCGGTGTACACCGCACAGTCCGGTTTGGTCGCCAGAACGGCGTCGAGATCGGTCGTGGCGGTGATTCCCGTCGAAACATCGAGTCCGGCAAGCTCTCCGGCGTCCTTACCGGCCTTGGACTCCGACGACACCCACACCCCGGTCAGCTCGAACTGCGGATTGTTGATCAGCTGGGTCAAAGCGTGACGTCCGACGTTGCCGGTGCCGATCGCTGCGACTTTGATATTCACGAGTTGCTCCTCACAGATCCGGGATCGGTAGGTCGAGGTTCGGGAAGGTGAGGCCGCCGTCGACCTCGAGTGTCTTCCCGGTCAGGTAGGAGCCGGCGGGGGAGGCGAGGTACACGGCCGCTGCGGCGATGTCCTCGGGTTGGCCCAATCTGCGCATGGGCGTGGCCTTTTCCATCGGTGCGCGCAGTTCGTCGTTCGAGGCGACCACGTCGAGCGCCGAGGTGAGGATTGAGCCGGGGGCGATCGCGTTGACGCGAATCTTGGGGCACAAGTCCAAAGCGGTGAGCCGGGTGTAGTGCGCGAGCGCGGCCTTGGCGGTGCCGTATGCGGCGAATCCGCGACCGGCTTCGCGGCCCATCGTCGACGTGATGTTGATGATGCTCCCGCCACCGGAATGCTCGAGCATCAGCGGAACGGCGGCGGTGGTGAGCGCGTGCGCAGTCGCCACGTTGAACGTGAAGGCGTCGCGCAGGTCCTTCGTGGAGGTGGTCAGCAGTGCGTTCGGCATGGTGCCGCCGACGTTGTTCACGACGATGTCTAGTTTCCCGAAGGCCTCGATGGCCTCGCCCGCGAGCTTGGCGGTGTCCTCGGGGTGGGCGAGGTCGGCGACCACGACGTGGGCTTTGCGACCGACACCCTTGATCTGCTCGGCCACCTCTTCGAGTTGCGATTGCGTGCGGGCGGCAATGACCACGTCAGCACCGGCTTCCGCGAATGCCAGCGCCATCGCCGCGCCGAGGCCGCGACCGGCGCCGGTCACCACCGCGACATGGTCGTCCAGCCGAAATCTGTCCAGTATCACAATTGTTTCCTTCCGTCGCCCGGGGCGAACCTTAGCAAGCCTAGACAGCGCCGGTGAGGACTTTCTGAAACACGTTCTACTTTCGTCAGGAGCGGCGGCGGCAGTAGCGGCGCGCGCGACCGGGCCGCGGGCCGGCTGTTCGACTGACCGCTAAGCGCCTCTCGCCTCGACGAGGCTGTACGGAGACGCCGTCGGTATGACGCGCGTCATCTCGAATCCGCTTCGGCCCAGTAGGTCGCGATACTCGTCGGCACTGCGTTCACGGGCGCTTCCGCCGAGCAACATCTCCAGATCGGCCCACTTGCCGATGAAGTCGCGATCGTGTTCGGGAATCACAAGTTCCACCAACACGATTCGCGCCGCAGGGCCGACGGACGCGCGGGCGGTGCGAAGGATCTCGACCGCCTGATCGTCGGGCCAATCGTGAATGATGTGCTTCATGAGGTAGACGTCGCCGTCGGCCGGGACCTTCTCGAAGAACGACCCGCCGTCGATGCGGACACGGTCGGCCACTCCTGCTTTCTCCAGCAGCGCAGGCGCGTTCGCGACCACCTGCGGCAAGTCGTAGAGCACACCGCGGGCGCCAGGCGTAGCAGCCAGGACGGAAGCCAGCAGCCGACCATGTCCACCCCCCACATCTACGATCGTCGAGCCACCGCTGAAGGGGTATGCGGCAACGACGAATTGCTCGGACAACCCCGAAATGTTGGTCATGGTTTCGTTGAACAGCGCGGCAAGTTGGGGCTCGTCGTCGAGATACTCGAAGAAGTCCTTGCCGCGCAGCCGCGGAACACTCGCTTGGCCCGACCGAATCGAGTCGACGAGCATGCTCCAGTGTTCGCGGTGCTGTGGTGAGCCATAGTATTTCGCGGCCGCGGCCATGGACTGCGGGGCGTCGGACCGCAAGGTGTCGGCAAGAGGATTGAGCGCGTAGCGGCCATGGCGGTCCTGACGGAATACACCGCTTCCGATGAGAGCTCGTAACAGCCGACGGAGTGCGTCGGGGTCGGCGTCGACGCGACGGGCCAACTCCTCAATGGACAGCGGACCCGACGCGAGAGCGTCGGCAACGCCCAGCTGCGCGGCGGCCTGGATCGCCTGCGACGTCCACGCCGCCAGGATCAGTTCCACCATCGCCACCGGGGCAGGCGCGAGCCGGAGATGCAGTCGGTTGACGTGATGCCGTGCGCGCTCGACGACTCTCGCGAGTCCAGGGGGAACGGTAGCCATGGCGGCCTCCATGCTAATTTGGATAGAGCACCATATATTGGATATAGTGGACTATAAGGAAGTAGAGAATCAGTGTCAACAGCTTCCGAGTCGAAGCCCCGTCGCAAGTACGACAACAGCCGCCGGCGCGCCGACGCCGAGGCGCGCCAGCGCAGCATCATCGAGGCGGCCACCGAATTGTTCGTCGAGCAGGGTTTCGGTCCGACGACGATCGATCAGATCGCCGCCGCGGCCGATGTGTCGGCACAGACCATCTATGCGACCTACGGTTCCAAAGCCGCGGTCCTCTTCCGCGCCATCGAGATCGCAGTCGCCGGCGATTACGAGGAGGCCCCGCTCATGGATTTCGCGCCTGATCTCGCGGAGCTGACCGAGCACCGTTCACAATTCGCCGCCGCCGCGCATTTCGTGCGTGAAATGCATGACCGCGTCGCGGCGCTCATGCGGGTGATGGAGGGTGCAGCCTCGGCTGATCCCAGTCTCGAGGAAAGGCGCACAGACCTACTTCGCCAGATCCGATCGGGCTGCGCGGTGTGGATCTCGCAGATCGGATCGGAGGCGCTGCGGCCCGGCCTATCCGAGGATCAAGCGACCGACGTGGCGTTCACCGTGCAGGCGCCGCACCTGTATTCCATATACACAGACGATCTGGGTTGGACGCCGGACCAATACGAAGAGTGGCTCGGGCACGCATTGCCCCGCCTCTTGTTGCGTCCAGAACTACTGACCGACTGACGGCTACTTCTTGGCGGCGGCTTTCTTGGCCGCCTTCTTGGCGGGCGCTTTCTTCGCGGCTTTCTTGGCCGGGGCCTTCTTCGCCGCCTTTTTCGCCGGTGCCTTCTTGGCAGGCTTGTCCGAACCGCCTTCGCGGCGGGCCTTGACGCTGGCCTCCAGCTTTGCCAGCAGATCCGAGACGTCCTCGGTCTCGTCGAGTTCCTTCGGCTGCTCCTCGGAGGTAAACGCCTCGCCGCCTTCAAGTTTCGCCTGGATCAGCTCGTGCAACTGCTCCTGGTAGTCGTCGTGGTAGCGGTCGGGGTTGAAGTCGTCGGTCATCGACTCGACCACCTGGCTTGCCATCTTCAGCTCGGCGGGTTTGATGTCGATCTTCGCGTCGAGCGAAGGGAAGTCGGGATCACGGATCTCGTCTGGCCACAGCAGCGTCTGGATGACCATGACGTCGCGCTTGGAAAAGTCCTGCACCCGCAACGCAGCAAGCCGTGTCTTGTTCCGCAGCGCGAAGTGGACGATGGCGACGCGGTCGGTCTCCTTGAGTGTCTTGGTGAGCAGAACATACGACTTCGACGACTTGCCCTCAGGCTCGAGGAAGTAGCTCTTGTCGTACATCATCGGATCGATGTCACTAGACGGCACGAACTCCAGCACCTCGATCTCGCGGCTGCGTTCCTCCGGCAACGTCGAGATGTCCTCGTCGGTGATGATCACCGTCTGCCCGTCGTCGGATTCGTAGGCCTTGGCGATGTCCCGAAACTCCACGACCTCGCCGCACACCTCGCAGACGCGCTTGTACCGGATGCGTCCGTTGTCCTTCTCGTGCACCTGGTGGAACTTGACGTCGTGGTCTTCGGTCGCGCTGTAGACCTTGACCGGGACGTTCACCAGGCCGAAGGCGATTGAACCCTTCCATATGGAGCGCATAAACCCACGTTAGCCGGGTCGGGGCGGCGGCGGGTCCGAGCTCGCCGCTGCAGCCTCACGTGTTGCGCGATCGGGGAGGTCAGCGCCGGCACGGCCGACGGTCAGCGCCGACGAGAGCGCCGCCGTCGCAACCACCGAGTTGAGCGCATCGAGACCGATGGCGCGCAGGTCGCGCCGTCTTTCGGCGCCCAGCAGATTCAACTCCCACAGCGCATCGATCAGCCCGGTCATGAACGCATCGCCGGCGCCGACCGTGTCGACCACGTCGACCGGGAGGGCCGCGATCCGCGCTGTACCCGCCTCGCACATCGCGAAGGCGCCGCGATCGCCCATCGTCACCGCGACGATCGACGGGCCCAGGCTCAGCCACGTCCGGGCGATCTGTTTGGCCGAGCGATTCGGGTCGATCCAACGCAGGTCCTCATCGCTGGCCTTGACCACGTCGCACTTCTCGAGGAGTCGGTCGATGCGGCCCCTCGTGGCGTCACGGTCTTCGATCAGCGCCGGACGCACGTTGGGATCGAAGGTGATCGTTGCCGACGGGTGGTACGTATCCAGTAGCGCCGCGGTGGCCCGGCAGCCCGGCTCGTGCCAGCTCGCGATCGATCCCGTGTGCGCCACGAGCGGCGGTATGACCTCCGGAGTGCCCGCAAGCTCCCAGTCGATGTCGAATGTGTACTGCGCCGAACCGTCTTCGTTGAGCATGGCGACGGCGGTCGGGGTGTGGCCGGCGGACATACTGCCTGAAACGAGTTGTACCCCGGCGTTTTCGACGTACTCGGCGATGCGTCTTCCGCGCGCATCGTCGCCGATGTGGGTGAGAAAGTCGACTCCCCGGTCCAGCCGAGCCAACCCCACCGCCACGTTCAGCGGGCTACCTCCGACGTACTCGGTCGGGACGGCGTCTCGCGCGCTGTTGGATGCTCGCTCGTTCCCTCGCTCGACGATGTCGATCAGCGCCTCGCCGATCACCAGCGCTCTCATCGCGAATCCTTGCGGAGCAACGTTTCGAGCGTTGCCCGCGCTCCTTCGCGGTGCAGCGATTCCAGTGCCCATACATAGGCCTCGACGAACCGCGAATCGTCGGCGAGGTCGCCGAACACCTCGGCGTTCTCGATGAACGCAGTCGGGTGCGTTCGTTGCGACTTCGCCAGCGGGACGAGGGTATCGGCCAGTTGATCCTGAACGTCGATCGGCTCACCCTGCTCGTCGACACCTTCGGCATACCGCGCCCAGCTGGCCACGGTGGCGGCGGACAGCCGAATCGGTGCATCAGTTCTCAGGTTCTCCCTGACCACCGGAAGCAGCCATTTGGGGATGCGGTCGGACGAGCCGTAGCACAGCCGCGCAATCGTGTCCTTGACACCAGGATTGGCGAACCGCTCGATCAGTGTCCGCTTGTAGTCCGGCAGATCGATACCAGGCACCGGCTTCAGCGTCGGGGTGGCTTCCTCATCCATGTACGACATCAGGAACTCGGCGAACAGCGGATCACCCGCGGCGTCGTGCACAAGCCGGTATCCCGCCAGATATGCGAAGTAGCACAGACTTTGGTGGCTGGCGTTGAGTAGCCGCAGCTTCATCAACTCGTATGGCGTGACATCGTCGACCATCAGCACGTCGACCTTCTCCACCGGCGGACGGCCATCGGAGAAATCGTCTTCGAGCACCCATGAGGTGAACGGCTCCGCGACCACCGGCCACTGGTCATCGACGCCGAATTCGTCCTTGACGGTGGCGACCACGTCGGGTGTGGTCACCGGGGTGATGCGGTCCACCATCGAATTGGGGAACGTGGTGTGCTCGGTCATCCATTCGCCGAGGCCGGGGTGGACACGGTCGGCGTAGGTGGTGAACGCGTGCCGGGCGACGTCACCGTTGCCCTCGATGTTGTCGCACGACACGATAGTCGGTGAGGCGATGCCGCGGTCGCGCCGACGTGCCAGCGCCTCCGCGACGAGACCGAAAACATGAACGCCGTCGGCCCCCAAGTTGTCGATGTTGTAACCACCCTCGGTGATGGTCAGCGAGATGATGCGGGTGCTGGGCGCGGCGAGCAGTTCGATCACCGACTCGGGATCGTCAGGCGCGTACCGATAGTCGATGATCGACCCGATCACCCGCGCAGTGCGCGTGCCGTCGGGGTTCTCGAGCAGTAGCGTGTACAGCCCGTCCTGCGCGGCCATCACGTCGGCCATCTTGCGGTCGGCCGCCATGACTCCGACGCCGCAGATTCCCCAGTCTTTGGCGAGTCCCATCTCGAGGAGCCGGTCGATGTACATCGCCTGGTGGGCTCGATGGAAGCCGCCGACTCCGAAATGCACTATGCCCACGCTGATCTCGTCGCGGTCATAGCTAGGCCTGCTGACTGTCATGACACGGTCACCACCGACTTGACGCTACCCGGGATCCGGTCTGAGTCCAGTGCGTCAGCGGCTTTCTCCAGGGGGAAGCGGGCGGTCACCATGGCATCGAGATCGACGCACCCGGATTCCACCAGCGCGATCGCCGTCGGCCACGTATTGGCGTACCGGAACACCCCCGTCAGCACCAGCTCGCGATTCTGGATCAACTGCGTAGGCAGTTCCATGGATTCAACTCCCGAACCGACGAGGACGATCCGTCCCGCGGGACGTACTGCGCGGATGCCGGCGGCGACGGCAGCCGCGGCACCGGACGCGTCGATGAATGCGTCGACCGCCAGATCGTCATTGCTCCCTGCGGCGGGGTCCACGGTTGTGGTGGCGCCGAACGTCAGGGCCCGGTCGCGACGCGTCGGGTCGGGATCACTGACGACGATTTCCGTCGCACCATAGGCCCTGGCGAGTTGGGTCAGCACGATGCCGATGGGTCCGGCGCCTGCGATGAGCACCCGCGATCCTCCGCCTTCCCTTCGGGTGGGTGGGCCCCCCGCTTGCGTGGGGAGTGCCCCCACCGCTCGCCCCGGACCGTCGAGCTCGGACTTGCGGATCGCGGCGATGCCCACGGACAACGGTTCACACAGCGCCGCGGCATCGTCGGACATCGAGTCCGGCACCGGGTGCGCGAATTCCGCGCCGATGGTCACGTACTCGCAGAGTGCGCCGTCGACCGGCGGGGTGGCGAAGAACTGCATGTGCGGACACAGGTTGTAGTGCCCGCGCCGCGTCTCATCGCTGTCGGGGTCGGGACGCTGCGGTTCGATCGACACCCGCTGACCGATACGCGACGGGTCGACCGAATCGCCGACACCGACAATGGTGCCCGCCGCCTCGTGTCCGAGAACCAGTGGCGCTTCCACGACGAAGCCACCCACCCGGCCATGCCGGTAGTAGTGCGTGTCCGAGCCACAGACACCCACTGACGCGACCTGTACCAGGACATCACCGGCCTGCGGTGTCGGCACCGGCCGCTGCTCCATTTCGATGCGGCCCGGCTCGATGAGTACGGCGGCCCGCATCCGGGTATCGGGGGAAAGTGTTGTGTGCGTCACACCCAACATGTTAGCGTTATGAGCATCTACTCGCACCCCTGAGCAAATGCTCACGCGGTTGAGGGAAAGTGGGGCGCATTACGTGACCGCTTCGACGTCGAACGGCGAGGTCGCCAGGCCGGCTGCGCAGAGTCGCGCCGGGGCGCCCGAGGACCTTCGGCTCGCACTGCGCGCGGCAACGCTGTACTACCTCGACGGCCTGACGCAGGCCGAGATCGCGGCCCGTCTCGGCGTCTCACGCCCGACCGCGGGCCGGTTGGTGGCCAGGGCAAAGGCCAAAGGCCTGGTGCGCATCGAAGTCGTCGTACCGCCGGATCTGCGTGACAATCTGCACGCCGACGAGGAGCGCGAGCTCGAACGCTGCTTCGGCCTGACCGAGGCCGTGGTGGCCGGACACGGTGTCGACGTCGGATCGCCCGGGCGCCCGGCCGCGTACGCGAGCGTGGGCCGCGTCGCGGCCGCACTGCTGATGCGCCGGCTCTCGCCGGAGGATGTCCTCGGATTCACCTGGGGCCCAGAACAGGTCGCGGTGGCCACCGGGCTGCTGCCCGGCGTCGCCAGCTGCCGGGCCGTGGTGCAGCTGGACGGCGCCATGTCCACCGCGGCCTACCAGACCGGTACCGAGCTGATCCTCAGCCGTTGCGCGGACATGTTGCGCGCCAGCGCGATCCGGCTGCCCGCCCCGCTCTATGCTGATCCTTCGACAGTCGCCTCGATGCGCAGCGACTCGGTGATCTCGCGGACGCTCGAGGCGGGCAGGCATGCCGACGTCATGGTGTTCGGCGTGGGCGCGGTTTCGACCTCCACGACGCTGTTCGAAGGTAGTTATCTGGACACCCGCATGCTCGACGAGCTGATCTCGCTGGGCGCCGTGGGTGAGATCGGCGGACGCTTCTTCGACGCCGAGGGCGTGCCCGTGGACACCGAACTGCAGCAGCGCGCGGTCTCGGTTCCACTCGAGGACATCCGCCACTGCCAGAAGACGCTCCTGATCTCCAGCGGCGTCACCAAATATCCCGCCACGCTCGGCGCACTACGCGGAAAGCTGGCCAGGCTACTGGTCTGTGACATCGATTGTGCGCGTTGGCTACTGGCCCAGGCATGATCCAGCGAAAGGTGAAGTGATGGTGAAAGCGCTCAAGCGATGGGCCGCATTGACCGCCGTGGCAGGGTTGACGATGACGGCGGTCGGCTGTTCCGGCGCCGGCAGCCTCGGGGCCTCCGACAACCAGGTGACGATTGCGCTGGTGTCCAACTCGCAGATGACCGATGCGCAGAAGTTGTCGGCGGAGTTCGAGAGGGACAATCCCGGCACGAAGCTGAAATTCATCACGCTGTCGGAGAACCAGGCGCGCGCCAAGATCACGATGTCCACGGCGATGGGCGGCAGCGAGTTCGACGTCGTGATGATCAGCAACTTCGAAACGCCCCAGTGGGCCAAAGACGGCTGGCTGATGAACCTTTCGGAGTTCGCAGAGAACACGCCGGGGTACGACCAGAACGACTTCATTCCGTCGCTGCGGGAATCACTGTCCTACGAGGGCAACATGTATGCCGTTCCGTTCTACGGCGAATCGTCGTTCCTGATGTACCGCAAGGACCTCTTCGAGCAAGCTGGTATCCAAGTCAACCAGGACCCGAACTACCAGCCGCAATGGCAAGAGGTCGCCGACTGGGCGAGAAAGTTGAAGACCGACGACCGGGCGGGGATCTGTCTGCGCGGCAAGCCGGGTTGGGGAGAGGTGCTGGCACCACTGGACACCGTGATCAACACGTTCGGTGGCCGGTGGTTCGACGAGCAGTGGAACGCTCAACTCAACAGCCCGGAGGTGAGCAAGGCCGTCAACTTCTACGTCGACCTCATCAACGAGGCCGGCGAACTCGGGGCCTCATCGACCGGATTCCAGGAGTGCGCCAACCTGTTCGGTCAGGGCCAGACGGCCATGTGGTACGACGCGACGTCGGCCGTGTCGGTGCTGGAGGATCCCAAGACGTACCCGGAACTCGTCGGCAAGATCGGCTACCTGCCCGCGCCGATAGTCGAGAAGCCGGACTCGGGGTGGCTGTATACGTGGGCGCTGGCAATCCCGAAGCACGCCAAGAACCCTGAGGGCGCTTGGAAGTTCATCTCATGGATGACGAGCAAGGATTACATGAAGCTGGTTGGCGAGAAGCTGGGGTGGGCCCGGGTCCCACCCGGTAGCCGCACCTCGACCTACACCGATCTGCCGGAGTACGAGGCGATCTCAAAGTCATACGGACCGCTGACCCTTCGGTCGATCGAGAACGCGACCCCGAACAAACCCACGGTGCAACCGGTTCCGTACACCGGCGTGCAGTTCGTCGGGATTCCGGAATTCCAGGATCTCGGGACGCGGGTCAGCCAGCAGATCAGCGCCGCGATCGCCGGGCAGAAGTCGGTGGATGACGCGCTCTCTCAAGCACAGGAATACGCCGAGGTCGTCGGCCGGACATACCAGGAGAAATGATGACTTCAACGTCGTTGACCGCCGGCCCTGAGGCTGATGCCAGTCAGGGCGCCGTGGCCGAACGGGTCCGCAAGATCCGGGAGGCCCAGGGCGCCGGGGTGAGTCGCGCCGAAGGCTGGCGCAGGCGTGGCCCGCTGTTGCCCGCGCTGATCTTCATGATCGTCGTCACGCAGATCCCATTCCTGTTCACGCTGTACTACTCGACGCTGTCGTGGAATCTCGTGCGCCCGGGCTCGCGCCAATTCGTCGGCCTGAGCAACTACATCGCCGTTGCCAAGGACAGTCAGTTCTGGCGGGTCGGCCTCAACACCATCATCCTCATCGTCGGTGTCGTGCTGATCTCCGCGTTCCTCGGCCTGCTACTTGCTTTGCTGCTGGACCGCGCGTTCCTGGGGCGGGGCGTTGTCCGGACGCTGCTGATCACGCCGTTTCTCGTCACACCCGTTGCGGCGGCGCTGATCTGGAAGACGACAATTCTCGACCCGACGAACGGCATCCTCAACTGGGTGCTGTCACTGGTCGGCCTCGGT
Source organism: Mycobacteriaceae bacterium (assembly GCA_019749805.1). Classification (GTDB taxonomy): domain Bacteria; phylum Actinomycetota; class Actinomycetes; order Mycobacteriales; family Mycobacteriaceae; genus Mycobacterium. The sequence continues at coordinate 4,025 of JAIEPH010000070.1, read as the reverse complement.
CCGGTGGATTGGATCGGTCAGTTCCCCCTCACCATGGTGATGGTCGAACTGATCTGGCAATGGACACCGTTCATGATGCTGCTGATCCTCGCCGGCCTCCAGTCGATGCCTCGCGACATCCTGGAGGCCGGTCGAGTCGACGGTGCGGGCGCGTTCCAACTCTTCCGTGAGTTGACGCTGCCCCACCTCCGACGCTTCATCGAACTCGGCGTTGTGCTCGGGGCGATCTATCTGGTGAACACCTTCGACGCCATCTACATGATGACGCAGGGCGGGCCGGGTATCGCGAGCTCGAACCTGCCGTTCTACATCTATCAACGCGCCTTCCTCGGCTTCGACATGGGCCAGGCGGCGGCCATGGGCGTGGTGGTGGTCATCTTCACGATGATCATCGCCAGCTTCGCGCTTCGGTTGATCTTCAAATCATTCTCCGGCAAGGAAGAGGCAGCCTGATGAGCGCTCGCGCGAAGAACCAATCAACGATGACGACAACGACGGAAACGGCCACCGCGGTGGAAGATTCGGCGGTCGCACCGAAGAAGAAGTCCCGGAAGTTCGATGCCTGGGGAGCGGTGGCCTGGCTGGTTGGACTTGGGTTCTTCTTCCCCGTGTTCTGGATGGTGCTGACGTCCTTCAAGCAGGAGGCTGACGCGGCGACCAGCCCCCCGACGCTGTTCTTTACCCCGACGCTCGATCAGTACGGGAAGGTTTTCGACCAAGGCATTGGGCCCGCGATGCTGAACTCGATTTGGGCCACCGGTATTTCGACGATTCTGGTGTTGCTACTCGGCGTGCCTGCGGCGTTCGCGCTGTCTCTGCGGCCGGTACGCAAGACGCAGGATGCCTTGTTCTTCTTCATGAGCACGAAGATGCTGCCGATCGTCGCCGTGATCCTTCCGCTGTACGTGATCGTGTCGAATATCGGACTGCTCGATAACATCTGGGCCTTGGTGATCCTCTACACCGCGATGAACCTCCCGATCGCCGTGTGGATGATGAGGTCGTTCTTTCTCGAGGTCCCGGGCGAATTGCTCGAGGCTGCCAGCCTCGACGGCGCCAGCCTGTGGCGGTCGGTGCGCGAGGTGATCCTGCCGTTGGTCTCACCCGGAATCGCGGCGACCGCTTTGATCTGCGTCATCTTCGCCTGGAACGAGTTCTTCTTCGCGGTCAACCTGACCGCGGTCAATGCTCAGACCATGCCGGTGTACCTCGTCGGATTCATCGCCGGTGAGGGGCAGTACTGGGCCGTGCTGTCGGCGGCCGCAACCATGGCCGCTCTTCCGGTGATCCTGTGCGGGTGGTTCGCACAGAACAAGCTCGTTCGTGGTCTTTCCTTCGGCGCAATCAAATAGGAGAATTTCAATGGCCTCAATCACTTACAAGAACGCGACCTGCATCTACGAGGGATCCGACAAGCTCGCGGTCGACTCGCTCAGTCTCGATATCCAGGATGGCGAGTTCGTCGTGCTGGTGGGTCCGTCCGGGTCGGGCAAGAGCACGGCGCTGCGCATGTTGGCCGGTCTCGAGGACATCGACGAGGGCGCCATCGAGATCGGCGGCAAGAACATGGTCGGCGTGCCGTCCAAGGACCGCGACATCGCGATGGTGTTCCAGAACTACGCGCTGTACCCGAACAAGACCGTCGCCGAGAACATGGGTTTCGCGCTGAAGCTGCGCGGCGTGTCCGCCGAGGAGCGTCGCAAGAAGGTCGAGGAAGCGGCGAAGATCCTGGATCTGACCGAGTTCCTGGACCGCAAACCGGCCAAGCTGTCCGGCGGTCAGCGGCAGCGCGTCGCGATGGGCCGCGCGATCGTGCGTGAGCCACAGGTCTTTTGCATGGACGAGCCACTATCGAATCTCGACGCCAAACTCCGGGTGCAGACGCGCACCCAGATCGCCGCGCTGCAAAGGCGTCTGGGCACCACCACCGTCTACGTCACGCACGATCAGGTCGAGGCGATGACGATGGGCGACCGGGTGGCCGTTCTGCGGTTCGGCAAGCTGCAGCAGTTCGCCTCGCCGAACGAGCTGTATGACCGGCCGGCCAACGCCTTCGTGGCAGGCTTCATCGGTTCCCCCGCGATGAACCTCGTGACGCTGCCCGTCGCGCCCGAAGGCGTCAAGATCGGTGAATCGGTGCTGGAACTCGAGCGTGATGATCTGACCAAGGTGAGCGACGCGGGCCTATCAGAGGTCACCTTCGGTATTCGGCCCGAGCAGCTCGAGATCTCCGAGTCCGACGGCGTCGAGGTCGTGGTCGACCTAGTAGAGGATCTCGGCAGTGAGGCGTATGTGTATACGCACGCTGGTTCGGGCGTGGAACTGGTCGCGCGGTGCAACCCGCGCACGGCGCCCAGGCTGGCCGACACCGTGCGACTGCGTAAAAACCCCGAAGGCGCGGTGCATCTGTTTCACCCCGAGTCGGGTGAGCGCCTGAATTAGCATGCGCGCGCCGGACTTCCGGCTCCGGACACCGACTCCCGGTCTGCTGGGGCTCCCGTGGGACCAGCCACTCCTCGACTGGACGGTTCCCGATGTTCCGTTGCGCGACATCGCGGTGGGGCCCAGCCGTCACTTGGTGAAGTTCGTCGACGCCGATGGTGCGCTGTGGGCAGTCAAGGAAATGCCGCCGAGGGTCGCGGCCAAGGAGTACGACGTCCTGCGGCGGCTCGAGGAGATGGGCCTGCCCGCGGTGCGTCCCGCCGGTGTGGTGCTGCAGCCGGAATTCGACACCGCGATCCTGGTCACCCGCTACCTCGAAGGATCTTGGCAATATCGCCGGCTGTTCATGCGGCTGCCGCCGGACCAACCGAAACACCGCGCGCGGCTGCTGGACGGAATGGCTGGTCTTCTAGTGGAACTGCACCGGCACGGTGTGTTCTGGGGTGACTGCTCGCTGGCGAACACATTGTTCTCCCGCGACGGGCAGCTGCTGCAGGCGTGGCTGGTCGACGCTGAAACCTCGGAAGTACACCCGAGTTTGAGTCGGGGGCAACGCGAGCACGACCTCGACATCATGGTCGAGAACGTCGCGATGGGAATGGTCGACCTTGCCGAGCGGCTTGGACAGACGGCCCTGCAGGACGTGCTGATCTCCGAGGTTCAGGACACCAGGGCTCGCTACGTCATGCTGTGGGACGCATTGCACGCCGAGCCCGTCTTCGGGTTCACCGATCGCTACCGCGTCGAGGGGACGGTGCGGAAACTCAACGACCTCGGCTTCGCGGTCGACGAAGTGTCGCTGCAGCCGATCGAGGCGGGCAAGCTCAAACTCCGTGTCGCCGTGGGTGATCGGCGCTACCATGCGCAGCGTCTGCAGGAGCTCACGGGACTCGATGTGGGCGAGGGACAGGCCCAGATACTGCTTGGTGATCTGCTCGCGTATCAGGCGCAGTTGTGCCGGGAACAGGGCCACGACGTCGACGAGCGCACCGCGGCAAGGTTGTGGGTGATCGAAGTGTTGACCCCGTACGAGCGCCTGGCCCACGACGTCGTCGGCAACAAGGGCGCACCGATCCAGGCCTACTGCGATCTGCTCGAAGTCCGCTGGTTGCTGAGCGAGCAGGCGGGTCACGATGTCGGCACCAACGCGGCGCTCGCCGCGCTCCATGGGGACGTGATCCCCACTGACTCGGCGGCGAAGGTGGCGGTCGCCGAGACGCCGACGGAGCCGTTCGAGGTGTTGGCGATCGACGATGACTGAGCGACAATTGAGCGACAATGTCGCTCGAATTCGATTGCATGACAACGCTTCAGGTTTCTTAGAGATCTCTTGAGATCCTTTCTAGAGTGTTCTTAGACTTCGAACATATGTTCGAGTCATGGGTGCGGAGGCGGTGCAGGCGGCGGTGGCGGCGATGCGCGCCGCGCTCGATCAGCTGGCCGTGCTACCGATTGATGCGCTGACCGCCGGTGAATTGGTGGGTGTGTTGGATGAGCTGGAGACGCTGTCGTGTCAGTTGCCTGCCCAGAGTCATCGCCTGCTGGCACGGTGGCAGGCCGAGACGACGGCCAAGGAGATGGGC
>JAIEPH010000116.1 GCA_019749805.1 Mycobacteriaceae bacterium | reverse complement strand
CCGGAAGCTAAGCCTGCCAGCGCCGATGATACTACCCAACCCGGGTGGAAAAGTAGGACACCGCCGAACACAAATTAAAGCCCTTTGCCCCCCAATTCTATTGGGGGGCAAAGGCATTTGTGGGGGTAGCTTGAGCTAGAACAACGTCTGCGCCGTACCGTTGTGCGTTTTCTCCATGTCGAGCAGTGCCCGCTTGCGGTCCAATCCGCCGCCGTATCCGGTGAGACTGCCGTTGGATCCGATCACCCGATGGCAGGGCACGATGATGCCGATCGGGTTGTGGCCATTGGCCAGACCGACCGCCCGAAACGCTCCGGGTGTGCCGATCTGCCTTGCGATCTCGCCGTAGGTCCGAGTCTCGCCATAAGGGATCGTGAGCAGGGCTGCCCACACCCGTCGCTGAAACTCGGTGCCGATGAGATCGAGGCTCAGGTCGAAATCGGTTCTCTCCCGGGCGAAGTAAGCCTTCAGCTGCTCGACGGCATCGGGGAACGCCGCATCGTCGTGTTCCCATCCGTCGCGGCTCGGCTCATAGGTCTGATCGACCATCCGCAAGTGCCGCAACCGTCCGCCCCTGCCTGCCAGGGTGAGCAGGCCGACGGGACTATCGATGGCGCGAAATTGCAGGGTTTCCATCACTTCTCCTTCGGCGGCCATTCGTTGACCGCGTGATCCAAAGATGTCCACAAATGTTGGGTGGCATAGGACCGCCACGGTCGCCACTGCATGCTGTGTTCGGTGAGCGGACGCGGCTCTGCCGGTATGCCCAACTGCTGTGCCGCGATTCGCACCCCGAGGTCACTGGAGGGGAAAGCGTCGGGGTCGCCGAGCCCGCGCATCGCGATGACCTCGGCGGTCCACGGTCCGATGCCGGGCAGTTCCAACAGTTGCACACGCGCACGATCCCAGTCGCATCCCGCGTCGAGCACCACATCCCGCGCGGCCAGCGCCTTGATCAGGGTGGTCAGCGTCCGCTGGCGGGACTTCGGAAAGGCTAGGTGCGCCGGGTCGATCTCAGCGAGATCCTCGACCGCGGGGAACACATGCGTCAGGCCGCCATCTGCGTCGGCGACGGGCTGACCGTAGGCGGTTACGAGACGGGCGGCGTGGGTGCGTGCGGCCTTGACGGACACCTGCTGACCGAGCACGACCCGCAGCGCGAGCTCCGGCTCGTCGACTGTCCGCGGAATTCGCTGCCCCGGCGCCTTGGCGACCAACGCACCGAGGTCAGGATCGGCGCCTAGCGCGTCGACGACCGCCTCCGGATCCGCGTCCAAGTCGAGTAGACGCCGGCAGCGTGCTATCGCCGCGGCGAGGTCCCGAAAGTCGTCCAGCCTGATCTCGCACTTCACATGATCGGGTTGTGGTGTGAGACTGACGATTCCGTTGCCATTCGCCAATCTCAGCGTCCGCCGGTAGCTGCCGCCACGCACCTCCTCGATGCCCGGCACTGCGCTAGCCGCCAGGTGGCCGAACAGCCCCTCGTATGCGAACGGCATGCGCACCGGTAGCCGCAGGGACAACGCGCCCGTCGTGCTCTCCCCACGACCGAACCTCGAACGTGCCCGCTGTCGCAACGCGGTCGGGGTCAGGTCGCATACCGCGCGCAACGTGTCGTTGAACTGACGGATACTGGAGAAGCCCGCCGCGAATGCGACATCACTGAATGGCAATTCGGTGGTTTCGATCAGCACACGGGCGGTCTGAGCGCGTTGCGCTCGAGCCAGCGCAAGGGGATTCGCCCCAACCTCTGCCTGCAGCAGCCGTTCTAGCTGACGCGTGGTGTATCCGACGCGAGCAGCCAGGCCGGCGACGCCCTCACGGTCGACTGTGCCGTCGGTGATGAGTCGCATCGCCCGCGCGACCACGTCCCCACGCACGTTCCACTCCGGAGACCCCGGTGAGGCGTCCGGCCGGCATCGCTTGCAAGCGCGGAAGCCGGCGTTCTGTGCGGCGGCGGCGGTGGGGTAGAACCGCATGTTGCGGGCATACGGCGGGCGCACCGGACAGCTGGGCCTGCAGTAGATCTTCGTGGTCAGCACGGCGGTGACGAACCAGCCGTCGAACCGCGCGTCCTTGGACTGGACGGCTCGGTAACAGCGATCGAAATCCTCGTGCACAAGTCAACGATTACACGTGCCCACCGACATCACTGGCGGAAAACCGACATCGTCGTGGGGCGCCGATTTCGAGGCGCTAACGATCTCGTCAAATGTCGGCATCTGTACTCGCATCGCCGGCGAGATCGTGCTCTGGTGGATGGAGTGATGTCGACTCCTGGGCTGACCGCCCTTCGTCTGGCCGCCACTGCGGCGGTGTGCTCAACGCTGGCCATCGTCGGATTGGGGCCGGCGACCGCGGCGCCCACCGCAGATGATCAGGGCTACATCGACTCGACCGCTCGGTGCCCCTCGTCGAGTCAGGCCGTCGTCTTCGGCAGCACTGCAACGTCTCGGGTGGCCATCTGCGAGGCCGACGGCGAGTACGAGTATCGCGGCGTGCGATTGAGCGACGGCGCCAAACTGATCGTCCCCGCGGCCAAGTCCACCGACGGGTACACCGCCGAAAACCATGGCATCACCTATTGGGTGACGGACGACTCGTTGGTCGTCAGCGCGGGCAACGAGGTGATCCGCGACGAGACGATGGTGGACTTCAACTCTCCGCAGCAATCCGGCGTTGGCGGATCGCCGGCGCCGGCTGAGACGTCAAGGCCCACAACGCCGTTGCCGCCACCGCTGCCCGCGGAAGTAGGCGGCAGCGAGAGCTGACCGGCCGACTACCCCCGTAGTGCGCCGCTGAGGTACTCGGCTCGGCATGCACGACGGGCCACCTTGCCGCTCGTCGTGCGCGGAATCGCGCCCGCCGGTACGAATCGGACGTCCGCAACCGAGAGTCCGTGGATGTGCGTGACGGCTGCGCGGATCGCCTCGGCCGCGGTATCAGGATCGGTGCCGCGGGTGCCTGACGCGCGTTCGGCGACGATGACGACGCCGAAGTCGGTGGCGAACGCCGCGACGTACCCCCGGCGCACCATCGGCGAAGCGGACTGCGCGGTTGTCTCGACGTCCTGCGGGTAATGGTGGAGCCCGTCGACGCGGATCGCGTCCGCACGTCTGCCGGTGACATACAGCTCACCGTCCAGGTAGACCCCGAGATCGCCTGTGCGCAACCATGTCCCGTCGACCGGCGCACCGTCGGCGTGACTCCGCGGCAGCAGGCGTGACCGTAACGTGGCGTCGAACGTCAGCCGCGACGCCTCGGGCTGACCCCAGTACCGCCGAGCGGTGTTGTCTCCGTGCAACCAGATCTCACCTACCTGGCCGTCGGCCAGTTCGGTGTGCGCTTCGGGTTCGACGATGACTGCCCACTGGCTGCGAGCGATCTGGCCACACGACACCTGTGCGATCGCGTTGTCCGCATCCGCCGCCACCCGCACCGCCACACCTTCGGCCAGCCGACGTCGGTCGAAATATGTAACCGTGGCACGGGCGGAAGGGGCGATGGTCGACACGAAGAGCGTCGCTTCGGCGATTCCGTACGACGGCTTGATTGCCGTGGCCGGCAACCCGAATGGCGCGAACGCATCGTTGAACGCCGTGATCGCGTCGATGCTGACCGGCTCGGAGCCGATGATCATCACCACGTTGGCGAGGTCGACGTCCTCGCCCGTCGCGGGCACGCCGCGCTGGGCGGTGTACTCGTAGCCGAGGTTCGGCGCCGCGGTGACCACTCGTCCCTCCCTGGATCCGTCCGACAACGCCCGGATCCAGCGCTGCGGGCGACGAATGAACGCGGTCGGCGACATCAGCGTCGAGTGGCCGCCGTATACCGCCGGGAAGCCGATCATCGACAACCCCATGTCGTGGTACAGCGGTAACCAGCTGACGCCGTGGGTGTTTCGGTCGAGCAGATCGATGGACAAGATCATCTGCAGCAGATTCGTTCCGACCGCGCGGTGCGTGATCTCCACCCCGACCGGCGGCCGCGTCGAGCCCGAGGTGTATTGCAGGTGTGAGACGTCATCGACGTCGAGGTCGACGGGAACGAATGTCTCGCCGGCCGAGTCCGGGATGTCATCGACTGCGATGACCGGCACGTCGGGTGCGAACGCGAAGCCGGCGAGGAAATCGCGCACGGCACCGGCCGCCGCGGCGGTCGTCAGGATCGCCGCCGGACGGGCGTCTGTCAGTGCCGTCTCGAGACGTTCGGCGTGCCCTTGGAGTTCGGGGGCGAACAACGGGACCGCGATCGTCCCAGTTTTCACCGCGGCGAAGAATGCCGAAATGTAATCGAGGCCCTGCGGGGCCAGGATCGCCACGCGGTCGCCCCGCGACGCGACACTCTGGACGTGCGTGCCTATCGCCTGCATCCGACGGCCCAGCTGGTTCCAGGTCAATTCCATCGAGCGTCCGTCGGCCGAGCCGGCGAAATCCAGATAGCGGTAGGCGACGGTGTCGCCGACGCTGGCGATGTTGCGATCGATCAGCGATATCAGGGTCGTACCGGGCGGCAGCACGATGCCGCCGTCGGCATCGAGACAGTCCTCGATCCTCAACAGGCCCTCGGGGGCAATCGAACCGTGCACGTCACCGATTATAATTACTGTGACGCCTGGTATCACTTACCTCGCGTCGATGTGACGAAAAGCGCAGCCTGATGCTCAGACCGGAAGTGCAAGCCGGGTCGGTTCGTCGTGGCCACGCAGCGTCACCGAATCGCCGAGCGTCCAGTGCGCACGTTCTTCCTCGTTGACGTTCGAGACCGCATCAGAGGACGCGAGCAGGTGACCGGGTGAGTCCTTCGCCAGCTCGCAGAGCCGTGCGGCCTCGTTGACCGGTTCACCGATCACGGTGTACTCGAAGCGCTCCTTGGCCCCGACATTTCCGGCGACGGCCTCACCGGCCGCGACGCCGATGCCGGCTTCGCATTCGGGTACCTCTTCGCGAATGCGCCGCGCGATCGCCCGCGCGGCGGCGAGGGCTTCCTCCTCCGGGCTCTCGAGGCGAACGGGTGCGCCGAAGACGGCGAGGGCCGCGTCGCCCTCGAATTTGTTCACGAAACCGTGGTGGCGATCGACTTCCTCCACGATCACCGCGAAGAACCGATTGAGCAGATCGACGACTTCGGTTGCGGGCCTGCCGGTTACCAGTTGTGTCGAGCCGATGATGTCAACAAAGATCACCGCGACGTGGCGTTCTTCGCCGCCCAATTTCGGCCGTTCCTTCTCGGCCGCGGCGGCAACCTCGCGACCCACGTGTCGACCGAAAAGGTCGCGCACGCGCTCCCTCTCCTTGAGGCCTTCGACCATCGAGTTGAAACCGCGTTGCAATTCGCCGAGCTCGGTACCGTCGAACACCACCAGATTCGTGTCCAGATCCCCCTGCTCCACCCGCTGCAGCGCGGCACGTACCACCCGTACCGGCGTCGCCGTCAGCCACGACAACAGCAGCATGAGAACCCAGCCGAAGGTCAATGCCACCACCGCCAGAATGCCCACGGCGACCGCGATCTGGGTGGCGGAGAGATTTTGTAGCGAGAGCGCGAAGACCGCGAGCAGGAGAATGCCGAGCACGGGCACGCCGGAGCTGAGCAACCAGACGGTCATCGTGCGGCCCATCACGCCGTGTGCCAACCGGCGTGGTGGACGACCGGCCGCGAGCGCCTCGGCGGCGACGGGACGCAGTGCGAACTCCGTGATCAGGTAACACCCGGTGGCGACGACGATGCCGCAGAAACCCACCCCCAAGAGGAATCGTGGAATGAACGCGGTGTCATAGATCCCATACCAAGTGGTCAGCAGCGCTGCGCCGACGCCCCACAGGAACAGCAGCATCTTCGCCACCCGCCACGGCGCGAAGAAGACGTTGCGCTGATCGGCCCGGGTCGGAGGGCGCTCTTCGATCGCCCACCGCAGCGAGTTGACGATCCGCGAGGTGATCCAGACGGTGCCGACGATCAGGGCGAAGGCCATGTATCCGGGCGCCACGGCCCACGTCAGCCATGCGGGTGCGTCGCTGAAGATGCTGGGGATCGGGATGGCGACCGCGATCATCAGTAGCGCGACGCCGATGCCGAGCATGTTCGTGAGCAGGATGAAGATCGTGAGGATCAGCTGGATACGAATCCGGCGGCGGAGCTGACTTTCCGAAGGCTTGCCCAGCAGCCAAGACCCGAATTCCGGAGTATCCGGCAGTCGGCCGCTCTGGCGTGTCACCTTCTCGAGGACACGGCCCAGCCGCTGCGGAACGCTCTTGTTGGCCGTCATCGTGGCTAAAGCCTAGGTTGCCCTCCGGCCCCTTAAGGTGGTTCGGGTGCGTCTCGTCATCGCCCAGTGCACCGTCGACTACGTCGGACGCCTGACAGCTCATCTGCCGTCGGCCCGCCGCCTGCTCCTCATCAAGGCCGACGGATCGGTCAGTGTCCACGCCGACGATCGCGCCTACAAGCCGCTCAACTGGATGAGCCCGCCCTGCTGGCTCACCGAGGAACCCGACGGGCCCACGCCGGTCTGGGTGGTCGAGAACAAGGCGGGAGAGCAGCTTCGGATCACGCTAGAGGCGATCGAGCATGACTCCAGCCACGAACTCGGTGTCGATCCCGGATTGGTGAAGGACGGTGTCGAAGCGCATCTGCAGGAGCTGCTCGCCGAACACGTCGAGCTTCTCGGCGCGGGCTACTCACTGGTGCGCCGCGAGTACATGACCGCTATCGGGCCGGTGGACTTGCTGTGTCGAGACGAGAAGGGCGGCTCGGTCGCCGTCGAGATCAAACGGCGGGGCGAGATCGACGGCGTCGAACAGCTCACCCGTTACCTCGAACTCCTCAACCGTGACACCGTGCTGGCACCCGTCGCGGGAGTGTTTGCCGCCCAGCAGATCAAACCCCAGGCCCGCACGCTGGCGACCGACCGTGGGATCCGTTGCGTGACTCTGGACTACGACCAGATGCGTGGCATGGACAGCGACGAGTTCCGGCTCTTCTGACCCATGCCCCGGCGCCGTCCATCGCCGCGCAAGCAACGCGCTGTACCGCCGCTACCGCAGAGCAGGCGGATCGAGACAGGGCCGGACGGATATGAGTACGAAGTCCGTCCGGTTGCGGCCGCGCGGGCGACGAAGACCTACCGCTGCCCTGGATGCGACCACGAAATACGCTCTGGCACTGCGCATGTACTCGTGTGGCCGGCAGATCGCGGCGAACAGGCGTCAGAAGACCGGCGTCATTGGCATACGCCGTGCTGGACACACCGGGCCACCCGGGGTCCTACTCGCAAGTGGTCGTGACGAACTCGGGTTCCGAAGCCGTCGACGAACTCGGGTTCCGAAGCCGTCAGTGATTGGCGGCAGGCTCGACGAGCTCGATGAGGACGCCGCCGGCATCCTTGGGATGGATGAAGTTGATCCGTGAATCGGCCGTGCCGCGACGAGGCTCGTCATAGAGCAGGCGCATACCCTCGGCGCGAAGCCGCTCGCTGAGCGCGTCGATGTCGCTGGTGCGATACGCCAGCTGCTGCAGGCCGGGTCCGCGCTTGTCGAGGAACTTCGCGATGGTCGAGGTCTCGTCGAGTGGCGCCATGAGCTGAATCTGCGCGCTGCCGACGGGCGCGCCGCGCACCGAGAGCATCGCCTCGCGCACACCCTGGTCCTCGTTGATCTCTTCGTGCAGGACGATCATGCCGAGGTGGTCGTGGTACCACTTGATGGCGGCGTCGAGATCGGGGACCGCGATGCCGACATGATCGATAGCCGTCACGAGGGCGCTCGCGAGCGCCGGACGTGCGTCTACTTGTTCAGTGGTCATCACGTAACGGTAACCTTGAGACAGATGTTTGCGGAATGTGTCATGTGCCACATCTACGAATACCCAGTTCCTGGAGGAATTAAATGACGACGTCGGTGATCGTTGCTGGAGCGCGTACGCCAATCGGCAAATTGATGGGTTCGCTGACGGATTTCTCGGGTAGCGACCTGGGCGCCGTCGCGATCGCAGGTGCGCTGGAAAAGGCCAAGGTCCCGGCGTCGGCCGTCGACTACGTCATCATGGGGCAGGTCCTGACCGCCGGTGCTGGGCAAATGCCCGCCAGGCAGGCTGCGGTTGCCGCGGGCATCGGCTGGGATGTGCCCTCGCTGACCATCAACAAAATGTGCCTGTCCGGAATCGACGCGATCGCGCTGGCCGATCAGTTGATTCGCGCGGGCGAGTTCGAGGTCGTGGTCGCGGGCGGCCAGGAATCGATGACCAAGGCGCCCCACCTGCTCATGGACAGTCGCGCGGGCTACAAGTACGGCGACGTCACCGTTCTCGATCACATGGCCTACGACGGTCTGCACGACGTCTTCACCGATCAGCCGATGGGTGCGCTGACCGAGCAGCGCAACGACGCCGACCAGTTCACCCGGGCCGAGCAGGACGAGTTTGCCGCACGTTCGCACCAAAAGGCCGCTGCCGCATGGAAGGACGGGGTATTCGCCGACGAGGTCGTGCCGGTGAAGATCCCGCAGCGCAAGGGTGACCCGATCGAATTCACCGAGGACGAGGGCATCCGCGCCAACACCACCGCCGAGTCGTTGGCCGGACTCAAGCCGGCGTTCCGCAAGGACGGCACCATCACGGCCGGGTCGGCGTCGCAGATCTCCGACGGCGCGGCAGCAGTCGTCGTGATGAGCAAGGAGAAGGCCCAGGAGATGGGGCTGACCTGGCTGTGCGAGATCGGCGCTCACGGCGTGGTGGCGGGTCCCGATTCGACCCTGCAGTCGCAGCCGGCCAACGCCATCAAGAAGGCCATTGCCCGCGAGGGTATTTCGGTCGATCAGCTGGACGTCATCGAGATCAACGAGGCGTTCTCCGCGGTGGCGCTCGCGTCAATGAAGGAGTTGGGCGTCGACCCGGAGAAGGTCAATGTGAACGGCGGCGCGATCGCTGTCGGGCATCCGATCGGGATGTCCGGCGCCCGGATCACCCTGCACGCCGCCCTTGAGCTGTCACGACGCGGTTCCGGTTACGCGGTCGCGGCGCTGTGCGGCGCCGGGGGCCAGGGCGACGCCCTGGTGCTGCGGGCAGGCTGAACCTCTACGACGTGACGTAGTAATCGGCGTGGTGTTCGGGCACAATGGCGGCCATGACAGGCGCTCTTGATCTTCGATCCGTTGCTGGGTGGTTTCGACTGGTTGCTCTGCTCGAGGCCGTCAGTTGGGTCGGCCTGCTGGTCGGTATGTATTTCAAGTACCTGGCCAGCTCGCCGACCGAGATCGGCGTCAAGGTGTTCGGCATGGCGCACGGACTGATCTTCGTCGCCTTCGTGGTGGCGGCATTGCTGGCCGGAATCGCGTTCAAATGGTCGTTCGGCACATGGTCGCTGGCGCTGATCGCGAGCATCGTGCCGCTGGGCAGTGTGATCTTCCTCATATGGGCTGATCGGACCGGCAAAATGGGTGCCGCGGTTCCGGCCGCGGCGATCATGCAACCGGGGCAGCCGGTTCCCGAAGCGACGTGACAAACTTGTAGACGTGACTCGTCCACGTCCCGTCGCGGCCTCCATGGCAGGTGCGATCGACCTTTCGGCGCTCAAACAGCCGGCCAGTGCCGCCGCAGGCGGCGGTGCCGCCGGACCGTCCGGCGGTGTCGAGGTCACCGAGGCCAACATCGAAGCCGAGGTCCTGGTCCGCTCCAGTCAGGTCCCTGTCGTGGTCCTGTTGTGGTCTCCGCGCAGCGACGCCAGCGTGCAGTTGGGTGACGTGCTGGCCAATCTCGCCGCCGCCGACGGCGGCAAGTGGTCGCTCGCGACGGTCAACGTCGACGTCGTCCCGCGGGTGGCCCAGATGTTCGGCGTCCAGGCGATCCCGACCGTCGTGGCATTGGGCGGGGGACAACCGCTCTCGAGCTTCCAGGGCCTGCAGCCGCCCGAGCAGTTGCGCGGATGGATCGACTCGCTGCTGAACGCGACCGCAGGAAAACTCAGCGGCGGAGGCGCCGGAGAGGATCCCGAACAGGTCGATCCCGAACTGGCGCAGGCGCGGGCGCATTTGGATGCCGGCGACTTCGACGCCGCGCGCGCTGCGTATCAGGCGATCCTCGACGCCAGGCCGAACGACCCCGAGGCCAAAGGTGCGGTGCGTCAGATCTCGTTCCTGCAGCGCGCATCGGCACATCGTCCCGATGCGGTGGCCGCGGCCGACGCTGCACCCGATGACATCGACGCCGTCTTTGCCGCCGCCGATGTGGAAATTCTGCAGCAGAACATCGCGGCCGCGTTCGACCGGATGATCGCGTTGTTCAAGCGCAAGACCGACGACGACCGCACCAAGGTGCGGACCCGGCTGCTCGAGCTGTTCGACCTTTTCGATCCGGCCGATCCCGAGGTGATTGCGGGCCGACGCAAACTGGCCAACGCGTTGTACTGAGTCGGCCGTTCGCCCGAAGGGCTACTCCGGGGCCACGGGTTCGAACCACAGCGCTGCCAGTGGCGGCAGCACCATGACCGCTGATGCCGGACGGCCGTGCCACGGCTCGTCGGTCGCCTCGACGACGCCGTAGTTGCCGATGCCCGAACCGTTGTAGATGTCGGCGTCAGAGTTGAGCACTTCCCGCCACGTGCCCGAATGCGGCAGGCCGAGCCGATAGCGGGAGTGCTCGGAACCGGAGAAATTGAACACGCACGCCAGCATCGAACCGTCGTCGCCGAACCGCATGAAACTCAGCACGTTGTTGGCCGAGTCGTTGGCGTCGATCCACGAATAGCCCTCGGGCTTGGTGTCCTGCGACCACAGCGCGCGACGGCTGCGGTAGATGCCGTTCATGTCGTGCACGAACCGCTGAACGCCGGTGGAAAAGCCGTTCTCGTCGAGCTGGTACCAGTCGACGCCGCGCTCCTCAGACCACTCGGCGCGCTGACCGATCTCCTGGCCCATGAACAGCAATTGCTTCCCGGGGTGGGCCCATTGGTAGGCCAGCAGGCCGCGCAACCCGGCGGCTTTGGTGTGGTCGTCACCCGGCATGCGGCCCCACAAGGTGCCCTTACCGTGCACCACCTCGTCGTGACTGATGGGCAGGACGAAATTCTCGCTGAACGCATACAGCATCGAGAACGTGATCTCGTGGTGATGGTAGCTGCGGTGGATGGGATCGCGCTTGATGAACTCCAACGTGTCGTTCATCCAGCCCATATTCCACTTCATCGAGAAGCCAAGGCCGCCAAGGTTTGTCGGCCGTGTCACGCCCGGCCACGACGTGGATTCCTCGGCGACGGTGACGACGCCGGGTGCCAGCTTGTGCACCGTGGCGTTCATCTCCTGCAGGAACTGCACGGCTTCGAGGTTCTCGCGGCCACCGTAGACGTTCGGCGTCCAGCCGCCCTCGGGCCGCGAGTAGTCCAGGTAGAGCATCGATGCGACGGCGTCCACCCGCAGGCCGTCGATGTGGTACTCCTGCAGCCAATACAGCGCGTTCGCGACGAGGAAGTTGCGGACTTCCGCGCGGCCGAAGTCGAACACGTAAGTGCCCCAGTCGAGTTGCTCGCCGCGCCGTGGGTCGGAGTGTTCGTACAGTGCGGTGCCGTCGAAGCGGCCCAGCGCCCACGCGTCCTTCGGGAAGTGCGCGGGAACCCAATCCATGATCACGCCGATGCCGGCCTGGTGCAGGGTGTCCACCACGTGGCGGAACTCGTCGGGCGTGCCCAGACGTGATGTCGGCGCATAGTACGACGTCACCTGGTAGCCCCACGAGCCGCCGAACGGATGCTCGGCGACCGGCATCAGCTCAACGTGGGTGAAACCGTTTGCGACCACGTATTCGGTGAGTTCGGTGGCCAACTCGCGATAGCTCAGACCCGGCCGCCAGGACATCAGGTGCACCTCGTAGGTGCTCATCGGTTCGAAGACCGGATTCTCGTTCGCTCGCTTGGTCATCCAGTCCCGGTCTTCCCAGGTGTATTCGCTCCTGGTGACCTTCGACGCCGTCTGGGGCGGAACCTCGGTGGCGAACGCCATCGGGTCGGCACGGTCACTCACCGAGCCGTCGGCGCCGTGCACGCGGAACTTGTACAGTCCGCCGATCTCGAAACCGGGCCAGAACAGCTCCCACACACCGGTCGAGCCGAGCACGCGCAGCTGCGCTTCGTTGCCGTCCCAATGGTTGAACTCGCCGATCAGGCTGACGCCCTTGGCATTCGGCGCCCACACGGCGAAGGACACACCGTCGACGACGCCGTCGGGTGTGGTGAAACTGCGGGGATGCGCGCCCAGGATCTCCCAGAGCCGCTCATGGCGACCCTCGGCGAACAGGTGCAGGTCGATTTCGCCGAGGGTCGGCAGGAACCGGTATGCATCGGCGGTGGTGTGCACTTCGTCGCCCGAGCCGTAGCTGACCTCGAGTCGGTAGTCCGCCAGGTTGGTCATCGGCAGGGCTACCGCGAACAGGCCGCCCTCGACGTGCTCGAACGGATATCGCTCGCCACCCACGAGGGCCACCACCTCGACGGCATGCGGCCGGTAGGCGCGTAACACCGTGTGATCGCCGTCGTATTCATGTGCGCCCAGAATCGAATGAGGGTCGTGGTGTTCGCCTGCCAGCAGGCGGTTCAGATCAGCCGTGTGTGGCCGCAGGTGCGGGCTCGTACGGTGGTTGGTCTGCGTCATTTCGTCACTCCCTACGCAGCAGATTGAGTCGTTCTTCGGCCGGCACCTGGGGCATGTTCAGTACGTGCGACACGGCGTTGGCCGGGTCTAGGCGCACGTAATTGGCTTGCCCCCATTGAAATTCGCTGCCGGTGATTTCGTCGCGTACCCAGAAGCGTTCGTAGGGTTCCATCCCCAATGCGCCCATATCGAGCCAGAGCGTCGCCTCTTCGGGGCCGAACGGGTTGAGCGTCACCACCACCAGAACCTGATCGCCCGTCACTGGATCGAACTTGCTGTAGGCCAACAACGCGTCATTGTCGACGTGGTGGAACTTGATGGTGCGCAGCTGGTGCAGCGCGGGGTGTACGCGGCGGATCTCGTTGAGCCGCGTCAAGAATGGCTCAAGTGACTCACCGTCTGCCAGGGCGGCTTCGAAATCGCGGGGCCTCAACTCGTACTTCTCGGAGTTGAGGTACTCCTCGCTACCTTCGCGGACCGGCCGGTGTTCGTACAGCTCGTAGCCTGAGTACACGCCCCAGGTCGAGCTCATCGTTGCGGCCAGTACCGCGCGGATCGCGAACATGCCGGGGCCGCCGTGCTGCAGGCTCTCGTGGAGGATATCCGGCGTGTTCACAAACAGATTGGGGCGCGCGTAGTCGGCGTGCTCCGCGATCTGCTCACCGAACTCGGTGAGCTCCCACTTCGCTGTGCGCCAGGTGAAGTATGTATACGACTGCGTGAAGCCCAGCTTGGCCAGACCATAGAGGCGCGCAGGGCGGGTGAAGGCCTCGGCGAGGAACAGCACGTCGGGATCTTCACTCTTGACCCGGCCGATCAGCCACGCCCAGAAATCGGGTGGCTTGGTGTGCGGGTTGTCCACGCGAAACACCTTGACTCCGTGTGATACCCAGAACCGGACCACTCGCAGTACCTCTTCGTAGATTCCCGCGGGGTCGGTGTCGAAGTTGATCGGGTAGATGTCCTGGTACTTCTTGGGCGGGTTCTCGGCGTAGGCGATGGTGCCGTCGGGCAGTACGGTGAACCACTCCGGGTGGTCTTTCGCCCACGGGTGATCGGGTGCGCATTGGAGGGCCAGATCCAGTGCGACCTCCATGCCGTGATCGCTTGTGGCGGAAACGAACTCGTCGAAATCCTCGATCGTACCCAGCTTGGGATGGACCGCGTCATGGCCGCCCTTGTCGCTGCCGATGGCCCACGGTGAGCCCACGTCGCCAGGAGCAGCGGCAACCGAATTGTTGCGACCTTTGCGATGGACCTTGCCGATCGGGTGAATCGGCGGAAGGTAAACCACGTCGAAGCCCATCGCCGCAATGCGTGGAAGCGCCTTGGTCGCCGTCGCGAAGGTCCCGTGTACGGGCTTGCCCTTCTTGTCCCACCCGCCGGTCGATCGGGGGAAGATCTCGTACCAGGAACTGAACCGGGCCAGCGGACGATCCACCCACACGCCGTATGACTCTCCGCGCGTGACCAATTCGCGCAGTGGATACTCTCCGAGCAACTCGGTCACCTGGTCGGCCAGCGCCACGCCTGCCCTGGTGAACGGGTCACCGGGCTTTCGCAACAGCTCGGCCGCCTCGATGATCGGGTCCCGCAGCTTGCGCGGAATGCCCGTGGCAGCCCGTTCGAGCAGGCGCGCCCCCACCAGAAGGTCGTTGGACAGTTCCTCTTCGCCCTGTCCCGCGTCCAGCTTCGCGATGACGGCCTTGCGCCACGTCGTGATCGGGTCGCTCCACGCCTCCACCCGGAAGGTCCACAGCCCGACGCTGTCGGGGGCGAACTGGCCGTGGAAGACATCCGGCGTAGTGCCCAAAGCCATCGGCAGGTGATGCCGCGTGATGCGCGCGCGCGGATTGACGACCGTCTCGATGGGTACCGGCTCGGCGGCAACCGGGTTCGCGCCGGCCGGTCCCTTGACGAGCTGCGGGTAGTCCGACCCATGACAGCGGACGACAAGAGTCGCCGCGACGGCGTCATGGCCTTCTCGCCATACGGTCGCGCATACCGGCACGATCTCGCCGACGACCGCCTTTGCGGGGAAACGGCCACCGGATACGACGGGGGCGACGTCATCGATCTCGATCCGACCGACCACTTCCTACCACTCCTTCACGCTGCGTTAACCGAGCTCATCAATCGCCTCGTTGCGCCTATACCCACGGTAGTGCGCTGCCCAACCAGGCGGAGGTGAAGCGGTATGGATACCAGCCTGCAGGACGGCGAAACATCAGTAATGTTGAGTCGCGTGATGGCCCGATGAAAGCTCTGAGAAGGTTCACCGTCCGCGCACATCTGCCTGATCGCGTGGAGGCGCTCGAACGGCTTTCGATCAACCTGAGGTGGTCATGGGACAAGCCGACCCAGGACTTGTTCGCGACGATCGACCCAGAGCTCTGGCAGCAGGTCGGATGCGATCCGGTCGCGTTGCTGGGACAGGTCAGCCCCAAACGGCTCGACGAGCTCGCCGCCGACGAATCGTTCGTCCGTCGGGTCGGTGAACTGGTCGCCGAACTGGACGATTACCTATCGCGGCCGCTCTGGTACCAGCAGCAACTCGAGCAGGGTGCACAACTGCCCAACGGCATCGCGTACTTCTCGATGGAGTTCGGCGTCGCCGAGGTGCTGCCCAACTACTCCGGTGGTCTGGGCATTCTGGCGGGCGACCACCTGAAATCGGCTTCCGACCTCGGTCTGCCGCTGATCGCGGTCGGACTGCTCTACCGGTCGGGGTACTTCCGGCAGTCGTTGACCGCCGATGGCTGGCAGCACGAAAGTTACCCGTCGCTGGATCCGCAGGGGCTGCCGCTGCGCCTGCTCACCGATGCCGATGACAACCCAGTGCTGGTCGAACTCGCGATGCCCGAGGGCAACGAGCTGCGTGCCCGCGTCTGGATCGCCCAGGTCGGCCGAATTCCGTTGTTGCTGTTGGATTCCGACATTCCGGAGAACGACCACGATCTGCGCGGCGTGACGGACCGGCTCTACGGCGGTGACCAGGAGCACCGGATAAAGCAGGAGATCCTCGCCGGCATCGGCGGCGTACGCGCGATACGGGCCTTCATCGAGGTCGAGGGGCTGGCTTCGCCCGAAGTGTTCCACATGAACGAGGGGCACGCCGGATTCCTTGGTGTCGAGCGCATCCGTGAGCTGATCGACGCCGGGCTGGATTTCGACACGGCCCTGACCGTGGTGCGCTCGTCGACGGTGTTCACCACGCACACGCCCGTTCCCGCTGGAATCGACCGCTTTCCGGTGGAGATGGTCAAGAGGTACTTCGGCAGCCCGGCCGATGAGCGCTCGCGCGAAGAGCACGGATCGAGCGGCCCGTCCTCTGAAAATTCGCGGTTGCTGCCCGGAGTCTCGCTGGACCGCATCATCTGGTTCGGGGCCGAGGACGACCCGTCGAAGTTCAACATGGCGCACATGGGTCTGCGACTGGCCCAGCGGGCCAACGGCGTCTCCCTGCTGCACGGCAAGGTCAGCCGCGGCATGTTCAACGAGTTGTGGCCCGGCTTCGACCCGGGTGAGGTGCCGATCGGCTCGATCACCAACGGCGTGCACGCCCCCACCTGGGCGGCCCCCGAATGGCTTGAGTTGGGCCGCGAACTGATCGGTAACGACGACCTCGGCATGCTGCGCGAGCCCGAGGTGTGGGGTCGGCTGCACGAGGTCGATCCAGGTCACATGTGGTGGATCCGCTCCCAACTGCGCGCGAAGCTGGTCCAGGACGTTCGTACGCGGCTGCGGCGATCCTGGGTGGAGCGCGGCGCGTCGGAGGCCGAATTGCGCTGGATCGCAACGGCATTTGATCCGGATGTGTTGACCATCGGGTTCGCTCGACGCGTCCCGACATACAAGCGGTTGACGTTGATGCTGCGCGATCCAGAACGGCTGGAGAAGCTGTTGCTCGACAAGGATCGGCCGCTGCAGCTGATCGTCGCAGGCAAGTCGCATCCGGCAGACGACGGCGGAAAAGCATTGATACAGCAGGTGGTGAAGTTCGCCGACAGGCCAGAAGTCCGACACCGGATCGCTTTCCTGCCCGACTACGACATGTCGATGGCGCGCCAATTGTATTGGGGCTGCGACGTGTGGCTGAACAATCCGCTGCGGCCGCTGGAAGCGTGCGGTACCTCGGGCATGAAGAGCGCCCTCAACGGCGGACTGAACCTGTCGATCCGCGATGGTTGGTGGGATGAGTGGTATGACGGCGAAAACGGTTGGGAGATACCGACTGCCGACGGCCTGGCCGACGAAGGTCGGCGCGACGATCTCGAGGCGGCGGCTCTGTACGACCTGATGGAGAAGTCCGTCGCCCCCAAGTTCTACGACCGCAACGAACAGGGCGTGCCCGAACGGTGGGTGGAGATGGTGCGTCACACGCTGATCGCGCTTGGGCCCAAGGTGCTGGCGTCTCGGATGGTGCGTGACTACACCGAGAAGTATTACGCACCAGCTGCCCAATCGCTGCGCAAGACCGTCGAGGCCGGAGCTGACGGTGAAGCATTCGGTGCGGCAAGGGAATTGGCAGAATACCGGGAACGTGCCGCAGAGGCATGGCCGAAGATCCAGATCACCGACGTCGACAGCTACGGGCTGCCGGATACTCCGGTGCTCGGTTCCGAGCTGACGCTGACCGCCACGGTCGACCTGGCGGATCTGACACCAGACGAGGTGTCCGTGCAGGCGGTACTGGGTCGCGTCGACGCCGGGGACACCCTGGTGGGCCCGGTGACCGTGCCTATGCAGCACGCCGGCACCGCCGACGGCGGCAACGAGATCTTCACGACGACGACACCGCTGCCGGTCGCGGGGCCAGTGGGTTACACCGTGCGTGTGTTGCCTCACCACCCGCTATTGGCCGGCGACAACGAACTCGGGCTCGTCACGCTCGCGTGACTACTGCCCTCACGGTCGCGATCGACGGCGGGCCGTATGCGTTGGCTGCCGGTCCCGATGGCGCGATATGGGTGACGCTGGTTCACAGCGGCGCGATCGCACGCGTGTCGTTGGGCGGCGACGTCGAGGTCTTTCCCGTCGCGCCCGCCAGCCGGCCATCGATAATCACCGCGGGACCGGACGGTGCGTTGTGGTTCACCCGCAACGGCGACGACCGCATCGGGCGCATCAGCACGGCGGGGGAGCTGACCGAGTTCGAGCTGGGCGGGGACAGCGCGCCCTACGGGATCACCGTCGGACCCGACCGCGGACTGTGGTTCACGACGATGAGGACGGGCGAGGTCCGCCGAATCTCGGTCGACGGCGCGCTTTCTGACCCGCATCCCGTCGGAGGCGCGCCTTCGATGATCGTCACCGGACCCGACAACGCGTTGTGGTTCACGCAGAACCAACGCAACGCTGTCGGCCGGCTCGCACTGTCGGGTGACCTGACCGTGCGTGAATTGCCCACCGCCGCAGCCGGTCCGGTCGGTATCGCGACGACTCACGACGACTCGATCTGGTTCACCGAAATCCTCGCTGAGCGGCTCGGCCGGATCCCGATGGACGAAGCGATCCAGGAGATCGGCCTGCCCGGCAAACCGCACGCCGTGGTCGCTGATCCAGCCGATGGGGTGTGGGTGAGCCTGTGGGGCTCTAGTCAGCTGGCCCGCGTGAGCGCCGACGGCGAGATCATCACCATCGACCTCCCGCCGGGTAGCGAGCCGCACGGCCTGGCGATCGGTCCCGAAGGCGCGCTATGGGTCGCGCTGGAAAGCGGCTTCGTGGTGCGGATGCCTTTTTAGGGACTGCCGTTTGCACGCGGATCGAACGATCTCGCCGACACCTGCTCGGCGCCGGTCGCTGTCGGGTTAGGGTCCGAGGTCAGTGCGTATGAACTGCGACGCCTGGGAAAGGGCTCTGCTGTGACGGTTGGGGATGTGCTGCGACGGGGCACCACAGTGTTGGCTATCGGTGGATTGCTGGGTGCGTCGCACGGAATTGCCGCCGCCCAGCCCCAGCCCGGGCCGCAGCCCGTTGTGGTGGACGCGGCGGCGGCCCCGCCGGAAGGCGCGCCGCCACCCCCGCCCGTCGACGAGGGACACGTCGAGTCGACCCCGCCCGCGGTGACCGAAGCGCCCGACGGGTGGACGCTCACGCTGTCGGCCAAGGAGGAGACCCAAGCGCCCATCCCGCCGCTGACCACGGCGTTGTCCTCGCGTGAGTACGTCGTCGGCGGAACCTTCATGGGCGAATTGAGAGGTCCGGACGAGGAGGAGCCTCCCGGCGGAACCCTGGAGGTCGGCTACGAGATCGGCTGCGGCATCGACATGAGCACGTCAAACGGTGTTTCGCTGACCGGCACAAGGGCTTGAACCCGTCGATCGGGCTGATAGGCATCGACGTCATCTCTCCGGGGATTGACGGCGTCCTGCCCGGGCTGGGAGGCAACCTCGGCGCCGGTGTCACCGTCGGACTCAAGCCCGGCCTGATCAACATCATCCCGGTGACGAAGAAGGAGTACACGGGCGCCGACCCGTGGGTGATGGTCAGCAAGTTCCGCGTCAAGATCGATGGTTGCGTCGGTGAGTCGTTCATCCGCTCCTATGCGTTCCTCACCAGGTCGACTCCGCAGTCTGAAGCGGTGCTGGCCTGGTACGGCGTGACGAAAAAGATCTAGTCGAACCGTTTGAAGCAGCGCTCCTGATCGCCGAGCACGCCCACGCGGAATGCGTCGATCCGAGAAAAGCCCGACGGCACTGATTCACCGTTGACGTCGCTGGCGGCCAACCCATTGGTGAGGATGCCCGACACTGCTTCATCGACGTCGCCGGCGGTCAGAGTGATGGTGTTCCCGCCGGCAGTGCTGCTGTCCTTCGACAGCTCGGCGGTCGCGACACCGGTCAAACACGCGGTGCGCAACGCGGCCTGGGCGTTGTCGAGCGTCACGCCGCCGTGCTCATGCTGGATGGCCTGCATATACCGGGACATCAGGACCGAATACGCGGTGTTGTCGCCGGTGGCCAGGCTGACGGAGTCGTCGTCGCCGTCCGCCTGTGCGCCCATCGCTTCGAGTTCGGGCAGGTCGACGACGATCGTGTTGGTGGCCGGGCAGAACGAGACCGGCGGACTTTGTCGTGCGTCGGGACAGTCGGCGGCTTCGAAGCTCAGTTGGGGCGGATTCTTCGGGCTGAACGACGTGTCCAACGCCCCGACGATGTCCTGCACGGACGTTTCGGTGATTGCCAATTCTCCGGTGTGATCCGAGGGGAGCAGCACGGGTAGGTCGCCGCGGCGCTGGCCGATCTCTCGCATGTCAATCGAGGCGCAGGCCTGCACGCCGTCGGTGAATCCGAACTGGAATGCCGACACTCGTTCGAACGCCGAACCGTGCTCGTTGACGCCGACCTCGGGGTCATCGATGTTCAGCAACGGATCGCGGAAGCCGATGACGGCCGCGAGCACATTGTTCAGGCCTTCTCCGGTCGACAGCGTGAAGCGCGGCGAATTGTCCTCGGCGACCCAGCGCATGTACGCCCCGGCAAGGCAGTCGGCCTGCTGCTCGGCGACCAGCGTCTCGGTGTCGTCGTCGGCCATGCCGGACTGGTACTGGATGGCGTGGCCGTACTCGTGCGCGAGCATCATCGTCAGACCCGTGTCCCCGTGGGCCTCCTGCAGCGCAGGCAGGAATTCGCCGCGATCCCATCCGATGGTGTGGTCGTCAAGGCAGTAGCCCGCGTTCACGATTCCGTACGTGCTGTCACCGCAGAAGTCGGTGTCGTCGAAACCGTTTGCGTCCCAGGAGATCAGCTCCGTCACCGGTTCGAAACTGCCATCGAACGATTCGCCATAGCTGGCTTCCCAGAATTCCTCGATATCGCTGATCGCCTGACGGCCGAGTTCGTCCATCTCGCCGTCGTCGGTGCCAAGCACATCCCGAGTCGGATCCGCGGGAACGGGTCGCAGGCCGCTCGTCCCGTCGGTGGCGGGCATACCGGCGACGCTGAAGGGATCGTCGAACACCGAAACCGCGTTGCCCTGCAGTGTCGTGCTGCACGACGTGATGACCAGTGCCGCAGAAATTGCGACTACGGCGCCCGCCAGATGTCGTGGGGGCATGGACGCCGCCTTTCGGGGTCCGCCGGCGGCCCGGGCGGCCCGCACGTGGAATTAGCCGACAGGATAGTGAAAGGAATCAGCCCACGCGTAAGCGTTCGAGCGCCTCGCGGACCCTGACCGAGTCGGTGGTCGCCCAGAACGGAGGCAGCGACGCCCGCAGAAACCCGCTGTACCGCGCGGTCGCCATCCGTGAGTCCAGTACGGCGACCACGCCCCGATCGTCGATGCGCCGCAGGAGTCGGCCGGCGCCCTGAGCCAGCAGCAGCGCCGCGTGGCTGGCGGCGACGGCCATGAATCCGTTGCCACCGCGGGAAGCGATCGCCCGCTGGCGTGCCGTCAGCAGCGGGTCGTCGGGCCGGGGGAACGGGATGCGGTCGATGAGCACCAGCGACAGTGAGGGCCCGGGAACATCGACGCCCTGCCACAGCGACAGGGTCCCGAACAGCGACGTTTCCGCGTCCTCGGCGAAGCGTTTCACCAGCGCCGACGTGGTGTCCTCACCCTGACACAGGACGGGGGTGTCGAGACGGTCCCGCATGATCTCAGCGGCTGCCTTCGCGGCGCGCATCGACGAGAACAGGCCGAGTGTGCGCCCGCCCGCGGCGGTGATGAGCCCGGCGATCTCGTCGAGCTGTTCGGCCGATCCGGTGCCGTCGCGCCCCGGCGGTGGCAGATGTGCGGCGACGTAGAGGATGCCCGACTTCTCGTGCTCAAACGGTGATCCGACGTCGATGCCGCGCCATCGGACCTTGTCGTCGTCACCGGCCAGCCCCCACGCCGACGCCATGGCATCGAACCTGCCGCCGATGGTCAAAGTGGCCGAGGTGAGGACGGCCGTCGTGTGCTCGAACAGCCGGGTACGCAACAGACCTGACACCGACAGCGGGGCGACGCGCAGGACCACTCGCGTGCTGCCGCGGTTCTCCTCTCGATCGAGCCACACGACATCGGTGCGGTCCGGTATAGCCGGCACGAAGGAGTCCAAGATGCGCGACGCGGTGTCTCCCATATCGGTCAGCGCGGTGACCGCCTCGGCGCGCGCGGAGGCGGCTTTGGGGTCGCTTGGACTTGTGTCGATCGCCGATCGAACCCGGTGGGCGGCGTCGCGCAGCGCGGTGAGGTAGGTCGCCATTTCGTCGTTGAGCGTGTCGATCCGTCCCGGCGTCGCGTCGTGGATGACCGACGACAGTGTCGCGGTGGCGGCCTCCAACCGTTGCGCCAGTTCCTGATCGACCAGCCGAGAAGAACGTCGATGCGCGACCGCCATCGACGTCGCCGAGAGTTCACCGGTGGCCACGCCGGTGACGCGGTCGACGAGTTCGTGTGCTTCATCGACCACGAGCAGCTGGTGTTCGGGGAGCACGGCCGCATCCGATACGGCGTCGATGGCCAACAGTGCGTGGTTGGTGACGACGACATCGGCGTGGCCGGCCTTGTCGCGGGCTTTCTCAGCAAAACAGTCGGTGCCGAACGGGCAACGGGAAACCCCGATGCACTCTCGCGCCGAGACGCTGACCTGTGACCACGACCGGTCGGGCACTCCCGGGGTCAGTTCGTCGCGATCACCTGTCTCGGTGTCCGAGGACCACGCGACCAGCCGTTGCACATCGCGGCCGAGGGCTGACGCCGCAACCGGCTCGAACAGCTCGTCCTGTGGCTGCCCGTCCGGTTCGGTCATCGACCCGTTGTGAATCTTGTTGAGACACAGATAGTTTCCCCGGCCCTTCAGCAATGCGAACTCGGGGCTGCGCGGCAGTGCGCCGGTCAACGATTCGGCAAGCCGTGGCAGATCCCGATCGACCAGCTGGCGCTGCAGCGCGATGGTCGCCGTCGATATGACGACCGGCTCGTCGGTGACGACCGCGCGCGCGATCGCGGGAACCAGGTACGCCAGGGATTTCCCGGTACCCGTGCCGGCCTGGACGGCGAGGTGTTCGCCGCTTTCGAAGGCATGCGCCACCGCCTCGGCCATCTCGATCTGGCCGGGGCGTTCTGCACCGCCGAGTGCGCTGACCGCTGTTGCCAGCAGTTCGGTGACGTTTCCGGGCTCGCCCGTGGCTACTCCTAGTGACTCGCGGGGGAGATCATGCGGGTGGGGATGGCGGGTTCGCCGCGGGAGAGTTTCAGGCCGGCCCAGGGCAAGCTCAGCAGACCTTCCTTGACGCGTTCGCGCGCGGCGGCGAGATCGAATTCGGCCGTCGGTTCACCATTACGCATGATGTCGACCATGAGGTCGCGACCCGACTCGCCCTGGGGTCGCCGACCGTAGGGGTACACGACCTCCTCGAGGATCGTTCCGGTGTCCTTACATGTCCGCATCGCTTGCTTGCGGCCGCCGTGAGATTCCTTGTGGCTGCTCCGTTTCTCCACCGGCAGACCGTCTACCTCGACCAGCTTGTAGACCATGCCGGCGGTCGGCGCGCCCGACCCGGTCACCACCGATGTGCCGACACCGTAGATGTCGACGGGCTCGACGCGCAGAGCGGCGATGGCGTACTCGTCCAGGTCACCGGACACCACAATGCGGGTGTTGGGGGCGCCGAGGCCGTCGAGCTGTGCCCGCACCTGCCGGGTGAGCACCCCGAGATCACCCGAGTCGATGCGGACCGCGCCGAGCTCCGGGCCCGCCACCTCGACGGCATTGGCCACCCCGTGCGTGATGTCGTAGGTGTCGACGAGCAGCGTGGTGCCCACCCCGAGGGCTTCGATTTGAGCCTTGAACGCCGCCCTCTCGTCCGGACCGTTGCGATCGGTGTGCAGCAGCGTGAACGCGTGCGCACTCGTGCCCAGTGCCGGCACACCGTAGGTGCGCTGCGCCTCCAGGTTCGACGTGCCGGTGAAACCTGCGATGTAGGCGGCGCGCGCGGCGGCGACAGCGGCGAGTTCGTGGGTCCGCCGCGAACCCATCTCGATCATCGTTCGGCCGTCGGCGGCGCTGACCATGCGGGCTGCGGCCGACGCGATCGCGGTGTCGTGGTTGAGGATCGACAACGCGAGGGTTTCCAGGACGACACACTCGCCGAACGTGCCGTGCACGCTCAACACCGGGGAACCCGGGAAATAGAGCTCACCCTCGCAGTAGCCGTCGATGTCGCCGCGGAACCGGTAGTCGGCGAGGAACGTCAGCGTCTCCCGATCGCAGAAATCCGAAAGCGCCGTTAACGCGGATTCGTCGAACGTGAACTGCGCCAACGCTTCCACGAATCGGGCCGTTCCGGCGACCACGCCGTAGCGACGTCCTTCGGGAAGCTTGCGGGCGAACACCTCGAACGTCGTCCGGCGGTGTGCGGTCCCGTCGCGCAGGGCGGCGGCGAGCATCGTCAACTCGTACTTGTCGGTGAGTAACGCCGTAGAACCCGGGACCACACCGCAACCGTATCGGCTGAGCGGCCGCTGGCCTCGACTTGATCGGTCGAGCACGCGTGTTGCGGCCCCCGCGGGGCGATCAGCACGATCCGGCGGACGCATGAGCCGACTGTCTCGCTATCCTTGTCCACATGGTTACGCCGGCGAAGGCCCGACCGGGAACTCGCGAGGAACGGGACGTCGCCACTCTCGATGCGACGGATAGCCCGTGGGTGACCCTGGTCTGGGACGACCCGGTCAATCTGATGACATACGTGACGTACGTCTTCCAGAAGCTATTCGGCTACAGCGAGCCGCACGCGACCAAACTCATGATGCAGGTGCACACCGAGGGTAAGGCCGTGGTGTCGGCGGGCAGCCGGGAGTCGATGGAGGTCGACGTATCCAAGCTGCACGCCGCGGGTTTGTGGGCGACCCTGCAGCAGGACCGCTGATCCGACTGTGCGCAAATGGAAACGGGTCGACACCGCCGACGGCCCGCGCTTCCGATCGGCCCTTGCCGCTCACGAAGTATCGCTGCTGCAGAACCTCGCGACGTCGATGGTCGGAATCCTCAACGACCGCGAATCATCCTCTCCCGCTGATGAACTCCAAGAGATAACCGGGATGCGCACCGGTCACTCGTCGCCTCCGCAGGATGAGACGATGAAACGGCTGCTGCCAGACTTCTTCCGCCCGCAAACCGACCATCCCGCGGGTTCCGGCCCCGCCGAGAGCCTCAACAGTGCGCTGCGCAGCCTGCACGAACCGGCGATCATCGAAGCCAAACGTGAAGCAGCACAACGACTGTTGGACACTGTGCCGGAACACGGGGGCAAGTTCGAACTCAGCGAAGCTGACGCACACGCCTGGGCGGCCGCCGTCAACGACATGCGGCTCGCGCTTGGCACCATGCTCGGGGTCGCGCAGGATGGCCCTGCCGAATTGCCGCCTGAACATCCGATGGCGGGACATCTTGACGTGTATCAGTGGCTGACGGTGTTGCAGGAGTATCTGGTGCTCGGAATCATGGGGAAGTCATAACCATGAGTGCGATCACGGATGTCGCCGGAATCCGCGTCGGCCATCACCACAGGATCGATTCCGATGCGGACCTCGGTTCGGGGTGGGCCACCGGAACAACCGTCGTTCTGACACCACCGGGGACCATAGGCGCCGTCGACTGCCGCGGTGGTGCACCCGGCACCCGCGAGACCGACCTGCTCGACCCCATCAACTCGGTGCGTCACGTCGACGCCGTCGTGCTCAGTGGTGGCAGCGCGTTCGGCTTGGCTGCGGCGCACGGGGTGATGGAGTGGCTGGAGGGGCAGGATCGCGGAGTGGCGATCGAGGGCGGCGTCGTACCCATCGTTCCGTCCGCAGTGATTTTTGATCTTCCGGTCGGCGGCTGGAAGTGCCGGCCGAACGCCGAGTTCGGTCGCGCCGCCGCCGAAAGCGCGGGTACCGACGTGGCCATCGGCACCGTCGGCGCCGGCGTAGGGGCCCGCGTCGGGGTGCTCAAAGGTGGTGTCGGCACCGCGTCGGTGACGCTCGAGTCCGGCGCGACGGTAGGAGCGATCGTGGTCGTCAACGCCGCCGGTGACGCCGTGGATCCCGCGACCGGGCTGCCGTGGCTCGCCGACCAGATCGAGGAGTTCGGTCTGGTGTGCCCGCCGGCTGATCAGATCGCGGCATACGCCGACCGGCACACCGAGCTCAGCCCGCTCAACACCACGATTGCCGTGGTCGCGACCGATGCGGTCCTCAGCAAGGCGGGGTGTCGCCGAATGGCCGTCGCCGCCCAGGACGGTCTGGCTCGCACCATCCGGCCGTGTCACACCCCGCTCGATGGAGATACGGTGTTTGCGCTGGCCACCGGAGCCATCGAGGTACCGCCCGATCCGGCGACACCCGCGTCGATGTCGCCGGAGGTGCCCCTGATCACCGCGCTCGGGGCGGCCGCGGCGGACTGCTTGGCCCGCGCGGTGCTGGTCGGCGTGCTGGCGGCCGAATCGGTCGCCGGAATACCGACGTACCGAGACATGTTGCCCGGAGCGTTCGAATGAGGCGGACGCGGGTCAGCCAGTCGCCGCGGTTAGCAGGGAGGAGTACACGTGTTGGTGATCCGAGCGGATCTGGTCGACGCCATGGTCGCCCACGCCCGCGCTGACCACCCCGACGAGGCGTGCGGGGTGATCGCGGGACCGGAGGGATCCGATCGCCCGGAGCGGTTCATCGCGATGACCAACGCGGAGCGTTCGCCGACCTTCTACCGGTTCGACTCCGGCGAGCAGCTCAAGGTGTGGCGCGCGATGGAGGAGGCTGACGAGGCGCCGGTCATCATCTACCACTCGCATACCGCCACCGAGGCGTACCCGAGCCGCACCGACATCTCCTATGCGTCCGAACCGGACGCCCACTACGTTTTGGTGTCGACGCGCGACCCCCACGAGCACGAGCTGCGCAGCTACCGCATCCTCGACGGCGTCGTCACCGAGGAACCCGTCAAGATCGTCGAGCAGTACTAGAACTTTGAAAGGAGTGACCGGCCCATGTCTGTCACCGTGTCGATCCCGACCATCCTGCGCTCCCACACCGGCGGCGAGAAGCGCGTCGCCGCGGACGGGGCAACCTTGAGTGCGGTGATCAGCGATCTCGAAGCGAACTACTCGGGCATCTCCGATCGCCTGATGGACAGTGCCAATCCCGGCAAGCTGAACCGGTTCGTCAACATCTACGTCAACGACGAGGACGTGCGGTTCTCCGGAGGGCTGGACACCGCGATCTCCGACGGCGACTCGGTGACGATCTTGCCCGCCGTCGCAGGTGGCTGAGTGACCCGATACGACTCCCTGATTCAGGCGCTGGGTAACACGCCGCTGGTGGGCCTGCAGCGGTTGTCGCCCCGCTGGAGCGACGAGGAAGGCGCTCCGCACGTGCGGTTGTGGGCCAAGCTCGAGGACCGCAACCCCACCGGCTCCATCAAGGACCGGCCCGCGCTACGGATGATCGAGGATGCCGAGCGGCGGGGTGAATTACAGCCCGGCGCAACGATTCTCGAGCCGACGAGCGGCAACACCGGCATATCGCTCGCGATGGCGGCGCTGCTCAAGGGTTACCAGATGATCTGCGTGATGCCCGAGAACACGTCGATCGAACGACGCCAGCTGCTGGAGCTCTACGGCGCGCGGATCATCTACTCCCCGGCCGAGGGCGGGTCGAACACCGCGGTCGCGCACGCGAAAGAGCTTGCGCTGCAAAATCCTTCGTGGACCATGCTGTATCAGTACGGCAACGAGTCCAACACCCTTGCGCATTACGAGGGCACCGGCCCCGAGCTGTTGGCCGACCTGCCGGAGATCACGCACTTCGTGTCGGGCCTCGGGACCACCGGCACATTGATGGGCACCGGGCGATATCTGCGTGAGCAGAAGCCCGACGTTCAGATCGTGGCCGCCGAACCGCGCTACGGCGAGGGTGTGTACGCCCTGCGCAACATCGACGAAGGGTTCATCCCCGAGCTGTACGACCCTGAGGTGCTGACCACCCGCTTCTCCGTCGGTTCCTACGACGCGGTCAAGCGCACCCGTGAGCTCGTCCAGGTGGAAGGCATCTTCGCCGGCATCTCCACCGGTGCGGTACTGCACGCCGCGCTTGGCATGGCGGCCAAGGCGCTCAAAGCGGGGGAACAGGCCGACATCGCGTTCGTCGTCGCCGACGCCGGTTGGAAGTATCTGTCGACCGGCGCGTACGCCGGTAGCCTGGATGACGCGGAGGACGCGTTGGAAGGGCAGTTATGGGCTTGACAGGTTCGGGATACCCGGGGCTATCGGGGACGCCGGCGGAGCCGAAGAAGCGGCCCGCCTGGATCGTGGGCGGCGTGACCATCATCAGCTTCGTCGTGCTGCTGTGGGTCATCGAATTGTGGGACTCGCTGACCAGCCACCGCCTGGACAACAACGGCATCCGGCCGCTGGAGACCGACGGACTGCTGGGCATCATCTGGGCGCCGCTGCTGCACTCGGACTGGAACCACCTGATCGCCAACACCGTTCCGGCCCTCATACTCGGCTTCCTGATGACGCTCGCGGGGTTGTCGCGGTTCATCTTCGCAACGGCCATCGTCTGGATTCTGGGCGGCCTCGGCACGTGGCTGCTCGGCAACATCGGTGCGCACTGCCCGTACGTCGGCGTGCGCTGCGAAACCAACCACATCGGCGCCTCCGGGCTGATCTTCGGCTGGCTGGCCTTCCTGATCGTATTCGGATTCTTCACGCGCAAGATGTGGGAGATCATCGTCGGCGTCGTGGTCCTGTTGGTCTACGGCAGCGTGCTGTTCGGGGTCCTGCCCGGCACCCCCGGCGTCTCGTGGCAGGGCCATTTGTGCGGTGCGATTGCCGGCGTCGTCGCGGCGTACCTGCTGTCCGGGCCTGAACGCAAGGCGCGTGAACGTCGCAAGGTCACCGCGAAGAACCCATACAACCTGACGCCGTGAGTTCTGCAACTGCGCCCGTCGGGATCTTCGACTCCGGGGTCGGCGGGTTGACCGTCGCCCGCGCGATCATCGACCAGCTACCGGACGAAAACATCATCTACGTCGGGGACACCGCCAACGGTCCCTACGGTCCGCTCACCATTCCAGAGATCCGCGGACATGCGCTGGCGATCGGCGACGATCTGGTGTCCCGCGGTGTCAAAGCGCTTGTTATCGCGTGCAATACGGCCTCGTCGGCATGTCTGCGCGACGCCAGGGAGCGCTACGCGCCGGTGCCCGTGGTCGAGGTGATCCTGCCCGCCGTCCGTCGTGCCGTGGCCGCCACCCGCAACGGCCGCATCGGCGTCATCGGCACAGAGGCAACCATCGCGTCGGGGGCCTACCACGACGCGTTCGCGGCGGCGCGCGACACCGAGGTGATCGGGGTGGCGTGCCCCCGGTTCGTCGACTTCGTCGAGCGGGGAGTGACGAGTGGACGCCAGGTGCTCGGCCTCGCGGAGGGGTATCTCGAGCCCCTCCAGCGCGCTGAGGTGGACACGCTGGTGCTGGGGTGCACGCACTACCCGATGCTGTCGGGTCTGATCCAACTCGCGATGGGCGACCACGTGACACTGGTGTCCAGCGCCGAGGAGACCGCCAAGGACTTGCTGCGTGTACTCAGCCAATCAGATTTGCTGCATCCGCATCCGGGCGACGCGGGGCCTGCGGTTCGACGTCGTTTCGAGGCGACCGGCGATCCTGAGGCGTTCACCACACTCGCGGGTCGGTTCCTCGGCCCGACAATCGACGGTGTTCGCCCTGTTCAGCACACTGTCAAAGTCCAAAAATGAATTCGGTCACGCAAACGAGCGATGTTTTCGTCTTGCGGATGGTGGGCATGGCAAGCTAGTGAGTGTGCGAATCACCGTACTCGGTTGCTCCGGCAGTGTTGTCGGGCCTGATTCGCCAGCGTCCGGCTACCTTGTCACCGCTCCGGACACCCCACCGCTAGTCCTTGATTTCGGTGGCGGCGTGCTCGGGGCGCTGCAGCGGTACGCCGATCCCAACTCCGTATACGT
Organism: Mycobacteriaceae bacterium; assembly: GCA_019749805.1. GTDB lineage: Bacteria > Actinomycetota > Actinomycetes > Mycobacteriales > Mycobacteriaceae > Mycobacterium. Next base: position 5,169 of record JAIEPH010000116.1, on the reverse strand, counting down.
ACTCCTCTCGCATCTGCACGCGGACCATTGCCTTGACCTGCCGGGCCTGTTCGTATGGCGGCGCTATCACCCGTCGCCGGCTCAGGAGCGTGGCGTGATGTACGGGCCGGCCAATACCTGGGCTCGGCTGGGCGCCGCGTCATCGCCCGAGGGCGGGGAGATCGATGACTTCTCGGACATCTTCGACATCCGGCACTGGGTGGACAACCGCGCGGTAGATCTCGGGACGCTGAACGTCGTGCCTCGCCTCGTCTGCCATCCCACTGAGTCTTACGGCTTCCGGATCACCGACCCGGCGGGTGCCACGTTGGTCTATAGCGGTGACACCGGCTACTGCGATGCGCTGATCGACCTCGCCCGGGGAGCCGACGTGTTTTTGTGCGAGGCGTCGTGGACGCATTCCCCGGAGCGGCCTCCGAGGCTGCACCTGTCGGGAACAGAAGCCGGCCGGGCCGCGGCCAATGCGGGCGTCGGCGAACTGCTGCTGACGCACATCCCGCCCTGGACGTCCCGTGAGGATGTCATCAGCGAAGCCAAGGCCGAGTTCGACGGTCCGGTGCACGCCGTGGTGTGCGGTGAGTCATTCGAGATCGCCAAGTCCTAGCTTCAGACCCGGGTTGCCGGCTCGACCGGCGCGTCGGGCCCACCCGATAGGGTTGGCCCGTGTCCAGACGAGAAGATGGTCGGCTTGACGACGAGCTGCGGCCGGTCCGCATCACCCGCGGCTTCACCACTCACCCCGCCGGTTCGGTACTCGTGGAGTTCGGCCAGACCCGGGTCATGTGCACGGCGAGCGTCACCGAAGGTGTGCCGCGCTGGCGTAAGGGTTCGGGACAGGGCTGGTTGACCGCCGAGTACGCGATGCTGCCCGCCGCCACCCACGACCGTTCCGACCGTGAGTCGGTCAAGGGCCGCGTCGGGGGCCGTACGCAGGAGATCAGCCGGCTCGTCGGGCGGTCGCTGCGCGCGTGCATCGACCTGGGTGCGCTCGGTGAGAACACCATCGCGATCGACTGCGATGTGCTGCAGGCCGACGGCGGCACCCGCACCGCGGCGATCACCGGGGCGTACGTCGCGCTGGCCGATGCCGTGACGTACCTGGGCGCGGGGGGCAAGCTGTCGGATCCGCGGCCGTTGTCGTGTGCGATTGCGGCGGTCAGTGTCGGGGTGGTCGACGGCCGTGTCCGCGTCGACCTGCCGTATACGGAGGACTCGCGCGCTGAGGTGGACATGAACGTCGTCGCCACCGACACCGGCACACTGGTCGAGATCCAGGGCACCGGTGAAGGGGCGACGTTCCCGCGCTCCACCCTGGACAAGATGCTCGACGCCGCGATGGCCGCGTGTGAACAGATCTTCGTGATCCAGCAAGAGGCACTGGAGCTGCCCTATCCCGGAGTGCTGCCGGAGTCGTCGGAGCCGGCGAAGAAAGCGTTCGGAAGCTGACCGAGTTACTCGTAGCGAGCCGCAACCGCAAGAAGCTGGTCGAATTGCACCGCGTACTCGACGCTGCGGGGGTTTCGGCGTTGACGCTGCTGTCGCTCGATGACGTCGCGGCCTTCGACGAAGCACCGGAGACGGGCGCGACGTTCGAGGAGAACGCGTTGGCGAAGGCGCGCGATGCATATCGCGCGACGGGATTGGCGTCGGTCGCCGACGACTCGGGTCTCGAGGTGGCGGCGCTGAACGGCATGCCGGGAGTGTTATCGGCACGGTGGTCGGGCGTGGCCGGCGATGCCGCCGAAAAAGATCGAGCCAACAGGTCGTTGTTGTTGGGGCAGTTGGGTGATGTCCCTGACTCACGGCGGGGTGCAGCATTCGTGTCGGCGTGCGCGCTGGTGTCTGATGCAGGCGAAGTTGTGGTGCGCGGCGAGTGGCCGGGCGCCATCGTGCGAGAGCCGCGGGGTGACGGCGGATTCGGCTACGACCCGGTGTTCCTGCCGTCGGGGTCGACGCGCACGGCCGCGGAGCTCAGCCCCGCCGAGAAGGATGCCGCGTCGCATCGCGGTCGGGCCTTGGCGCTGTTGGTGCCCGCGCTACGGGAGTTGGCCGGCTGAGTGCGTGCATCGACGAGATAGCCGTCGATGAAGTCATGTAGTGCGGGCGCGAGGGCGTCGACGCCGGAGTCGTTGAGCTTGGCGAGCACGATGATTCCCTGGTACTGCGCCAGCAATGCGTGCGCGAGCCGATCCGGGTCGGTGCCCTCGCGCAGTACGCCCGCCTCGGCCGCGTCGTGGCACGCCCTGGCGAGGTGGCGCTCCATCGCGCCCAGCACGCCGGCTAGATGTGTTCTCAGATCGTCGTCGGTGGTCGATAGTTCGGCGGCGAAGTTCCCGAACGGGCAGCCGACCGCCCGCCCGAACTGAACTTCCAGCGCGGTCTGGATGCTGCCGATCGCGTCGGGGATCGCATGTAGTTTCTGCGCCGGTGTCGCGGCGGGTGAGCCGGACAACCGCCGCGCGAAGACCTCGGCATGCAGGTCGATCACCGCTTTTGCCAGCTCGGACTTCGACGAGAAGTAGTGGTAGAAGCTGCCCTTGCGGACGTCGGCAGCCTGGCACAGTTCGTCGACGCCGACGGCCTGGTAGCTGCGTTCGAGAAACAACCGTGCGGCCGTCGTGACGATCCGCTCGCGCGCGTCCGACGTGCGTGGCATGCGCCGATTCTACATAGTTGACCGGTCGGTCAACACGGGTCTAGGTTGACTGCATGACTGAGGTGTTCCGGACACCGGACGAACGCTTTGAGAATCTGCCGGGCTACGACTTCGCGCCCAACTACGTCGATGTCGACGGCCTGCGTATGCACTACGTCGACGAGGGGCCGCGCGGCGGCCGGCCGATCGTCTGTTTTCACGGGGAGCCCAGCTGGGCGTACCTCTATCGCAAGATGGTCGGTCCTCTGGTGGAGGCCGGCCACCGCGTGGTCGTGCCGGACTACGCGGGTTTCGGTCGATCGGACAAACCGACCGACCGGGGGTGGTACACCTACGACCGCCACACGGAGCTGACCTCGCGCGTCCTCGCGGGTCTGGATCTGAGCGACGCGATCGTGGTGGTGCAGGACTGGGGTGGGGCGATCGGACTGCGGTGGGCCGTCGAGAACGCCGATCGTGTTGGTGCGCTGGCGATCTTCAACACCGGGCTGTTCACGGGGCGGGTCTCCAAAGGATTCATGGCGTGGCGCGACTTTGCCGAGAAGAACCCGGACCTGCCGGTCGGCTTCGTGATCCAGGGCGCTACGGCGACGGAGCTGCCCGAGGATGTCGTCGCTGCTTACGATGCACCGTTCCCGACGGTTGAGTCGAAGGCCGGCGCGGCGCAGTTCCCGCTATTGGTGCCGCTCACCGAAGACGCCCCTGGAGCACAGGTGATGAGTGCGGTCGCCGATGAGCTGTCGCGGTGGCAGAAGCCGGCGTTGGTCGCGTTCTCCGATCAGGATCCGATCTTCCCGTATCCGAAAGCGGGGCAAGCGTTTTGCGACCTGATTCCCGGTGCTACAGAGCAGGTGAGGATCGAGGGCGCGTCACACTTCCTGCAGGAGGATCGTGGTGAGCGACTGGCCGAAGAGGTGCTCAAGCACCTGACGTGACGGCTACAGGCCGTGCTTCTGCTTGATCTCGCGGGTCTGAATCTGTTCGACGATGATGCCGACCAGTGGGATCGTGCCCGCCAGCAGGATGCCGATGGTCTTGGCGATCGGCCAGCGCACCTTGACCGCAAGGTTGGCGGTGAAGAGCAGGTAGACGAAGTACACCCAGCCGTGCACGACCGCGATCCAGTTCAGGCCCTCCACGCCGAAGCCGTACTTCATCACCATCTCGTAGCAGAGCGCGATCAACCAGATGCCGGTGATCCAGGCTGTGACGCGGTAGCCCATCAGCGCCTTGCGGATGCTTTCAACGGGGGTGCCGGTGGTCTCCGTCATGTCGTCGGTCGTTCCTTGTCTTCCTTGGCGAGCTCGGCGAGGTACGCGTTGTACTCGCCCAACACGGGGTCGTCGTCGGCGGGTCGGGTCTCGGCCGCGGGTCGTTCGGGCAGCAGGCCCGCGGGTATCTCGGTGATCCCATCGTGCCGCTTCGGCTCCGGCGGCGCTTCCTCGAAGCGCACGAATTTGTAGTACGCGTAGACGACGAAGCCGGCGAACAGCGGCCACTGTAGGGCGTAGCCGAGGTTGACGAAGGTGCCCGATGCGGACTCGAAGCGGGTCCACTGCCACCAGGCCAGGGCCAGGCAGCCGACGGCGCCAAGCACCGCCAACGCGATGAGCGCCGGCCTGCTACGCCGCGTAGTGGACACCTTCCAACGGTACCGCGCGGGTCTTCGGGCCGATGAACTCGTCTAATCGGGCGGTATCGGCCTTTCGGTAGATCGACACGATGTACTTGGTCGACCGCGTCCAATGAATACCGAGCTTGTCGAGTGCGGCGGTGAACAACCCGATGATGTCTTCGGATCGGTTCGAGAAGTGGTAGCGCACGCTGGCGACGCCGCGGTCATTCGCGACGACGCGGCAGCCGTCGCTGTGGATCAATCCGAGGACGAATTCTTCGGTGGCTTGGTCGACGAGCGCTTGTTGCCAGGGCTCGAGTCGAATAGGTCTCGTGTGCTTCTTGCCAGGACCATGTTGGGGTAACAGGCACGGCCAGTGTTTCGAGAAGAGTGAAACGTCGAAACACCCGATGCGTTTCACAATCCCGGCCCGTTGGCCAGGCATCAGAAGCTCGATGGCCTGGCAACAGCGTTCGATAATCGTTGGATATTTCTGGTCGAGGGTGATCCGTAGATGCCAGACGCGGGTCGCCCGCGAAATCGAACCGTCGCCTAAATACATCGCCAGCACATAGCAGTAGGCGGCAACCGGAAGTGCGGAGAAGTCGTGATACACGCCGCAAGGCGGTCCGCCGTCGAGCCTCCGCCGAATCTGCGGTCTACGTCGCCAATCCCGCACGGTCGTTCGCGGAACGCCGAGCTGGCGAGCGATTGCGCAGTCGTTGACGCCGGCTGCAATGAGGCGCCGCGCAGCGTTGAACTCTTCGGCAGATCGCATGACCTGCCCCTTTCGTCGGACTTGTGTTCAACCTAAGCGCGACGTCCGACATTTAGCCTTTGTGTGGGTCCGCGGGTGGTCCGAACGTCCGACCGGGACACGTGGGTGATCCCTGAATTT
>JAIEPH010000117.1 GCA_019749805.1 Mycobacteriaceae bacterium | reverse complement strand
CCCCTATAATATATGACAGGGGCTTTACATAGAAGGCCTCCAAGAAAGCGGGCTTTAATGTGTTTCTTAACAGTTCTCCTCGTCCCGGGCCGGGGGGGGGCGGGGCGGGGGGGGGGGGGCGCGCGCCGCGACGCCAACCTCAGCCGACACTTTCGCGCCCGTGCAGCGATGTCGTCGGCTGCATGTGCACCACAAAGGCACACTCACCTTTATGTCTTGCACATGACACTCACGTACTGAACAGGACGAATACCTCGGCCAGGCACTCCCGTTACAGATAGGCGGTGAGCCTCGACACGCGCATTGTCATGCCCGGCCGCCCGCCTGGCACGCCGCGCGACCCACAGACATAATCGGACAAGCGCTGCTGCACAAGGCAAATGGTCGTGGGCGCCGCGGTGCCGCACAGCATCGCCGGGCCGTTGCGACCCTTGCTCGCTGCCGTGGATGCCGCATCGACGTCATCGCCATGCCAACGATCAGGTCGCGCGCTGCCGAGGATGACGTCACCCTGCCGACGACGGACCTCACCTGAATTGTTCATAAAGTCGCCATCTCGGCATCGAGAATGGCGGGCAACAACGGCGCCATTCCGCTGGTTCTTAGCAGAGGTATCGATCTGACAGTGTCGCTGCCCATCGGCTTGCGTGATCGGTGATCTGCTGTGCGTCCACATCAAGCAGCTTCGCCTGCCAGGCGCTGACGAGTTCGACGAACCCACCCACGGCGACTAGTGCGTCCATTCGCAGTGCGGTCTGGTCGGTATTGGGCTTCAGGTGGGGGTGGGCAGCGAGTAAGACTAGTTCGGTCGCCTGTTGCAGTGCTGCGATCCGGCGTTCTTGAAGAGGCGAGCTGCCGGCATGGTGTGTCAACAAGATCTGCGCCCGCCCGGGGTTCTGTGTGATGCGCTCTACGACAATGAGAATTGCTGCGCGAACGGCGTCCAGCGGGGGTTGATCTACGTGGGCGGCAAAGACGTTTTCGATCGCTCCGAGCGTGTCGTCGCGGACGCTGTCCCATGCGGCGATCAGTAATCCGTCACGGGCGCCGAATTCTTCGTAGAAGTAGCGGTCATTGAGCGACGTTCGGGCACACACCCCGCGCATCGTGACTGCGGCCCAGCCGCTTTCACTCCAGATTTCGATCGCTGCCATGATGAGACGATTCCGACGCTCGGCGCGGCGTTCGGCGGTGGTACGGCCACCCCAGATCCTTGCCTTCGCGCGCATTTCCTCATCCGTGATGCATCAAGTCAATATGCCCGCGAAATCTTGACGAACGTCCCTGACCGGCAACCAACTGACAGTACGCTTCCCGAATTATCGCATATGACCTCAATTGGGCCTCATCATTAACGTCGAGATGCGGCCGTAGTCCAGTCCAAGGCTGCGGGCCTAGGTCGGACGCTGTGGGTGGTGCCGACCGGACAACTTGGTATCTTAATCGGCGCCTTGAGGGGGCTCTGTCGAAGTAAGCGGCCGGCAAACGGGGCCGCCGACATCGCACTTCGCATTCGCGAGGCGCTTTCTTGGGCGTCGAGCCCATCGCGTCAGGCGCGCCGCAACAAGTTTCGGCCCAACCTGTGAGCGATCGCGGCAACCTTCCCTTGATGACCTTCAGGAGCGGCGCGTTCTTGTGCCTATCCAGCGCGGTATCTGCATCCGGATCGTGGCCACGGCGCATGCTCCTGAACGCGCCGTCGTGACACGAACACTGTCTTGACAAGCCGCCGAGGCCGCACGAAACTGGTGTCATGTGCCCACACTTATGGTCAGCGCCACCAGTTTGTGGTGAATCATGCTGCCTCCCGAATGAGAGGAGTCGCCGATGAAACTGATGCCATTCGGCGGCTCGGACGGCCTCACTCACGGTGCGGACGCTGTGGTTACGGGAGCAGGCAGCGGTATTGGCCGCGCCTTCGCTGTCGAACTTGCTCGTCGGGGTGGGCGGGTCGTCTGCGCCGATATCGACCCGGTTCGGGCTAAGGAGACCGTTGGACTTGTCGTCGAAGCCGGCGGTCGGGGTTGGGATGTCGCGTGCGATGTTTCCGAAGAGGGGCAGGTCCGGGAGCTTGCAGCGTCCGCTGAACGATGGTTCGGCAGTGCCGCCAACCTGGTGATTAATAACGCGGGTATCGGCGTGGGTGGAAAGGTCATCGGCGAGACGTCCATGCGTGACTGGCGATCCACACTGTCGGTCAATCTGTGGGGGGTCATCTATGGGTGCGAGGTCTTCGTGCCGCAGCTACGTGGCCGGGGAAGCGGAGGAATTATCAACGTAGCTTCGGCCGCGAGTTTTGGCGCGGCACCCCGAATGGGCGCGTATAACGTCAGCAAAGCCGGCGTGCTGGCGCTTTCGGAAACATTGGCCGCCGAGCTGAGCGGCACCGGTGTCAGGGTCACGGTGCTGTGCCCCACATTCGTCAAGACCAACATCGTCGACAATCCGCACATCGAGGAGTCGGCGGCGAAACTGGCGACCAACCTGATGAAGTGGACCGGAGTGTCCCCAGAGTCGGTGGCGCGAACGGCCCTGGACGCCCACGACCGCGGTCGACTCTACGTTTTGCCGCAGCTTGACGCCACGATCGCTTGGCAGGTCAAAAGGATGTTGCCTCGGACCTATACCCGTGCGCTCGGTCTCGTCGAGCGGATCGCGCGATAAGCATCCAGCGAAGACTCGGAGATCGGAGAAAAGAAATGGCTTTTGACTACAGCGAAATGCTCGAGACGATCAAGGATCGGCAATGGGCGTTGGCCGACATCGATTGGGAGGCACCGGGCGCAGAGTTGATCACCGACGAGCAGCGCCCCAACCTAAAACAGTTTATGTCAGACGTGGTGTGGATCGAGCACGTCGGAGCCCAGGCATTCGCGGCGATGGCGCCCAAGGCGCCGTTCGAGGCGTTGAAAGAGATCTACAAGTACTTCCACGCCGAGGAGCAGCGGCACGCCAACGCCGAACTCGCCCTCATGCATCGCTGGGGAATGCTCGCGGAGGGGGAAATCCCCATGCCGAGCAAGAATATTCGGCTGGCGATCGAGTGGATCAACCAATACAGCGGAGCGCTCCCGTTGACGGTGATGAGCTCCGCAATCCCGGCGCTGGAATGCGCCCTGGACGGCGCATTGCTGAAGTTCCTGCTGGACGAGGTGGCAGACCCGGTGTGCGGGGAGGTCTTCAAGAAGGTCAACAGCGACGAATCGCGGCATCTTGCGGTGGGTTTCCAGGTTCTCAATGACCTCGGGGCCAGCCCCATGCGAATCCACGCGATCGAGACGGTGACAGCGATCCTTGATCCGAGAATTCTGATGGGCGCCCTCCTGTACATACCTCTGCTCACCAGGATCATGGGCAACCTCACTGCGTGGGGGCTATCCGAGGACAAACTCTACAACGCCGTCACTCGCTATTCGAATGTCGGCGATCGAAGCGAGTTCAGCCGCCGCATTCCCGCCTATCACATTCTCAGAACCCACATGTCCGCGACCATCAACCGCGCCCAGCCATTCCACTTCGTCTCTCAGCGACTGGGTAACGTCATCGACTACTTCCCGACCCCAGTGCTCGGCAAACTGCCCTCCTGGGCCGGGGACATGACCCACGAACCGGTGTCCAAGTGAGCGATCACTCGGCCGTTCTGATCATCGGTGCTGGTCTTTCTGGACTTGGTACCGCGATTCGGTTGCTGCAGAAGGGGATCGACGACTTCATCATTCTCGAACGGGCAGAGGGCGTCGGGGGTACGTGGCGAGACAATACGTATCCCGGTGCGGCCTGTGATGTTCCATCTCTGCTCTACTCGTATTCGTTCGAGCAGAATCCAGACTGGTCACGCGCATACTCGGGCGGTCGCGAGATACTCGACTACCTCATAGACGTGGTGGAGCACTATGGGCTCAGCCCATTTCTCCGATTCGGCGCCAACGTCACCGGTCTCGAATTCGACGACGACTCCGGCACGTGGACCGTCCATACTGCGAACGGTGGGCCCTATCGTGCGCGAACAGTGGTGATGGCCAGCGGTCCGCTCGCGAATGCAAGTTTTCCAGCCATTCGCGGCCTGGATTCCTACACAGGCCACAAGATCCACAGCGCACGATGGGATCACGACTACGACATGCGCGACAAGCGGGTCGCAGTCATCGGAACCGGCGCCAGCGCGGTGCAGATCATTCCCGAACTGGTCAAGACGGCGCGGACGGTGAAGGTCTTCCAACGAACCCCGGGTTGGGTGTTCCCACGTCCGGACTTCGCCTACCCTGGCTGGGCGAAGTCGGCGTTCCGTCGACTGCCGATCTCGGAGAGCGCGGCTCGTCAGGCGTGGTTCTGGGCGCACGAGATCATGGCTGTCGGCATTGTGTGGGATACGCCGGTCACGACGGCGATCCAGTGGGCGGCGAAGGCGAACTTACGTCGGCAAGTGAAGGATTCGTGGATGAGGCGACAGCTGACCCCCGACTTTCGACCCGGCTGCAAACGCATGCTGATGACCAGTGACTACTACCCTGCTCTGCAGCGCGACAACTGCAAACTCATCACGTGGCCTATCGCGACGATATCGCCGAACGGGATCCGGACTGCCGATGCGATCGAACACGAAGTGGACTGCATCGTGTTCGCTACCGGCTTCGACATCTGCAAGGCCGGCACGCCGTTTCTCATCAAGGGCTTGAACGGTCGGGAACTCGGGAAAGAATGGTCGCAGGGCGCTTACGCGTACAAGAGTGTGAACGTGTCCGGCTACCCGAACCTGTTCTTCACCTTCGGTCCGAACTCCGGCCCCGGACACAACTCTGCGCTCATCTACATGGAAGCCGAGATCGACTACATCGTCAAAGCGATCAAGGTGATCATCGATCGAGACTTGCACACCCTCGATGTTCGGAAGGACCGCCAGGACAAGTACCACGGTCAGATCCAACGACGTCTGGCCAGCACCACCTGGAATTCGGGTTGCAAGAGTTGGTATCTCACCGACGACGGTTACAACGGCACTATGTATCCGGGGTTTGCGATGCAGTTCGTGCGACAGTTGTCGAAAGTTGAGCTGGATGACTACGTGAGGACTTCGAGGCCTGGTCGACACAAGGAAGTGAAGTCACAGGGAACATCTGCAGCGGTGCGGACTTCCCACAGCAGGTCTACTCCGAGCCGCATGAAGAGCACAGCCAAGCAGTAAAGAGCTTGGCCCCGATTGTCCAGCACCGGCCGGCCGGTCCACCCACGATCATTGCGATAGGTCATCTCGATGAAGCTAAAGACGTGACCAAAAGCGCGGGTGCGCCCGCCTACGAGATCATCGTGATCGGTGCCGGCTTCTCCGGCATCGGCATCGGCATCAAACTCTTACAGGCCGGCTTCTCAGACTTCCTCATCATCGAGGAAGCCACTGATGTAGGTGGGACGTGGCATTGGAACACCTATCCAGGAATCGCGGTCGATATCCCGTCGTACAGTTACCAATTCTCCTTCGAGAGACGCTCAGATTGGTCGCGTACTTACGCACTGGGCAACGAACTGAGGAACTACGCAGAACATTGCGTGCGAAAGTATGGTCTGCGGTCACGAATCCGGTTCTCCACCACCGTCACCGAGGCTCGTTTCGACGAAGACTCGACGTTATGGTGCCTGAACACCGCGTCGGGAAAGGAATTGACGGCTCGGTTCATCGTTAACGCCTCAGGCGTGTTGACACGGCCGAAATGGCCGGATATCCCCGGTGTCAAAGACTTCACCGGCGTAACCATGCACACGTCTCGGTGGGACCACGACGAAGACCTGCGCGGAAAACGCGTTGCCGTTATCGGTACGGGAGCCTCAGCAGTGCAAGTCATTCCTGCCATCGCGCCTGAGGTCGACAAACTGACCGTGTTCCAACGCACACCGATCTGGTGCTTGCCGAAACCAGATGTCGCCGTGCCGCGGCTTTTCAGCCGGATACTCGATTATCTGCCGGGTGGACAACTGGGGATGCGGCTGGCGAGTCAGTCATTCGTCGAACTCACTTTCCCAGTAGCTGCCCACTACTACAGCGTCATCCCCTTGGCATCGATGCTTGAACGCGCGGCTTTGGCCTACATGCGTCGACAGGTGATCGACCCGATCGTTCGTGACAAGCTGACTCCGCGCTACGCGCTCGGGTGCAAGCGCCCGGGCTTTCACAACGAGTACTTGGCAACGTACAACCGCAACAATGTTCACCTCGAGACCAGCCCGATCAGCCATCTAGATAGGACCGCAGTACACACGGCTGCCGGCACGGCACACGAAATCGACGTGCTGGTTTTGGCGACCGGTTTCAAAGTCATGGAACCGGACAACATGCCGACCTACTCGCTGACTGGTATCGGGGGACGTGATCACGCCCAGTGGTGGGACGACAACCGGCTGCAAGCCTATGAGGGGGTCAGTGTGCCCGGATTCCCCAATCATTTTTCGATCTTCGGTCCCTACGGGTATAACGGGTCGTCCTACTTCACCCTCATCGAGGCCCAGTCCGCACACATCCTGCGTTGCCTGCGGCACGCACGCGACCGCCGCGCCACGTATGTGGAGATAACCCAGGAGGCCAATGAGCGTTACTTCGCAGAGATGCTCAAACGTCGGCACCGTCAAGTCTTTTGGCACGCCGGCGGCTGCATCGGGGCGAACAGCTACTACTTCGACAAGCACGGCGATGTTCCGCTGCGGCCTTCCACGACGATCGAAACAGTCTGGCGCAGCCGCAGATTCGACCTGACTGACTATCGTTTCGAAAGCTGCTGTTGTCAGCGCCAAAAGGGGATGAAACCGTGCTAGAACCGGTTTCCGTGCGCAGGCACCCAAGCTTTGCGAGTTTTGTTGTCGCCGCGTGCGTCCGCGCGGCCTGCTCCGCCCGCTAACGTTCTGCCCGCTAACTAACCGCGGCGGCCTTGCGGTCTTAGACCGGGTGCTGCGCGCAGCCCTCGTCGCCTCCGCGCCGCGCCGAACAGTACGAGTGGAAGAGGTCGACACGAGCTTCGGCGGCGATCGGGTACGAGGCGACTGGATAATCGCCCCCGAAGTCGACCCGGATGATCCGCCAATCCTCTACGTGCACGGGGGAGCCTTTTCGATGTGTTCCCCGAAGACCCACCGTGGGTTGCTTGGCGAACTATCGGCCACGTCGGGGCGACCGGTCTTCGCGGTTCGGTATCGGTTGGCGCCACAACATCCCTACCCCGCGGCCGCTGATGACGCCCTCACCGCTTATCGGTGGCTGATCGATGACGACCGGCACCGATCAGGCCGCACGATAGCGGTGGCCGGAGACTCCGCGGGCGGGCAACTTGCGGTGGCTACTTCACTTGGGGTGCGCGCACGCCAGCTGCCGATACCCGATGCGATGCTGCTATTGTCGCCAGTGCTGGACTTGACCTGCCAGCTTGCGCTGGCCCGCGAGGCGCGCCGGCGCGTTCGGCTGCGCGCACGCTTGGACTCTACATTGCCGGAGCTGCCCCTACCGATCCACGGGTCAGCGTGCTCGACGCAGACCTTGCCGGGATGCCGCCGACATTGATCCAGGTCGGCGGACGTGAAATGTTGCTCGATGACTCACGACAGCTTGCTGATCGGATGCGGGCGGCGGGGTCGGCGACGCAGCTTCAGGTCTGGCGCGGGCAGGTCCACGTCTTTCAGGCCATGTTCCGGGTGCTTCCGGAAGCCCGCGACGCGCTGCGGCTCAGCGGAGCGTTCCTCGCGCGCAGACCCGAGGATTCGACCTGCTGATTGCCACACGGATCCACCCGGCCCACAGAGCAAGCCGTCCCACTTCACCGATGTCGGTCGTCATCACCGCCGCGGGGCCCTTCGAACGAAGGCAGCCAGATTCACCGATCTCAACATTCTCGAGTGTGGTGTTTGGCGGCCATGGGTCATGCGTCTTCCAACGGAATATTCAGCTGATCGCGGCTGTCGGCTCGATCGGCACGGCGGGGTCGTCATCGAACGCAGCGCGGCATCACTGAGAGATCGGTATCGGTTTCGCCAACTACAGTTACCCCTTGTACCCCTTGCCCCCGGTTGTACTCCAAACGGTCGGCGCCGCGGCGCGTCTTGGGCGGTCAACCCGTCGCAACGGCGCCGGCATCATCGTCTTCGGGCATGTCGTGGCGGATCACCCGGACTCGGCCACCCGGCAGGCATGCCATATAACCGTGGCGCTTGCCGAAGAGCTCCCAGGCGGCCGCGTCCGGGTCTGGGTCGACATCGATGCCGTGCCCGCGGGAAAACCGTAGATGCAGCGCGCCGTTGTCGGCGCACCAGGCTTCTGTGCAGACCGACCCGGCCAGGTCCAGCAGCGGGCGTTCATGCTGCTCGACATGATTGGGATCGATCAGCACGTCCTCGGCCGGGTAGGTGCCCACAGGCGGCAAGGTCAGTCTAAGCCGAGCGGAGATGACCAGCTCGTTGTGGCCATCAAGGTACAAAACGAGGCCGTCCTGCAGCGATACGCGCTGGACCAGGCAGCATTCGATCCATTGGTTGAGCATAAGAGCTCCTTTGACACATCATCGAGTCACCCCAAACGATACAATAGTAGCGCTCCGCTACTCAATGTAGCGATCGCGACAATTGTTGGTGCCGTTACCGGACAGCAGCAACTGCACGGCGCGGAGGATGTGGTCACCGGCTTGCGCCGCCGTGGCGCGGTTGCTGATGAATGCAGCCAGGTGGGCCAGCCAAACATGCGACGAGCCCGGCAATCTGACGGTTACGGCCGGTGGGATCGCCCGCCAGCGAGTGCCGTGGCGAGGAGGTGTTCGATCACATTGGACGCCTGGTTGCCCGCGCTGACGACGGTGGTGTCGGCGACAACGAACGCCCGCGTCATCGCCTCAGTCAGCTGGGGATTGCGCTGCCGGTCGTCATGCAGGCGCGAGGTGAGCGTTCCCAGCCGCTCCTGGGGCGTGGCGCTGATGGCCGACCAATCGCAGGCTGCGTCGACTCGTTGGAACTCACGGGTCAGGGCTGATACCAACAGGTGCGTCCTAGACGGGAAATAGAATATCGGTACAACGTGCCCACCGCGATGCCCACCTGGTCGGCCACCACCCGCATCTGCACGGCTTCGTAGCCCCCCGGCTGTCGCCGCCGTCAATGTCGCATCCAAGATCGCGTCGCGACGCGCCCACGTGCGGGAGCGCGTCGTCGGCATCACGGCCCCGCGCGTCGAATTCGCCGCAGGCAGCGCGGATGTGACGCCAGAGTCGGTCGTGGTTCGCGTCACGGCGGATCGCCAAGCAGGTCGGGCGGTATCTTACCTACCGCTGCGAACCGTTCCAGCAGTTCACCAAATCCCGACACATCACCGTGGGCGCCGAAATGATCGGTGGACACGGTGATGAACACCGCGCCGGCGGGGAATCGAGTGCCCCCATCACAACCTGTCCCGCGCCAATGACATTCAGGGCAGGGCGGCCATCTCGCAGAGGCATTGGCGCCCCTAACTGCCTGCAGTTGTGCTCGGTCGAAGATGGCGCTCTTCTCGACCGCCTGATCGCATCCGTTCGCATTTGGTGGTGTTGCCAGGATCGCCGCCTGCGAGGTCGCGAAGCACCTGCCGGGGTGCTCCACAACATGGGAGGTGTCGTTGAGGGGCAGGCGGTAGTCGCGGGTGGGGGGCATGCCGGTCCTATCGCCGCGGCTGGACTGGTGCGATGTCGGGGTCTACCCTGCGGTCACCGCGGCGGCCGGGTAGGGGGTGACTGGCCGACACCATCGACCAGCCGAGACCCGAGCCTTTCGAGCCTCGTCAAGGACAACGGCTGCGTCATACGCCGATTGATGCCCGGGGCGATGCGCAGCATGAAGTAGCCCAGCCACGCCTCGGTGCGCACCGGCACCACCGCGAGGTCAAACCGTACCGCGCGCACCGCGGCACGGGCGACCAGGTCGGGGCTCATCGGCGCCCACGGAAGCTTCTCAGCGAATTCCTGCAGCCGGCGCTGCACCTGCACACCCCGCGCAACGAGCCCCTCGTCGACACCGACCATCACGGCGTGCTCGGCGATGTTGGTGCTGATCACTCCAGGACAGATCGCACTGACGCCGACGCCCTGGGGTCCCAGCTCCAGCCGCAGGCATTCGGTCAGCATCTTCACCCCCGCCTTGGACACAGAATAGGGCGCCATCACCGGGGTCGGGGTGAACGCAGCCGCCGACGCGATGTTGACGATGTGCCCGCCCGCGCCCCCCTCGATCATCTGCGCGCCGAACACACGACACCCATGGACCACGCCGATCAGGTTGACGCTCAGTTGGCGCTCCCAGTCCGCGGGCGTGAGCTCCAAAAACGGCCCAGCAACCAATATTCCGGCGTTGTTGACCAACACATCGGCATACCCGTGATCGGCGAGCACATCGCGGGCGAAGACCCTCCACGCGTCGGGATCGGTCACATCAAGCTGCGCCGCTGACGCGCGCTGCCCGTTACCGCAGATCATCGCCGCGGTCGCCGACGCCGCATCCAGGTCTATGTCAGAGACCACGACATGGGCGCCGAGTCGGGCGAACCTGATCGCGATCGCCCGACCGATACCGCTACCGGCGCCAGTCACCACCACCACACGCGGCCGCACTCTGGCAAATCTCATGCGTTCTCCTCCGTCCTGACAGCCACGCCAAACACCTCGGGACTCAAACTGTAGCGATACACGTCAAGATCGTAATTGCGGTTCTGCCAATACATTTCGGCATGCGTCGACGGACGAAACGCAGAATCGTTCGCACGCTCGGTCGTCGGGGTTCTTCCGACACCAATCGTCGGGTTCAAGTCGATTCTCCCGCGGCCTATTTGAGATGTCCCACGAGAGCGCCGTCAACGCCGAACAGGTCCTGCTGCCACTGATCGAGCAGCGCGCCGGTGTCGATGTCGTCGGGATGGAAGCCCGGTTTCATGTACGGGCGCAGGTCGGCCAGCAGACCCTTGATCAGCGGCCCTCGGAAAACGCGATAGGTCTGGCGCAGCACCGTGATCGGGCGCCATCCCTTCGGATCGGTCGCGATCGACAACAACACACTTACCGTCGCCACCGGAAGGATGACCAGGTACAGCACGCCCATCACCCCGATGCGGATCCATTCCGGCCCGCCCACCGCCCGGTATACATCGAAGGCTACCGACTTGTGCTCGAGCTCCTCGACGGCATGCCAGTTCAGCAGATTCCACACCTCAGCATCGCCGGGGATCTTCTGCATCTCGTCGCACAGAAGACGTTCGGCCAGCGTCGCGGTGAGATGCTCAGCCGCCGCCGTCAACGCCAAATGAACGTATCCGGGCAGCAGGTTTTCGGTATGCACGAGCACTCTCTGACGCCGACTGTCATGGTCGAACAGAAAGAACCGAACGAGCGGATAACCCATCTCGACCAGCTGCTGGTTGAGCCGACGGTGTTCCTGGCCGTGCACCGACTCCTGCCCGATAAACCCAGCAACCCGCTTCTTCAGCTCTGGATCGGAAACCTGGTCACCAAAGCGACGTACCGATCGGATGAACAACTCCTCTCCGGGCGGAAACACAGCAGACAGCATCGCCGCGAGGTGGCTCAAGACGATGTCACCCTCAGCAAAATGACGCTCCATCGGTTCCGGCTCACCGAATCGAAAGCGTATCCGGCGAGTCATCGGATAGGCCGATCTTGCCTGCCTGATCGTCGCGACATGTGCCTTTGCTGCCATAGGAATTGCCGCCTCCTTCGTCTGTCGATCGACCCTCACACGATCGACCAAACGCCCCGGCCACGCTGGCCAGCAGCATGGCCGAACAAACAGTAGCTGATACCTCCGGTACCGCCTGCTGCGCACGTTACAGCCGACCGCACCCGGACGCAAGGGTCCGCGATTCACAGACTTTCGAAGAACGGATTCGCTCAAGCCCTAGCGGGGCGCTGACACGAACACAATCACCTCGTGTCAGTGGGCTCGACCGTCGAGTTGGATCGTCTCATTGGGGTCCAGAACGAATCCGCGTGCGGCCGCACACGCCGCAAAAGCCCCCCACACGAACGTGCTCACCTGCTCCACCAGCGCATCTTTGATGATCGTCGGGGTGTTGAGCCAGCGCAGGACACCGAGCGCCACCGCGCCGAGCGCCGCGTCAACGAAGTACTCGAGATCGGCGGCATTTCCACCGCGAGCCCGCACTACCGCCGCGACCACCTTCACGGTGGCATCCGAGAGGGGTCTGGCAGTGTCGACCAACTCGGTGGGGGACCCTTCGTCCCTGAAATGCGAGCCGACCAAGAACCGAAAAACGTTGGGCCGCTCGTCGACCAGATCAACGTATGCGCCGACCGCGCAACGCACCCAGTCCTGCGCGGTCGCGGCTACATTGAATCGCGCCACCACGCGCTCAATAACCATCTCCTGCACCCGCTCGCCTACTGCGACGAACAACGCGTGCTTATCGGTGAAGAATCGGTAAAGCTTGGGCCGGGGAATCTTCGCCGTCTTCACGACGTCCTCAATGGATAGATCAGGACCGTGCTGTTCGATCGCGCGAAGAGTGGCGTCGACCAGTTCGGCCCGTACCGAAGCTCGGTGTTCGCGCCAACGATCAGTCCGGGCATCGCCGGTCAATTCGGGCACACCCCCACGACGTGCGGCCACCTCTGTCGACACGGTGTTCATCGTAATCACACATCGGCATGCGCGTTGTGGCTGTCGCGCAGGTGGCTCCGCAGTGGCAACCCTGCGCCGATCGACACTTCCGCTACTCCACATGATCAGACCCGGCTCATGGCCTCCGAGCGCTTCGCTCAGGGGGGCGCCTGCCCATCAGGCGGCCATGATTTAACGTCCTTCTCCAACGGCACGTCCAGCGAACGCAGTAGGGCGGAAAACATCTGCCAGTTGCCGATCGCGGTGACAAGTTCGACCAGTAGAGCGGGCTGGCCGCCGAGTGCGGCGTGGCAGGATATCCAGGTCTCCTCGGAGATCGTGCCAGCACGCAGTGTTTCGTCGGTCGCAGCCAGCACAGCCCGTTCGGCGGTCCCGAAGTGGCCGGCGTTGCGCCAATCGCGAACGCCGAGCAGATCGCGCTCCGGCACATCGAGAAGCCGCGCAATTTGCCAGTGTTGGGTCCATTCATAGACTGAACCGGTAGCCCATCCGATCCGCATGATGATCAGCTCGCGTAACCGCGCGTCGAGCAGCCCCTTCCACAGCAGCGCTTCAAGCATGCCGTACAACGCCGCCGCCACGCCCGGCTGGTGCAGCGCGATTCGAAACACCGACAGCGCAGCCATCCCTTCCGGGATTCCCGAACGCGCCGCGCGCAGGCGGGCTTCGTTGAGGTCGAGCATCGCAACTCGGTTCCCGTGGGCCATCCTTCGTCCTACTCTGGGGCTGGGTGCGGATTACGCGGTGGGCACGAACACGCTGTGTAAAGGAGCCTCTGTGTCCATTGTGTGGCAGGCGAGGGTGTCTAGCAGTGATGCCAGGTCGTCGAATCCGGCTATCGACTGGGAAAGCTCGTGGAACGGCCAGCGGCCCGCGGCGAGTAGGTCGATGGCGCTGCGGTAAGCGGGGTAATCCACCCCGAGCGAGCCGAGAATGCGCAGTTCCTTGAAGACGACGGAGTCGGGCTCAAATCCCGGCGCTCCTCCACCGCCCCGAGTGCCCGCAACCACAACCTGTCCACCCGGTCGAGCGAGTGAAACCGCGTCGGCGAACGCACTCGGGGCCTTCGCAGTGACGTCGACGACGACGTCGGCGAGTTTGCCGATTGCGCCCTGAAGCGCCACGACAGGGTCCTGCCGGCTGATGTCGATGGTGAGGTCCACGCCGAACCGACGGGCCTCGGTCAGCCGTCGTTGGTCGACAGGTCCCAGTCCGGTCATCGCGACGAAGGCTGCCCCAGCTTCTTTGGCTGCGATGGCTGCACATACACCGCGGATACCCGGACCCAGGATCGCGACGATGTCGCCCGGCGCCGTGCTCGGTAGCGTCGATGCCCATTTGATCCCCGCGCCCAAAGGGTTGAACAGCGTGGCCATAACGGGGTCGAGACCATCGGGAATAGGCAGCAGCAGGGCGTCCGACGGTAGGTAGAGGTGTGTGGCGTACCCGCCCCACAGTCCGGGGTCGATGGCGACATCGACGAACCCGAACATCGTCGCCAGTCCATTACGGATACATCGCCGATAATCGCCGTCCCGACACTGCTCGCAGGCCCGACACGATCGGAACACCTCAACAGCGACCCGTTGACCAGCGCAGACACCCCACTGCGCGCACGCATCGTCGCCGATTTTCTCGATCACACCGATGATCTCATGACCGGGGATGAAGGCATACTCCGCTGGCAAATGACCGCTGAATTGTTCGTGGTCGGTGCCGCACAGCCCGCACGCCTCGATCCGTAGCACTGCCGAGTCCGCCGCGACGTCGGGGATCGGCAACGTGCGCCGGTTCAGACAACGTGGTTGGGTCAGCACAAGCGCATCGGCGTTCATCGCTTCTCGGATCTCGCGGGGCTATCCCGGGCCCGCGAGGCGATCTGATGCCGGCTGAACATCTCGTTCGACATTAATCTGGCAACCGTGGTCGCGGTACGGGAGCGGAAACCGGCCATGTCCGGGGTGCCACATGAATGCGACATATTCTCGATCGTGTCATACCGGACTCGGCTGGGCAACGCTCAGATTGGCGAATGCCCGCCGATCCGACACGCATACTGAGCCACGTGAGGAAGAAATCGTTGCGGTGGGGCAGTGCGCCGCCGGCGGATCGCGACTCGGCTCGAGACATCCTTCTCGATGCCGCCGAGGCGTGCTTCGAGGACAAGGGGTTACCCGGGGCGACCATGGAGGACATCGCGAGTCAGGCCGGCGTCTCTCGGGCCACGGTGTACCGCTACTTTTCCAGTCGGGAGGCCGTCGTCGCGGGCGTCATCCTCAGAGTGACCGAACGCTACCTCGAGCGCGTGCGCAGTCGCATCGTCGGACAACCGGACTTGGGCACTGCTGTTGTGGAATTCGTGGAAGTGACCATCCGCGCGGCCAACCGTGAGCCGACGATCGGGCTGGTGTTCGGCAGCGGTGACGACCTCGCCGGTGTCGGCCTACCCCGGGACACCTCGGTTTCGTTGTTCGAAATCGTCACGGCCTTCTTGCGACCTGTGTTCACCGCGCACTGGGACCAGTTGCAGCCGGGGGTTTCCGTTGACGACGCCGCGGAGTGGATCTTGCGGATCATCTTGAGCCTGCTCTCGGTTCAAGGCCCCCGGCGGCGCAGCCCCGACGGGCTGAAGGCCTTCCTGCGAGGTTTTCTGCTCCCACCGATACTAGCCCGGACCGCCCCTGCATCGATGCAACATGTGAGGAGTAATGTCTCAACGATGGCCGACACGAATGCCTTAGGGGTGGGAGATGGATTTTCTTCAATTCGATGAACGCATCGCCGAGACGATGCTCGGCGAAGCGGCGGGCGCGGGCGGGCTCTCGACCTACCTCGGGTTCCGCCACACCGAGCTCGTCGCGGGCCGGTTGATCGCCGAGATGGACGCCCGCCCCGATCTGCTGACACCATTTGGCAACCTTCATGGAGGATGCCTGTCGGCGATGGTGGATCACTGTCTGGGCGTGCTGTTCTATCCGGTCATTCCCGCCGAGTCATGGGTGGCGACCACCGAGTTCAAGGTGAACCTGCTGCGCCCGGTGTCAAATGGAATCTGCGTCGCCGTGGCCGACATCGTTTCGCTGGGCAAACGCAGCGGTGTGGCACGGATCGATATCAGCAACCACGGCACGCCCGTCTGCGCGGCCCAAGGCACCGTGACCATCGTGTCTGCCAAGGCGAGCGGGTCATGACGGCGGCGGCACCATGGGCTGGTGTCGGCGGTGGTGATCGCAGCCGATGACCATCATCGAGGAGCGCATCCGCGCCGCGGACGGCATCACCCTCGCCGCGGACTGCTATCGCCACGACTCCGATCGTCCCGCGGTCGTCCTGCTGCATGGCGGTGGTCAAAACCGTCACGCGTGGGCGGCCACGGCGCGCCGGTTACACACCCATGGCTACAGTGTCATCGCCTACGACGCGCGGGGCCACGGCGACAGTGACTGGGACACCGATGGGCGATACCACGTCGAGCAGCTGGCCTCTGACCTGATCTCGGTGCGGGCACACGTCAGCCCTGACGCTCCGGTCGCGGTCGTGGGAGCCTCACTGGGCGGCATGACGATCCTGGGCACGCACCTTCTCGCATCGCCCGATCTGTGGCAGGCCATCGTGCTGGTGGACATCACCCCACGAATGGAACTTCACGGGGCACGCCGCGTCGTGTCCTTCATGGCCGCGCACCCCGACGGATTCCGCACGCTCGACCACGCCGCCGACGTCATCGCCGGCTACAACCCCCATCGTGCCCGACCCGACAATCTAGAAGGCCTG
Source organism: Mycobacteriaceae bacterium (assembly GCA_019749805.1). GTDB lineage: Bacteria > Actinomycetota > Actinomycetes > Mycobacteriales > Mycobacteriaceae > Mycobacterium. The sequence continues at coordinate 17,845 of JAIEPH010000117.1, read as the reverse complement.
CACAAGGTTCTGCACCGGCGAAGCGACGGCCGGTGGATCTGGCGCTGGGATCCGGCGTTCGTCAACTCCAACTTCGCGTTCCTGCAGCACGACTCGGCGGACGGCGCCGAGGAACTCGACGCCATTGGCCAGCTGCTCATTCAAGGCGCCCGCAACATCACCGCACCGGCACTCCTTGTTCGCGGCGCACTGTCGGATGTCGTCTCCCAGGAGAGCGTCGAGGAATTCGTCCAGTTGGTCCCGCACGCCGAAACCGTCAACGTGACCGGAACCGGACACATGGTCGCCGGCGACAACAACGACGCGTTCACCGAAGCGGTCATCGAGTTCCTCGACCGCACCACCTGATTCCGCGCGAGGCGCCTGACCGGGCATCACCTGCGCCTATCCTGCTCATCATGTCAAGTGAATCGCTTCGCATGTCGTTCCGCCGACACATGCGCGAACAGGTGCTGCTCGCCGCACGCGCGCTGACCATCGAGAAGGGCTGGGAACGCGTACGCATGAGCGAGATCGCCGAAATCGTCGGCGTGTCGCGCCCGACCCTGTACAAGGAGTTCGCCGACAAGCAGGGACTCGGCGACGCGCTGGTCGTGCGGGAAGGCGAACGCTACCTCGACGGCATCCGCGCAGTGCTAGATGAACACGTCGGCGACGTTGGCGCGGGCATCACCGCCGCGGTGCGTTACACCCTGGAAGCAGCCGAGGCCAGCCCCTTTCTCAAGGCGGTGTTGACATCGAACCGGTCTACCGACGATGCCACATCTACCGGGGTGCTGCCGCTATTGCCGACCTCGGGGTCGCTCCTGGAGTTGTGCTCGGCGGCCCTGGTGAAGTGGTTCAGCGAACACTTCCCCAACCTCGAGCCAGACGATGTCACTGACATGGTCGATGCCCTGGTCCGGCTCACAGTCAGCCACGTGGTGCTTCCCAATGCGGACGCGAAGACGACCGGCCGCCGGATCTCGCGGGTGGCGCTGCGCTATCTGGGAGTCGAATCCGCCGCGACACCGGGCGCTTGACAGGAGGGTCTCGTTTGTTCTGATGTTGACTAATTGGCGAAGAGTGTAAAGACTTGGAGTAGAACACCAACTCAACTTTCGGAGCAACCATGGCTGTCGACACCTCGGGAGGTCCCCAAACCTCGGCGGCGCGTGCCTACGACTCCGCCGACCTCTCCTCGACGGCGTTCTGGGCAGGCACCGCCGCGGACCGCGAGCACACATACGCCGAGTTGCGCCGGCGCGCACCGGTCAGTTGGCACCCCCGCGTCGAGCACACGATGATCGATGACGAGAACGACCGTGGGTTCTGGGCCGTAGTGACCCATCCCCTGCTCGTCGCGGCGACCCGGCGCCATGACGACTTCGTTTCCGGGCAGGGCATCGTCATGGAATCGATTCCCCAGGAGTTGCTCGACAGCGCTCAGGGGTTCATTGCGATGGATCCGCCGCGCCACACCAAGATCCGACGACTGCTGGCCGCCGCGTTCACGCCCAAACAGATGCGGCGCATCAGCGACCGGATCCACGCCAACGCCAAACGCGTCGTCGATGACCTGGCGCCCCGCGGGCAGGCGGACTTCGTAGACGAATGCGCGGCGCTGCTACCCATGCACAACATCTTCGACATGATGGGTGTACCCGAATCGATGCGTCGCGACCTCGCCGCGGAGTCCCGCTTCGCCGGGGGGTGGAGTGACCCGGAGGTCATGGGCGACAACGAGGTTCTCCCCCGGCTTTTCCAATCGATGGCCTTCCTGCGTGAGGCCGCGCAGGAGATCATTGCGGCCCGTCGCGCCACCCCGGAGAACGACTTGATGACCAGCCTCGTGCATGCCGAGGTCGACGGCCACAAACTCACCGACGACGAGATCGTCTCCTTCTTCGGGCTGCTGAACATCGCCGGCAACGACACCACCCGGCAGAGCACCAGCCATGCGATGAAGGCGCTCACCGATTTCCCCGATCAACGCGCGTGGTTGATGGAGGACTTCGAAGGGCGAATCGCGGGAGCCGTCGAGGAATTCGTGCGCTGGGCCACGCCGATCATGACATTTCGCCGTACCAGTGCCCGCGACTGCCTACTGGGCGGCCAGGAGATCGCCGAGGGCGACAAGGTGATCCTGTTCTACAGCTCGGCCAATTGGGATGAGACCGTTTTCAGCCATCCCGAGAAGTTCGATCTGTCACGCGACCCGAACCCGCATGTGAGTTTCGGCGGCGGGGGCATCCATCACTGCCTCGGCAACCAGCTTGCCCGCCAACAGCTTGCCGCGCTGTTCCGGGAACTGCTGCACCGCCTGCCCGACATCGAGGTGTGCGGGCCGCCCAGTTACACGGTCAGCACCTTCTTCCATGGGGTTAACCATCTACCCGTCCAATTCACCCCCACGAAAGCGAGGCTGCCGTGAAGATCACCGTCGACCGTGAACGTTGTTCGTCCATCGGCGCGTGCGAGGGCCTGGCCCCGGACTTCTTCGAGATCAACGACGCCGGCGAACTGAACATCCTCGACCCGCATCCAGCGGCATGCCACCGCGCGCTGATCGAGGATGCCGTCGCGAGTTGTCCGACCGCTGCCCTCGCCCTGCATGTCGAGGACTGAGGACAAACGCCCAGGGCACCGTCCGGGCGTGAAGTCATCGACCCCACTGGAGTGCATCACGGTCAACTCGCTCCATGCTGCCGATCAGGCGATTTCGCGGCTGGCCGTCGGGTGTCCGGCGTGAGCACATATGGGCTCTCGGTGCTCACGCCGGACCTCACGGCGATGACGGCGGCGGCAGCGGCCGCCGATCGCGCGGGGTTCGACACCGTGTGGGCCTCGGAGTTCTACACGCGGTCGGCGTCCATAGCGATGGCCGCGATGGCCACCGCGACCGCCAACTGCCGCATCGGGTCATCGATCCTCTACGGCGTCGGACGCAGCCCGCTGGTGCTGGCCACCGAAGCACGCGATCTCGACGAGCTGTCCGGCGGACGGATCGTGCTGGGCATCGGCAACGGCACTGCACGCATGATGAGCGACTGGCACAGCGTCGGCGACACGAGCGCACCCGCACTGAGAATGGAAGAGCTGGTGCCGCTCATCCGCCGAATCTGGAACCTCCACGACGGCCCCGTGCGCCATGAAGGCCGGTTCTACCGCATGAATCTCGTCCCGAGCGGACCGGTAGCACCCCCCTCGCGTGAGATTCCCATCATCACCGCCGCCGTGCGCGCGCGGATGTGCGAGGCCGCCGGCCGGGTCGCCGACGGCGTGGCCGGGCATCCGCTGTTCACCACGGCCTACGTCGAGGAGGTCGTGCGGCCCGCCGTCGCCAAGGGCGCCGCCCATACTGGGCGCGACGTCGCGGACGTCCAGATCGTCTCCATGGTCATGTGCTCGATCCACGACGACGTCGACGTGGCGCGCCGCGAGATCGCTCAGCAGATCGCGTTCTACGCCGCGGTCAGAACCTATGAGCCGCTGCTGGACTTCTGCGGGTTCGGCGAACAGGGCCGCGCCATCCGGGAAGCCTTCACGCGCAGGGACTTCCCGTCCATGTTCGGCGCCGTCACCGACGACATGATCGACGTCATGGGAGTCGCCGGAACAGCCGGCCAGGTACGCGAGGGGCTCCGCCGCTACGAAGCGGTGCTCGACCACATCATGCTCTACCCACCGTCGGTGGGCATCTCACCTGAACGCGTCGAACACAACATCCGCGAACTCATCACCCATTGCGCACCCACCCGATAGCCGCGCCTAGCAGCCACGTCGGGTGGATATGCGAATCGCGGTGGGAACCTGGACGTCGTCGCCGCAAGACCAGTGCCGGAATTGATTGACGACCCGATTCCGCTAATTGGTCGGCTTTCGCAGTGCAATCAGACTGACAACAAAGCCTCAAGCCTGCCCCAATCATCGGCTACGCAAGCGCATTTCAGGGTCCAGAGGATACGACGATGCGACTCAACGCGGCCCAGCCACGCCAGGCTTCCTCCAACGTGTTGACAAGCCACGAAACATGAAGACAAACTGGTGGCATGCGACCACAATTGCGGCTGACAACACCAGCTGCCCGTGCTCGCACCAAAGGACTTCCCGGTGAAGACATCGAAGCCGAACACGGGCTGTTGAGGTTGTTGACTCTCGGCGCGCGAAGGCGCCGACCCTGGAGGCCGACGCAGTGATTACCGGAACGGGTAGTGGGATCGGTCGCGCTATCGGCGTGGAGCTTGCCCGTCTGCGTGGGCGCATCGTCTGCGCCGACGTCGACCCGGTGCGCGCCAAAGAATCGGCACATCTCATCGTCCAGGCAGGGCGCGAAGCTCTCGCCCTAGCGTGTGACGTAACTGATGAGAAGCAATCTGGGTGTTGGTGATGCACCAATCGCGGAGACAGAACCCTCAGCGCCACACAGTTACCCGAGAATCTCTGCGAATCAGTTCGCTGCCAAGTGCCCGCTGGGAGGAGACGCCGATGTCCGAGGTGCAGCTTCGCTACGATCCGTTCGACGCGGACATCATCGATGACCCCTATCCAACATATCGGCTGCTGCGCGACGAGGCCCCCGTGTTTCGCGCGGAGGACTCCTGCAGCTGGGTGCTCACTCGCCACCACGACGTCGCGACCGCCTTGCTGGATCACCACAGCTATTCGTCGGCGAACGGTATCTTCCCCACCCCACCGGGATCGAGTTTCGTTGAGTGGTTTCTTCCGATGATGATCACAATGGATCCTCCTCGCCATGATCAGCTTCGCGCCCTGGTGGGCAGGGCGTTCACCCCACGGCGCATCGCCGCACTCAACGATGGCATCGAGGATTTGGCCGACCGGCTATGCGAGCAGCTCGACCAGGGCGCTGAATCGGCCGACTTTGTGAAGGATTACGCCGGTGTGCTCCCGGCCATGGTGATCGCCGATCTGCTCGGCGTGCCTCGCGAGGACCGCGACCAGTTCCGGCAGTGGTCTACTGCGCTGATCCAATCGAATCCCGCCCGAAGGGATTCGGGAGCAGGACTGGCTGCCGCTGCCGCGGTGTATGCATATTTCGCCGACTTCCTGGCCGATCGCCGCCGAGCCCCGCGCGAGGATTTGATGTCAGCGCTGGTAGCAGCCGACATCGACGGCAAGCAACTGACCGACGACGAACTCCTCGGATTCTGCCTACTGCTATTGATCGCCGGTCACGAGACCACCACCAATCTGCTCAGCAATGCGATTGTGGTGCTGGCGGACCACCCCGAGAGCCGCCACCGGCTTGCTGCCGACCCGTCGCTGGTCGGCGCCGCTGTCGAGGAATTGCTGCGCTATGACTCTCCTGTGCAGGGACTTGCCCGGACCCTAACTTGTGACATCACGCTGCACGGGACGAAAATGGCAACCGGCGATTCGGTGCTGCTGCTGTTCGGGTCGGCCAATCGCGATGAACGCGTGTTCACAGACCCTGATGCTTTCCACATCGATCGTCGACCAGAACACCAAGTCGCTTTCGGTCGAGGGATCCACTTCTGCCTGGGGGCCTCGCTCGCACGTATGGAGGCACGAATCGCTTTGGGCGCTTTTGTTGTTCGGGTACCGAACTGGCAGGTAGATTTGTCCAGCGCAATCCGGCTGCGATCCGGGCCCATCCGGGGTTTTCTGTCGCTGCCGATCGCCTGGTAGGTCGATGCAGCATCGCTGCCCTTGAGCACCACCGACTTTCCCGCCGTTGGCCGGCGGGTGCTGTAACGCAGATACGCACGTCGCGTTCGTAAGCGCGCGCGCACACCGCCTGACTGAAATGCGTGACCTGGTCCTTGGTGAGAAGCGTCGCCACGTTCAGGGGACCAATTGCGATCCTGCACAGTCAACCCGATTTGCGAGATGGCCTATGCGCCCGCCGATTACGTTCTAGGCGGTCCCGCCCGGACGGCATCACCGACTGTCGAGTAATGCATCACCGGCCAGTCTCAGTGCCTCCGTTAGCTTCTCTTCGGCACGAGGAAGCTCTGTGGCCGCCTCTGCCGTTGCCGCCGCCCTGCGCCTGACCGGCGCACTGGAGTCGTAGGCAGCAGCCGCCACCTCGGTCCACATGTGCGCGGCATGTCGCGCCGCATCAGCCGCTGCTGCCGCAAGGTCACAATCGAGTATGGCTGCGACTTCCCGGCAGCCTTCTGCTTGGAGCCTGCGGAACAGCCCGCCACCGGTGCCAGCCTTCTCGATGAGCGCGCTGAGCGTGAACAGGGCCGATTCAAGAGTCTCGTCATCGAATACCTCGGACCACACTGCTAGGTCGTCGGCGAAGACCTTCACACCGCCCGTGCCGTTTCCCAGCGCCGCGGCGTCGCTCCTCACGACGATCGGTGCGGTTTCGATCGTGGTGGCTAGCGCTTCGGCGCTTCTCCTCAGAGCCGCTCCAGCGATCGGCGGCAGACCTGGTGGCTCAGCGGGCCAATCGACAACGTAGGTGGTGTGCCGTGTCGGCACCGGAAAGCCGGTCGAAGATCGTGCCCTGCGGAGGTTTTCATAAGGAACGGCCTGAGTTGTGTCCCTGTCGTTGTCGACGACGTAGGCGATCTGTTGATCGTCGTCGTAGCCGGCGATGACGATGTCGTGACGGCTCATGCTCAACCGTGCCCGCAAGTATGGCAGCTCGGCGATATCGGCCCATACCATCACCGGCGTGCCGTGGTCGACCTGATCGGTAACCCACTTCCACCCCAGATCGGGGTCATCGGTGGAGCGCACCTCGAATCGGGCGCCCAGGTTGGTCAGAAAGGTCTCCTCCAAATCAGCTCCTCGGCCAACCAGGTAGATCGGCGGCAGCAACGCATTTGAGCGGACATACGAGAAGTCCAGTCCCCCGCTGAGCGCGAAAACGAGTCCCTCGGTGGGTGGGCGGGCAGTCCACCGCAGTCCCGCCCACTCGGTGAGGTCGCGAAGCGCACCTGATCCGCAGTGGCCGCCCCGTTCGTGCCGGTAGGCCGCGTGTACAAGGGCCATGATCGTCCTTTCCCCACCGCGCCCACGTGCGCTCGGCGACCGGTGTCACGTCAGAGGGAACGGGAGATGATTTCCTTCATCACCTCATTGGTTCCCGCGTAGATCTTCTGCACGCGCTGGTCGACCCAGAGGCGTGCGATCGCGTATTCGGTCATGTATCCGTATCCGCCATGCAGTTGCATGCATTCGTCCAGAACGTTCATCGCCCGCTCCGTCGTCCACCATTTGGCCATGGCCACCGTTGGCACATCGAGTTCGCCTTGCAGGTGAAGACACATGCAGTGATCGAGAAACACGCGCGCGATACGCGTCTCGGTTGCTGCCTCGGCAAGTGTGAACTTTGTGTTCTGGAAGCCGAAGATTGGTCGGCCGAACGCTTCTCGCTCGCGTGTGTACTTTATTGTCTGCTGCACCGCCAATTCCATGGCGGCAACCGCCCCGACTGCGACAATCAGGCGTTCCTGGGGCAGCTGAGTCATCAGCTGGATGAAGCCCTGACCCTCCTCATCGCCCAGCAGATGTGACTTCGGCACGCGTACACCGTCGAAGAAAAGTTCCGACGTGTCCTGACCTTTCTGACCGATCTTGCTCAGAACACGCCCCCGCCGAAATCCTGGGTTATCGGCTTCTACGACAATCAGCGAGATGCCGCTGGCCCCTTGTGTGAGATCGGTCTTGGCAACGACAACGACCAGGTCTGCTTGCTGACCGTTGGTGATAAAGGTTTTCGAACCAGAGATGACGTACTCGTCGCCATCGGCGACAGCACGTGTCTTGACGCCTTGCAGATCGGACCCGGTGCCTGGTTCGGTCATTGCGATGGCACCGATCAGGTCGCCAGAGGCCATCAGAGGGAGCCACTTCTGCTTCAGCTCTTCGCGGGCGTACTGCAGAATGTAGTGCGCCACGATGCCACTGTGCAGACCAGCGCCCCAAGAACTGTCGGCGATTCTGGCTTGTTCTTCTAGTAGGACTGCTTCGTGCGCGAAAGTTCCACCGCCGCCGCCGTATTCGACGGGAATCGACATGCACAGGAGTCCGAGTTCGCCAGCCCGTTTCCACAACGACCGATCCACCTGGTGTTGCTCCGCGAAACGTTCGGCGTGAGGCTGCAGTTCAGTTGACAGGAACTTGGCCGCTAGCTCGCGAAGCGACTCGAGTTCGGGAGTCATCCAAGGGGATTTGACCGTCAATTGAGGGTTCCTTTCTTTGGAGGATGTCGTGGATGCCCGGCTGGTTATCCGCTGACGTAGACCTGATATTCGCCAGCGCCATGCCTGGCCCGGAGCAACTTCTTGTCGTACTTACCCACACTGGTGCGAGGAATCTCGCTGACGAAGGCCCAGTGGTCAGGAACCCACCATTTGGCGATCTTCCCCTCCAAAAAGGCTCGCAATTCAGCGATATCGGGATTCGCTTGCGACTTGGCTACGATCAGCGCAAGCGGCCTTTCCTGCCACCTCTCATCAGGTACAGCGATCACTGCGGCTTCATGGACCGCTGAATGGGCGATGAGGAGATTCTCAATCTCCACAGACGATATCCATTCCCCGCCGGACTTGATGACATCTTTCACCCGGTCGGTAAGTGTGAGGAAACCGTGCCCATCAATGCGACCCACGTCGCCGGTGCGTAACCAACCTTCGTCGAATTTGTCGGAGTCGGCATCACCGAAATACGAGCCGGTCACCCAAGGGCCGCGGGCTTGGATCTCACCGACCGAGTGGCCGTCCCAGGCCAGGGTGCGTGCGTTCTCGTCGCGCAGTCGGATCTCGACTCCACAGGCTGGGCGGCCCTGGCTGGCGCGCTGCTCCCAGTGCTGTGACTCCTCGATTCCGCCTCGTGGTCGCGCCACTGTGGCCAGGGGCGAGGTCTCTGTCATTCCCCACGCCTGGACGATGGGGACACCGAACTCGTTCTCAAACTGCCGAATCAGCGACAGCGGTACGGCCGATCCACCACAAGCGACCAGCCGCAACGACGAAATATCGTGCCCGGGCTCGGATTCGAGTAACTGCGCAACGTCATTCCATATAGTGGGCACCGCTCCTGCGATCGTCGGCTGTGTGGCCTCGATGATCGCCACCAACGGTGCCGCCTGCAGGTTGCGGTCTGGGAGTACCAGGTCGGCCCCAGCTATTAACGCTGAATAGACCAAGCCCCAGGCGTTTGCGTGAAACATCGGCACGATCGGCAATACACGATCGGTTTCACCAATCGATAGGGCATTGGGGGTGCAACCGGTCAGTGAGTGCAGATAGACAGAACGATGACTGTAGACAACGCCTTTCGGGTTGCCGGTCGTGCCGCTGGTGTAGCACATCGCGGCCGCGGATCTCTCGTCCACTTCTGGCCAGTCGAACTCCGGGTCCTGTGCACCGACCAGATCGTCATAGCTCAACACCACCTTACCGCTGGCCTCCAGCGGCTCGAGATCTCCCTTTCCGGCGACGATCACGGTGTGCACTGATGGCATCGCCGGGAGAGCCCTCGCCAGGACCGGCGAAAGAGATGCGTCGGTGATGACGACCCTGTCGTCGGCGTGGTCGGCGATGTAGCCCAGCTGCTCGGGTGTCAGTCGGATGTTCAAGGTGTGTAAGACCGCACCCATTGATGGAACGGCGCAGTAGGCCTCTAGATGTTCCTGATTGTTCCACTGAAACGTCGCGATTCGCTCATCCGCGACGATGTCGAGTCCTCGCAAAGCATTGGCCAGCTGATTGACCCGACGACCAACCTGGCCATATGTCGTTCTCCGGTAGCCGTTGTCAGCAGGGGTGATGATCTCGCTGTCGGGATGAATCGAGCTTGCGTGCCTGACAATCGATCTGACTGTCAGCGGAACGTCTTGCATCGTGCTCTTCATTCAGGGCTCCTCGGTTCGAGCTAGGTGGTGAAAATGCCGGGGATTGACGGCAACCCGATATGGATGGCCGATCGCGGCGCGAATTGTGCCGACGGATGTGGGCCGACGGGGTCTCGAAAGAGCTCCGCCCGTAAGAGGCAGCTCGTGAAAACTGTGAGCCCTCCCCGACACGTTCGTGAGATAGCGCTTCTTGCTCGCCCGTGAATTCGATCGGCGTCACGGTGGCCGGGGTCGTTGGAGGGGGTTGTATCAGACACTTCGGCGCACTGCGGTACAGATGCATCGTGCCCGCTGGGCTCAGGTACTTCTCTGGACCGCTCGTCATCGGCGGCGCAACGAAACCGGTAGCCCGTCTACCGGGATGGGCAACGATGTATTGTCCCAGCGGACCCTGTAGTCGGGATGCAGGCTCCACGTGAAAGTACGCAGCATTTCATGAAGGATTGCCTTCACCTCGAGGGTGCCGAAATGCATCCCGATGCATTTGTGTGCACCGCCGCCGAAGGGCAGCCATGCGAAGCGGTGTGTCTGATCCTCGCATCGCGGACTCTCGAACCGGGAGGGGTCGAACCGATCGGGATCACTCCAGACCTCGGGTACGAAGTGATTGACTGCCGGCGTGATCGCAGCAAGCGTGCCGGATGGAATGAAGAACCCGTCGATCGCGGTGTCCTCGACGGTCTTTCGCATCACGAGGGGAACCGGTGCGACCAGCCTCATCGATTCCTTGATCACAAGGTCCAGCGCGGTAAGGTTATCCAGATCATCGATTTCCGCGGCTCGATCACCGAAGGCGTCGCTCTCGGCGCGAACCCGTTCCTGCCAGTCGGGGTGTTTGGCAAGGTAGTAGGTCACTGCTGTGGTCGTGATCGTCGACGTGTCGTGGGCGGCCATCATGAGAAAGATCATGTGGTTGATCACGTCGGCGTCGCTGAAGCGTTCGCCGTCTTCTCCGCGTGCGTGGCACAGCGCGGCGAATAGGTCGTCAGTGTCAGCTGCTCGTGCGGATGGGAGGTGGTGTGCGAAGTATTGCTCAAGCACCTGCCGCCCGCGCACGCCCGCGCGAAAGCGCGTGCCTGGGAGAGGTGCACGGACAAGCGAACTGGCCGCGCGTACAGTAGCAACGAACGCTTGGTTGATGGCGTCACTCGTGTTTTCGCCCCTCCCTCCCATGAACACGTCCGTGGCGATGTCGAGCGTCATGTTCTTCAGAAGCGGGTACATCCGCACGGATGACCCGGTTGGCCACGTGGACACTGTCGAGCGGACGCGTGGTGTTACTTGCTTGACGTAACCGGCAAGTCGTGGACGCGTGAAAGCTTCCTGCATTATTCGCCGATGCATTCGGTGTTCCTCGAAGCTCATCAGCATCAGCCCGCGGTGGAAAAACGCGTCAATGAGAAAAGCCCAGCCTTCTTGCGAGAAAGCCTTTGCGTTGGACGTGAGCGCCTCTTGGGTTGCTTGGGGGCCGGCGATGACCACCATCTTGGTGCCGAAAGCCCCCATCCAGGAGACCGAACCAAACCGTTGGCACCGCTCTCGGCCCAGACTAGATCCGAACCGGATGTAGTCGAGGGTGTGGCCGACGAGTGGTAGCCCCGCGTCGCCAAGAACTGGCTTTAACATACTTCCGGCGGGCGGCGTCGCGAGTTGACGAACCGGGAAACGCCTACTCCAGCGACGGAGGCGGTCATCCACGCGTTCAGGTGCGGGAATCAAGATCACTGACGAGAGGTGTTGGCGCGCCTTCTTGACGGGTGCGCGCAGAGGGCTGCTAGCCATTGGTTGCTCCTCGACCTCATGGGCATTGGTGGATCTACTCGGTAGTGTTTACAGCGGGGGCGCCACTGACAATATTTCGACATCTTAGGTCATTTTGTCAACAGACTCCCGCGGAGGCGAACCCGCCACACCGGCAAGGAATGCGCCGCTTAGCCGCAAGGCGCCGCACGCCTTGGGTAGGAGTCGGAACAGGGCCTGGAATACATGGATCTGACCACGAAATACCTGCAGTTCCACTGATGCTCCTGCGGCGCGCATTCCGCGGGCGAATAGACGGGAATCGTCCAACAACATCTCGATTCCGCCCCGCTCGAATGAGCGTCGGTAGCGCTCCGGAGAGTGGCGCGTCCAACGCGTTGAGTCGTGGATCGTCTAACTCTGCACCGGCCACCAAAAGCTTGCGTGCCCGCGACGCCGACCGGGCCGATGCGAATGGGTCCTGGCGGCGCGCTTCCCGCGCTTCTGCAAGTCGACATGTCAGATCAAGGACGGGCGACATGAGCAGCATCGCCTGTGGGACAGGTAGATGCTGTGCAAGCGCACCCAACATGGTCCCTACCGCCAGTTGACTACCGGCCGAATCGCCTGCGACCGCCACCGGTCGGCTCGAGACGGGATCGTCGCTGCCCGTTGGCCACCGGTATGACATCAGGGCATCGTCAGCCGCTGCGGCATAAATGTATTTGGCGGCCAGGCGATAACGGACTGCGAACATCGGGCGGCCGGCAACTGCTGAGAGTTCGCCCAGAAGTCCGCGGCGGGTATCCGGACAGCACATCGAGAATGCGCCTCCATGGATATAAAGCACCGGTGGACCCTCTGGGTCGACGTCTGGGGCGACAATCCAATCTCCTCGCACTCGACACCCCCGCGAAGCAGGTTTCGACCTTCTCCACATTGATTCCGCGTCGCGGACGCGAGGCGACGAGCGCCGCGCGGAGTATTCGGTCCATTACCGCACGCTCGTATTGGTTCGGTGGTAACGCTGTGGAAGAGCGGACGAATTGCACTGCGGGCTGATGTCGCGACGAGGTAGCTCGCTAAGCTCGGATCCCGCTGCCATGAGTGTGCTTTCATCTTTTGGCACCCACTTTTGGGTCGCTTCGACATTGGAAGTCACACTCGGCGAGATCGAACGTGCGCCTACGCCGCATATGTTTCGATTGTGGTTGGTCGAGGTGGCCCTCAAGCGCATCGAGCAAGCCTGAAGCCTCAATGTTGTCGTTATCCGCCATGCGCAAACGCCCTGGCAGATCGCTGACCCTATTCCAACGCGTGGTGAGGACAGCCCCCAGAGGCTGGAACCTTGCCTTATGATTCGAGATACCGCCCCGTCTAAGACGTTCTAACCGCAACGTCCCCCGAGGTCGATCAGCACACGGACATGCGATGCGTGTGCCGATCGACCTCGAAACCGGCGTCTTCCGATCCAGCGCCCACTGGCCGGCACCGTGCCTTCCAGCTGTGGTGATCAAACTGCCTGGTCGCTGGCTACTCGTTGGGTGCCGTCAGGATTGAAGAGTTCCTTGGCCCAGTGTTCGAGGACATCGGTGCTGTCCCAGTCGTTGGGGTGGAATCCGCCACGATTGTAGGACAGGAAGCGTTGCCGCGCTTCACGGCTGAACATGGGTGAACGGCGCAGGGCGTTGAGGCTGCGCAGCAGCCGAAGCGGATTGTAAGCCGCGCGGTCGCCGGCCATCGACCAGCTGGTCTGGAAGATCACTTCGGCGAAGAAGATCAGCGAGGCGATCTGCATCGCACGGACTCGAGTGCGCTCGGTTCCGCCGACCTGTCGGTAAACGTCGAAAGCAACGGCCTTGTGCTCAGACTCTTCGAAAGCGTGCCAGAGCAGAATGGGACGGACCTCGGTATCGCCGATCAGTTCCTGGGCCTCGTCGCTGGTCAGAATGATCTCAGCAAGGGTCGCCGTGTAGTGCTCGAACGCAGCCGTGACCGCGAGGCGCATCTTGTCTGAGAAGCGGTGCTCCAGCAGGTTGATCAACCGGATGATGTGACGCTCGATCCGCTCGGTTGGGTAGCCCATCGCCTGCAACCGCTCGTTGAGGAGCCGATGCTGGTGTCGATGGGTGGCCTCCTGCGCAATGAACCCCTTGATCGCCGCTTTGAGTGCGGGGTCGCTCACCTGGTCACGATAGGTGCGCACTGATCGGATGAAGAAATCCTCCCCCTCGGGAAAGGTCGCCGACAACACTGCGATGAAATGGCTCATCACCAGGTCGCCGTTGACGAAGTGCTGGCGATGAGTACCTGAGGGCAGCGCGAAGCGAACCCGTCGGGCGTGCAGGGCCGACGATGCGCCTTGTCGGGCAGATCGGTCACTGGTCATGCTCATGCTCCTATCTGGATTGTTGGACATCATCCGAAGTCACTTCAACCTTACACACTCGGTTGTGCAATAGCGAAACCCTTCGTATAGTTCGGCTACCAATAGTAGCGGCCCTTACTGACCGAAGAGGATGCGGTGACACCGAGCACGCAGGCAGAAGATGGCGGCGAGCACACACACGTGCTGACCGGCGATGAATGCATGCGGGGCACATCGGTCTACCGTCCGGTCGTGCCGACATGACCGCACCGCTCAACGATTCCCGCACCCCGCCGTACAAGAGGGCGGGGTCGGTGCTGCTAGTGGTGGTGGTGGTCGCGGTGGCGCTGGTGTGGCTGCAGTTCCGCGGTGAGCTGACCCCGAAAACACAGCTCACGATGCTGTCCTCGCGGGCAGGATTGGCGACCGATCCCGGGTCGAAGGTGACCTACAACGGGGTCCAGATCGGCCGAGTCGCCGACGTCGAGGAGGTCGGTGTCGATGGGGTGCCCAAAGCCAAACTCACCCTCGATGTGGCACCCGAGTACATCCCCTTCCTTCCGGCCAATGTGGAAGCCGACATCAGGGCCACCACCGTGTTCGGCAACAAATACGTGTCGTTCACCTCACCGAAACGCCCTTCGCCGCAGCGGATCACCAGCTCCGACATCATCGATGCATCCAATGTGACCACCGAGTTCAACACCGTGTTCGAGACGGTGATGTCGCTGGCCGAAAAGGTCGACCCCATCAAACTCAATCAGACGCTGACCGCCACCGCCCAAGCCCTTGACGGGCTGGGTGATCGGTTCGGGCAGTCACTCGTTGACGGCAACGAGATCCTTGCAGACCTCAATCCCCGGATGCCCCAGATCCGCTACGACACCCAACGATTAGCCGATCTGGCCGATGTGTACACCAGCGCAGCACCCGACCTCTTCGATGGCCTGCACAACGCGGTCACCACCGCCGCCACGCTCAACGAGCAGCAGGGCAACCTCGACCAGGCGCTGATGGCCGCCGTCGGGTTCGGCAACACCGGCGCCGACATCTTCGAACGCGGCGGCCCCTACCTGACCCGCGGCGTCGAGGATCTGCTGCCGTCCTCGGCGCTGCTCAACGAGTACAGCCCCGCCCTGTTCTGCGCTGTGCGCAACTTCCACAACGTCGAACGCAAGGTCGCCGACGCCGAAGGCGCCAACGGCTACTCGATCAACGTTATGGCCGCCCTCACGGGCGCCGAGAACCCCTACGTGTATCCGGATAACCTTCCCCGGGTCAACGCCCAGGGTGGCCCCGAAGGCCGCCCGGGGTGCTGGCAGGAAATCAAACGCGATCTGTGGCCGGCCCCGTTCCTGGTGATGGACACCGGCGCCTCGATCGCCCCGTACAACCACTTCGAACTCGGCCAGCCGCTTGTCACCGACTACATCTGGGGACGCCAAGTAGGGGAGCACACGATCAACCCATGAAAATCACCGGAACCGCTATCAAGCTCGGCGCCTTCTCGCTGGTGCTGCTGCTGTTCACCGCCATCATCATCGTGGTGTTCGGTCAGGTGCGCTTCGACCGCACCACCGGCTACTCGGCGATCTTTTCCAACGCCAGCGGACTGCGCGCCGGGCAGTTCGTCAGGGCATCGGGCGTGGAGGTCGGCAAAGTCTCCAACGTGACGCTGATCGACGGAGGGCACCAAGCCAAAGTGGACTTCAGCATCAACCGGTCAGTTCCCCTTTTCCAGGATACGGCCGCATCGATTCGCTACCTCAATCTCATCGGCGACCGATATCTCGAACTGCTCCGCGGTGACAGCGATACCAAACTTGATGCGGGAGCGACGATTCCGATCGAACGCACCGAACCGGCGCTCGACCTCGACGCGCTGATCGGCGGCTTCCGGCCACTGTTTCGGGCACTGGATCCCGAGAAGGTCAACAGCATCGCGCAATCGCTGGTCACGATCTTTCAGGGCCAGGGCGGCACCATCAGCGACATCCTCGACCAAACGGCTTCGCTCACCTCCACGCTGGCCGACCGCGACCAGGTCATTGGCGAGGTGATCAAAAACCTCAACATCGTGCTCGACACGACCGTCAAGCACCAGCAGCAGTTCGACGACACCATCAACAACTTCGAGAAACTCGTCAGCGGCCTGAACAACCGCGCCGACCCGATTGCCGAGTCGGTGGCCAACATCAGCGATGCCGCGGGCACCCTCGCCGACCTGCTCGACGAGAATCGTCCGCTGCTGCAGAGCACCGTCGGTCATCTCGAGGCCATCCAGCAGCCGCTGATCGATCAACGTGTCGAGCTCAACGATTACCTCGTCCGGTTGCCGTCGGCATTAAAGATCATCGGCCGCGCCGGGGGTGTGTACGGCGACTTCTTCAATTTCTATGTTTGCGATATCGCATTGAGACTTAACGGATTACAGCCTGGCGGTCCGGTCCGAACCGTCAAGGTGACCTCCCAGCCCTCGGGTAGGTGCACGCCGCAATGAGAGTCCTCGAGGGATCGAATCGGATCCGCAACGGGTTGATGGGCATCATCTTGCTGCTCATCATTATCGGCGTGGGCCAGAGCTTCGCGAGCGTGCCGATGCTGTTCGCCACACCAACGTACTACGCGCAATTCGCTGACACCGGTGGCATCAACACCGGTGATAGGGTCCGCATCACCGGCATCGACGTCGGTGCGGTGCGTTCGCTTACGATCGACGGCGACCGCGTGGTGATCGGCTACTCGCTGGGCGGCACTGAGATCGGCACCGAGAGCCGGGCGGCCATCCGTACCGACACCATCCTGGGTCGGCGCAACATCGAAATCGAGCCGCGCGGATCGGATCCGTTGCGCGCCAACGGAATGCTGCCGCTGGGCCAGACCACCACGCCGTATCAGATCTACGACGCGTTCTTCGACGTGACTAAGGCGGCGTCGGGCTGGGACACCAAGAAAGTCAAGGAGTCGCTGAACGTGGTTTCGCAGACCATCGACCAGACCTACCCGCATCTGAACGCGGCACTGGACGGCGTCGCCCGGTTCTCCGACACAATCGGTAGGCGCGATGAGGACATCGGCCAGTTACTGGCCAACGCCAGAAACATCGCCACTATTGTGGGAGATCGGGGCGAACAGATCAACGCGCTGCTGGTCAACGCTCAGACCCTGCTGGCCGCGGTCAACGAGCGTAACTACGCGGTGAGCCAGCTGCTCGAGCGAGTGTCGGCGGTGTCGCAGCAAGTCAAGGGACTCGTCGATGACAACCCGAACCTGAACCGGGTGCTCGAGCAACTGCGGGTGGTCAGCGACATCCTGGTCGAACGCAAGACCGAACTGGCCGACGCGCTCGTCACGGTCAGCAGCTTCATCGGCTCGCTCGCCGAGGCCCTGGGCTCTGGGCCCTACTTCAAGGTGCTGCTAGCCAACCTGCTCCCCTACCAGGTGCTGCAGCCGTTCGTCGACGCCGCGTTCAAGAAGCGCGGGATCAACCCCGAGGAGTTCTGGCGCAACGCGGGCCTGCCGGCGTTCCGGTTCCCCGACCCCAACGCCGCGGGCTTCCCCAACGGCGCCCCGCCGCCGGCGCCGACACCGATGGAGGGCACCCCCGAGAACCCCGGGCCCGCCGTTCCGCCCGGCTCGCCGTGCTCCTACACCCCGGCCGCCGACGGGCTGCCGCGGCCCGGCAACCCGCTGCCGTGCGCGGGCCTGTCGGTCGGTCCGTTCGGTGACAACCCGTTCGGTCCGAACTATCCGGGACCCAACGTCGCGACCTCGGCACCGAACGCCCATGGGCCGCAACCGTCGCCGGGTGTGCCGTCCGCCGCGATCCCGGGTCGGCTGCCGCCCGATGTGCCCGGCGTGGGGGCGCCGCTGCCGCCGGCCCCGCCCGGTGCGCGCAC
>JAIEPH010000059.1 GCA_019749805.1 Mycobacteriaceae bacterium | reverse complement strand
ACAATGCGGCGGGCGGCCTGAGCTTCGTGGTCCCCGCCGGATGGAAGGTGTCGGACTCCACTCAGCTGTCCTACGGCCAAGCGTTGTTGACGAAGATCGCACCTGAGGGAGCGGAGCCGCCGAACGATACGAGCGTGCTGCTCGGACGGCTCGATCTGAAGTTGTTCGCCGGCGCCGAGACCGACAACACGAAGGCGGCCCAGCGCCTGGCATCGGATATGGGCGAGTTCTTCATGCCCTTCCCCGGCACCCGGATGAACCAGGAGACGGTTCCGCTCGACGCCAACGGTATGCCCGGCGTCGCCTCCTACTACGAGGTGAAGTTCACCGACGCCAACAAGCCCACCGGGCAGATCTGGGCCGGCGTGGTTGGTGAGCCGGTCGAACCCGGCACCCCGCGCGGTCAGCGCACCCCGCAACGCTGGTTCGTCGTCTGGCTCGGAACCGACACCAACCCGATCCCGAAGGATGAGGCTGTCACACTGGCGAACTCGATCCGGCCCTACGCCCCGCCGGTCGCTGCGCCTCCGCCGCCGGCCGATCCGAACGCTCCGCCTCCGCCGCCGGCCGATCCCAATGCACCGCCTCCGCCGCCGGCCGACCCGAACGCTCCGCCTCCGCCGCCTGCGCCCCCGGGCGTCGGAGTCCCCGTGCCGGTGGCGCCGGAGGCCGCGCCGGGGATGTTGCCGCCCGGCTGACAGGTCAGGACTGGGTGCCACGCAGGCACAACGCGTCTGCTGCGCCCGGCGATCAAGCATCGGCGTTCGATCGCGAAGTGGTCAGAACCACCATGAGCGTCCGCAGGCCGAACGGAAACCGGCCATCGACCTTCGCGGTCGTCAATTTTGGTGACTTGATGCGCCGGGCGGCCTACGATCGGGAGTACAGCTGAGGTCGGGGATGGGTGAGGGAGCCTCCATGCTGAACCTGATTTGTCGCGTGACGGCCAGAGTGGCGGTGGCTCTTGCGGCGCTCACCTGTATCTCGTTGATGTCGCCAGCGGTGGGAAGCGCAATTGAGTGCGGAGTAGGAACTGTTTTCGACCCACCCTCGAACACCTGCATCGCCGCTCCACTTCCGCCGCCCCCGCCCCCGCCTCCTCCGCCACCACCGCCGGCCTGGAACGGCGATATAACGCCGTACTTCTCGGTGGGAATCTGCGCGCCTATTCCCTTCGTGTCGGTGTGCGCCGGAATCTGACATTCCACCGCTTCAGTACGTTCAGTTGACGACTGCTGATCTTGACCGCGGTGGCCGTCAAATCGTTACCGGCGTGCGGTATATCTCGAGGTGGCCCAGCGGTTGCGCTGAGCCACGGCCAGCGATAGTTGGGAGATCCTGATGGACATCATTGCGGCTACTGAGTTCCTCGCAGAGCGGTCGACGACGCTGACCAGCGTCGGCTGGATCGGTTACATCATCATCGGCGCACTCGCGGGCTGGATCGCCGGAAAGATCGTGAAGGGCCGCGGATCCGGCATTCTGATGAACATCATCGTCGGTATCATCGGCGCCTTGATCGGCGGCTTCCTCCTGAGCTTCTGGTTCGACACCGCAGAGGGCGGTTGGTGGTTCACCTTCTTCACCGCGATCCTCGGATCGGTCATTCTGCTTTGGCTCGTCGGTCTGGTGCAGAAAAAGACGTAGCGTCACCATGGGGTGATGGGCACCCCAACGATGAAGGCATGGCGAGTTCAGCGGCCGGGCCCGATGAGCAGTCGACCGTTGCAGAAAGTCACCGCCGATGTGCCGCGGCCCGCGCCGGGCGAGCTCCTCGTCGCCGTGCGGGCATGTGGCGTGTGCCGCACCGATCTTCACGTCGCCGAGGGCGACCTGCCGGTGCATCGCGTCGGGGTGATTCCGGGCCACGAGGTCGTCGCCGAAGTCGTCGAAGTCGGTCCGGGAACAGCTGGCGGCGAGTTCGCGGTCGGTGATCGAGTCGGTATCGCGTGGCTGCGGCACACGTGTGGCCGATGCAAATTCTGTCAGAGCGGTAACGAAAACTTATGTCCGGAGTCTCGGTACACGGGATGGGACGCCGACGGGGGATACGCCGAATTCGCAACTGTCCCAGCCGCTTACGCCCATCCGCTCCCAGACCGATATTCCGATGCCGAACTGGCGCCGCTGCTGTGCGCGGGCATCATCGGCTATCGCGCCCTGCTGCGCGCCGAACTGCCTGAAGGCGGGAGGCTGGGCATATACGGGTTCGGTGGAAGCGCACACCTGACCGCGCAGGTGGCGCTCGCACAGGGCGCCGAGGTGCATGTGATGACCCGCGGCGAGAAGGCGAAGGAACTGGCACTGGCACTGGGCGCCGCGTCTGTACAGGGCGCCGCCGACCGTCCGCCGGTGGCGCTGGACTCCGCGATTCTCTTTGCGCCGGTGGGTGATCTGGTGTTGCCGGCTCTCGAGGCGCTCGATCGCGGCGGCACGCTGGCCGTCGCCGGTATTCACCTGTCCGACATTCCTGCGCTGAACTATCAGCGCCATCTTTTCCAGGAACGCCAGTTGCGGTCGGTGGCCTCGAACACCCGCGCCGACGCCCGCGAATTTCTCGCGTTCGCCGGCCGTCATCACCTCGAGGTGACGACACCGCGGTACCCGCTGGAGAAGGCCGCCGATGCGCTTGCCGATCTAGGCGCGGGCCATATTTCGGGCGCCGCGGTATTGGTGGTTTAGAGCGCGGCGAGGGCAGCGCCGAGCCGGCCCCGCAGATCGCCGCGCCCGTAGCGATAGAGCGGCCCCGCCCCGTCGCCCAGGATCTGGCGCAACCGCGCCATCCCGCGCGCGCTCACCGGCCGCGGTGAATGCAATCGCAATGTGATCGCGTCGATCACGTCCTCGGCCGCGGCGATGTTGGGCACGTGCAGTGGCACCCGGGACGTGAGCAGGGGACCGCGGCCGCGGGCATCGGCGACCGTCGCACGCAGCGACCGTGCGATTGCCTCTCGCTCGGCGGTCGACGTCAGACGCGCCTCGTGCGCCGCGAGCGCGCTGCCCTCGGGTGCGGGCACACCGACGGCAAGAAGCCGGTCGTACCGGTCGGCCCTCAGTCGCGCAGTCAACCGTGACCACAGCGACGGCCGTGGAAGCGCCTCGGCCTCTCTGGCGGGCAGGACGTCGGAGGAACTGGAAACAACATCGGCTGGAATCTTGTTGTCAGCCATGGATATCTACCTCTTCGCCGGTTTGCGGCATTCGCTTTCGTTGTGACTGTCTAACACGTTACAACGGTCATGCATGACCGGTCAAGTTGATATACCGGTCATGCAGGCATACTGTGGAATCGTGGATGCCGATCCGACGCGGTGGCTCGCCGACGTGGAGTCCAAGCCGGCGCCCGGACCGCTGCTCCGTGTTCAGGCGCTGGTCAACACTGTTGAGCTGCCTTCGGGGCCGGACCGCCTCGCCGATCTCGACGATGCCCGGCCATGGTTGATCGACAACGAGCTGATGGCATCCGACGCTGCCCTCGATGACGCGGATCTACAGCTGCTGCGCGATGTCCGTGAGGCGCTGCGCGCCCTGTTGATACGCAATGGCGATGGGCCCTCGCCGGCCGAAGCGGCGCTTGCGCCACTTCGTGCGGTGGCCGCCGGCGGTGCCGCTCGCGCGGAGTTCGATGCCGACGGGCTGGTACGACTCGCCGCCGTCGGCGATTCCGTGGCCGAGCGCCTGGTCGGCCTGGTGTTGATCATCCGCGACGCACAGCTCGACGGCAGTTGGGCACGCCTGAAGGTCTGTGCGAACGACGAATGCCGGTGGGCGTTCTACGACAGATCCCGCAACCACGGTGGCACCTGGTGCGAGATGTCCGCGTGCGGCAACAAGCTCAAGAACCGCGAGTTCAGGGCACGGCGCAGAAAGGTTAATCGCTGACCAGCGAGCCGTCAGTCAGGTCGACAGATGCCACACCAGAGCGGCGGCGAGCGCGCCCAAACCGTTGAGCGACCAGTGCAAAGCGATCGGCGCGATCAGGCTTCCACTGCGCCGCCGCAGCCAGGTGAACACGAACCCGGCGAAGGCGGTCGCCGCCACCGCGAGAATCACGCCGGCGACCGTACCCAGCACGCCGCCGCCGAACAGGCGCGTGAAGCCAACGTTACTGCTGGTCAAACCGAATGAGGTCGCGATGTGCCACAGGCCGAAGAGCAGTGAGCCGGCCGCGGCGACGCCGCGCCAGCCCCAGGCGCGGTCCAGTGCGCCGTGCAGTACGCCGCGAAACGCCAACTCTTCGGGGATGACCGTCTGTAGCGGAATGATGATCATCGATGCGATCAACGCGCCCGAGATCGTCGCGTAGTTGTTGTTCATGAACATCGGCCGCGTCCACGGCAGCAGTGCGCCGATCGCGATCACCGAGAGCACCAGCGCGACAGCGGCCAGCGCATAACCCGCGCCTGTTTTCCAGTGTTCCCTGCCCAGGCCCAGCTCGGTCCACCTCAGACCGCGGGACCGCACAAGTAGCAGCAGTCCGACGGCGGCCGCGGGCACCGTCGCGATGCTGGCCCACGGGGTGGTGAAATGCGCTATCAGGTTGGTGAGTGCGAGCACCACGACTACCACGGCGATGTCCGCGTAGATCCGAAAATGATGAATCGCGGACAACTGTTCGATCAGCGGGTGCGGCTGCTCGGCTACCACGGCTTGATCGGACACGATGGGCGATTCTACCGGTATTCGCTGTGTGCCTGCTGAGACAGCAAGACTCCTGACTATGGAGGACATCCGCGCGGGAGTGTTGGTAGCCGGGCGGTGAACAAGTCTCGCTCGTCGGGCACACCGTGATCTGCAGGCGTTTGATGGGTATTGGAAACCGACCGCTACGCCACAGGAGGACCGTGCGATGACCACGCTGGCGCACAACTGGCATTCCGCTGAACTGCATTCGCTGAGCGACGAGATGCTCGCCCAAATCGACGGTTGGTGGCGTGCTGCCAACTACCTGTCTGTAGGCCAGATCTATCTGCTGGCCAACCCGCTGCTGAAAACATCGCTGTCCCGCGACGACGTCAAACCCCGTCTGCTCGGCCACTGGGGGACCACGCCGGGTCTGAACTTCTTGTACGCGCATCTCAACAGGGTCATCAAGGAGCGCGAGCAGTCGACCCTGTACGTCACCGGGCCCGGTCACGGCGGCCCCGGACTGGTTGCCAACGCCTACCTCGACGGCACCTACTCGGAGGTGTACTCCGATATCACGCAGGACACCGAGGGCATTCGGCGGTTGTTCCGCCAGTTCTCCTTCCCCGGCGGCATCCCGTCGCACGTCGCACCTGAAACGCCGGGCTCAATCCACGAGGGTGGGGAACTCGGGTATGCGCTGTCGCACGCCTATGGCGCGGCGTTCGACAACCCGGATCTGCTGGTCGCCGCCGTCGTCGGGGACGGTGAGGCCGAGACCGGGGCCCTGGCGACGAGTTGGCATTCGAACAAGTTCGTCAACCCCGCCAAAGACGGTGTGGTGCTGCCGATCCTGCATCTCAACGGGTACAAGATTGCGAATCCGACGGTTCTGGCCCGCATATCTCAGGACGAACTTCGTAGCCTGATGATCGGCTACGGGCACCATCCGTACTTCTTCGAGGCGACCGAGGACGACGACATCGCCGACGTTCACCGGCGGTTCGCGTCGTTGCTCGACGAGGTGCTCAACGAGATCTCGGACATCAAGGCCAAGGCTTCTCAGCGTGACGAGCGGCGGCCGGCGTGGCCGATGATCGTCTTCCGCACACCCAAGGGGTGGACGGGACCCGACTACATCGACGGAAAGAAGACCACGGGATCCTGGCGCGCACACCAGGTTCCCTTGGCCAGCGCCCGCGACACTCCCGAGCATCTGCAGGTGCTCGCCGACTGGTTGGGTTCGTACCGGCCCGATGAGCTGTTCGACGAGGACGGCAAACTCCGTTCCGCCATCGCCGAACTCGCGCCCGCAGGCACGCTGCGAATGAGTGACAATCCACACGCCAACGGTGGAATGTTGTTGAAGGATCTGCGACTTCCTGACTTCCGGAAGTTCAGCGTGGACGTGCCGGCCCCCGGTGCGACCATCGCCGAGGCGACCAAGGTGCTCGGTGAGTGGCTGACGGAAGTGATTCGGCTGAACCCTGACAACTTCCGGATCTTCGGCCCCGATGAGACCGCGTCGAACCGTCTCCAGGCCGTATTCGATACGACCGCCAAACAGTGGAACGCCGACTTCGTCGGTCCGGAGGTGGACGAGCATCTCGCCCGCGCCGGACGCGTCGTCGAGATGTTGTCCGAACACCAGTGCCAGGGCTGGCTCGAGGGATACCTGCTGACCGGCCGACACGGTCTGTTCAACTGCTACGAAGCCTTCATCCACATCGTCGATTCGATGGTCAACCAGCACGCGAAGTGGCTCAAGGTCACCAACCACATACCCTGGCGCCGGCCCATCGCGAGCCTGAATTACCTTCTGTCGAGCCATGTTTGGCGACAGGACCACAACGGCTTCAGTCATCAGGACCCCGGCTTCATCGACCACGTGGTCAACAAGAAAGCCGAGATAGTGCGGGTGTACCTGCCGCCGGACGCGAACACCCTGTTGTCCACCTACGACCACTGCCTGCGTTCCCGGCAGTATGTCAATGTGGTGGTGGCGGGCAAGCAGCCCCACCCCAACTTCCTCACCATGGACGAGGCGATCGCGCACTGCACCAGGGGACTGGGCATCTGGGAATGGGCGGGCACAGAGGAACTCGGCACGGACCCCGACGTCGTGATCGCGACCGCCGGCGACGTGCCGACGCTCGAGGGTCTCGCGGCGGTCGACATTCTCAGACAACACCTGCCGGACCTGAAGGTGCGCTTCGTCAACGTCGTTGACCTGATGCGCCTGCAGGACGACACCGAGCACCCGCATGGTCTGTCCAACCGCGCATTCGACGGGATCTTCACTCGGGACAAGCCGGTGATTTTCGCCTATCACGGTTATCCGTGGCTGATCCACCGGCTCATCTATCGCCGTGACGGCGCGAACAACGTGCATGTGCGCGGCTACAAGGAAGAAGGGACAACCACGACCCCCTTCGACATGGTCATGCTCAACGACCTCGATCGGTTCCACCTGGTGATGGACGTGATCGACCGCGTGCCATCCCTGCAGTCGCGGTGTGCGACGCTGCGTCAGCGAATGGTCGACATGCGGATCACCGCCCGCGAATACACCCGTGAGCACGGCGATGATCTGCCGGAGGTGCGCGACTGGGTGTGGCCCGACGCGCGCGGGCTGGCCGGGCAGTCGAACCTCGATGCGACCTCGTCGACCGGAGGCGACAACGAGTAGTCGCGAATGCACGCATTACCCTGTCGGTCGTGCTGGGATTCGCGGTGCCGCAATTCGGGGAGGCGGCCTACGCCGAGCTGGCCCGCTTCGCCTCGACGGCCGAGGAACTCGGCGCCGACAGCCTCTGGGTAGGCGACCGGCTGCTGGCCGCGGTGCAACCGACCGTCGGATACGCGGGCAAGGACACCATCCCCGTGCAGTTCCGCACCGGGATCGACCCGTTCATCGCGTTGGCGGTGGCCGCGACCGCGACGACCCGAGCCCGCCTGGGGGCCAGCGTGTTGGTGGCCCCGTGGTACCCGCCGGTGCAGCTGGCCCGGCAACTCACCAGTCTGGACGTGGTCAGCGGCGGACGCCTGATGCCCGGCTTCGGCATCGGCTGGTCACCCGAGGAGTACCAGGCCGCAGGTGCACCGTTTCGCCGTCGCGGTGCTCAACTCGACGAACTGCTGGACGCGCTGGAGCAACTGTGGACAACCAGTCCCGTTGCCTACCAAGGGGAACGCTGGTCCATCCCGGCATCGTGGGTGAACCTCAAACCGGTACAACAACCGCGACCCCCGATCTACCTGGGTGCGTTCAGGTCAGCCGGACTCAAGCGGGTGGGTGAGCGTGCCGACGGCTGGATGGCGGTGGTTCAAGTGCCGGGCGGGGTGAACCTCGACATGCTGGCCTGGCAGCGGAGAAAGATCGACGACGCGGCCCGCGCCGCCGGACGTGATCCGTCGGCGATCCACGCCTGTGTCCGGATCAACGTCGCCGAGGACACGGCCCTGGAGTCGGTGGCGGATGCCGTGGGGGTGCTGGCCGACAACGGTTATCCCGATGCTTTTGTCGACCTGATCTATGTCGCCACCACGACCGACTCCCATCTCGACTGGGTCGAACGGCTGCTGGCCCGATGAGCGGTGGATTGCTCGCGTCAGTGCGTGTGTTGGACTTGGGCGGCGCGTCTTCCGATGGGGTCGGCCGGCTGTTTGCGGACCTGGGCGCTGACGTCTTGAAGATCGAACTTCGCGACGGAACCGCGGCCCGTCGCGCGTTGCCCTCCATCGCAGGCGAAAGTATCGCGTTCGCGATGAACAACGCGAACAAACGCAGCGCGGTGCTCGGCCCGGACAGCGCCGACGGTCGGAGGCGACTCGTCGAGTTGGCCGGTACCGCCGACATCGTGGTGGACAGCGGAAGCACGGGAACGGCGGCGGCGTTCGGAACATCGGCCGCCGCGCTGGCCGAACAGTTCGGACACCTGGTGACGTTGTCGGTCACCGACTTCGGCGCCACCGGTCCATACAGTTCGCGGCAGGCGACCGACGCTGTGCTGTATGCGATGTCGACCGCTCTTTCACGGACAGGGCCGACGACGGGCAGGCCGGTGCTGCCGCCCGAGGGCCTGGCGTCGGGGACGGCCGCGGTGCAGGCTGCCTGGGCAGCGCTGGCCGCCTTCTACCGCCGATTGCGTGACGGCAGGGGCGATTACATCGACTTCTCGCGGTTCGAGGGGGTGCTGCAGTCGCTCGATCCGCCGTTCGGATCGGAGGGCCAGGCTGCCGTCGGCCTCAAGTCCGCCGGTGAACTGTGGCGGGGCCGACCGCGCAATCAGCACATCTACCCGATCTTCGCGTGCAAGGACGGCCACGTTCGCATCTGCCTGCTGTCGGCACGCCAATGGCGCGGAATGCGTGGCTGGCTGGGCGAACCCGAGCAGTTCGCCGATCCCGACTTCGACACCATCGCGGCCCGCTACGCCGCTTCGCGCGAACTCAACGCCGCGATCGCCGAACTGTTCGCGTCGCAGACGATGGACACGCTGGTTGCCGGTGGACAAGCGCGGGGAGTGCCGGTGGCCGCGGTCCTCACAGCGGCTGAAACCCTGACATCGGAGCACTTTCGCGCCGTCGGGGCGTTGACCGAACTCGCGATCTCCGATGACGTGAGGGTGACGGTTCCCGTGGGCCCCGTCGTCGTCGACGGGCACCACGCCGGGGTGGCGCGCCGCGCGCCCAAGGCAGGGGCCGACGATCCCGATTGGGCGGCAGGCCCATTGGCCGTCGAGGCCCGCGACGCCGACGTGTGCCGCCCGTTCGACGGCCTGCGCATACTCGACCTCGGGGTGATCGTCGCGGGCGGCGAGCTGGGCCGGCTTTTCGCCGACCTGGGTGCCGAGGTGATCAAGGTCGAAAGCGCCGCCTATCCCGACGGTCTTCGGCAGACGGCGCCGGGGATGACGATGAGCCGGTCGTGGGCGTTGACGCACCGGAACGAACAGAGTCTCGGCCTCGACCTGCGGCATCCCGAAGGGGCCGAGCTCTTTCGCCGTCTGGTTGCGGAATCGGACGCCGTCTTCGCGAACTTCAAGCCCGGAACACTTGATTCGCTGGGCTTTTCGTATGAACAGCTGCGAGCCGTCAATCCACGCATCGTGCTGGCCGAAAGCAGTGCATACGGGGCGACCGGTCCGTGGAGCGACCGCATGGGCTACGGCCCGCTGGTGCGTGCGGCGACGGGTGTCACCTGGCTCTGGACCTCCCAAGACGCCGAACCCGACAGCTTCTACGACGCGACCACCATCTTCCCCGACCATGTCGCCGCCAGGCTCACCGCGGTCGCGGCTCTGGCCGCCCTGATTCGTCGCGAGCACTCCGGAACCGGTGCGCACGTGCATATTCCGCAGGCCGAGGCGGCCGTCAACCAGCTCGCCACCGCATACGTCGCCGAGGCGGCACGGACGGCGGGGGTGTCGGTGACCGAGGACGAGGCAATCCACGGCGTCTATCCGTGCGAGGGCGACGACGAATGGTGTGTCATCTCTGTTCGGTCGCAGGCCGACCGTGCGGCGCTCTCGACGGTCATCGGCCGTGAACTTCCCGACGAGCGGGCCACATTCATCACTGCGGTGTCGGAGTGGACGCATGCCCAGGACAAGGTGGAGGTCGCCGAGATCCTGCAAGCCGCAGGTATTCCCGCGGCACCGATGAACCGGGCGGTGGACATACCCACCGATGCGCAGGTGGCGTTCCGGCGGCTCTACGTCGAAATGGCGCATCCGTTGTTCGATGCGCCGATGCTCAGCGAGACGGGACCCGCGCCGTACACCGGCATTCCCACCGCAGAACTCCGGCCCGCCCCGATGCCGGGGGAGCACACCCGCCAGATCTGCCAGGAGGTGCTCGGATTGAGCGCCGAGGACACCGATCGGCTCGTTGCCGACGGTGTGCTTTTCACTCGACAAGGGAGCCCATGATGGACCCGCGGACGCCGGTGTTGATCGGCTATGGCCAGGTCAACCAGCACGACGAAAACCCCGAAGTCGAACCCGTCGACCTGATGGAGGCGGCCGCCCGCGCCGCCGCCGACCCACGCGTGCTGGAGTCCGTCGACGCCGTGCGCGTGGTCAACCTACTCTCCTGGCGCTACCGTGATCCGGGACTTCTTCTGGCACAGCGTATTCGGGCCGAGGGTGCCGCGACGCGGTACACCGGCATCGGCGGCAACGTGCCGCAGACACTGGTCAACAAGGCGTGCCTGGACATTCAGGCCGGCCGCTCGGAAATTGTGCTCATCGCGGGGGCCGAGACGTGGCGCACCCGTTCCCGAGTTCGCAAGGCTGGGCACAAGCTCAACTGGACGAGCCAGGACGACTCCGTGCCGGTCGCCGAAGGTTCCGACGAGGGCATCGAGCTCGCCGGCCCCTCGGACCTCCGGATCAAGCTGGACCGGCCCGCCTTCGTCTATCCGATGTTCGAGCAGGCGCTGCGAATCGCGGCGGGTGAATCCTCCGACGAGCACCGTCGTCGGATCGGCGAACTCTGGTCGCAGTTCAGCGCGGTGGCCGCGACGAATCCGTATGCGTGGAGCCGGGAGGCGCTTTCAGGTGACGAGATCGCCGAACCCAGTCCGAGCAACCGGATGGTCAGCTGGCCGTACACCAAGCTGATGAACTCGAACAACATGGTGGACCAAGGTGCGGCGCTGGTGCTGACGTCGGTCGAGAAGGCCACCCACCTGCAGATCCCGCGCGACCGTTGGGTATTCCCGTACGCGGGTACCGACGCCCACGACACCTACGCGATCGGCAATCGCGCCGAGTTCCACACGTCACCGGCCATCCGCATCGCGGGCAACCGCGCGCTGGAGCTGGCCGGTGCCGGTATCGACGACATGGCGCTGATCGACCTCTACTCGTGCTTCCCGTCCGCGGTGCAGGTGGCGGCGAACGAACTCGGCCTGCCGAGCGGTGACTCGTCCCGGCCCCTGACCGTGACGGGCGGGCTCACTTTCGCGGGCGGGCCGTGGAACAACTACGTGACGCATTCGATCGCCACCATGGCCGAACACCTGGTCGCCGACCCCGGCCAGCGCGGCCTGATCACCGCCAACGGCGGCTACCTCACCAAGCACAGCTTCGGCGTGTACGGGACGGAGCCGCCGACCCACGAATTCCGTTGGGAAGACGTACAAGAGGCCGTCGACCGCGAACCCACGCGCGAGGCCGTCGTCGAGTGGTCGGGTGTGGGCACCGTCGAATCGTGGACGACTCCGTTCGACAGAGATGGATCGCCGGAGAAGGCCTTCCTCGCTGTGCGCACCCCCGACGATGCGCGTGCGCTCGCCGTGATCCCCGAGGATGTCGACGTGACGGTCCGAGAGGACATCGCCGGGGCCAAGGTTCAGGTCAACCAGGACGGCACCGCGACGCTGGTGTGAGGTTACGGAGCCGCCACGGGCACGTCGGTGTACTGCGGCACGAATCCGTCAGCGGAGAACGTGAAGCCCTTTTCGCTGAACTCGCTCAGACATGAGACACCCGCCGCCTTCTGTACGTTGCAGCGGAATCCGGCCGCGGCCAGGATTCTGTTGAACGGCAGGACTTTCGCGGGTCCGGGATCGAGCGCGAATTCCGGTTCTTCCAGCGCAACGAACTGTGCGTCGCCGTCGCGTGGGATGACAAGTGCGTTCGGTGTCGCGGCGTCGCCGTCAGTGCCGGGCACCGAGTCCGGTGCGCCGGCGATGCCGATGGCGGATGGCCAGTTCACGGCGGACTGACATCCGACCTTGTCCCGCGGAATGATGGCGCACACCCAGTTTCCGCTGGGGGAGGTGAAGTAATAGCTCGTTCCGGCGGGCGGGTAGGCGACGTAATCGAATGCATTCGCCAAGTGCGCGTTGCTCGGCGGTGGGGTCGATGGTGATGGCGTGCCGGCAGGAGCCGCCGTGGGTGATTCGTCGGTGTCGGTAACGGTTTCTCCCGAGCAACCCGCGGAAAGCGTCGCCACGGCCGCCAGCGCCGCCGAAAGTGTGCGGACGTTCACCTATGCGCCGACAAGCTTTTCCGGGTCGACCGGTTCCCGCGACCGGACCAGCGATTTGATGTCATCGAGCCCTTCCCAGATGTTGACGTTCATCCCCGCCAGCACCCGGTTCGCGTCATCGAGCCAGTACGCCGTGAATTCGCGGCCTGCCACATCGCCGCGGAACAGCACCCGATCGTAGTCGGGCGCATGCCCCACGTATTCCATACCCAGGTCGTACTGGTCGGTGAAGAAATAGGGCAGTTCGGCGTACTCCTGCGCCTTTCCGAGCATGCCCGCGGCCGCGACGGCGGGCTGTTTGAGCGCGTTCGCCCAATGCTCGGTGCGGATGCGAGTACCGAACACCGGATGCTCGGCGGCAGCGATATCGCCGACAGCGAAGATGTCCGGATTGCTGGTGCGCAAAGCCGCATCCACGAGAACGCCGCCGTTCCCGGTGGCCAGGCCCGCCCGCTCGGCCAGGCCGATGTTGGCGGTCGCGCCGACCGCGACCAGCACCGCATCGGCGGCGACGGTGGAACCGTCGCCCAGCTTGAGCCCCGTTGCCTTGCCGCCGGCGGTGGTGATTTCGTCGACAGTGGTGCCGAGTCGCAGATCCACGCCGTGGTCGCGGTGCATCGCGGCGAATACCTCACCGGCCTCGCGCCCGAGAGCGCCCATCAACGGCACCTCTGCGGTTTCGACGACGGTGACTGCTGCGCCTCGATCGCGGGCACCTGCGGCGACTTCGAGGCCGATCCATCCCGCACCGACGATCGCCAGCGAAGCACCCTCTGCCAGAACGGAGTTCAGTGCCTGGGCATCGTCGATAGTGCGTAAGTAGTGCACACCCTGGGCGTCGGCGCCCGGAATCGGTGGCCGCCGCGGACTGGACCCGGTGGCCAGCAGAAGCTTGTCGTAGCCCACGGTGGCACCGTCGGGCAGGGACACGGTGTGGCCATCGGGGTCGATCGCGGACACCTCGGTGCCGAGTTGCAGCTCGACGTGGTGGTCGCGGTACCACGCCGACGACGCGGCGGTGAATTCGCCGAACTGCTTCTTGCCAAGGAGAAATTCCTTCGACAGCGGCGGACGTTCGTACGGCAGGTGCTCCTCTGCGGCGAAAAGCACGATATGCCCATCGAAATCCTTGTCACGCAATGCTTCTGCGGCCTTTGCTCCGGCGAGGCCGCCGCCCACGATGGCGAATGTTGACGACGTTGTCATGCCACCTGAGCTTACTCGCGACAAGGCGTGGTGGATCAGGCCAACAAATCTTTGAGCTTTCGCGCATTGCGGATGGCGTGTCCGCCCAGGTCGTTGTTGAAGTAGACCACCACCCGTCGTCCCTCCTGGTGCCAGCCGGCGATCCTGTCGGCCCATTCGCGCAGCTCGTCGTCGGTGTAGGAGCCCGCATAGATCGAGTCCTGCGGCGGTCCGTGCATGCGTATGTACACGAGAGAGCCGGTCGCCCGGGGGACACACGCCAGGCCGGGACCGCTCATCACCACGTACGCGGCGCCGTGTTGTTCGAGCAGCGCGTAGACGGCCTCGTTCTCCCAGGAGGGATGCCGCAACTCCATGGCCACCGGAATCCAGTCCGGCATCAGGTTCAAGAAGTGCGCTAGCCGCTCGTCGTCGCGTTCGAGCTCGGGATGCACCTGAACGAGCAGCGCCTCACGCCTGTCACCGAGCGCTTTCCAACACCGCTCGAACCGCTCCACCCACGGTTCCGGCTGGCGCAGCCTGCGGTAGTGCGTGAGTCCGCGCTGCGCCTTGACCGACATCGTGAAACCGTCGGGCAGCCGCTGCCGCCAGCCCTCGAAGGTCGCGTCCTTCGGCCACCGGTAGAAACTGGCGTTGAGCTCGACGGTGTCGAATTCCTCGACGTACGTCGCCAACCGCTTGGCCACCGGCAGCTTGGGTGGATACAGGACGCCGGCCCAGTGGTCGTAGGACCACCCGGACGTGCCGATGCGGATCACGTCGCCTGCAGCACTTTGTGCCGGAGGTCGTCATCGAGCGAAACCCGCACCAGCGCCGCGGCGAGCCTGGCGTTGGAACGTGGTGCCAGGGCGCTGAGGTCGTCTTTGCGGCCCGGGAGACCTAATTTCTTGGCGGCGGCCAGGGCGCGGTCGTCGAAGTACGGACGAACCCAGGTCCAGTGGTCCTGTATTTCGCGCATGAAGATGTCGGCCCCCGTATCACCAATTCCCTTGAATTGCTTCAACAGTCGCTTGGCGGCGGTGACCTCGCGCCGGCTTTGGTCGGCGAGTGAGCGCAGGTCGTCTCCGTATCGGTCAGCGACGGCCGTTGCGATGTCGGCCAGCCGCGTCGCCGAGCTTTCGTCGTACCGCACGTAGTGCGCACGCCCGAAGGCCGCGATCATCGTGGAACGGTCGGCCTCCCGAACGGCTTTCGGGGTTCGCAGTCCGCTCTTGAACACCTCGCGGGCGGCCTGCGTGGCGATGGCCGCGTCGATGGGCTTGCTCGCCAGCATGCATAGCGTGAGCAGCTGGAACAGCGGCATGGGCTTGTCTCGCAGCCGGATGCCGGCCTCTTCGGAGTAGGTTGTGCCGGCCTGCGCGAGCAGACCCTGCACCAGGTTTTTGGTCGACGCCGAGGTCACATCGGCTGGCGTACCCGGCTATTTTGCGGGGAAACTCTTCGCGTACTCGACCCCGCGGCTCACCCAACTCTGCAGCTGCCGCTTGGTCTTGACGCCCTCCACGGATACCCGCAACCAGCCGCGGGTTTCGCGGCCGGCCATGATCATCGGCTCGACGTGTTCGCGCGCCAGCAGCTGGTCCGTCTCGTCGCGCGGCACCCGGACCATCAGCCCGCCCTGACCGCTGACGCACACCGACATGTTGCCGCCGACGAGGAATGCCAGCCCGCCGAACATCTGCTTCTCCTCGACACCTCGCTCGCCTGCGACAAGCTCGCGAACGCGGTGAGCCAGGTCTTCGTCGTACGCCATGCGACGACCGTAACGCCATGGCGCGATTCGGGCGGAATTCGCGCCATGGCGTTACACGCGGTGTCAGGCCGCCACCGACACCGTTTCCTCGACTGGCACCAACGCCTGCGCGATGATGTCGGCGACGTCGACCATCGGCTTGACCTCCAGCGACTCGAGCACGTCGGCCGGGACGTCGTCCAGATCGGCTTCGTTGCGCTGGGGGATGAAAACCGTTGACAGTCCAGCCCGTTGCGCCGCCAACAGCTTCTGCTTCACGCCGCCGATCGGCAGCACGCGGCCATTGAGCGTCACCTCGCCCGTCATGCCGACATCGGAGCGGACCTGGCGACCGGTTGCCATCGACACCAGCGCCGTCACCATCGTCACGCCGGCCGACGGACCATCCTTGGGCACCGCGCCCGCGGGCACGTGCACGTGGATCCGGCGATCCAGCGACTTCGGGTCGACGCCCAGCTGCTCGGCGTGGGCCCGCACATAGGACAGCGCGATCTGCGCGGACTCCTTCATCACGTCACCGAGCTGACCGGTCAGCTGCAGCCCGGCCTCGCCATCGGTCGCCCCGGCT
The DNA here is from genome assembly GCA_019749805.1 of Mycobacteriaceae bacterium. Classification (GTDB taxonomy): domain Bacteria; phylum Actinomycetota; class Actinomycetes; order Mycobacteriales; family Mycobacteriaceae; genus Mycobacterium. Next base: position 17,931 of record JAIEPH010000059.1, on the reverse strand, counting down.
TCGATGTACAGCACGTCGCCGCCCAGACCCGTGACCGCCAACCCGGTCGCCACACCCGGCACCGCCGTGCGTTCCGCGGATTCCGGCAGGAATCGTGGACGGCCCAGGTAGTCAACGAGATCGGGCTCGTCGATCGTCAGTACCGCGGGATCCGCCGCCAATTTCGTTGTCGCCTTGCGCAACGCCTTGGCCAGCAGTCGCTCGAACTGCCGCACACCCGGCTCGCGGGTGTAGTCGGCCGCGATTTTGCGCAGCGCGTCCTCGGTCACCGTCACCTCGGCTTCGGTCAGCGCCGCACGCTCGCGCTGCCGGGGCAGCAAGAAGTCCCGTGCGATGGCGACCTTGTCGTCCTCGGTGTAACCGTCGATCTGGATCAGCTCCATGCGGTCCAGCAGCGCCGACGGGATGTTCTCGATCACGTTGGCCGTGGCCAGGAACACGACGTCCGACAAGTCGAGGTCCAGCTCGAGGTAGTGGTCGCGGAACGTGTGGTTCTGCGCCGGGTCCAGCACCTCGAGCAGAGCGGCGGACGGATCGCCCCGGTAGTCGGAGCCGACCTTGTCGATCTCATCGAGCAGCACGACGGGGTTCATCGATCCCGCCTCACCGATCGCGCGCACGATCCGGCCGGGCAGTGCACCGACGTAGGTGCGACGGTGGCCACGGATCTCGGCCTCGTCGCGCACGCCACCGAGGGCGACGCGAACGAACTTGCGGCCCAATGCCCGCGCCACGCTCTCACCGAGCGATGTCTTACCGACGCCGGGGGGACCGGCCAGCACCATGACGGCGCCGGAACCGCGACCACCGACGACGGCCATCCCTCGCTGTGCGCGCCGGGCGCGAACCGCCAGGTACTCGACAATGCGGTCCTTCACGTCCTCCAGGCCGTGGTGGTCGGCGTCGAGGATCTCCCTTGCCGACTTCAGGTCGGTGGAATCCTCGGTGGTGACGTTCCACGGGAGGTCCAGCACGGTGTCCAGCCAGGTCCGGATCCAGCCGCCCTCGGGGCTCTGCTCGCTGGAGCGTTCCAGCTTGCCGACCTCGCGCAGCGCGGCTTCGCGGACCTTCTCCGGCAGGTCGGCGGCCTCGATTCTGGACCGGTAGTCATCAGAAGACCCTGTGCCGTCATCCGTTTCGCCCAGTTCCTTGCGGATGGCGGCGAGTTGCTGACGCAGCAGGAACTCCTTCTGCGTCTTCTCCATGCCTTCGCGCACGTCGTCGGCGATCTTGTCGGTGACCTCGACCTCCGCCAGATGATCGCCGGTCCACTCGATGAGCAGCTTCAGCCGCTCAGCGACGTCGGGGGTCTCCAGTAGCTGGCGCTTCTGCACCTGTGTCAGGTACGACGCGTAGCCGGCCGTGTCGGCCAACGCCGACGGATCGGTCAGCTGGTTGACGAAGTCGATGATCTGCCAGGCCTCGCGGCGCTGCAGCATCGCCAGCAGCAGCTTCTTGTACTCGGCGGCCAGCGCGCGGACATCGTCCGTCGGTTCGACCTCTTCGACCTGGGTCACCTCGACCCACAACGCGGCGCCGTGGCCGTTGGCGCCCGCGCCGATGTGGGCCCGCTTGGTGCCGCGGACCACCGCTGCGGTCCCACTACCGCCGGCGATCCGGCCGACCTGCACGATCGACGCGAGCACGCCGTACGAGGCGTACCGGTCCTCGAGTCGGGGAGCGATGAGCAGCTCACCGGTTTCGGTGGCCTGTGCTGCATCGACGGCGGCACGGGCCGCATCGTCCAGCTCGATCGGCACAACCATTCCCGGCAGCACGATCGATTCGTTCAGAAACAGCACCGGCACTGATTTGGCTTCAGCCATGTTCCCTCCAAAGTTCAGTCAGATCGACTCAACCCTGGGAGAAGGCCCTTTGTTCCCGGGCCACGACTGCCGGCGTTCACTCTGCGCGTACGCCGAAAATGCCAGGGAGCCTGCCGTTCGGGGGTGACGGCAGGCTCCCTGTTGTGGGTGGAACTCAGGCCCGGCTGTCAGGCACTGGCTTGCGCCCCCAGCACCCGCTGGATATCGGGCTTCATCATCTCGAGCTGCTGACCCCAGTAGCCCCAGCTGTGGGTGCCCTGTTGTGGGAAGTTGAACACACCGTTGGTGCCGCCAGCCGCGACATAGTTGTCCTTGAAGCTGACGTTGGTGCGCAGCGTCAGTCCCTCGAGGAACTGCGCGGCCATCATGTTGCCGCCGCCACCGCTGGTGTCCAGATCCGACGGCGTACCGGAGCCGCAGTAGATCCAGACCCTGGTGTTGTTGGCCACCAGCTGATTGATGTTGACCATCGGGTCGTTGCGCTTCCACGCCGGATCCGAGGACGGACCCCACATGCTCTCGGCGTTGTAGCCGCCCGCGTCGTTCATCGCCAGCCCGATCAGCATCGGCCACCAGCCCTCGGACGGATTGAGGAAGCCCGACAGCGATGCGGCGTAGATGAACTTCTGCGGGTGGTAGATCGAGTACGTCAGCGCCGTGGCGCCGGCCATCGAAATGCCGACAACCGCGTTGCCGAGCTGCGAAACACCCTTGTTGGCCTCCAGCCAAGCGGGCAGCTCGTTGGTCAGGAACGTCTCCCACTTGTAGGTGTAGTCCTGGCCGTTACCTCGTGACGGCTGATACCAGTCGGTGTAGAAGCTCGACATGCCACCGACGGGCATGACGGTCGACAGACCGGACTGGTAGTACCACTCGAAGGCCGGGGTGTTGATGTCCCAGCCGTTGAAATCGTCCTGCGCGCGCAGTCCGTCGAGCAGGTACACCGCATGCGGACCTCCACCCTGGAACTGCACCTTGATGTTGCGGTTCATCGATGGGGAGAACACATCCAGATACTCGACCGGCAGACCCGGCCGGGAGAACGCACCAGCTGTCGCCGAACCCCCGACGAAGCCGATCAGCCCGGGCAGAGTCGCCGCCGCAACGGCGCTCACCGCCAGCCTGCGGAACCACTTACTCCGAAACCTCTCAAAGACCTTCATAACGGCAACCAACCCACCTTTCATTGCGTGCCACAAAGCATTTGCCGTTGCTCTGCCTGCGTAATGAAACACGTGGACGGGGCGAGTTCGGACGCTCAACACTCGGTTGCGATATCGCGGTTGGCTAACGATTCCGACTCGGCGAGGACTCAGCAATCGCCGATTAGTGGTGTGGCCTGTGTGAATGTTGTGACTGGAGTGAATCAGTGAGCGGTTACGACACGCCGGGGTTCAGCCGGTGCAGCTGTGTCACGTGTCGGGGCTCCAACTCGGCGAGGGATGTCACACCAAGCAGCGCCATCGTGCGGCTGACCTGCCCTGACAGGATCTCGATGGCGCGGTCGACGCCTGCCTCACCGCCGGCCATCAGACCGTAGAGATAGGCGCGACCGACCAAGGTGAACCGCGCGCCAAGGGCGATGGCCGCCACGACGTCAGCGCCGGACATGATGCCGGTGTCCAGCAAAACCTCGGTGTCGCGTCCGAGCTCGACGGCGACGCGTGGCAACAAATGGAATGGGACCGGCGCGCGGTCCAGTTGACGGCCGCCGTGGTTGGACAGGAGGATCCCGTCGGCGCCGAGGTCGACCACCGATCTGGCGTCCTCGAGGGTCTGAATGCCCTTGACCACCAACTTGTTCGGCCACTGCGACTTGATCCAGGCCAGATCGTCGAATGTCACCGTCGGATCGAACATGCTGTCCAGGTACTGGGCGACCGTGCCGGGCCATCGGTCCAGCGATGCGAACGACAATGGCTCGGTGGTCAGCAGGTCGAACCACCAGCGGGGGTGCGGTACCGCATCCAGGACCGTATGCAGCGTCAGCGCCGGCGGAATCGACATACCGTTGCGGGTGTCGCGCAGGCGGGCTCCCGCGACGGGAACGTCCACCGTCACGAGCAGCGTGTCGAACCCCGCCGCTGCGGCGCGCGCGGCCAGCGCCATCGACCGGTCCCGGTCCTTCCACATGTACAGCTGGAACCAGTTGCGTCCGTGTGGATTTGCCGCTTTGACCTGTTCAATCGAGGTGGTTCCCAGGGTGGACAACGAGAACGGGATGCCCGCACGGGCGGCGGCGTGTGCGCCGGCGATCTCACCCTCGGTCTGCATCAACCTGGTGAATCCGGTGGGCGCGATCCCGAACGGCTGGGCAACGCGGTCGCCGAGTACGGTCGCGCCGGTGTCGACTTTGGCGACGTCGCGAAGGATGGTCGGGTGGAACTCGATGTCGCGGAACGCTTGTCGTGCCCGCGCCAGTGACAACTCCTCCTCGGCGGCACCGTCGGTGTAGTCGAACGCCGCCTTGGGCGTGCGACGTTTGGCGATACGGCGCAAATCCTCGATCGTCAGCGCGCTGTCGAGACGTCGGCGCGTGAAGTTCAGATCCGGCTTACGGAATTGCAGCAGCGGTGCCAGCTCACGTGGACGGGGCACTCGGCGCTTCATCGCAGAGCTCAGTCCTGCGCGGCGGCCAGTGCCCGCCGCAGGCTCTCGCGCCGTTCTTCGATCGCCCGACCGAAGTCCTGCAGCAGCATCGGCTTTTTCGACACCAGATCCTCGATGACGTCGCGGTCGAACCGCAGCACGGTCACTTCCTCGAGCGCATACGCGGCAGCGGTGACCGGTTCCAGGGTCAGGGCCGTCTGGCCGGAGTACTGGAGATACTCGTCGGCGCGTCGCCGGCCTTCTTCTTCGCCGGTGCGAATTGGTTGGTGTAGTAGTCGACAATGGACTGCTGTTGGGCCGGACTGATATTCGCGGCATTGAGTTGATCGAACCCCGGCCGTGAAGGCTTGGATGGCCTGCGCCGACGTGGCTCCCCGAGCGTAGATGACAAGGGAGTCCTTCAGGTCTCTGATGCCTTCTCGCAGCTGGCGGCTCTGCGACTGGCGGATCTCGGTGAGGCGGTCGAACACCGAATCGCGTAGCGACGACCTGCCCGATTGGTATCCGATCGCACCGACCACGGCCGCCGACAGGACGCTTGTGATGAGAAGCATCATCAAGAGCTTCGACTGAATGCTTACCCTCGACGCGACGGGTAGCCGCAGAGTTCTGGACTTCTTGACCGGCTCAGTCGGAGTCGACGATTCCGGATCGATCGATGTCGTCATTGAATCGCAAAGACTATCTTGCAAAACTTGCAGAAGAGGGGGCTGTAGGCAAATTGTTCTCATCCGATCGGGCCGATCCATACGATCTGCAGCGCTTCGTCGAGGCTCAGGACCGTGTGTACGACACCGCGCTGACAGAGCTTCGTGACGGCCGCAAACGCAGCCACTGGATCTGGTTCGTGTTCCCTCAGATCCAGGGTCTCGGAAGCAGTCCGACAGCAATGCGTTACGGCATCACCTCGCTGGCCGAGGCGAAGGCTTATCTCGACCACGAGGTGCTGGGGTCTCGGTTGCGGGAGTGCTGCCGGATCGTCGCCGGCATCCAGGGCGCCTCGGCCGACGACATATTCGGTTGGCCGGACAACATGAAGGTGCGGTCGTCGATGACGTTGTTCGCCCGAGCCGCCGAGTCCGCCGAAGTGCAAGCCGACTTTCGCGCCGTGCTGGATCGGTTCTACGGCGGTCTCGAGGACGAGCTCACTGTCGAGCGGCTGGCGACATGATCAGCCAGCCGTGCGGCTCGACATTCACCTGAGAAACGACGTCCTGTGGTGGTGCCCCCGACCCGGCGAGAATGATGCCATGGTCGAAGCCCAGCTGCGGCAGCGAGACGGACAGCGGCTCGTCGCCGATATTGAGCGCGACCACCAGCGCGTCGGCTCCGTTGCGCGTCTGGTACACGTACTGCCGGTTGGTCAGATGCAGCGGCGACGTGCGCGCGGTGTGCAGCCACGGGTGCCGTCTGCGTAATCCGATCAAGTACTGGTGCAGCCGGAACTCGTCCTGACCTAGTTGGTTGACACCGTCTGGCGGAGAACCGAATTCGGGTCGCACCGCATCGTCGCCGCCGAATCTCTCCTCTTTGATTCCGCGGTAGGCGAACTCGTCGCCCGCGTAGATGCTCGGCGAACCGCCGGTCGTCAGCAGGATGACGAGCGCGTGTGCCAGGTGTTCGGTGTTCTCCAGACGGCTGGCGAGGCGGGTCACGTCGTGATTGCCGACGAACGTCATCGGCACGAAGTTGTCGAGAAATTCGCTGTGCCGCACCAGCGCCCAGTCGATCTCGTGAAAGTTCCCGTCGTTGAGGCCGCTCCAGATCGCTTTCCACAGTTCGTACTGCGTCACGGAGTCGAAGCCCCCGTCACGCACCCGCGCCGAGTAGTCGCCGTGAATGACTTCCGCAACGAACCAGGCCTCGGGAAAAGCCGAGCGAACGCGGGGGAGCACCTGCGCCCAAAACCGGTCGGGGACGGCGTAGGCGGCATCCAGCCGCCAGCCGTCGGCGCCGCGGCCCAGCCAGTGCGTCATGACGTCGACGGTGTAGTCGACGACTTCTGGGTTGTCGTGATCGAGCGCGATCAAATCGCCGTGGCCTTCGAACGTGTCGAACCCAGAGCCGTTGCGCTGCTTGCGGAACCACGAGGTATTCGCGAACTCGGTACCTACGTGGTTGAAGACGCCGTCGAGGAGAACCCGCAGCCCGCGGCTGCGCGCCTCGGCGATCAGGTGATCGAAGTCGTCGTCGCCGCCGAGGCGGGGATCGATCCGGTAATGGTCGGTGGTGTCGTAGCCGTGGGTGCGCGAGGCGAATATCGGACCCAGCGCCAGCCCCGAGGCGCCGAGGCCGATGACGTGATCCAGCCATTGGACAACGCGGCGCAGCCGATGCTCGTCGGCGGCCGGGGGTGGGTCGGCTGGGTACGACCCGACGAAGCCCAATGGGTAGACCTGCCACCAGATCGCGTGCTCCACCCAGGCCGGTTCCGTCGCGGATGAGCGCCCGCGCGAAGACCCTGTCACGGCCGGAACTTCGCTTCGTAGAGTGCCTTCATCTCATCCGCGTATTCGGCCGCCGGGCCGTCCACCTCGACGCGCGGTGCGACGACGGTGATGGGGAGCGGCGCCACCGGCGGCGGTGTCGCGCCCCACTCGGCCAGCCACCGGGTCAGTTGTTCCGACGATGTCGCATAGACGATGCGGCCCAAGCCGACCCACGCATGTGCCGCCGCGCACATCGGGCAATGCTCGCCGGAGGTGTACACCGTCGCGGCGATCCGTTCGGCGGGGGACAAAGTCTCGACGGCCCACTGCGCAATTGCGAATTCGGGGTGGCGGGTGCGGTCGCCGTCCTTGACTCGGTTGCGGTCCTGGAAGCGAATCCGACCGTCGGCGTCGACGAGGAGCGACCCGAACGGCTCGTCACCGTCTTCGAGTGCTTCGCGCGCGAGTTCGACACAACGGCCCAACAGCGCCCGGTCCGCGTCGACGATGGCCATATGGGCTGAGTTTACGGACCGGGCGGATTGCCCCGCCGCAACGCGTGAAACGGGTGCGCGCGCGGGCCGCCGATTTCGCTATCGGGACAGCGAAGTTATTGACGGTGCTGTAGACCTATATCCGCCGGTCAGCCTTGGCCCGTTCCGCCTCCGAGAGGAAATCCATGGATATCGTACGTTTGCCGACGACGAGCTTGGCCGTCGCGGCGCTGGTCATCGGGGTCGCCGCCGGCTGCAGCAAGTCGGACGACTCGTCGTCGGAGTCGTCGACGTCCACAACCACGTCGGCCGAGGCCACCGCGTCGGAGGAGACCACGTCGGCGGACGCCGGCCCATCTGCCGCGCAACCAAGCGACTACGGTTCGCTTCTCCTTCCGCCGATGGATATCGGCCCTGACATCGTCACTCCGGGCGGTGTGCAGTTGAACCCGGGCGGGAACCCCGGCGCGGCGCAGGTCTATTCCAGTCCTGAAGGCCACCGGCAGATCATCGACACCATTCTCGTCTTTCCGGATGTCGCAGCCGCCGAGTCGAATTTCCAGAGCAACTCGGCCACGATGAACACCGTGGTGACCGGTGCGCCCGCGCCGGTCGAGGTCGGTGACCAGGGTGTGATGGCGATCGGTACGTCACCTGACGGCAGCAAAGCGGTGACCGTACTTCTGTTCACTCAGGGCAACGCTCTGGTGTCGATGAACTTCGAGAGCGCACCGAACGACCCGGTTCCGCCGGAACAAGCTCAGGACATCGCGCTGCAGCAGGCGACGCTGATCGCAGACGGTCTGCCCGAGGAGTAGCCCCCACGACGATGTCCGATCAGTGGACCGCCACTGTGTCCGACTCGTCGACCTCGACCAGCTCCTTGGCGTCCGGCAGGAATGCATACGCGACGGCGCAGAGTTGCTCCTCGACGACCTTCTCTCCGGGCGCCAGGGCCCCGCTGAGGATGGCGTCGCGCAGGCGGTGTTCGGCTAGTTCAACGAGCGTGGCAGGCAGCGCGCCGCGCGCGTTGTCGACGCGTGGCGCAGCCATGACGGTCAATCGTAGGAACTTCTCGCCGGGTTCGCTTCGTTGTGGGCAGGCCGACGCTCGCCGCAACCCTGCCAAGCATCCCTGAACAGGCCGAACGACTGATCCAATTGGGAGTTCACCGGATTGCGGGGTTGCCCGCCGATCGGGTGCGGGCGGCGGCCCGTCACGCCGAAGGGTCTGAAGCGATCCTGGCCGTTCATCACGACCTTGCGCGTGCGTCGAGGCTGACACCCCTGCTCCGCCGGGTGGGCAAGCCGGGTTTCGTGGTCAGCGACATGACCGATGTCGACGATTTCACCCCGATCCCGGCGGCCGACGTGCCCGACGCGCCGCTGTATCTGGTCTTCGACCTCGATCGCGGCGACGCCATGGCCAACTGGAGTCCCGACGAGGCGCTGCCCGGGATCATCGATGCCGGACGAACGCCGCTGACCCTCACCGAGGGCGTGCACTGGCTGCTGCAGCAGCCGGATGCGCTGGAGCGAGGGCACTGCTTCATGACGATCGGGTCCCGCCTCACCAAGCCCTCGGGCGCCGTGGACGCCAGGACGCCCGCGCTGTGGATCAGTAACGGAACAGGCCGAGACGGCAAGGCCAACCGCGACGCCCCCAAGGTCGGCTGGTGCTGGGCGGGCAATCGGCACACCTGGCTCGGCTTCGGATCGGCGGGCGGCAGGGTCACTGTCGACGGCTGACGTCCGACCGGACGCCGTGCGCGGCGTCGACGAACGGCAGCACCGAACCCAGCCAGGCCGCCGGCTCGGACGAGAACACGACGTGTCCCGTCGGAAACGCTTCGAACGTCGACCCGGGAATGGCCTCGGCGACCTTCCTGCCCCAACGCATCGGGGCGCTCGGATCCTTGGCGCCCCACGTGATCAGCACCGGTGCGGTGATCTTGGCGGCACGCACCCGCAGGTCATGCCCAGGCTCGACGAAGCTCCTCCACAGTGCCGCAGCGGTTTTCGCGCCATCGTCGGTTTTCGCCCGGTCGACGACGCGGCGGGTGACGGCCTTGTCTGTCGGGGTCTTCGGCTGCATGTATGCGCGTACGAAGACACCGAACACGGCCTTGATGACGACTGGGCGCCCCATCGCGGCGCACAGCGCGCGGGTGGCGATGCTGTGGGGCGTGAAACCCCCGGTGTTGACGAGGACCACACCCGAAACCCGTTCTCCGCGCTCGAGCGCGAGCCGGCATGCGGCGTATCCGCCGACGGAGTTCCCGACGACGACGAGATTGTCCAACTCGAGACGGTCGGCGAATTCGACCAGGACATCGCCGAGTTGAACTGCGCGCAGGGGTGCCGGCGGCAGGGGAGACTCGCCGTGACCCGGCCAGTCGAGGGTGAGCACACGGCGGCCCCGACCGAGATCCGCGCGCACGGTGTCGAAGTCGGTGTGGTCGTGAAGCGCCGCGTGTAGCAGCAGGATCGGTGGGCCCGAACCCTCGTCGGTGTAGGAGACTGTTCCTAGTGACGTGTGCTGAGTGGGCATCGATGGGGAGCCTTTCATTGACCGGTTGGTCGGTCAATTACACTAGGCCGGAGTCGACGTCCTGGCAAGGGAGGCAGCGTGGAAGTGGCCAATAAGCGCGTGGCTGCGGCCCAGCGGACGCGCGCGAACCTGATCGAGACGGGATTGGCGCTCGCCGAGGACCTCGGGCTCGAGGGTCTGAGCGTCAACGCCGTCGTGGCCGCAGCAGGCGTGTCGAAAGGCACGTTCTTCCACCACTTTCCGGATCGGGTGTCCTATCTGGTCGCACTGCACCGCCGCTTTCACGACGTGCTCTTCGAGGAGGTGGCGGCGGTCATCGCCGATCTGGAACCGGGTCGGGACCGGCTGGCTGCCGCCGCGGACACCTACCTCGATGCCTGTCTTCGCGATCGCGGCGTAAAGGCGCTGCTGCTGGAGGCCCGCGGCCATCTCCCGATCGCCGACGAGGTGACGCGACGCAACCGGATGAATGTCGACGTCGTGGCTGCCGATTTCGTTGCGCTCGGCAGCGCCCAACCCCGGGAGGCGGCGCGACTGTGGGTTGCCGCGACGGCGGAGTGCGCGTTGATCGAACTCGAACGGGGCCGCCGTGTCGCCGCCGCCCGCGCGGCGCTCGCTGATCTCGTCGGGTGAAAGCGCCACCCGCTGCGGGGTGACTCGACAACCTTCACTAGAACGTGTTCTAGTGCACGGGTGGTGCAGTACACCGACATCGGCGACGTGTCCTCGGCGGAGGTCGAACGCATGCGCGCCGTACACGAGCCCCTTGCCGCTGCGGTCCGCGAGCTCATCGACGCGACGATCCGTACCGAGGTCGACGCCGACACCGTGGCCGAGGTGACGGCCGAGATCGGCGCGGCCACGGCGCGGCTGCGGTCCCGACAATGCGAGGGTCCCTTCGGCGTGCGCTTCACCACGGGCGGCGATCGCATGGCATGGGGAAATCCGGTGATCGGGATCCGCAATCCGATCGCACCGCCGTTGCAGATCCGGCGCGACGACGATGGCGGGGTGTTCACCGACTTTCACCTGGGGGCGGCGTACGAAGGGCCGCCCGGACATGTGCACGGTGGAGTCTCCGCGCTTGTCCTCGACCATGTGCTCGGTGAGGTGGCGGCCAACGAGGAAACACCACGCTTCACCGGGACCATCACGCTGCGCTACCTGCGGCCCACCCGGCTCGGCGAGCTACACGCCGAGGCGAGGATCACCCGGACCGACGGGTTCAAGGCCTATGCCGCGGGCCACCTCGCCGACGAGGAAGGCATCACCGTGGAGGCGGAAGGGATTTTCATACAGCCGAAGTGGGCTCGCGGCTAGGCACGATGCCGACGAGGCTGCGCGTGATGGACCCGATCTCGGAGACCAGTACCCGCGCCGCCCCGTTGTCATTTGGCAGCAGCGCCGCCTGATCGCGCACCTGCGTGTCCGCCGCCGTCAGCGCGGCGACGTCGACGGTCCATGGCAGTGCGGGATTCGGCGGCGCGCCCCGCAGCGCTTCGACGTAATCGTCGACCGCGGCGATGAAATCGGGAGTCAGCTTGTCGGGCGACTGCATCGGCAGGCTGCGCTCGAGCGACGTGCACGCGCTGGTGACCGCGTTGAGCGCGGTGCGATAGGAGCGCAGCCACCGACGTAGATCCCGCGAATCCATCCGCGCCGCGCCGGACGCGGCTTCGAACGCGGCCCGCGCCCGGAACGCGCGCTGCCAGGCGGCCGACATGGCGTCGGCAGGGTGATCGAGTTCATGCACGAATGCCTTGACCACCGTTGCCGCATAATCGATTTCGGTCTTGAGCAATTCGCCGGCGCGTTGCTGCAGCCGCGTCAGCGCATCATCGGGTAGCACCACGTGCGCCATGACCGCCAGCCCGCCGCCGATCACGACGGAGAACAGCCGGTCCTCCACGGTTGCGCCGGCTGCGGCGGCGTCAACGTCCAGCAGGAACACCACCGCGGTCGCCACCCCCGCGCTCGCCGCGATGTAGCCGAATCGCACCACCCAGAACGTGACGGCGAGAAACCCTACGGTCAGCACCGCGGCGGCCGCACCTGTCGGCTGCCAGATCGTGGTGATCACCGACGCAAGAATGATGCCACCCGCGATACCCGCGACCCGGCCGACGCAGCGGGTGTAGGTGTGCGCCGTCTCGGGCCGCAGGACGAACAGGACGGTGAGCGCGATCCAGTGACCGTGCTCGATCGGGGCGAACCGGTCGGCGGCGGTGGCCAGCGCGAGGGCCGCCGACAACCGCACGGCATGTCGCAGGATCGGCGACGCCCAGGTCAGGTGTTTGCGGACCTCGGTGAGCGCGGTCCGCAACGGGCTGATCACCACAGGTTGGAGGAGGTCGGGAAACCGGAACTCGGCCGCTTGCTGTAGTTGCTTCGAGAACCGCTGCGCGGCTATCGCTTCGGGTCCCTTCATGGCCGACACCACGGTGTCGACGCGGACCAGGGCGTGCTCGGCTTCGCGTCGTGCGTTGTGCTTGTTCTCGGCGATAGCGTCGAGCGCCACCGCGGCATCGTTCAGCATGTGCGAGATACGCTCGCGCTCCTCGTTGTCGGCTCCGCGCAGCGCCAGCAGTGTTGCCATCAACCGCTCGGGTAGGCGATGGCCGCCGTGGTACGCCTCGGGCCGCCTGGTGGCCTGGGTGTCGGCGAACGCGTCGCGAAGCCCGGTCAGTTGAGCCGCCTCCAGGGGTTCGTCGTGATCGGCGGCGATGCGTCGTGCCTCGGCGGCCAGGGACCGGTACGCAAACGCCAACGCATCGCTCTGCGTGCGCCAACGTTGGGGAGGCCAGACGGCGATGAGTGCCGCCTGCACACAGCCGGCCGCGATCGTCAGGATCGTGGGCAGCGCGACCGACGTCACCGACGGCGCATCTGGAGGCGCGATCACCAACAGCGCACTGCCCGCGGCGGCGACGAGCCCCGCATGACCCCCGAGCGCCCACTGCATGCCGGCCGCCAGGCACCAAACCGCGACGACGACGATGAACACGATGGCGTAGGCCGACGTCAACGCTCCGACGAGGACAGCGCCGCCCATCTGCAAGGCCACGATGACGACGAGTTGCACACGTCCGCCGGGGCTGTCCTGCAGCGCGATCGCGCCACAGACCACCCCGGCGGCGGCCGTCCACACCGCGGCGGCACCGCCGCCGATGGCCAGCGCGAGGATCGCCATCGCCAGGACACCGAGCAGGCTGCGAACCACCGCACCGAGGTCCGGCGTGGGCGGCTTCAAGACCTCGAAGACCCGGCTGGCAGTGGTCATCCACCTATTCTGACGTCACCGAAGCCGCTCGACGGCCGAACTCGGTGCGAGTCGCGCGACAAAGCCGCCGCGCCGCTTTTCGGGGTGGGCGATCGGGCTCGGTGAACCCGGCGCCAAACAGCTTGCGGCACATGGCAAGAACCCACAGGGATTTACGTATTCGTCAACAGCTGAGTTCGTTTTCGATTTGTATGTGTAAGTTCAATTTGCCCGATAGAGTCGGCCCTGGGTTTTTAGAGCAGCCGGGAGGTGCCGATGCCCAACAATGCTGTCGTGTTCGACGGCGTTGCTGGACTTTGCCCGGCGCACCGCACTCCGCCCCCCGTTCAGATTCGCCGATCAGCAATGAGTGCCGGCATGTCCGGCCGACGAAGGGACCCTTGATGAGTACTGCAGCAGAGCGGGCGGCTCAACTGGAACTGACGTCCCGACTCAAATCGGCATACCCGGAACTTCCCGATGCGCCGACCCCGGACATGCTTGACCACGGTCGTATCACCGCGTACCTCAAGCCCGTCCACGACGTCGGCGGCGAGCCGGACGCGCCGATGAAGTACGAGAACAAGCAGTACGAGCTCTGGGAACACATGACGTACGTCATCTGCGAGGTGCTGGGCTGGCGCGGCATCTGGCTGTCGGAGGAGCGACGGCGCATCGGCAACGTCGACGTCGGGCGCGCGGAATATCTCGGCCTGCCTTACTACGGCCGCTGGTTGCTCGCTGTCGCTCGCGTTCTGGTGGAGAAACACCACATCGGGCTGACCGAGTTGAGCGAGCGGATGGCCGAGGTCCAACAGCGCTACGCGGGTGGGCTCGAGGGCAAGACGCTGGAGGCCAAACCCAAGTCCGAGGGTGACGGATCGCAAGTCAGGCGCAACCAGCACGCTGACGAGGCGGACGGGAAGGGCGATCCGCAGTGCTATTCCGGTCAGGCCGGGACGCCGAGGTTCAAGGTCGGTGACCCGGTCGTGGTTCGCGAACTCCCGGTGATCTTCTACACCCGCACCCCTGAATACGTACGCGGTGCGACCGGCGAAATCGAGGCCGTCGCCTACGAGAGCCCGGCCGCCGAGGACGAAACCTGGGATCGTCCCGCGAAGCCGGAGTGGTTTTACGTCGTCAGGTTCAACATGGCCGACCTCTGGTACGGCTACACCGGAACCGGCAACGACGTCATATCCACCGAAATACCCGAACACTGGCTCGAAGCCGCCAAATAGACTCTGAGAGAAGGGATTCAATTTGTCTGACCACGGTCACGACCACGATCACGACCGGACCGTCGCGCCGATGGTTGACGAGATCACCGACTTCGAAGTTCTGGAGATCGCACTTCGCGAACTGTGCATCGAGAAGGGCATCTTCACGGCCGAGGAGCACCGCTTGATGACTGAGTTCGCCGAGCAGATCGGCCCGACTCCCGCCGCCCGCCTGGTGGCCAAGGCGTGGCTCGATCCGGCGTTCAAGGAACTCGCTCTTGCCGAGCCGATGACGGCCAGCAAGGAGGTCGGCGTCGATTGGCTGCATCCCACCGGCTGGGGCACACCGAGTGACTTCACCGCATTCCAGATCCTCGCGGACACCCCCACGGTGCACAACGTCATCGTCTGCGCGCTGTGCTCGTGCTACCCGAGACCGATACTCGGCAACTCACCCGAGTGGTACCGCACCCCCAACTATCGTCGGCGTCTGGTCCGCTGGCCCAGGCAGGTGCTGGCGGAGTTCGGGCTGTACCTGCCGGACGAAATCACGGTCCATGTCCAGGATTCCAACCAGAAGCACCGATTCATGGTGATGCCCCTGCAGCCGGAGGGCACCGAAGGCTGGACCGAGGATCAGCTCGTCGAGATCATCACCCGCGACTGCCTGATCGGCGTAGCCCTGCCGAAGGCCGGGGTCACGACCAACATGATCGTCGACACCCGTCCCGCGATTCATCCGGGCAACGCCGGATGAACACCGCCGACGGTCCCGCGCCGATCGAGTCCGCCCGCATCGCACCGCTGGAGGAAATCGTCGAGCGCGATCAGGTCTGGCCCCGGATGGCCGCCAAGTGGGGCGTCGAAAATCCTGTGCCGCCGTGGAAGTCGAGCCTGGACGGCATGTGCGACGCCTTGGACCGGGCCTCGTGCGACGAGAGCATCCCTGATTTCAAGCAGCGCCGCGATGAGGAGGACGCGCTATCGGCGACGCTGTACTCCAACCTGCCGTATCCCGAGAGCCAGCTGATGTCGCTGGCGCATTCTCTGGTGAGCCGAGGCGTTATCGACGAGGCCGAACTCAAGCAGCGGCTGGCGAGCATCCGGGCGAGGCTGGAAGCCTGACCACGTCCTCGCGGTAGGTTCGACCGGTGGAGAAGGTGATCATCGCGCTCCGGCGCGCGGATGCGGATGACGCATGGTGCACGAGGATGCGGACCGACGTCGTGGCGGACCTGCTCGAGCTTGGATTGCCTGGGCTGACGGTCAATGTGCGTGACGGTGTCGTGCGCAACTCACTCATGACATTGACGACCCTGGAGCCACCGGTCGTCGGGTTCGTCACCGTGTGGGCGCATCAGTCGTACGCCGAGCCGGTGACTGCGGCGCTGTCCCGGCTGGCGTCCGAGGCGGACCAGGTCGCCGCTTATCTGGTCACCGAATCGGTACCGTTGCCGCCGCCCGCCACCGCAGCAGGTGCGCGCACGGACGGCTTCGCGAACATCGCGCTCCTGCGCAGGCCCAACGACTTGGACGAGGCGATCTGGCTGCGACGCTGGCACATCGACCACACACCGGTGGCCATCGAAACGCAGTCCACGTTCGGCTACACCCAGAACGCGGTGGTGCGCGCCTTGACTCCGGACGCCCCGCCGATCGACGCGATCGTCGAAGAGCTCTTTCCCGAAGCGGCGCTCACCGATCTGCACGCGTTCTTCGGCGCTCCCGACGACGCCGAACTTGGCCGCCGGATGGACCGAATGGTGGCCAGCACCTCGGCATTCGGTGCGAACCGCAACGTCGACACCGTGCCGACAAGCCGCTACGTTTACCGAACGCCGTTCGTCACCGACAACCGGATCGGGTGAGTCAGATGCCCACACTGGAGGAAGCCTTCGCCCTCGCGGCCGACGACAGCGGCCTCGCTGTGGTCTCGACCGTGCGCGCCGATGCCACGGTCCAGGCCTCACTGGTCAATGT
Organism: Mycobacteriaceae bacterium; assembly: GCA_019749805.1. Lineage (GTDB taxonomy): Bacteria > Actinomycetota > Actinomycetes > Mycobacteriales > Mycobacteriaceae > Mycobacterium. The sequence continues at coordinate 1,563 of JAIEPH010000059.1, read as the reverse complement.
CGGTGTGCTGACGCACCCCGCGACCGGACAGCCGGCCCTGGGGTTCGTCACCTACGGAAAGGTGAAACTGGCGAACCTGCGCGCACGTCCACAACTCGCGGTCACGTTCCGCAACGGATGGCAGTGGGCCACCGTGGAAGGCACAGCGGAGTTGGCGGGTCCCGACGATCCTCAGCCATGGCTGGTCGATTCCGAGCAGCTTCGTCTGCTGTTGCGTGAGGTGTTCACCGCCGCCGGTGGCAGACACGACGATTGGGACGAATACGACCGGGTGATGGCCGAGCAGCGCCGAACCGTCGTGGTTATCGCACCCGCCCGGGTGTACAGCAACGGTTAGCGCATACGCTGCTGGCGTGATTCTCGAGATTGCCGACGACCAGCGGGTGCGGACCCTGACGCTCAATCGGCCCGACGTCCTCAACGCGTTCGACGACGAGCTGTACTTCGCCACCGCGACCGCACTGAACGAGGCCGCCGCCGATCCGGAAGTCGCCGTGGTGTTGCTGACGGGCGCCGGGCGGGCGTTCAGCGCAGGCAATGATCTCAACGAAATGCAGAGGCGCATCACCGATCCCGAGTTCAACGAGAAGGGCAGCCACTTCTCGACGATGATCGAGGCGCTCGCAGACTTCCCCAAACCGTTGATCATCGCGGTGAACGGAGTGGGGGTGGGCATCGGCGCGACGATCCTCGGTTATGCGGACCTGGCGTTCATGTCCTCGACCGCACGCCTGAAGACCCCCTTCACCAGCCTCGGAGTGGCGCCGGAAGCGGCGTCGTCGTACCTGTTGCCACGGTTGATGGGCCGGCAGAATGCCGCATGGCTGCTGCTGTCCTCGGAATGGGTAACCGCCGAGGAGGCGCGGGCGATGGGGCTGGTCTGGAAGGTCTGCGAGCCCGACGATTTGTTACCAGAGGCGCGCCGCCATGCTGAAATCCTTGCGGCACGACCGATTTCGAGCCTCATGGCGGTCAAGCAGACGATCATTGCGCCGACCCGCGAGGGCATCGCCGCGGCGACCGATCGAGAGAACGGGCACTTCGCGGTCCTGATGGGCGCGGCCGCCAATGCCGCCGCCCTGGCGGATTTCACCGGCAAGGGTCAGTAGGCGTCGACTACTCCCGGGCCGGTTCCTCAGTCAATTCTCATGCGCCTCTTTAGATTCCATTCGTCCCGATAGTCACATTTGCGGTTTTAGCTGTCGGTGGTCGCACGTATGTTCGAAGCATGTTGGCGACCCCGGTTCAGGTGGCGATGGCCGCGCTGCGGTCCGCGCATGAATCGCTGGCCGCCTGCGACCTGGAGATGCTGAACCACCGCGAACTGCTCGACGTACTGGACGGGCTGGAGACGTTGAACTGCCAGCTGCCCACCCAGTGGCACCGCGCGTTGGCCCGCTTGCAGGCCGAGACCACGCCCAAAGAGTTGGGTGCCAAGAACTGGAAGGACGTGCTGCGGATCCGGTGGCGGATCTCGGCGACCGAAGCGAACCGCCGCCTGGCTGAAGCTCAGGTGCTGGGGCCGCGGCGCGCGTTGACCGGTGAACCCTTGGCGCCGGTGCT
>JAIEPH010000004.1 GCA_019749805.1 Mycobacteriaceae bacterium | reverse complement strand
GCGGAGGATAGGGGATTTGAACCCCTGAGGGCTATTAACCCAACCCGCGTTCCAGGCGAGCGCCATAGGCCACTAGGCGAATCCTCCGCCGGTCATGGTAGCCGACCATGCTGATGTGCCCGTCGAGTCACATGTGAGGCGGGTATTAGACTCCGTGCTGGACCCCGCGCGGCGTCCATCCTGTGAACTCCCCCAGGGCCGGAAGGCAGCAAGGGTCAATGGGCTCTGGCGGGTGCGCGGGGTCCCCCTCTTTTCCCGGGGTTCACCCGCTCCCAGTGAAAGGCGCCTCGTGTCGTTTCAGTCGCTCGGCCCTGCGGAACTCCGCGCACAGCACGAGTTGCAAACGTGCAATTACGCCGAACTCAAGGCCAAGGGTCTAAAGCTAGATCTGACCAGGGGTAAGCCCTCAGCCGCCCAGCTCGACCTGTCCAACGGCCTGCTGGACCTTCCCGGGAAGGCCGACTTCAAGGACGGCGACGGCACGGACACGCGCAACTACGGAGGCCTGCACGGGCTGCCGGAGCTGCGGGCCATCTTCGGCGAGATCCTCGGGATCGGGGTGCCGAACCTGATCGCCGGCAACAACGCGAGCCTCGAGTTCATGCACGACGTCGTGACGTTCACGATGCTGCATGGCGGCGTCGATTCGCCGCGGCCCTGGAAGGATGAGCCGCACGTCAAATTCCTCTGCCCGGCGCCCGGCTACGACCGCCACTTCGCAATCACCGAGACCCTGGGCATCGAGATGATCACGGTGCCCATGCACGAGGACGGCCCGGACGTCGACCTGATCGAGGAGCTGGTCGCTGTCGATCCGGCCATCAAGGGCATGTGGTGTGTTCCGGTGTACTCGAATCCGACCGGCGTGACCTATTCGTGGGAGAAGGTGCGGCGGCTGGTTCAAATGCGCACCGCTGCCAACGATTTCCGGCTGATGTGGGACAACGCCTACGCGGTGCACACGTTGACGCACGATTTCGCGCAGAACATCGACGTCCTGGGGCTGGCCGAGGCGGCGGGGAATCCGAACCGGCCGCTGGTGTTCGCGTCGACGTCGAAGATCACGTTCGCCGGTGCCGGGGTGAGCTTCTTCGGGGGCTCGCTGGGCAACATCGCGTGGTATCTGCAGTACGCGGGCAAGAAGTCGATCGGGCCGGACAAGGTGAACCAGCTTCGGCATCTGCGGTTTTTCGGCGACGCCGATGGCGTGCGGCTGCAGATGCGGCGTCATCAGGAGCTGCTGGCGCCCAAGTTCACCACGGTGCTGGAGATCCTGGCCGACCGGCTCGGCGAGTCCAAGATCGCGTCGTGGACCGAGCCGAAGGGCGGCTACTTCGTGAGCCTGGATGTGCTGCCGGGCACCGCGCGCCGAACCATCGCGCTGGCCAAGGATGCAGGTATCGCGGTGACCGAGGCCGGCGCCACCTTCCCGTACCGAAAAGATCCGGAGGACAAGAACATTCGGATCGCGCCGTCGTTCCCGCCGCTGCCCGAGTTGCGCGAGGCGATGGACGGCCTGGCGACCTGTGCGCTGCTCTCGGCCACCGAAGCGTTGCTGAAGGGCTAGCTCGCCTCCTTGATGACCCGTCGGGCGTCGGCTTTTCTCGCGAGAAGTGAGGGGTTTGGTTGTCCGCCGCGCCACGGCGTCAGCCGGCCTCGGTAGCGTGTGCGAGCGTGGCGCTCTACCGCAAGTACAGACCCGCGACCTTCGCCGACGTGGTTGGCCAGGAGCACGTCACCGAACCGCTGTCCACGGCGCTGACAGCGGGGCGCATCAACCACGCCTATCTGTTCTCCGGGCCGCGCGGGTGCGGCAAGACGTCGTCGGCGCGAATCCTGGCCCGGTCGTTGAACTGTGAGCAGGGGCCGACGGCCACACCGTGTGGGGTCTGCGCGTCCTGCGTGGCGCTCGCGCCCAACGGGGGCGGCAGCGTCGACGTCACCGAACTGGACGCCGCCAGCCACGGCGGTGTGGACGACACCCGCGAGCTACGCGATCGCGCGTTCTACGCTCCGGCGCAGTCGAGGTACCGCATCTTCATCATCGACGAAGCGCACATGGTCACTACGGCGGGATTCAACGCGCTGTTGAAGATCGTCGAGGAGCCGCCGGAACATCTGATCTTCGTGTTCGCCACGACAGAGCCGGAGAAGGTGCTGCCGACCATTCGCTCGCGGACGCATCACTACCCGTTCCGGTTGTTGGCACCGCGGACCATGCGGTCGCTGCTGGAGCGCATCTGCGCGCAGGAGACGGTGACGGTCGATGACGCGGTGTACCCGCTCGTCATCCGTGCCGGCGGCGGATCGCCCCGCGACACGCTGTCGGTGCTCGACCAGCTGTTGGCGGGTGCGGACGGTAACCAGGTCAGTTACCCACGGGCCCTGGCGCTGCTGGGTGCCACCGATGTGGCGCTGATCGACGATGCGATCGATGCGCTCGCGGCCGGCGATGCCGCCGCGTTGTTCGGGGCGGTCGAGGGCGTGATCGACGCCGGCCACGACCCGCGGAGGTTCGCCACCGATCTGCTCGAACGTTTCCGCGATTTGATCGTGCTGCAGGCGGTTCCCGACGCGGTCGCCCGCGGCGTGGTGGACGGGCCCGAGGACGTGCTGGAGCGGATGCGCGACCAGGCGACCCGGGTCGGCACCGCCACGCTGACCCGCTACGCGGAGGTGGTGCACGCCGGGCTGGGCGAAATGCGCGGTGCGACGGCGCCCAGGCTGCTGCTCGAGGTCGTGTGCGCGCGGCTGCTGTTGCCGTCGGCCAGCGATACCGAGTCGGCGTTGTTGCAGCGTGTCGAGCGCATCGAGACCCGGCTGGACATGTCGATCCCGGCGGGGGAACAGCCCGGGGGCGCGCCGAAGTACAGCCGCAAGAGCCAGGCCGCACCGGAATCCGCCGCCGAAGCACCCGGCGAGCCCATACCCGTCGACCCCAAGCCCGCACCGGAGCTGAAGCCGGCGCTCGAGCCGACGGTCGTCGTCGAGCCCAAGCCGATGCCGGAGCCGACACCCGCGCCGCCCATGCCGCCCGAGCCGGGTTCCGCGCCTAAACCGGAGCCGGCATCGCCTCCGCCGGTGCGCCAGCCCGCCGACCCCGTGGTAGCGGCGCCCCCACCCGTGGCCGTCACCGGTGAACCGAACGCCGCTGCGGTGCGCAGCATGTGGACGACGGTGCGCGAGAAGGTCCGTCAGCGCAGCCGCACCACCGAAGTGATGCTGGCCGGCGCGATCGTCCGCTCGGTCGAGGGCGACACCCTGGTGCTCAGCCACGAGTCCGCACCGCTGGCCAAACGGCTGACTGAACAGCGCAACTCCGATGTCATCCGCGAGGCGCTCAAGGACGCACTGGGTGTCGATTGGAAGATCCGGTGCGAGGTAGGCCCGCCCGGTCCGCCGCCCGCCGCCGAGCCGGAGAAGAAGCCTGCCGCCACGCCCGGCCCGCCGCCACCGATCGACGTCGACGACGAGGAGAGCATGCTCGCCGAGGCGGGCAACGACACGTCCGACGCACCGCGACGCGACCCGGAAGAGGTGGCGTTGGAGCTTCTCCAGAACGAACTGGGCGCCCGCCGCATCGACGGAGGCTAGACCCTAGGGGGTAAACCACGGGCGCAACGGCAGCCCGCCGTCGTTCCCGCGCGCGTCCAGCTTGACGGCCAGAACCTGGTGCAGCTGAATGACATTCGTCTCGAAGCCCACCCGCGAGCCGGCCATGTACAGGCCCCACACCTTCGCAGTGGGGAGTCCGACCTCTTCGACGGCCTCGTCCCAGTGCTCTTCGAGGTTGCGGCACCAATCGCGCAGCGTCAGCGCGTAGTGGTGGCGCAGGTTCTCTTCGTGCACCACCTCGAGGCCGACGTCCTGCACCTCGGTGATGATGCGGCCCGAACCCGTGAGTTCCCCGTCGGGGAAGACGTAGCGGTCGATGAAACCGCCTGCGTTGGCGCCGGTTCGGTTGTCATGGCGGGTGATGCAGTGGTTGAGCAGCAGCGCGCCGACGCGCATCTTCGACTGGAGGAATCGGAAGTACGCCGGATAGTTCTGCACGCCGATGTGCTCGGTCAGCCCGATCGAAGAGACGGCGTCAAACCCGGATTCCCGGATATCGCGGTAGTCGCCGTGGCGCACCTCGGCGAGATCCGACAGGCCCTGCTCGTCGATCGCGTTCTGTGCCCACTCCGCCTGCTCCTTGGAGAGCGTGACGCCGATCGCCTTCACGCCGTGGCGCGCGGCGTATCGAACCATGCCGCCCCATCCGCAGCCCACGTCGAGCAGTCGATCACCGGGCTGCAGCCGCAGCTTCTCGAAGACCAGTCGGTACTTGTTCTCCTGTGCCTCTTCCAAAGTGGCGTCGGCATCCGGGTAGCAGGCGCAGGTGTAGGTCATCGACGGACCGAGCACCCACTCGTAGAACTTGTTCGAGACGTCGTAGTGGTGATGAATGGCCTCGGCGTCGCGAGTCTTGCTGTGCCGCAAACCTTCCATGACGCGACGCCAGCGCGGCAGCGCTTCCTGCGGCGGCGGGGCGATCGGCTTCAGATGCTCGATGCCGATCGTGCGCACGATGTTGGCAAGCACCCGCGGCGGCGGAAGCCTGAAATCGAGCTTGTCGGCCAGCGCCATGAGCAGGTCGTAGGGATCGGCCGGGTGGACGCCGAGCGGTCTGAGATCGCCCGCCACGTATGCGCGCGCGAGCCCCAGCTCACCGGGAGCGGTCGCGAGATACGTGGTGCCGCGCGGTGTCAGCAGGTCGAGGCCGAGCGTGGCGTCCTCGGGTCCGGCCGAACTGCCGTCGTAAGCGGTGAATTTCAGCGGGATCTGACCCGAGGCGAAGATCTCCAGGATCTCTGCCAGCGTGAGTCTTCCGGCTGGCGCTTGTGTCGAGTGTTCTTTGAATGTGGTCATCGTCGTTGCACCGCCTTCGCATACAGGTCGAGGAGTCTCGAGTCGGGGTCGTAGGTCTTTTTGACGGTTTTGTAAGTTTCTCCACCATAGAGTTCGTCGAACTCTTCCGGGCTGTAGTACGCATCGGAATACAGCGATTTGTGACCATCTAGCTCGCTGACCTTGCGTTCGATCAATCTATTCGTATGTCCTTCGGTAGGGCCCACCGGTACCGACGACCAGAACCCGACGTTGACGTATGTGCTCTGGGCGCGGATCGGGTACAGCGGCCAGGTGGTGTCGCCGCGGAGCCGTAACGGGCACAACCAGATCGGCTCGATCGGCACGTTGGTCAGGAACCAGTCGACGAACTCCTCCGCGCGGGACAAAGGGACCTCGATGTCCTGCACGACGCGTTCCAATGGTGGTCGGCCGTTGCGCTTTTCGATTCTGTCGGCGATGTTGAAACGCTGGTCGTAGCCGATCAGCTTCCAGTAGACGCTGCTGCGCCGGTAGCGCCGCGGCCAGAACCGGCGGATGAGCGGATCCTGGGCGCCGAATGCCCTTGAGCACCAGAACCAGTCGGTGTCCCAGCGCCACAGGTAGTCGTGGATCGTCAGGCGGTCGTGCTTTTCGCCCTCGGGGTGCTGGATGGACCGGTAGTAGATCTGCTGGCCGGTGTAGTCGCTCACGGGACCCGGAGTGCCGGTCTGGAATCCGAGTACCAGGTAGCTCTCGTCGGCCGAGAACACGACACCGTCGAGGTAGTCGACGGGTTTGCCGGCCGCAATGTCGGGGTGGCCTCCGGTTTCGACGATGCGGTCCATGGCCGCAAACAGGTCTGTCAACGCATTGAACCGCAGATGGCGCAGCTCGACGAATGGCTTGACCGGCTCCAGCTCGATCTTGATGCGTACCGAATATCCCAGCGTGCCATAGGAATTGGGGAATGTCCGAAACAGATCAGAATTCTCGGTGGCCGAGGCGGTCACTACGTCGCCAGTGCCGGTGAGGATGTCCATCTCCAGCACCGATTCATGTGGCAGGCCGTTGCGGAACGACGTCGACTCGATGCCGAGGCCGGTGACTGCCCCGCCGAGCGTGATCGTCTTGAGCTGCGGCACCACCAGCGGCGCCAGCCCGTAGGGCAGCGTTGCCGCGACCAGGTCCTCGTACGTGCACATGCCCGCGACGTCCGCGGTCCGGTTCTCGGGATCGACCGCGATGACCCCGCCGAGGCCCGAGACGTCCAGACCCTTGGTCGACGTCTTGGCCCGGGCCCGGAAGAGGTTCGACGTGGGTTTGGCCAGTCGGACTGTCGCGTTCGGGGGAATCGCCCGGTAGCTGGCCAGTAGCCGCTCTACCCCTGCGGAGTGAGCAGAACGTGCGTCGGTATCCACCACTGACACAGATATACGCTAGTCCGCGGTCGCGGGTGATGCGACCGCACCGACTGTGATCACCCCTACTTAGGAGTTGCAACCGATGGGACAGGTCAGCGCGTCCAGCACCGTCGAGATCGCCGCCGCGCCGGAGACCGTACTGGCGGCCCTCGCCGACTATGCGAACGTGCGCCCCAAGATTCTCTCGCCGCACTACAGCGAATACCGGGTGCTCGAGGGCGGGCAGGGCGCGGGCACCGTGGCGTCGTGGAAGCTGCAGGCGACGAAATCACGGGTGCGTGACGTGAAGGCCAACATCGACGTCGCAGGTCACACGGTGATCGAGAAGGACGCCAACTCGACGATGATCACGAACTGGACGGTCTCGCCGGCAGGGGAGGGCTCGTCGGTGACCGTCAAGACCTCGTGGAAGGGCGCCGGTGGCATCGGCGGCTTCTTCGAGAAGACGTTCGCGCCGCTGGGCCTGCGCAAAATCCAGGCTGAGGTGCTGGAAAACCTCAAGAAGCAGGTGGAGGGCCGCTAGGCCCGACATTCACGCCGGAGGGCCGCTAGCTGGAGCCGAGGAAGCCGGCGATCCCGCGCACCACGGCGTCGGCGTACTTCTGCCGACCCTCGGGTGTCTTCATCAGTGCAGAATCGGCCGGATTCTTCATGTTGCCGAGCTCGACCAGGACAGACGGGAACTGCGCGAGGTTGAGCCCCGCGATATCCGACCGCGGATTCAGGCCGCCGGTACCGATGTAGGTGGACGGCACCAGGCCCGATGCCTGCAACTGGTCCTTCATGATCGTGGCCAGCCGCACCGAAGGCCCGGCCTGTACGTCGTTGAGCGGCGGGGACGAGTACAGGACGTGGAAGCCCCGACCGCTGGCGGGCCCACCGTCGGCGTGGATGCTGATGACCGCGTCAGGACGCAGGGAGTTGGCCATCGCCGCGCGTTCGTCGACGCAGGGACCCGCGCTGGCGTCGTCGCCGCGTGACATCGCAGTGCGCACGCCGAGCGCAGTCAGTGCCTGGCGGACGCGCAGCGTGGTCTCCCACGCGAAGGCATGCTCGGCATAGCCGTCGTCGGTGGACGTACCGCTGGCCTGGCAATCCTTGCTGCCACCGCGGCCGGTGGGCACCTGGCGGCCGATGGACGAGTCGTTGACGGCGTTGTGGCCGGGGTCGAGGAAGACGATCTTGCCGGCGATGTTGGCCGGCGCTGCGGACGCGGGGCTGACAAGCGTCGATGCGGCGATGAGGAGTCCGGTCGCCACCGTGGCGCAGGAGCGCAATGTTCTGGCGGCACCGACACGCAGGCGGGGATGCACGGGCGCCACCGTAGCGCTGACCCCGACTACGCTGAAACCCCAACGCGACGACGCAACCGAGTCGAGACCAATACGCAAGGGGATCGTCATGCAACCCGGCAGTGGTGGCCAGCCCGATATGTCCGCTCTTCTGGCCCAGGCGCAGCAGGTGCAGCAGCAGTTGATGGAGGCGCAGGCGGCGCTGGCCGCGGCGGAGGTCAACGGTCAAGCGGGTGGCGGCCTGGTGCAGGTCACCATGAAGGGCAGTGGTGAGGTGATCGCGGTCCGGATCGACCCCAAGGTCGTGGACCCGCAGGACGTCGAGACGCTGCAGGACCTCGTCGTCGGCGCGATCGCCGATGCGTCCAAACAGGTCACCATCCTGGCGCACGACCGTCTCGGTCCCCTGGCCGGCGGAATGGGCGACATGGGTCTGCCAGGACTCTGACTTGTTCGAGGGACCGGTCCAGGATCTGATCGACGAGCTCGGCAAGCTGCCGGGCATCGGGCCGAAGAGCGCGCAGCGGATCGCATTCCACCTGCTGTCCGTCGAGCCGCCGCAGATCGACCGGTTGTCCGCGGTGCTGGGACGGATCCGCGACGGGGTCACGTTCTGCGCGGTGTGCGGCAATGTGTCCGACGACGAGCGGTGCCGGATCTGTTCGGATGCGCGCCGCGACGGATCCGTGGTGTGCGTCGTCGAGGAGCCCAAGGATGTGCAGGCCGTCGAGCGCACCCGTGAGTTCCGCGGCCGCTATCACGTGCTCGGCGGTGCGCTTGACCCGTTGTCCGGAATCGGGCCGGAACAGCTGCGAATTCGCGAGCTGCTGAACAGGATTGGCGAGCGCGTCGACGGCGTGGACATCACCGAGGTGATCATCGCGACCGATCCGAACACCGAAGGCGAGGCCACAGCGACGTATCTCGTCCGGATGTTGCGCGACATCCCCGGTCTCACGGTGACGCGCATCGCATCCGGGCTCCCGATGGGTGGTGACCTGGAGTTCGCGGATGAGCTGACGCTGGGCCGCGCGCTCGCGGGTCGCCGCGCCATGGCCTGACCCGTCTGGCTTGCGTCGCTTTCGACGAAATGCTGGCCTTTAAGGGCCGCGCCTTTTGACGCCCAAATCCGAGTTTTGTAGACGTCTACTCGCACTTTTCCTACAAAAGTCGCCTTTCGTGGCGGTGTCGGTGGGCGAGAGCACGATGAAGCCATGGCTGAAATTCTGCTTGGCGGGGAAGCATTGGCGGCGGGCGTTGTAAGTCGCCACGGGCTTCGGCGTTGGTACACCACGCTGTACCGAGGAGTGTATATCGAGAAGGGCGTCGAGCCATCGCTGCGTGACCGGGCGATCGGCGCATGGCTGGCGACGCGTCGCAATGGTGTCGTCGCTGGTGTGGCCGCCTCAGCGTTACACGGGGCATCGTGGGTCGACCCCGCCGAGCCCATTGAGGTGCTGGGCGTCAAGAGTCAGCCGCAGGAAGGCTTGATCCCGAGGTCCGAACGCATTGCCGCGGATGAGATCACGCGGGTATCGGGCCTGCCAGTGACTACTCGCGTCCGAACGGCTTTCGACCTCGGCAGGCATCTGGAACGTGGCGACGCACTCGCGCGGCTCGACGCGTTGATGTGGAATCAGCGCTTCCAGATCGATGACGTGCTGGCGCTGAGTCAAAGGTACCCGCGCAGCCGTGGGACGCGGCAGCTACGAGAGTTGCTCCCGCTCGTCGACGGCGGAGCGGCCTCTCCGCGGGAGTCACAGGTCCGATTGTTGTTGTTGAACGCGGGCTTTCCTCGGCCGGAGACGCAAATACCCGTCGTGCGTGGCGTCACTCCGGTGGCGTGGCTCGACATGGGCTGGCGCGAATACCAGGTCGCGGTCGAATACGACGGCGATCATCATCGTAAGAACCGCCGCCAATACGTCAAAGACATTGCGCGGCTGCGCATGCTCGAGGCGCTCGGCTGGATCGTGATCCGGGTGATCGCCGAGGACAAGCCTCAGGACGTGATCGCCCGGGTCGAAGCTGCGCTCGCCGCGCGCGGCTGCTTCGTGGACACCAACAGCGTCGCCGCCTAGACCCGGCGGGGGGCCACCAGTCGCTCCTTACGTAACTGCGCGACCTCGCCGATCTCCAGCGGCGGCAGCTCGCCGACCACGCGCGACAGCAGATGATCCGCGAGTTGCGGATTGCGGGCCAGGCATGGCCCGTGCAGATACGTCGCGACGACGCTGCCCTGCACCGCACCGTCGATGCCATCGCCGGCACGATTGCCCGCCCCGCTGACCACCCGAGCCAACGGGCGCGCTGCGGACCCCAAAACCGTTCCGCCGCGGTGATTCTCGAAACCCGTCAACCGCTCCGTCAGTTCCGGCAGCAGGGGCTGCGACACCACCTCGCCGATCGTCCGGGTGTCCTGCGGCGACGTCGTGACGTCGAGCATCCCCACCCCGTCGACCCGCTCACCCGATGACGTCTCATACCAATGGCCCAGCACCTGGATCGCCGCGCAGATCGCCAGCACCGGTGCGCCCCGCTCCGCGGCCTGCTGTAGGCCGGGATACCGCTGCAGATGCCGGGTCGCCAACCGCTGCGCGTAATCCTCTGCTCCGCCAAGGGTGTACAGATCCAGCTCGGCAGGCACCGGGTCCGCGAGGGTGATCTCGACGATCTCCGCATCGAAGCCCCGCAAGCGCAGGCGTTGGCGCAACACCACCGAATTGCCACCGTCGCCATACGTTCCCATCACGTCGGGCAGCACCAACCCGATCCGCACCGTCGATTCACGCACGACCGGCCCTCCCGAACGTCCGGTTCAGCGCCAAGAACGCGGTGTAGTTCGCGACCACCTCGACATGCCCGGGTGGACACGACGTGATCGCCTCGACAGCGTTGTGCACCAACGTATGTTCGACGCCCGCGTAGCCAAGTCGCACCGCCAGATCGGTACCGCGCTCACCCGCGGCTACCACCGGATGGTCGACGAAATGCTCGAAGTTGACGTCCCACAGCCACGACAGGTCCTCCCCGTCGGGCACCTGACCGTTCACCGAGATCACCACCGAGCCTGCGTCGGTGTCGACCATCGACAACGCCTCCTGCCAGCCCGCCGGGTTCTTCGCCAGCAGCATGCGCACCGAATGCTGACCCAGCTGCACCGTGCTGTACCGCCCGGCGACCTCGTCGACACGCGATACCGCCGCGACGGCGGCCGCTGGATCCGCGCCCAACGTCACCGCGGCGGCGACCGCCTGAGTGGCGTTGCCGCGGTTGATGTTCCCCGGGAGCGCCAGCTGCATGGGCAGCGACAGTCCGTCGGGCCCGTGAATGTGCGTGTCATCGTACGACCACTGCGGCTGTGGCCGTTTGAAATCAGTTCCCGTCGAATACCAGTGAGCGCCGTCGCGAACGATGATCTCGCCAGAGCGCGGGCAGCTCACCGAATCGTTGGCCCATCCACCGCCTGCGGCCACCCACACCACATGCGGGCTGTCGTATGCGGCCGACGTCATCAGCACGTCGTCGCAATTCGCGACGACGACCGTCGACGGATGACGCGCCAGACCGGCCCGCAGCGTGCGTTCGATGTGATTGATCTCACCGACGCGGTCGAGCTGATCCCGGGACAGATTCAGCAGCACGATCACCGCGGGATCAAGCGCGTCGGCCACATGCGGGACGTGCATCTCGTCGACTTCGAGTGCGGCCAGCGACGCGTCCCGCGTGCCCGCGAGTGCTGCGACCAAGCCGGCGTCCATGTTCGCGCCCTCGGCGTTGGTCGCGACGGACCCCAGCGTTCCCAGTGCCGCCGCGGTCATTCGCGTGGTCGTGGACTTGCCATTGGTGCCGGTCACGATCGTGGTGCGGCGGCCTTCGCCGAGCTGGCGCAGGATTGATCTGTCCAGCGTCATCGCGACCAGGCCGCCGATCATCGCGCCTGCACCGCGGCCCGTGATGCGCGACGCCCAGCGCGCGCCGGCGCCCGCCGTCAGCGCTGCACGTCCGCGAATGGTGACCATCCCCGGCAGTCTAAGAGCCGACACGCTGAGCGAACGCACTGTGCGCCTCAGGGGGTTTGTCACCCGTCCGTGCCATCCTCGAAATTGTGAGTCAGTGCTGGGGCCGCCCCGCGATCGACGATGGCGCAGGCTGGGCCGTCGTCGACGTGGAGACCTCGGGTTTCCATCCGGGACACGCTCGGGTCATCAGCATCGCGGCGCTGGCGCTCGGTGACGACGGCAACGTCGAACAGAGCCTCTACACGCTTCTCAATCCGCGGGTAGATCCCGGCCCGACCCATGTCCACGGTTTGACCGCGGAGATGCTTGAAGGCCAGCCGTGCTTCGGCGACATCGTCGGCGATCTGATCGAGCTGCTGCGTGGCCGCACCCTGGTGGCACACAACGTGGGGTTCGACTACTCGTTCCTGACCGCTGAGGCCGAGATGGTCGACGCGGTGCTGCCCATCGACACCGCAATGTGCACCGTCGAGCTCACCCGCCGCCTCGAGTTGGGCACCGAGAACCTGCGGCTGGAAACCCTTGCCGCACACTGGGGTATCACGCAGCTTAAGCCCCACGACGCGCTCGACGACGCGATGGTGCTGGCGCAGATCCTCAAGCCGGTCCTGGTGCGTGCGCGGGAACGCAAGGTGTGGCTGCCCGTCCGCCCGCTGTCGCGGCGCGAGTGGCCCAACGGCCAGGTCACACACGAGGAGTTGCGGCCGCTGAAGATGATGGCCGCACGGCTGCCATGCCCGTACGTCAACCCCGGCCGGTTCGTCGAGGGCAGACCGCTGGTTCAGGGGATGCGGGTGGCGCTGGCGGCCGAGGTCGAGCGCACCCATGAGGAGCTCGTCGAGCGGATTGTGCATGCCGGGCTGTCCTATACGGACAGCATGGACTCCGAGACCTCACTCATCATCTGCAACGAGGCCCAACCCGAGCAGGGCAAGGGCTTCCAGGCCCGTGAGCTGGGCGTTCCGTTCATCACAGATACCGATTTCATGAGCCGGCTCGAGTCCGTGGTCGGCGGCAGCACCATCGAGGAATTCACCGACGCCACACTGGCCGGCGACCAGTTCGCGCTGTTCTAGAGAAGAGGCCGCGGTGATGTCGGCGAACTCAGCAGGGTGCCTTGCTCGACTAGGCCAGGGCCTTGGCCTTGAGCCCGTCGAACTCGGCCTGCGAGATCGTGCCCGCTTCGAGGAGTGCCTTGGCGTCGGCGATCTCCTGCGCGGGCGAACGCCCCGCCGCGTCCCTGATGTAGTCGTCGGTCTGCTGCTTGGCCGCCAGCGCTGACTCACGCGCCCGCTCGGCCATGCCCTTGCCGCGGGCGGCTAGGTAGACCAACGCCGTCAGCCACGGCACCAGAAACAGGAACACCACCCAGAGTGCCTTCACCACACCCGACGTCTGATGGTCACGCCACAGCAGGTCGGTGAGGATCTGGAACAGGACCAGCAGGTACGCGATCCACGCGAAGATGATCAGGAAGTGCCACAGGAAATCCCAAGTAGAACCCCAGTCCATGTTCAGCTCCTCTTTGACTGAATCTCGAACACGCAGGTTTGTGCGCGCGCGTCAGTCAATCACGGAGCGCTGGGAGCGACGCTCAGCGAGCCGCGCGGTTGACCGCCGACACCACTGCGCGCAGCGATGCGGTCGTGATGGACGTCGCGATGCCGACACCCCACACGGTCTTGCCGCCGATCGAAGCCTCGACATATGCCGCGGCCTGGGCTTCCTCACCCGCAGAGAGAGCGTGCTCGGAATAGTCCAGTACGGAGACGTCGAACCCGATGGCGCCCAACGCATCCACGAACGCGGCGAGCGGACCGTTGCCCGCACCGACGATCTCGCGCTCCACACCGTCGACCTTCACCACTGCCTCGATGGTGTCGGTGCCACCGTCGACCTCGGAGGCGATCACCTTCTGCCGGATGCGTTCGAGCGGGTTGCGCGGGTTCAAGTACTCCTCGGCGAAGACGTCCCACATCTCCTTCGGCGAGACCTCGCCGCCCTCACCGTCGGTGATCTTCTGAATCGCCTGGGAGAACTCGATCTGCAGTCGCCGGGGCAGGGCCAGACCGTGGTCGGCCTTCATGATGTAGGCCACGCCGCCCTTGCCGGACTGCGAATTCACCCGGATCACAGCTTCATATGTGCGGCCGACATCGCGCGGATCGATCGGCAGATAGGGAACCTGCCACAGGATGTCATCGACATCGGCGTCCTGCTCGTCGGCCGACACCTTCATGGCATCCAGACCCTTGTTGATCGCATCCTGGTGGCTGCCGGAGAAGGCGGTGTACACGAGATCGCCTCCGTACGGGTGGCGTTCGTGCACCGGCAGCTGGTTGCAGTACTCGACCGTGCGCCGGATCTCGTCGATGTTGGAGAAGTCGATCTGCGGGTCGACGCCGCGGGAGAACAGGTTCAGGCCCAGCGTGACGAGGCAGACGTTGCCGGTGCGCTCACCGTTGCCGAACAGGCAGCCCTCGATCCGGTCGGCGCCGGCTTGGTACCCCAATTCGGCTGCCGCGACGGCGGTTCCGCGGTCGTTGTGCGGGTGCAGGCTCAGGATGATTGAGTCGCGCGGGGACAGGTGCCTGTTCATCCACTCGATGGAGTCGGCGTACACGTTCGGGGTGGCCATCTCGACGGTCGCGGGCAGGTTCACGATCAGCGGCACGTCGGGGGTGGGCTCGATGATGTCGGCGACCGAGTTGCACACGTCGACGGCGTATTCCAGCTCGGTACCGGTGTAGGACTCCGGGCTGTACTCGTAACGCCAGAGAGTGCCGGTGTACTTCTTGGCCTCCTCGACGCACAGTCGTGCGCCGTCGGTCGCGATCGACTTGACCGCTTCCCGGTCGGCGCGGAACACGACGCGTCGCTGCAGGATCGACGTCGAGTTGTAGAAGTGCACGATGGCCCTGGGCGCACCCTCGCACGCCTCGAAGGTCCGTGTGATCAGCTCGGGCCGGCACTGGGTGAGGACCTGGATGGTGACGTCGTCGGGGATCGCGCCCTCAGCGATGATCTCGCGGACGAAGTCGAAGTCGGTCTGACTGGCCGAGGGGAATCCGACCTCGATCTCTTTGTAGCCCATCCGCACCAGCAGGTCGAACATGCGGCGCTTGCGCTGCGGGCTCATCGGATCGATCAGGGCCTGGTTGCCGTCACGCAGGTCGACGGCACACCACATCGGTGCGCGGTCGACGATCTTGTCGGGCCAGGTGCGATCGGCCAGCGCGACCGACTCGACTTCTTCAGCAAATGGGCGATACCGGCCGATGGGCATCGACGAGCCACGCTGGGTGTTCCAGGCGGGCTGGTCGGGGTTCGGTGGGCCCGACGGCGTGGTCAGGGCACGTACGGACGCGAAGGCGTCGGGAGAATCTGGTGCGGGTCTCGAGAAGGTGGTCACGATATGGCTCCGGGTTGTCTGGTGGACTCACGACCGGCGCATCGCGAACACCCGCGACGGGAAGCCGGTCTGATCAGACCCCGTCGCGGCTGCCGAGAAGGAGCACCCGCTGCACGTTGGCCACCATACTCCCCACCCAGCCACGCCACAAAATGCAGGTCGCCGGCGACTAAACGTGGGAATCGGGGAACGCGATCACCGAGAGGAAGCGGATCGGCAGCTCGACCAGATCCACCGGCCCGTGCGCACCCTCGCCGTCGAACTGCAGCGAGTCGCCCGGGTTCAGCCGGTACACCGTGCGGCTGTGGCTGTAATCCATCACCCCTTCGAGGACGAAGATGAATTCGGTACCCGGATGCTGAAACAGGGGATAGGTCTGACTTTTCGCAGACAGGGTGACGTGCAGACACTCGAGGCGCTTGTGTTCGCCGCGTAGCGAGCCCAACAGCTGGTACTCGTGGCCTTCTTTCGTGCCATTGCGGACGATGCGTGCTCCCGTACCCGCGCTGACGAATGAGGCAGGACGCTCGACGTCCGCGCCGCGGAACAGGCTGGTGACGGGTATGTCGAAACCATTGGCCAGCAGCGCCAGGGTGCTCAGGCTGCACGACGTCTGGGCATTCTCGATCTTCGACATCATCGCCTTCGAAATGCCTACTTGAGCGGCCATTTCGGCCACCGTGAGGCCCTGCTGCAGGCGGAGTTGGCGGACGTTGCGTCCGATGGCGGCCTCCAGCTCGAGCTCCGCTACCGGCGCGTGCGGGTCGCGGTCGCGAGCTGTGCCCGACCTGTTGCGGAGCAGCGGGATGTCAGACATGGTCAGCTAAAAGTCAACGCATCTGTCCGGCACCGGAATACGGATACGGGCTCGTGAGTAGGTCGCCCTCGCCGAACCGGGACAGCCGGAAGTCAGTGTCGGGGATGCGGGGATCGGAGCTGCGGCCGTCAACGACGAGATCGGCGATCAACCGCCCGACCGCTGGTGCGATCTTGAACCCGTGACCGCTGAATCCGGCGGCGACGACGAGCCCTTCCATGCCCGTCTTGCTGATGACCGGGTTCCAGTCCGGGGTGACGTCGTAACAGCCGGCGTAGCTGCCGGTGATCGCCGCATCGGTGAAGCCGGGGAACCTGGTTTGAACGCGCTCGACGGTGTCCTCGACGAAGATCTCGGCGGCGCGGTTGAGGTAGTCGTCGGGGTCCGCGTCCTCGACGTCGGACAGATCGCTGTTGCCGAACAGCAGCTCACCGCCGAGTTCCGGGCGAATGTACTGCAGTGACACCAGATCGGAGAACACGGGCACACTGCCGATCTCGACGCCGGGCGTGATGGTCACGAGCTGTTCGCGGACGACGCGAATGGGCACGTCGATGCCGTGCGGCGACAGAAGGGCCGGCGTCCAGACGCCGGTGGCCACCACGACGGTGTCCGTGGAGAGCTCGGATCCGTCGGCCAACCGAACACCCGTGACTCTGTCACCGGCGGTCAGTATTCCGGTGACGTTGGCGCCCTGGAGAATCCGCACACCGGTCGCGCGCGCCGACGCCGCGAACGCCTGCGCTGTCCGGTACGCGTCGCCGTAGCCACCACGTGCCTCCCACGCGAATGCCCCGAACGGCGTCAGATCCGCGTGCGGCCACAGTCGGGCGACCTCGGAGGCGTCGATCTCCTCGGTCTGAACGCCCACTGCTCGCTGCGCGGCAAGGCTCTTGCGCATCGAGTCGGTGTCTGGATCGCCGACGCCGACGACGTAGCCGGTCTGCCGGAATCCGATGTCGGTCCCGAAGATCTGCTGCGATTTCTCGAAGACTTCCAGCCCGACGGCGGCCATCGCCGCCAGCGAGCTCACGCCGTAGTGGCAGCGCACGATGCCGCTTGACTTGCCGGTCATCCCGGCACCGACGGTATTACGTTCGGCCACAACGACATTGGTGACGCCACGCTGCGACAGCGCCCACGCCGCCGCGGCACCCTCGACGCCGCCGCCGACGATCACCACATCCGCGGTGGTCATCTGCCCGGAATCCAGTCGGTACCCGCCAACGGGACCCGTGCCATCGCCGCCGCCTCGATCGTGACCGCCACCAGATCCTCCGGTTCGAGATGGCACACGTGGGACTTCCCGCAGGCGCGTGCGATCGTCTGGGCTTCCATGGTGAGCACCCGCAGGTAGTTGGCCAGGCGCCGACCGCCTTCGACGGGGTCGAACCGCGATGCCAGCTCCGGATCCTGGGTGCTGATACCCGCCGGGTCTGTGCCGTCCTGGAAGTCGTCGAAGAACCCCGCGGCGCTGCCGAGCTTTTCGTAGTCGGCGGAGTAGCGAGGGTGGTTGTCGCCCAGCGCGATCAACGCGGCGGTGCCGATCGCGACCGCGTCGGCTCCCAGCGCCAGCGCCTTCGCCACATCGGCCCCGGTGCGGATACCACCCGACACGATCAATTGCACCCCCTTTTTTCCCGTCATCCCCCTACCCTCCGGGTGGGTGGGCCCCCCGCTTGCGTGGGGAGTGCCCCCACCGTTCGCCCCGGGCTGATGCACCCCGAGCTCCTGCAGCGCCTGCACCGCTTGCGGGACAGCCGCCAGCGTCGGGACCCCGACGTGCTCGATGAACACTTCCTGAGTCGCCGCCGTACCCCCCTGCATGCCGTCCACCACAACGACGTCCGCTCCCGCGTGGACCGCGAGTTTCACGTCGTAATAGGTGCGGGTGGCGCCGACCTTCACATAAATCGGCTTCTCCCAGTCGGTGATCTCCCGCAGCTCGTTGATTTTGATGGTCAGGTCGTCGGGACCGGTCCAGTCCGGATGGCGGCACGCCGAGCGCTGGTCGATGCCCTCGGGCAGGGTGCGCATGGAAGCGACGCGCGGCGAGATCTTCTGTCCGAGCAGCATGCCACCGCCGCCAGGCTTGGCGCCCTGCCCGAGAACGACCTCGATCGCATCGGCCTTGCGAAGGTCCTCGGGGTTCATGCCGTATCGGGATGGAAGATATTGGTAGACGAGGAATTTGCTCTGCGTTCGCTCCTCGGGAGTCATCCCGCCGTCGCCGGTCGTGGTGGAGGTGCCGACCTCACTGGCGCCGCGCCCGAGCGCTTCCTTCGCCGGACCGGACAGGGCTCCGAAGGACATGCCCGCGATGGTGATCGGGATGTCGAGATGCAGTGGGAACTTGGCGCAGCGGTCACCGAGCACGACGTCGGTGTCACACCGTTCGCGATAGCCCTCCAGCGGATAGCGGGACATCGACGCCCCAAGGAACAGCAGGTCGTCGAAGTGCGGCAGCGGACGTTTGGCACCCCAACCGCGGATGTCGTAGATGCCGGTCTCGGCGGCACGGTGGATGGCGGCGATCGTCGACCGGTCGAACGTCGCGGACTCGCGCAGACCCAGCCGGGCGCGGTCATCGGCGGTGTGGCTCATCAGTAGGCCGTGGTGTTGTCGACGTGAAAGTGGTACAGCGACCGCGTCGAACCGTAGCGGGTGTAGGCGGCGGTATCGTCTTTGAAACCCGCCGCCGACAAGAGCGATTCAAGCTCTGCGTGGTGTGCGGGACCCATCTCTTTGGCGACGCAATCCGCGCCCAGCGATGCGACGTCGCCGCGGACGTAGATGCGTGCCTCGTAGATCGAGTCCCCGAGTGCCTCACCGGCATCGCCGCGCACCACGAGCCTGCCCGCCTGCGCCATGAAGGCGCTCATGTGCCCGACGTCCCCGCCAACCACGATGTCGACACCTTTCATCGAAATACCGCACCGGGCAGCTGCTTTGCCCTCGATGACCAGGAGGCCACCGTGCGCGGTGGCACCGGCGGACTGGGATGCGCCGCCCGTGACCCAGACGGTGCCGCTCATCATGTTCTCGGCGACGCCGGTGCCGGCGTTGCCGTCGATCCTGACGTGAGCCTGCTCGTTCATGCCCGCGGCGTAGTAGCCGACGTGACCCGCGATGGTCACTCGTATCGGCGCGTTCAAGCCGACCGCGACGTTGTGTGCGCCGTCGGGATGGGCGATGACGTAATCACCCGACAAGCCGGGGACGTGCAGCGCGGCGTTGACCTCGCGCAGCGGGGTGGTGGCCAGGTCATACGCGGTCACCGTCTCCATGCGTAGACCACTTCCGGCTCGGGCTCCCAGATCTTGGCCGTCTCCACACCGGGAAGGCCTGCCAGAGCGCGGTATTCACTGCTCATGGCGACCCAGTCATCGGTTTCGGCGATGACAGCGGGCTTACAAGCGATGGCATCGCGGACCACGGCAAACGAGTCCCTGTTGGACACCAGCAGTGTGTAGAAGCCGTCGAAAACCGCGCAGAGCTCCTTCAACGCCCCCTCGACGTCCCGGCCGTTGGCCAGCTGATCGGCGATGAAACGCGCGCCCACCTCGGTGTCGTTGTCGCTGTCGAATGACACTCCGGCTGAACGTAACTCGCGACGAATGGTGGCGTGGTTGGCGAATGATCCATTGTGCACCATGCACTGCTCGGGGCCCACCGCGTACGGATGGCACCCTGAAGGCGTCACCGCCGACTCGGTCGCCATTCTGGTGTGCCCGACGCCCTGCCAGCCCTGCGCCTTGACGAGACCCCAGCGGTCGGTCAGTACCCGCGGATGGCCGACGCCTTTGAGCACGGTGAGGTCGGCGCCGAATCCGGCGATGAGGGCGTCGGGATACGCCGACTTGGCGGCGGCCAAGATGTCCTCCGACGAGGTCTGTGCGGTAAGGAGATACGTCTCGTCGAGCTGTGTGACCGAAACGCCAAGCGTCTCGGCGACCTCGTCCGGACTCGTGTCGACCTCGAGCAGCGACACGCAGCCGTGACCGGGCGGAGACCACGTCGGATCTCCGTACACCGCGACGCCGGCCGAGTCGCTACCGCGATCGCCCATCTCGCACAACATGCCGGTCACCAGTTCGCCGAGTCGGGGATGCAGGTCGGGGTTGCGCAGGTGCAGGCCCACAATGCCGCACATCGGGAATCCTTTCGCTCAGAACGCGGTGAGGTAGTGGTCGATCTCCCACGGTGTCACGGCGCTGTGGTAGGCGAAGAACTCGTCGCGCTTGATGCAGGCGAAGTAGGACGCCACCCCGTCACCCGCGGCATCGAGCACGCCGGTGATCACCGGGTCGCCCTCGAGTTCGTCGACAGCGTGCAACAGGGTCGGCGGCAGCGCCGAACGACCTTGTGAGCCAACATCACCGGGATCGGTACTGCGCTTGATGCCGTCGATACCCGCACCGAGGGCGGCTGCGATCGCCAGGTAGGGGTTCGCCGACCCGTCGCCACCGCGCAGCTCGACGCGCTGGTCGTCGGGCACCCGGATGTAATGCGTGCGGTCGTTGCCGCCGTAGCTGGGGGTGTTGGGCGACCACGCGGCGCCGGATGCCGTCGAGGTCGCCCGGGTCCGCTTGTAAGAGTTGACTGTTGGTGCGACGACGGCCTGCAGCGCGCAGGCGTGTTCGAGTATGCCGCCGATGAACGAATAGGCGGTATCCGACAGGCCGAGCCCACGCTCGTCGGGGATGCCCGCACCGGCGGGGAATACCGGAGTGCCGCCGGTGGTCAGTGAAAGATGCAGGTGCAGACCACTTCCCGTGCGGTCGGCGAACGGTTTGGGCATGAAGGTGGCCACCATGCCCCGCTCGGCGGCGATCATCGACAGCAGATAGCGCAGCGTGACGACGCGGTCGGCGGTGGTCAGCGCGTCGGCGAACTGAAAGTTCTGCTCGAACTGGCCGTTGCCGTCCTCGTGGTCGTTGGCGTAGTTGAACCAGCCGAGGCTGTTCATCGCGGTCGAGATCTCGGTGAGGTGGTCGTACATCCGGGTGACGCCGCGTGCGTCGTAACAGGGTTGGGCGGCGGTGTCGGCGGTGTCGGCGGTGGACAGCGCGCCGTCGGCGCCGCGACGCAGCAGGAAGTATTCGACTTCCGCGCCGACCCACGGCTCGAAGCCCGCGTCGGATGCCTGCGCGATCATCGCCCTGAGAATGACGCGCGGCGCGAAGGGCCACGGTTCGCCGTTGACATGTGGGTCGCAGTGCACGATCGCCAGTCCCTCCTTGAGGAACGGGATCGGGGTGAACGAGTCAGGATCTGGAATGGCCATCAGGTCAGGGTCTTTGGGCTCTTGGCCCATGGCGCCGACGGCGTATCCGGCGAATCCGACGCCGTCTGTGGCGAGCAAATCGACGGCTTCGACCGGTACCAGCTTGGCGCACGGCTTGCCGCGCAAGTCGATGAACAGGGCGAGAATGAATTTCGTCTCGGATGCCTCGGCGAGCGACGCGAGATCGTTGGGCATTGTGCGGAAACCCTGTCTCTGGTAAGGAAACACGACACCTATGAGTCGACCGGCGCGGCCGGTATGGTCCGCGCCGGTCGACTACGCGTCAGGCAGGTTGCAGTTCGTACGACGCTTCGCGGTGGAAGGTCGCGTCGATGCCCTTTTCCTCTTCGTCGGGGGAGATGCGGATGCCCATCGTCATCTTGATGGCGAAGGCGATGATGCCTGCGACGACGAACGAGTAGACCATCACCGCGCCCGCCGCGACGGCCTGCCGCCACAGCTGGTCGAACCCGCCTCCGTAGAACAGGCCGTTGATGCCGTTGGGCATCGACTCGCTGGCCAGGAATCCGATCAGCAGGGTGCCGACGACTCCGCCGACCAGGTGGACACCGACCACGTCGAGCGAGTCGTCGTAGCCGAAGCGCTCCTTCAGGCCCACCGCGTACACGCAGACGGCACCCGCGATGGCCCCGAGGATGATCGCGCCGACGGGCGTCACCGAACCGCAAGCGGGAGTGATCGCGACGAGTCCGGTGATCGCACCGGACGCTGCGCCGACGCCCGTGACGTGGCCGTCCTTGATTTTCTCCACCGCGATCCAGGCCAGGGTCGCGGCGCACGTCGCCACGAACGTGGTCACCATGACGATCGAGGCCGAGTTACCCGCGGCCAGTGCCGACCCGCCGTTGAATGCGTACCAACCCGCCCACAGCAGGCCTGCGCCGAGCAGTGTCAGCGGGACGTTGTGCGGCTTGCGCAGCTGTCCCCAGCCGGCGGACTTGCCGAGCACGATCGCGACGGCCAGCGCTGCCGCGCCGGCGTTGATGTGCACCGCGGTGCCGCCCGCGAAGTCGATGGCGGCGAGCTTGTTGGCGATCCAGCCGCCGACGGAATTCTCGGTCACCACACCGTCGAACGCGAACACCCAGTGGGCCACGGGGAAGTACACCAGCACCGCCCACACGGCGGCGAAGACCATCCAGGCGCCGAACTTCATCCGATCGGCCACGGCACCGGAGATCAGGGCGACGGTGATCGCCGCGAACAGCGCCTGGAACAACGCGAACAGTGTTATCGGGAGGCCGGCGATCGTGGTGTTCGACTCGAGTAGGTCCTTCATTCCGGCGAACTCGGTGATGCTGCCGAGGAATCCGCCATAGGACGTCCCGAACGTCATCGAGAAGCCGAACAGCACCCACAGCACACCGACGATCGCGCACGCGCCGAACGTCATCATCATCATGTTGGTCGAGCTCTTGACGGACACCATGCCGCCGTAGAAGAGAGCGAGCCCGGGGATCATCAGCGTGAGGCCGATGATGCAACACAGCATGAAGGCTGTGGTCCCTGTATCCACGTCCATATACGTCTCCTGAAGTGATGCGGCCCGCCACCGGGCCGTTCACTGTCAGTAACCGATGTTTCTGTTACGTGGATCGGCTCACGATGTTGCCTGCTCGTTAATATGCGGCCGGTCGCTAGAGTTTCTGTGATGAGACTCGATCGACGGTGGTGGCTCGCCATCGCAGTAGTGGTCGCGGTCGCGGTCGTGGTGGTGCTGTCCAACACCTTCTTCAGGGGGCCGTCCGAGGAGTGCAAACCAGTGCAGGACATGCTGGACTTCAACAGCTCGCAGAGTGAGCTGATCGCGTCCAAGGCCAGCGACTCCGACCCGGCTGTGCCGACAGTGGCCGAGGACGCCGTGTACCAGCAGTGGGCCGATGGGATGACTCAGCGTGCCCAGCAGGTGACCGATCCGAACTTGGCGGGCACGGCTATCCAGGTAGCCGACGCGGCCAACCAATTCGTCGCCAAATTGCCGCGGGCGCGTTCCGAGTCTGAGAATCGTGCCCCCGGGGCACCCCCTCCGCCGGTGTGGTTCGAAATGACGCTTCTGAACAAGCGCATCATGGACGGCCTCAACCAGCTGGCGGACGCCTGCAGCTGACCGGCGGAGAAAATGGGGTGCGTCAAACCTTTATCCTTGTTGGGACTGTGCTGCCCGAGAGGCGCGGTCCCAATCAGCTGAAAGGCATGCCCAGTGGCGCTCGTCGTGCAGAAGTACGGCGGATCCTCGGTGTCGGACGCCGAGCGGATCCGCCGCGTCGCCGAGCGCATCGTCGAGACCAAGAAGGCAGGTCATGACGTCGTCGTCGTGGTGTCGGCGATGGGTGACACCACCGACGACCTGCTCGATCTGGCCCGGCAGGTCTCGCCTGCCCCGCCGGCGCGCGAAATGGACATGCTGCTGACCTCAGGTGAGCGGATCTCGAACGCGCTGGTCGCGATGGCCATCGACTCGCTCGGTGCGCAGGCGCGGTCGTTCACCGGATCGCAGGCCGGCGTGATCACCACCGGCACCCACGGCAACGCCAAGATCATCGACGTCACCCCGGGCCGCCTCCAGGAAGCGCTCGACCAGGGTCTGATCGTCCTGGTCGCCGGATTCCAGGGGGTCAGCCAGGACAGCAAGGACGTCACCACCCTCGGCCGCGGCGGATCGGACACCACCGCCGTCGCGCTCGCCGCGGCGCTGAACGCCGACGTCTGCGAGATCTACACCGACGTCGACGGCATCTTCACCGCGGACCCCCGCATCGTGCCCAACGCCAGGCACCTCGACACCGTGAGCTTCGAGGAGATGCTCGAGTTGGCCGCCTGCGGCGCCAAGGTGCTGATGCTGCGATGCGTGGAATACGCGCGTCGCTACGACGTTCCGATTCACGTCCGGTCGTCGTACACGGACAAGCCAGGCACTCTCGTCAAAGGATCGATGGAGGACATCCCGATGGAAGACGCCATCCTGACCGGAGTCGCGCATGACCGCAGCGAGGCCAAGGTCACCGTCGTGGCCCTGCCCGACGTTCCCGGCTACGCCGCCAAGGTGTTCCGCGCGGTCGCCGACGCCGACGTGAACATCGACATGGTGCTGCAGAACATCTCCAAGGTGGAGGACGGTAAGACCGACATCACGTTCACCTGCTCGCGTGAGAGTGGGCCGGGCGCGGTGGAAAAGCTGACCGCCCTGCAGGACGAGATCGGCTTCTCCAGGGTGCTCTACGACGACCACATCGGCAAGGTGTCGCTCGTCGGCGCGGGCATGCGCAGCCACCCGGGCGTCACGGCGAAGTTCTGCGAGGCGCTCGCCGAGGTCGGGGTGAACATCGACCTCATCTCCACCTCCGAGATCCGAATCTCGGTGCTGGTCAAGGACACTGAGCTGGACAAGGCAGTTGTCGCCCTGCACGAGGCGTTCGGCCTCGGCGGTGACGAGGAGGCTGTTGTGTACGCGGGAACGGGACGCTAGATGGGCACCGCAGGTTTGCACGTAGGAGTGGTCGGGGCGACCGGGCAGGTCGGGCAGGTCATGCGCACGCTGCTGGAGGAGCGTGACTTTCCCGCCTCCGGCGTGCGGTTCTTCGCGTCGTCGCGTTCGCAGGGTAAGAAGCTGTCGTTCCGTGGCCAGGAGATCGAGGTCGAGGACGCCGAGACCGCAGATCCCGCCGGGCTGGACATCGCCCTGTTCTCGGCGGGCGCGACGATGTCGCGAGTGCAGGCGCCACGATTCGTGGAGGCGGGCGCCGTCGTCATCGACAACTCCTCGGCATGGCGCAAGGACCCCGACGTCCCGCTGGTCGTCAGCGAGGTCAACTTCGCGAGAGATGTCGGAAACCGCGCTCGGACCCTTCCAAAGGGCATCATCGCCAACCCGAACTGCACGACGATGGCCGCGATGCCGGTGCTGAAGGTGCTGCACGACGAGGCTGCTCTGGTGCGCATGATCGCGTCGACCTACCAGGCGGTGTCGGGCAGCGGAATCGCAGGTGTGGACGAACTGCACGCGCAGGCGAGCGCGGTCGTCGCGAACAGTAGGGAGCTGGTGGCCGACGGCGGTGCGCTCGACTTCCCGGCGCCGGCGAAGTACGTCGCGCCGATCGCGTTCAACGTGGTGCCGCTGGCCGGTTCCTACGTCGATGACGGCTCCGGTGAGACCGACGAGGATCAGAAGTTGCGCAACGAGAGCCGCAAGATCCTCGGCATCCCGGACCTTCTGGTGAGCGGTACATGTGTGCGGGTTCCGGTGTACACGGGCCATTCGCTGTCGATCAACGCCGAGTTCGCCGAGCCGCTTTCCGTCGCGCGCGCAACCGAACTGCTGGCCTCCGCCGCCGGTGTGAAGCTGGTGGATGTGCCCACCCCACTGGCGGCTGCCGGCATCGACGAGACGCTGGTCGGCCGTATCCGCCAGGATCCCGGTGTGCCGGAGGGCCGCGGGTTGGCATTGTTCCTCTCGGGTGACAACCTGCGAAAAGGTGCGGCGCTGAACACCATTCAGATCGCCGAGCTGCTGGCCGCCGAGCTCTAACCCCCTTGCTGCGAAATCGCATTCCAGCAGGCGTTCTCTCGGTATTTCTCTGCTGGAATGCCGTTTCGGCGGTCGTTGCCCACGCCGATCCGCCGTCGCCCATCCCTGATCCGGTCCTGCATCCGCTCGCGCCCGGTCAGGTCATTCGAATCGGCCCGACGGCCGGGACGGGCACGCCGACAAGGGATTACGGTATCGGCGCCACCGACCTCTGCGAATTCATGGAGTTTCCCAGCGGCATCCTTCAGGTCTGCGGTGACAGTTTCGCCGGCCAGGCGGTCGGCTTCGGCGGGTGGTATTCGCCGATCGCGCTGCACGTCGAATCCGATTCGCTAAGCGACCCCAACGGCGTGCGCTACGACGCGGTGAGGGGTATCGACAAGCCGCTGCTGGGCGATCCCACCGAGCCGGGGACCTCACAGCTACCCGCCGGGGTGGTGCAGATCAACCGCGAGAACTACCTGTTGGTGACCACCGTGCGCGACCTCAACCCGCTGACATCGCGGCTGGTGAAAGCGGATGCTGCACAGAGTAACTGGCAGACGGTTACAGGTTCGGTCCGCGACGCCACCTATGAGAACTCGTGGCAGTCGCAGATCAGCGGCTATTACGACCCGATCCCTCGGCCGGACTCCGAGAGCGGCTGGGTGTACATCGTCGCCAACAACTTCGACCGCACTGGACCGTTGGTGCTGTATCGCGCGCAGCCCAAGACCTTCACCGATCGTTCCAGCTGGCAGGGCTGGTCGGCGGAACTGGGCTGGGGGTATCCGCCATCTCCGCTGTGGCCGGACATGATCGGTGAGATGAGCATCCGCCAGATCGACGGCAAGACGGTGCTGTCGTACTTCAACGCGACCACCGGGAACATGGAGGTGCGTGTCGCCCACGACCCGACCGGTCTGGGGACAGCCCCGGTGACGACGGTCGTCGTGGCCACCGAATGGCCGGATCCTGTGGAACACCTCGGGCCGCGGGAGAACAACCGGCTGGCACAACCCTATGGCGGATACATTTCACCCGGTTCCACCCTGGACGAACTGAGGGTGTTCGTCAGCCAGTGGAACACCACTCCCCGCGGCGGGACGCCGTACCGGGTCATCCAATTCGCGGTGAACCCGTTCAAGCCCTAATCAGACAGTGACAAGCCCTCCTCGTGCTCGGTGACCAGCCAGCGGGCCACGTCCGCAAGCTTCATGTTGG
This sequence comes from Mycobacteriaceae bacterium, assembly GCA_019749805.1. Lineage (GTDB taxonomy): Bacteria > Actinomycetota > Actinomycetes > Mycobacteriales > Mycobacteriaceae > Mycobacterium. The sequence goes on along the minus strand of JAIEPH010000004.1, from coordinate 6,303 downwards.
TATCCTGTGAGGCGCGGGTCAGCATGGCGAAAGCCTGCACTCCGGTGAGGTTGTCGCGCTGCATCAGCAGCCCCTTGGCCTGCCCGATGATGTCGCGGCTGGCAAGTCCCGTCTGGAACTGGACCTCGGCCGCCGAGCCCGCCATCGCGACAGCAGCGTGCTGAGCCAGGATCACTCCGGTCTCCACCGAATCGTCGCCGAACACGCCGGCCTCAGTGCCGTACACGTTGAGGGCGCCGAGTTTGCCGCGCCGCGCGACCAGCTGAAGTGACAGCACGCTTCGCACGCCCAGTTCCACTGCCTGATCTGCGAATTGCGGCCACCTGGTATCGGATTTCGTGTCTTCGATGCGCACGGTCTGCTGATCTCTCAAGGCCGTGAGGCAGGGGCCGTCGCCCAACTCCACCTGCAAATCTTCCAGCTTGGCGACGATCGGATCGGTCGGCACTTTGACGACCACGCGCTCGCGGTCGATGAGGGAGATGCCCGCCCACCGCGCGCCAGGCACGATTTCCGCGGCCGCGTTGACAATGGTCTGCAGAGTGTCTTGGCTGTCCGCCTTGGCCTGCATCTCGACGGCCAGGTCTCCCAGCGTCTGCGCCAAGACGTGGCTGGATTCTCGGTGCATGGATATGGTTTACCCCGCCCCGGGGCTGTCCATTCAACGAAATTTGTCACACCGTGCGACGAATTCGACCACTACGTCGACAAGTGCCGGGATGGCGTCGCGTGCGATCACTTCGTAACCGTGGGTACTCAAAGTCGGCACACACAACAGCCCGGCTTTCGGTGACAGCCCGGTCGCCTTCGCATGAGACGCGTCGGACTCGAATGCTCCGAGCACCGCCGGTTGCGGTGAGAGCCCGAGTCCCGCAGCGATGTTCATCAGTTCATCGGCGAGGGCCTTGTCATAGACGCACTCGGCGTCGCCGTAGGCGACAATCGGCCCACCCCTGACCGTCGTGTCGTACTCCGCCTCGGTCGGACCCACTTCCAGAGCCAAAGTGACGTCGCCGGGCAGCGAGTGGCTGGCATACGATCCGCCAACGCCGCCGATCTCCTCGCTCGACGTGAAGACGAAGTAGACGTCTTCGGCCGGTTGTCGGCCGTCCGCTCGAAGCGCTCGCGCCGCCTGCAACAACGCGGTGGCCGGCGCGCGATCGTCCATGAAGTACGAACCGAGGTAGTCGGTGCCGACTTCTACCAACGTCCGCTTGCTACTTTCGATGCACACCCGCGTTCCAGGTTGTACGCCCGCTGCCGACAACTCGTCGGGTGTGTGTCCTGTGAAGACGTAGACGTGAGACCAATCCAGCGCTTTGTCGCCCTGGTCGGGTTTGGTCTCCCAGATGCCTGGGCTCTCTTTTGTGGTGTGCTCAGAACCCACCGACAAGACACCACACAATGTCTGGTGATTGCCCAAGATCGCGACCGGACCGAGTCCGAAGTTGGCGGGGTACATCGTGCCCAATTGCGACATATGCAGCGAACCATCGGGGTTCACACGTTTCACGAGCATCGACAGCTCGTCCATGTGTGCCATCACCCGCAAAGCCGAGGTGCTCCCCGCGGCGACACTCCCGCGGATTAGGCCGACGACGTTGCCGGCCGCGTCGACCCAAGACTTGTCGACACACGGAGCCAGTTCACGCAGACAAATGTCGCGGACCTGATCCTCCTGACCCGAGGGTCCGTACGCCCACAGCAGCTCTTGTAACAGCTCGCGGTCCAGTTTCACTAGCTGGACTTCTGGCCACCTTTTCGGCCTGCCGCTTTCTTCTGTGACTGATTTCCGCCACTGCCACTACCACTGCTGCGGCTGCTTTGGCTGCTCCCCGAGCTCTTACCGCCCTTGCTCGACGCGCCCGGCGAGTTCGAGATCGCCGCCGCGCGCCCCTTACTCATGCCCTTCTTTCGTAGACCCTCGTACTGCTTGTCGTTCTTGACGCTGGGTCCGTGGTCTTTCGCCATCGTCGTGCTCCTTTCCCGTCTGTCGGGTACCCGGTTCCGATAGACGGCACGCGCGTTATCGAGGTGTGAGCGACTTGGTGGCGGGGCCCTCGAGCAGGCTGCCGTCGGGAGCGAACCGTGAGCCGTGCAGCGGGCACTCCCAGGTGCAATCCGCATCGTTCCAGCTCACAATGCCGCCGAGGTGCGGACACACCGGGGAGACGACATGCGTCTCACCGTTGACCTTGCTCTGTGCGCGTAGGTGCCAAGGGGGTCCGCTCACCACGCCGTCGCCTTCGCTCGGCGCGGCCGTCGAGGCGACGATCGGCGTGACCCAGCCCTTGGCCAGGTTGAATCCCACCTCGAGGTTCGCCATCAGCGCGGTGGCGAGGCCGGAGGCTTCATGTGGGCTCCAACTCGCGAACGCGCGACGCCAGTCCATCCGGCCGCCGAGCATCTGTGATGAGAGCGCCAGCGCCGCCGCGACGCCGTTGGACATCCCCCACTTGTCGAAACCTGTAGCAACGAAGATCTTCTCGAACTTCGGCAGCAGCGGCCCGACATAGGGGAGCTCGTCGATCGGCGTGTAGTCCTGGGCGGACCAGAAGTGGGTTCGTACGGCGCCCGGGTAGTGCAGGGTGGCCCATTTCGTCAGCTCTTCGATACCGGCCGCTGCTGAATCGGCGCGGCCGACCGTATGCCCGGCGCCTCCGACGACGAGCTTTTCTCCCCCGGCAGTCGGCGCGTAGCGCACCGACCGAGTGGGCGAGTCCACGGAGATGAACATGGACCGGGTGATGTCGCCGGGTACGTCGAACGCCAGGCAGTAGGAGCGCTGGGGCTTCACCCTGGCGAAGAATCCGCCGCGGTCCAAGATCGGGATGCCGGTCGCGAGCACAACCTGCTGTGCCGTCAGAGAAACCTGGTGCTCCTCTGAGGTTTCCGGTAACTGCACTGAAACCCGCAGCGGACCCGTGCCGGAGATCGAAATGACTCGAACACCCTGCAGCAAGGTGCCGCCATGCGTTTCGAGCTCGGTCACCAGACTGTTGAGGAACGGCATGGGATCGATCTGCGCCTGGTCCGGCAGTCGAACTCCGCCGCTGAAGGGAAACGGGACGTCCGCCTCCTCGACCCACTCGGCGCTGTCGAGTCCGGACTCTCGGGCGGCGCTCAGCACTGACCTCGCGGTGTCGACGCCTTCGGCCGCCTGGGCGTAGGCGTAGTCGTCTTCGCGCTGGACATCGAGACCGTGTTCCTCGCAATACCGAAGTAGCCAGTCGCGGCCTTCGGTGTTTCCGGTGACGTAGTCCCGCAGCACCTCTCGCCCGTGCTTCTTGGCGACACGTGAGAGCTTGGTGCCCTGCAGCAGGCTCACCTTCCCGGTGGTGTTACCGGTCGCGCCGGCCCCGACATACTGGGCTTCGACGACGGTGACGTGTTTACCCGCCCTGGCCAGCAGCACGGCTGTGGTGAGGCCGGTGATCCCCGCGCCGACGACCACCACGTCGGAGGTATCCCGGAGAATCTCGTTGTCGCGCGGCGTACCGGCGGATTCGGCCTTGTCGGCCAGCCATAGCGAGGTCATGGCGCCAGAACTACCCGGCCCAGGGGTCATCAAACGTCGAGAACCTTGCCTGACGGATGGCAAAAACTTCCCTCCCACAAGCGGACTCTGGCCTGTGGGCGATTACCTGTGCCCGGCGTTCTCGGGACTATTTCTTCGGCGATGACGCACCCCTGACCGAACTCGCGAGAGGAACACCAATGATCAAGTCCAAGAACAACTTCAAGTACGCCGCAACTCTGCTTGGCGCGCTTGCCATCCTGTCCATTGCTCCGGCGACAGCTTTCGCCGAGGACAACGACCCGTCCGGCCCCGGCGGGTGCAACTACACGGACGCCGACGGCTACACCATCCCCATCCACAATGGTGAGGACGTCTACGTCGACGGCAAGATCGTCTCGTGCCGCAACGGTTCGGTCGTCGTCACCACGCCTCCCGCGCGTGGAAACGACGTTCGGGGCCCCCTCGCCGGCGGCAACGCGCCGGTGCTGGCCGAGGTGACCCCCGAACCGCAGCCGACGAAGAATCCGAAGCTCCCGGTTCTCAACCTGCCCGTCTTGGCCACCGACGCTCGCTAGAACCACCACGACCGATCGGCCCGCCACGTACTCCCCTCGGTGGCGGGCCGATCCCTTTCGGCGCACAGCTGATTCATAGGTGATACATGACGGGCACATCAGTACGGTGTGCATGATCGTGTCCATGAGCGAAACATCGGCGTCCCCAGCACCTGCGACCGGCCCGGTCGTCACCCCGCCCCCCGCAGAGCCCGTTGTGCGCGAGGAACCTCGGCGGTCCAAAGCGCCCCTCGTCGCGGCCTGGGTCGGCATTGTCGCGGGTGTGGTGTTCATCGTCGCGGTCATCTTCTTCTCCGGGTTCATCCTCGGAACTCAGAGCGGAGGCCACCGCGGCGGACACGGTGGGCCAGGGGGTGACGGCGGTATGGCGTTCTTCCACCGCGGACCGCCTCCGCCAGGCATGTTCCCCAAGATGCCGCGCGGCGAGTTCGGCCCCGGTCCGAGAATCGGTCCCGGTGGTCCTCGTTCCGAGCCGCAGCAGCCCCCCCAGCCCCCGGGCGCGACGACGCCGCCGTCGCGCCCCTAGCCCTCGACGAAATCCGCTTTTTGCAGAGAAAGTTCGAGTAACCGTCTGCAAAAAGCGGATTTCGACGTCCAGCGATGTTTGGAATCGATCCATTCAGGGGGAATCAACGCGACGAGGCACAGCCCACAGCCTCCTCGAGGAGATGACACCTGATGACCGAGAAGTTCACGACCACAGATTCCGGGGCCCCAGCCCCCAGCGTCGAACATTCACTGACCGTCGGGCCCGACGGCCCGATCCTGCTCCACGACCACTACCTGATCGAGCAGATGGCCAACTTCAACCGGGAACGCATTCCCGAGCGGCAGCCCCATGCCAAGGGCGGCGGTGCGTTCGGTCAGTTCGAGGTCACCCATGACGTCAGCCAGTGGACCAAGGCCGCGTTTCTGCAGCCCGGCGCCAAGACCGAGATGGTCGCCAGGTTCTCCACCGTCGCCGGTGAGCGCGGCAGCCCGGACACCTGGCGTGACCCGCGCGGGTTCGCGCTGAAGTTCTACACGTCCGACGGCAATTTCGACATGGTCGGCAACAACACCCCGGTGTTCTTCGTGCGTGACCCGATGAAGTTCCAGAACTTCATCCGCTCGCAGAAGCGGATGGCCGCCAACAATCTTCGCGACCACCACATGCAGTGGGACTTCTGGACGCTATCCCCAGAGTCTGCGCACCAGGTCACCTGGTTGATGGGTGATCGCGGCATCCCCAAGACCTGGCGCAACATGAACGGCTACTCCAGCCACACCTACAGCTGGCTCAACGCCAACGACGAGCTGTTCTGGGTGAAGTATCACTTCAAGACCGACCAGGGCATCGACTTCCTCACCCAGGAGGACGCCGACCGGCTGGCCGGTGAGGACGGTGACTACCACCAGCGCGACCTGTTCACCTCGATCGAGGACGGCAACTTCCCGAGCTGGACGCTACACGTGCAGGTCATGCCGTTCGAGGACGCCAAGACCTACCGCTTCAATCCCTTCGACCTGACGAAGGTGTGGCCGCACGGCGACTACCCGTTGCATGAGGTCGGAAAGATGACGTTGAACCGCAACGTGGAGGATTACCACGCGCAGATCGAGCAGGCCGCCTTCGAGCCGAACAACATCGTGCCGGGCACCGGATTGAGCCCGGACAAGATGCTGTTGGCCCGCGGGTTCTCCTACTCCGATGCCCACCGCGCCCGGCTCGGCGTCAACTACAAGCAGATACCGGTCAACGAGCCGCACACCGAGGTGCGGGCGTATTCCAAGGACGGCGCGATGCGTATCCGCAATGCGACCGATCCCGTCTACACGCCGAACTCGATGGGTGGCCCTGAGGTCGACCCGAAGCGCGCTGCCGAGGTGCACTGGGCGTCCGACGGGGACATGGTCCGGACGGCCTACGCGCTGCGCGCCGAGGACGACGACTGGGGACAGGCGGGCACATTGGTCCGCGAAGTCCTCGATGACGCCGCACGGGATCGATTGGCGCACAACATTGTCGGGCACGTCCTGGATGGTGTGCGCGAGCCGGTGCTGTCGCGGGTCTTGCAGTACTGGGCCAACGTCGACCCCGATCTCGGTAAGAAGGTCGAGGAAGGCGTGCGCGCCAAACAGAGCGGCTCGGGCAGCTAATGGGTATCGAACAGCGAGCCTCCGCGTTATAGGCCCTTTTGCGGGTGACGCTGTTTAACCGAGCCGCCG
>JAIEPH010000106.1 GCA_019749805.1 Mycobacteriaceae bacterium | reverse complement strand
CTGCCAAATATCTCCCGCATGCGCTGCTCCTTGTGGAGAGGAATACGGCGGGATCGAATATGGCGGGTTGCCAGTATTACTGGCGGGCTACAAGAAGGCCGCGACCGACCAGCTGCCCGAGGCCACGACGGTGATGAATCCCTTCCACGTCGTCGCCCTGGCCGGCACGAAGTTGGACCTGTGCCGCCAACGTCTCCAGCACCAGACCTGCGGCCATCGCGGCCGCAGCGGAGATCCGCTCTACGGGGTGCGCCGCACCCTGCGCACCCGCTGGCCTCTGCTCAGCAACCCCCAACAAGCCCGGCTCAGCACGGTATTCGCCGACGACGACCACCTCGCCGCCGTCGTCACGTGGAGCATCTACCAGCGCATCATCGCCGCCTACACCCCACCCCGACCGGCCGCCGCGGCAGAACCATACTCGCCTCGATCATCGACTCGCTGCGCCGCGGCGTTCCCGCTGGCCTCGAGGAACTGGCCCAGCTTTGGCCGCACCCTATGGCGCCGCCGCCACGACTTTCTGGCCTACTTCGACCACCACATCTCGCACACGGCAGATCGATCCACTCTAAAACCGGAAGAGCCACTATACATATCTGAACGCGGCTCAACTTCTATGCGGGCATAAGAGCGGGCATAAGAAGACCGAGAGTGGCGATAATGTCGACATTCGATGCTTCCTATGCGAATTTCGCGGCCGCCAAGCGCGCTGGTGCACCGATGATCGAGTCGCAGCCCAACCGTTCAGGGGCCATGGCCTTCAGTTGTGTTGCGGTCCACGAAGCATTCGCTGCCTGGCAATTACCGGGGAGGGCTGGGCATTGGCGTGCTCGGCATCGACGGCATGTTTGGCATCGAGGGCATGCCCTCCATCATGCTTCTCATATTCTCTTGCATGGCGGCACAACACCGCATGCCGCCTTCCATGGATGCACAACAGCTTGGGTTCGCGAAAAGCAAATACAAACCCGCGGCGATGACAAAGACGCCGACCGCGATGCCGGTGACGGCGAGGGCTGGATAGAGCCAGCGAGTCCAAGTACGGGTAGCGGGGGCGGGGGTGGTGTCTGTCATTGATTCCTTACCTTCCCGGCCCTCCGCGGTCGGTCGAATGGCACACCTACTAGGCTACTTAGTAGTTCTGGGATGTCAACGGTCATGTAGTTCTCCCCGGTGACGGTTAGAAGATCTCCTTGCTGGTGGCCATGAATACTCCCCACGGACGGACGTCAGATCTCCCCGGTTGTTCAACTAGGCAATGGTGTTGCCCCTTGCGGTGCAGCCGCGAAACGCGTACTGGATGGCTCACGGCGATCGGCGGCCAACCGCGCCGCCCAGTCGCGCAACGCAGCATCGATCTTCTTCGGCATGACGCGAATCCTTTCAACTCAATAGATGCGGCGGCGGCCTACCTCGGGCCGTCCGGTCCTCGGGCAGGTTTCAGAAGCGGACCGCGCGGCTAACCGTCATTGCGCTCGGGAGGTGCCGTTCACGGTGTGTTCGCACCACTCGTAGAGCGGGACCGAACGTCGAGACGGGAGGAAGCTTTCGTGTTCGCGGCGGTGGTGTGGATGCTGGCGATATCGCTTGTAGGCGTTGCCGCCGCGTACGGTGCGAGCCGGGTCGTTTCCGGCGCGAACCCCGCACCGGTATGCCTACCGTTTCAGTCGGGATGGCGGCCCTCGGAGCATGCGCTGTCGCGCTATCACGTGCGCTGGTATCTGGCCACGTTGGTTTTCCTGGCTTTCGATGTCGAGATGCTGTTCATGTATCCGTGGGCGGTGGTCGTCGCGCGGCTCGGGGTATCAGCGGTTGTCGAGATGTTCGTCTTTCTCGGGGCGCTGCTGGTGGCGGTGGTGTGGGCGTGGCGAGAGGGCGCACTGCGATGGGTGTGACGGCGATGGTGGCGCGGTGGGCGGCCCGTCGGCCAAATGTCCTGCTGGTAGAGGTTCCGGGGCACTGGACGCTGCGGACGCGGGTGGAACGGGAGCTGGCGATGCGCGGGTGGCAGATTGCGTCGTCTCCTGCAGGCGCCGACGTGTTGGCTGTGTGCGGAATGCCGGGGGCCGAGCTGTCCGAGGCGGTGGACAGGGTCTGGGAGCAGCTGCCCGGTCCGCGCGTCCGGATGGCGATCTCCGACGGCGGTGTCATCGGCGCAGCGCTCGACGATGCCGTCAGGACGCTCACCGACATCCACCGTCACCGCGACGACGCCCGCGAGCGCCGGCAATCGCCGGACATCGACGAGGGGGACATGGACCAAGCGCACATGGACCACAACGGGATGGACCACGACGGGATGGATCACGCGCAAATGGACCATGCGCAGATGGATCACGGCGACATGGACCATTCGCAGATGGGTCACGCCCACATGGACATGGCGCCGGCGGGAATTGCGCTTGCGCAGGGCGCCGATGACCGTGACGGTCTCGAAATGGACGTCCTGGACGTCAGATTGGGGCCGGTCTTGCCGCGCTGGCCGGCTGGCCTGGTGCTGGGCTGCAGGTTGCATGGCGACGTCATTGGCGAGGCCGAGGCGTCGCGGGTGGATTCCGGGCATGTCCAGCGATCCAACAGCGAAGGCTCGAGGCGCGCCTGGCAGTGCGACCACATTCTGGATGTGCTGGCGCTGGCGGGTTGGCCGCGTGCGGCCGGGCAGGCCCGCAGGGCGCGGGATGCGCTGCTGACCGAAGCCGCCGAGGCTGAGGAGGTCACGGCATTGCTGTTCAAACTGCACGACACCGTGCGACGATCGTGGGTATTGCGATGGTCGCTGCGCGACCTCGGCGTGCTGTCGATTGAGCAGCTGCGCAGTCGCGACTTGCCCCTCGACTGGACGGGCGATACCTATGACCGGCTGCTGAACCGAATTCACCACGCCCGCAGCGGCATCGAGACACCACCGTCGAGCGCCGACGTGATCGACGCTCTGCCCGCGATCGTCACCGGCCTCGACGTGGCCGCCGCCCGGTTGGTGATCGCCAGTCTCGGAATCGACGTCGCCCTCGACAGGCAAGCCAGTCAACATGGGTGAGCCGATCACCGTCTTGGTGCCCGCAGCGTGGTCGCTAGCTGCTGCGGCATTGGTCGCCATTCTCGCCTGCTATGCCGCCACGCTGGACGCCGCGCTGGACGCGCGCACCACCGGTGCCGCGAAACTCCCTGTCGCTGCGCCGTTGTATGAGACGGCCCGGTTGCTGCGGCAACGACGCCGCGTCACGGTGGCTGCCGACACGCTGTTGTGGCGCATCGGTGGTGCGGGCCTGCTCGTCGTGGCGTTGTTGATGGTCACCGTCGTTCCACTGGGCCGGTGGACGCTGCTCGATTTGGATGTCGGTGTCGTGTGGTTCAACGCGATGGACGTCATGGTGTGGGCGTTGGTCTGGTTGGCCGGGTGGGGCCCGAATTCGGTGCACCCGCTGATCGGGGGCTACCGGTTCCTGGCGCACGGCTTGGGATATGAACTGCCGTTGATGTTCGCTCTGGTCGCCCCCGCCATCGCCGCGGGAAGCCTGCATGTCGGTTCGATCTCGGCTGCGCAGCAGGACCTGTGGTTCGCGGTGTGGATGCCCGTCGCGTTCGTCGTGTACTGCATTGGGGTGGCGGGCTTTTCGGTGTGGGGTCCGTTCCGCCCGGCGCTGGGCGCCGACATCGCCGGCGGTGTGGCGGCCGAGCTGTCCGGGGTGGACCGGCTGCTGTTTGAGGCGGGGCGGTACGCGCTGCTGGCCGCCGGTGCGGCGTTCGCGGTGCCGATGTTCCTCGGTGGCGGTGCCGGCCCGATACTGCCCGACTGGCTGTGGACCATCGTGAAAACCGCTGCCCTGCTGACTGTTCTGGTGTGGCTCAAGCAGCGGCTCCCGGTATTGCGGCCGGAAAAGTTCATGGAAATGGGCTGGATGGTGCTGCTGCCGGCCGTCGTCGCACAAGACTTCGTGGTCGCCGTCGTCGCGGTCTGGAGAGGCTGACCTGTGATCACGCATATCGTCTTCTGGGCCACCGCCGTCGTCGCGGTGGCCGCCGGGGCCGCGGTGTTCTGGGTGAACTCGATGGCTCGCGCCACCTATGCCTTGGCGGCGTCGTTCATCGCGGTCGGTGTCGCCGTGCTGCTGATGCAGCAGAACTACATGGGAGTGATCGTCATCTTGATGATGGTGATGGAGATGGCCGTGATGGCCGTCTACATGGTCATGTTCATGGGCATGAACCCGGCGCTGATGCCGATGAGCATGGTGCACGGCAAGCGAATGGCCCTCGCGATCGCGGTCGCGGCGTTCGCCCTCCTGTCGGCCGGGATCCTGCTCGTCGACTGGCCGACCCGCCGGGGCGTTCCCGCGCCGGATGTCACCGCCGCGCTGGGTGAGGCCCTGATGGGCCCGCAGATGTTGGCGATGATCGTCATCAGCCCGATCATGGTGGCCACCATCGTCGCCGGCGTGGTGCTGGCCGCACACCGCACCCGCTACGACCGGTTCGGCGACAACCTGGACCAAAAGCCAAGCCGCGACCCACAACCCGGCGGGGTCGGCCGATGACCCTGCAGACCGTGCTGATCGTCGCGGCGGCGATCTTCGCCGTCGGCCTGTACGGGGCGCTGTCCCAGCAGGTCGTGGTGATGGTGATGATGGGCCTGGAACTGATGATCAACGCGGTCATCCTCGCGGCGGCCGCGTTCTGGTGGTTCCTGGCGCCCAACCCGACCGGACAGGTGCTCCTGCTGGTCGTCATCGCGGCGATGACGGTCGAGATGGCAATGGGATTCGCCGTCGCGACGCTGTTGCACCGCGACCGGCAGACCGACATGACCGACATGGCCACCGACCTGTCCGGGTGATGGCGACCATGACATCAGCGACGCACCTGGCGCTCTGGGCGCTCGTCGGGCTGCCGGCGATCGTCGGCGCCGGGTTGCTGCTGAGCACGCTGTGGGGCCGCAACCTCGGTCGCGCCGCCGCGGCGGTCTCGGTCAGCGTTTCGGCGGCCGTGTTGGCGTTGGCGCTCTGGGTGGCGGTGGCGCGGCCCGCGGTCGGCACACCGTTCGTCGCCGGCGTCGAATTCGGTTTGGAGGTCGACGGACTGGCTGCGGCTGTCGTTCCTGCGGTTGCGGCGGTGACGTTGTTGGTGCTGGTGTTCGCCAGCGCAGACAGCGCCCTGGCGGGCGGCCGGTTTCACGGGTGGATGCTGGTGTTCGCGTCGGCCGCGGTGCTGACGGCGACGGCGTCGTCGATGCCGGCGCTGCTGCTGGCCTGGGAGGTGATGGGCGCGGCGTCCTACGCGCTGATCGGGTTTCACTGGCGCGACGAGCAGCGGGTGTCGGCGGGGCTGACCGCGTTCGTCACCACCCGCAGCGCCGATCTGGGGTTGTATCTGGCCGCCGGTGCGGCACTGGCCGGGGGTGCCGGCCTGATGTTGGCCGACTTCGCTGCCGCCGATGCCGGTTGGCGCCACGTGATCGCGCTGGGTGTGCTGGTCGCCGCACTGGGAAAGGCCGCCCAGGTGCCGTTCTCGTTCTGGCTGTCGCGGGCGATGCAGGGTCCCAGCCCGGTCAGTGCGCTGCTGCACTCGGCGGCGATGGTGGCGATGGGCGCCTACCTGCTGCTGCGCACCGCACCGCTGCTGGCTGCCACCGGTTGGGCCGCCACCGCCGCGGTGTGGGCGGGCGCGGTGACCGCCGTGCTTCTCGGCGTCGTTGCGGTGGCCCAACGCGACCTCAAGCAACTGCTGGCCGCGTCGACGTCGGCGCAGCTGGGGTTCGTGGTGATGGCCGCCGGCCTGGCCGCGGTCAGTGGAGGTGCGGCCCAACTGATTGCGCACGCCTGGACCAAGGCCGGGCTGTTTCTGGCCGCCGGGGCCTGGCTGTCGCTGCTGGGCAGACAGCGCCTCGGTGCGCTGCGCGGTACGGCGCGGCGCTGGCCGCTCCTGCGCGCGACGGCCACCGCGTCGGCGCTGGCACTGGCCGGCATTGCGCCGCTGTCGATGTGGGCCACCAAGGACGCGGTGCTTGCCGCCGCACTCGAGCGCTCACCGTGGCTCTACGGGGTGGGCATGGTGGCCGCGGCCTTGTCCGCTGCCTACGCCGCCAAGTTGGTCATGGTGTTGTGGCGGAACGGCTTCACACCGAACGACGCAGCGCCGGTTGAAGAGCAGCCGCGAAAACCAGCCCGCCTCAGTGTCTTCGAGCAGGCGCCGCTGGTTGTCTTGGCGGTGGGCGCGGTGATCGCAGGCGCGCTGGCGCTGCCCCCGATCGGCACCCGGCTGGCCCGAGATCTCGACGGCGCCGACGCCCCGCAAGCCACCATCGTGGAGTTGACGGCGTCGGCGGCGCTGGCCGCAGTCGTCGTGCTGGCGGTGCTGCGCTGGGGTGCACCCGAACCACGCTGGGCGGCAGGATGGTTGAGCCTGGAGCGCGCGGCGGACACGGTGCTGGTGCGTCCCACGCTGGCGCTCGCCGCCACGCTGGCACGCTTCGACGACCATGTTCTCGATCGTGCCGTCGACGCCGCCGCGACCGGCACGGTGCACGTGGCCCACTATGCCGGCCGGATCGATACCGGCGGGGTCGACGCCGCGGTCGAGACAGTGGCGTCGCGGATGCGTCGCCTCGGTGAGCTGGCCCGAAAACCGCAGAGCGGGCAGCTGCACCAATACTACGCCGTGGCCGTGACCGTCCTGGTGCTCGGTGTCCTGCTCCTCGTGGTGGTGAGGTGAACCGTGCTCAGTCTGATCGTCTTTCTGCCGCTGGCCGCCGCGGCCCTACTTGTTGCCGTGCCCCGGATCGGCGATGCCGCCGCCCGCTGGCTGTGGGTGTCGGTCACGGCGGTGGAGGTGGCGTTGACCCTCGTGGTGTGGGCGGATTATGAGACACCGCCGCCCAATTCGCTGGCCTTCGACGAGCGGGTGCCGTGGATTCCCGGCGTCGACAGCAGTTATCACGTCGGCGTCGACGGGCTGTCGCTGCCGTTGGTGATCATGACCGCCGTCATCTTCCTGGCGTGCGCCGGATACGCGCTGCGCAGCACCGACCGGACCCGCGCCCAGGCGGCGTTGTTCTTGTTCCTGCAGTGCGTCAGCCTCGGCCTGTTCGTCGCGGCCGACCTGATCTTGTTCTTCGTCTTCTTCGACCTGTCAATTGTGGCAATGTATTTCGTGATCGCCGGCTGGGGGCACGGCAATGCCGCCCGCTCGGCGTTGAAGTTCTTCCTCTACACCTTCCTCGGCTCGCTGGCGCTGCTCGTCGGGTTCATCGGTCTCTACATCGCCGCCGATCCGCACACCTTCGACATGGTGGCACTGACCGCCGCCATGCCGCTGGCCGGCAGCCCGCTGGCCGGCGGGCTGGTGTTGGGCGCGATCATGTTGGGATTGGCGGTCAAGACACCGACGTTCCCGTTCCACACCTGGCTGCCGCCCGCCCACACCGACGCGCCGGCGATCGGATCCGCGGTGCTGGCCGGCGTACTGCTGAAGATGGGCACCTACGGGTTCGTGCGGATCGCGATGCCGATGCTGCCGCAGGCCTGGCGGGACTGGGCATGGGTGGTCATCGCCGTCGGCGTGCTGTCCGTCCTGTACGGAGCGCTGGTGGCGTTGGCGCAGAACAACATCAAACGCATGATCGCCTACACCTCGGTCAACCACATGGGATACATCGTGATGGCCGTCGGTGCCGCCGGGCTCATCGCCGGCAACACCGCGCAAGCCCGTTCGGTGGCCGTCACCGGCGCGGTGACCCAGATGGTCAGCCACGGGCTGATCACCGCCGCACTGTTCCTGCTCGCCGGGGTGCTCTACGACCGGGCCGGCAGCTACGACCTCGACGGCTACGGCGGGCTGGCCGGGCCGGCGCCCAAACTGGCCGCGCTGTTCGCGGTCGGCGCCTTCGCGTCGTTGGGCCTGCCCGGGTTCTCCGGCTTCATCGCCGAGTTCCAGATCTTCACCGGCAGCATCGCCGCTGCGCCGGTCACGGCGGTGGCGCTGCCGGGCATATTGATCACGGCGGCGCTGTTCCTGCGCGCCTTCCAACGGGTGTTCACCGGCCCCACCGGCGGCCACTCGCCGGGGTTTGCCGATCTGCGGTCGAACGAAATGATCCCGGTGGCAACGCTTCTCGCGCTGACTGTGGCCATTGGCGTGTTCCCACGGCCGCTGCTTGATCTCATCGAACCGGCCGCGGATGCGCTCATCGGGCTGCTCGGGCGGTGACCGGTGCACCCTGACGCCCAGATGCAGCCGCTGCTGATGCTGCCGGAAATCCTCGTGTTCGGCGGTGCGCTGGTGGTGTTGATCGGCGGCTCGTTCCTGCCCCGACGACGGCTGTGGTGGACCCGTGTCGTCGCCGCCGCTGCGCTGGCCGGCGCGAGCATCGTCGCGGTCGTACAGCTGCGCGATCCCGACGCGGCCGCATTCGATGCCACATTCAGCGTCGACACCGCCACCGGGGTAGCCCGGGTCATCGTCTCCCTCGGCACATTGTTGGTGGTGCTCGTGGCCGGCGAGGAGATCGGCGGCAGCGCCCGGGAAAGCGAGACCTACGCCCTGCTCCTGTTTTCCACCGCCGGCGTCCTGGTGCTGGCGGGCGCCGACGACCTGCTCGTCCTGGCCACCGGGTACCTGCTCGCCGGCATCCCGTTGTACGCACTGATCGGGATGGTGCGCTCACCGCGTGGCGCCGAAGCGGCGATGAAGGCCTACCTGCTCGGCGCGCTGTCCGGAATCCTGCTGCTGCTCGGAATCACCATCCTCTACGGCCTCACCGGCGCCACGCGCTACGACGATCTCGCCGCCCGCCTCCCTGACGGCCCGACCGCCGTCATCGCGGCCGGACTGGTCGGTGTGCTGGCAGGCCTGATGTTCGAGGCCGGCGGGGCGCCGGCGCACTTCTGGATTCCCGACGCAGCCCAGGGCGCCAACGGATCCACGGCGATGTTCCTGACCACGATCCCTAAGATCGGCGCCCTGATCGCGCTCTACCGACTGGCGACGGTGCTGCCCGATACCGTGGCCTGGCCGCTGCTGGTCGCGATATTCGCCGTTACCAGTATGACGTTGGGCAATCTGGCGGCGTTCTGGCAGCACGACCCGCGGCGGCTGCTGGGCTGGTCCACGGTCAGCCAAGTCGGTTTCCTGCTCGTGCCGGTCGCCGTGGTCGGCCGAAGCGACCTGGCGCTGCCGTCGCTGCTGTTCTATCTGGCCGGCTACACCGTCACCAACATCGCGGCGTTCGCCGTGACCACCGCACTGCCCGGGCGGCGCGAGATCGGCGACTACCGGGGCACGGCGCGAACCCACCCGTGGCTGGCCGGTGCACTGGTCGTCGCCCTCCTCGGACTGCTGGGCACTCCCCCGGCGGCGGTGTTCGTCGGCAAGCTGACCACCGCAAGCGCAGCGTGGGACGGTGGCGCGGCGTGGCTGGCGGTCGCGGTGTTCATCAACACATTGATCAGCCTGTTCTACTACCTGCGCTGGATCGTCCCCACCTTCACGCCGGCCCGCGCGGGCCATCCGAGCGCCGACATGCCCAGTGCCGGAAGGTGGTCTGCCGGCGTCGCCGTCGGTGCGGCCGGCGCAAGTGTGGCCCTCGGCATCGCAGCGGGCGTCTTCTGGAATTAGTCAGGCAGCGAGCCCTAGTTTCCCGGCCTTTTCGAATGAGTCATCGACGAGGACCACCGCACGGTCGGGCCCGTCGATCATCGATGCGGCGATCGAGGACCGGTAGCCCGACGCGCAGTGACCGCAAAGCGGGGTCCGGGTTGACAGTCGTGGTCGCAGAGCGTGGCACCACATAGCCCGGAACTCCACACCTGCGGACGAAACTACCGGAGTCAGCCACGCCGCGATGGGTCGTTTGAGCGCCTCGTCGGTTGCTCGCGGCAGCGTTGGGCGCGCGCGAGCCAGACCTTAGGTGGTGGGCCCGGATCGATCCGCCGACCCTCCCCTGGACTTGACTGGGAATACCCCCACGGGGTATCACTGTTGAGTGGCTGTATACCCCCGTAGGGTATTTCGAACGAGAGGACAGGCTATGGCTGCGACTGAGTACAAGGTGTCGGGTATGACGTGCGGGCATTGCGAGATGTCGGTGCGTGCCGAGGTCGGCGAGATCGCGGGTGTCGAGCAGGTTGAGGTGAGCGCGGCAACGGGTGTGTTGGTCGTGACGAGTAGCGCGCCGGTTGATGACGCGCAAGTGCTCGCGGCCGTCGAGGAGGCCGGCTACGACGCGGTCCGTGTCTGATGAACGCGGCTGGCCGGCTGGCGTTGTACGGCGCGGGTCTGGCCGTGGTGTTCGCGGCGGCCTTCACCGTCGGGGGCGCTGTGGTCCCGGACGACGCCGCGGCGACGTGGTCGCAGTCGGCCACCTCCGGCACACATTCGGAGGCCGCTGATGTGGCAGCTGCGGGAAAGGAAGACCAAGTGAGTGGTTTGTCGTTGGAGCAGTCGCGTTTCGAGCTCGGTCCGGTGCAGGCGCCTGCGGAGGCGGGTGTTGCCGGGGAGCTGTCGTTTCAGGTGCTCGACGCGACGGGTGCGCCGGTTTCGGGGTTTGCGAGCTCGCATGAGCGCGCGTTGCATCTGATGGTGGTCCGCAGCGACGGGGCCGGTTATCAGCATGTGCATCCGGAAGTGGACGCGGCGACCGGCACATGGTCGCTGCCGTGGAAGTGGGATGCCGCAGGAACCTATCGAGTTTTCGCAGATTTCCTACCCGCCGAGGCAGGCGATCCGCACCCGGTGACGCTTTCGCGCACAGTCGACGTCGCCGGCCCATTCGCACCGGAGACCGCCCAGGTGAAGGCGTCGGATTCGGTGGGCGGGTTCGACCTGAGCGTCGCCGGCGATCTGGTCGCCGGTGAGAGCAGCGAACTGAGGGTCGAGGTGTCACGTGATGGCCGGCCGGTGACGAACTTGGAGCCGTATCTGGGGGCATTCGGGCACCTGGTGGCGCTGCGCGATGGCGACCTCGCCTACCTGCACGTGCATGCCGAAGGCGCCGACCCGACCGCAGGCGACACCTCGGGGCCCACGATCGCATTCATGGCCCACGCGCCCACGGCTGGGCTCTACCTGCTGTATCTGGACTTCCAGGTCGACGGGCAGGTACACACCGCTCGGTTCGTCCTGAACGCCGCCCCCGGTGACCCAGCCGCCGCGGCCGCACACGGCGAGACGACCGACCACGGCGGGCACTGACCCCAGAACGACTGCCGGGCAACCGAACACGAACGTGAGGACATGAACATGACTGCTGTGCAGCAGAACACCAGCATCGAGTTGGACATCGGCGGGATGACCTGCGCCTCGTGTGCGATGCGGATCGAGAAGAAGCTCAACAAACTCGACGGCGTCGCCGCGACAGTCAACTACGCAACGGAGAAGGCGTCGGTTTCGGTGCCGGACGGTTATGATCCTGCGGCTTTGATCGCCGAGGTCGAAAAGACCGGATACACCGCCGCGCTGCCCGCCCCGACGAGCACCGCTCCTGCGGACACCGGCGCGGACGAGGACCGCCCGGATCCGGAGCTGACGAGTCTGCGGCAGCGCCTGATCGGCGCGGTGGTGCTCTCGGTGCCGGTGATCCTGCTGGCGATGGTCCCGGCGTTGCAGTTCACCTATTGGCAGTGGGCGTCGCTGGCTTTGGCCGCCCCGGTGGTCGTGTGGGCGGCGTGGCCGTTCCACAAGGCGGCGTGGCTCAACCTCCGTCACGGGACCGCGACGATGGACACGCTGATCTCCCTGGGCACGCTGGCTGCTTTGCTGTGGTCGCTGTATGCCTTGTTCCTGGGCACTGCGGGAATTCCGGGCATGACGCACCCCTTCGAGTTGACGGTCGCGCCCTCCGACGGGGCCGGCAACATTTACCTGGAGGTCGCCGCCGGGGTCACGATGTTCGTGCTTGCCGGGCGCTACTTCGAGAAGCGCTCCAAACGCCGGGCCGGCGCCGCACTGCGTGCGCTGATGGAACTCGGCGCCAAGGACGTGGCGGTGCTGCGCGGCGGCGCCGAGGTCCGCATCCCGATCGACGAGTTACAGGTCAGCGACGAGTTCGTCGTCCGCCCGGGCGAGAAGATCGCCACCGACGGCGTCATCACCTCGGGCACCTCGGCCGTCGACGCGTCCATGCTCACCGGCGAATCGGTGCCGGTCGAGGTCACCGATGGCGATTCGGTGACCGGCGCGACCGTCAACGCCGGCGGGCGCTTGGTGGTCCGTGCGACCCGGGTGGGCGCCGATACCCAACTGGCGCAGATGGCCAAGCTCGTCGAGGACGCCCAGTCCGGTAAGGCCGACGTGCAGCGCCTGGCCGATCGAGTCTCGGGCGTATTCGTGCCGATTGTGATCGCGATCGCCGTCGGCACGCTGGCCGCCTGGCTCGGCGCGGGCTTTCCCGCTGCGGCGGCGTTCACCGCCGCGGTCGCCGTGCTGATCATCGCCTGCCCCTGCGCACTGGGCCTGGCCACCCCGACCGCACTACTGGTCGGCACCGGCCGCGGCGCCCAGATGGGCGTGCTGATCAAGGGACCCGAAGTGCTGGAGTCGACCCGCAAGATCGACACCATCGTGCTCGACAAAACCGGCACGGTCACCACCGGACAGATGACCCTGACCGAGGTCATCACCGCACCCGGAACCGATCGCGCTGAACTGCTCACCCTCGCCGGTGCGCTCGAGCACGCCTCCGAACACCCGATCGCGCAAGCCATCGCCACGGCCGCCGCAACAGAGGCGGGCCCGCTGCCGACACCGGAGGACTTCACCAACATCGAAGGCCAAGGCGTGCAAGGCGTCGTCGAGGGTCACGCGGTCGTCGTCGGGCGCGAATCGCTGCTGGCTGACTGGTCCCAGCCGCTACCGGCCGACCTGGCCTCGGCGAAGGCTCAGGCGGAGCGGCAGGGGAAGACCGCGATTGCGGTCGGCTGGGATGGGCAGGCCCGCGGCGTGCTGGTCGTCGCCGACACGGTCAAGCCGACCAGCGCCGAGGCAATTGGTCAGCTCAGGGCGCTCGGGCTCACACCCGTGCTATTGACCGGCGACAACACGGCGGTCGCGAAGCAGATCGCCGCCGAAGTCGGCATCGACACCGTCATCGCCGAAGTCCTGCCCAAGGATAAGGCCGACGTGATCGCCGGACTGCAGGCCGAAGGTAAAACGGTCGCGATGGTCGGCGACGGCGTCAACGACGCCGCTGCTCTCGCCCAAGCCGACCTCGGCCTGGCGATGGGCACCGGCACCGACGTCGCGATCCAGGCGGCCGACATCACCCTAGTCCGCGGTGACCTGCGCAGCGCCACCGACGCGATCCGGCTGTCCCGCCGCACGCTCGGCACCATCAAGGCGAACCTGTTCTGGGCCTTCGCCTACAACGTCGCCGCGATTCCGCTGGCCGCTTTCGGGCTCCTCAACCCGATGCTCGCGGGTGCCGCGATGGCATTCTCCAGCGTCTTCGTCGTGGGCAACAGCCTGCGGCTGCGCAGATTCAAAAGCACCATGAGCACCACTGCCCAGTCCGGCGAGCTGACCGCGTCCCGCGGCGCAGCCGAGCCGGTCGGGGTCTGACCCTTATGCGAGAAACAATGACCGACGCCGAACGAACGAAGACGAGTACGGCCATCGAGGCATCCCCATCTCGATTCCTGATTCCGCTGCTGGTGATCACCGGAGCACAGCTGCTGGTCGTGCTCAACGACGTGATCGCCAACGTCGGGTTGCGACCGATACAGCACGACCTCGACATGAGCCCGGCGACCCTGCCGTGGGTGGTCAACAGCTACATCCTGGTATTCGGTGCGCTGCTGCTGTTCGGCGGCCGCGCCGGCGATCTGTACGGGCGCCGGCGAGTGCTGCAGGTCGGCATCGTCCTGTTCGCTCTCGGCGCGCTGCTCGCCGGACTCGCCCCCAACGGCACCACGGTGATCCTCGGGCGCGGCCTGCAGGGACTCGGGGCCGCCCTCACCGCACCAAACGCGCTGGCCTCGATCACGACGACGTTCGCGCCCGGCAAGCACCGCAACCTGGCCATGGCCATGTACGCGGCGATGTCCGGGCTGGGCATCGCCATCGGACTGCTGCTCGGCGGGCTGCTCACCGGCACGCTCGGCTGGAGCTGGATGTTCTTCATCAACGTCCCCATAGCCGTGCTCCTGCTGTTGGGCACCCGCACCCTCCTCGAGGCCGAGCCGCACCCCGGTCGTCTCGACGTCACCGGGGCGGTCCTCGGCACCGCGGCGATGGCCTCCCTCGTCTACGCCATCACCCGCGGCGGCGAACACGGCTGGGCCGATACCGGGGTAATCGGATTCCTGACGGCCGCTGCCGCGCTCATGGTCGTGTTCCTGGTGGTGCAATCCCGGATGAGCGACCCACTGCTGCCGCTGCACATCTTCAACAACCGCAACCGCTCCGGCGCCTACCTGGCCATGCTCCTGCTCGCTATCGGTCCGCTGGGCACGTTCTACCTACTCAACCTCTACCTGCAATACGTCCTCGGGTACACCCCCCTGCAGACCGGACTGGCATGGCTGCCATTCGCCGTCGGCATCATCCTCGGTGCCGGCGTCAGCTCCAATCTCGTGACCAGGTTCGCCCCTCGCGTCATCGTCGGCGCGGGAATGATGATCACCGCGCTGGGCGTCCTGTCGCTGTCGTTCATCGGGACAGATCCCTCCTACTGGACTCATCTGCTGCCGGCCATCTTCGCGACCGCCTTCGGCTTCGCACTCAACTTCGTCCCGCTCATCTCGGTGGCCGTCGAGAGTGTCGATCCGCCGAATTCGGGCGTCGCCTCCGCGCTGCTCAACACCGCTCAGCAGATCGGTGCTGCGCTCGGCATCGCCGTCGTGTCCAGCATCGCCGTGGCCGTCACCCACAACGGCCTGCCCAACGCACTCGGCGCCCTCATCCGAGGCCGGGACACCGGCGATGCCGCACTGGTGGCCGACGCGAACAACGCGCTCATCCACGGATACTCGACCGGCCTGCTCGTCGGCGCAATCATCCTCGTCGTCGCCGCAATCGTCACCGCTGCGGTCATCAACGCCAAACGGCCCGAGCAACCCCCATCGGAGAACCTCATGGACGAGTCTCACACGCTATGACAGCCGGTAACGGCGGCCAGCTGCATCCGCCGGAAAACGGAGCTGCCACAGCGCCGACCGGCCACGAACCCGCAGACCCAATCGCCAAGGAAGGACTTTCTATGCCTCGACTCAGCCGACTCACCCCCGATACCGCGGTTGGCGCGGCCCGTGACCTGTTGGCGGACCTCGTCGCCCGCCACGGTCACGTCGGCGACATGGTCGCCACCATGGCGCATTCGCCGGCCGTCCTGGGCGGCTACCTGCAACTGAGCCGTGCCATGAAGCGAGCCAAGCTCGACCGCACGATCAGTGAACGGATCTCCATCGCGGTCCAAGCGCGGCAAGGATGCCGCCTGTGCCTGGAATCGCACATCGCCGCCGCGCGCGCTGTTGGTGTCGAGGACGGCGAGATCGATCGCGCACGCGCCGGCACCTCAGCAGATCCCGCGATCGAGCCGATCATTGCGCTGGCCCTGCAGGTCTACCGTGACCCGACTTCCATCACCGACGAACAGATCACCCGATTGCGTGAACACGGCTACAGCGACCGAGAAATCACCGACGTCGTCGGCATCGTCGCCCTCAACATCCTCACCGGCGCGTTCAATCTGGTTGCCGGCTTGACGGCCGCCGACGCGCCCGACCAGCCGCTGGCTAGCGACTACAGCGGGACTGACCCGGCTGTGCCGCGGTGAACGTGAACCATCACGGGCGCGAGGATTCGACGATCCCCTGAGACTTGCGAATAGCGGGATAGCCGGGGCCCAGAGGCGATGTCTGACGCGTCATTCGCACGCAGACATTGCCCTGATTCTGGAAAGCGTTGCGCCTGTGGTCTGTCCTTCTGCAAGGGTCGTACCGGGGATTTCGTTTGGGCTGGGCACCTGCCAGAGCGCCGGCTACCGGACGCCGGAACGCGATACGGCCTGAAAATTGGGGATGATCGGTGTGCCCGCTCCTTTCATGGCGCTCACCGACACGCCTGCCTCCCACGGCTTGCTGACTGCCGAATATCCAGGCAGGAGGTCGGCGCTTCGCTGCAGATCGGTGGCTATCCACTCTTGCACCACCGCGCCACCGGCGTCAGCCACTCGCTGTTGGGAGCCGAACATATGCGGACACTTGGCCGCTGCAAAAGCGGCTGGTATGCCGGTGCCCGCGAGCAGCACCATCGCTGCGGCCGCCGCCATCACCTTCACGATATTCCGCACTGCCTGTCCCTTCCTTGCATCGCAGGCGATATACGCAGCTACTACATACTTCCACAACCATGCTTACCAGATGCCGCACCGCACGTGGAGGGCGTCTGGAAATCGGTTGTACGAACTTCGAGGCGCACGCGTCCCGCACTAGCCCCAAGCAGTTTGGTAATTCGTTGGCCTGGTGCCGTGTCGTTAGCCAGCACAATGCTTCTCGCGACCTCGACGGCCTTCGTATCAAACGCCGGTTTTCATAAAAGGACCGACTGAGGCGCCACCCGAGCTAGGGATCGGACCGGCGCCCCAGCCGGCCCGGCACATACTATCTGAAATAGTAGATACGGCAAGTTCGCGTTATGGCCGTGTTCTTCTGCCGCGGCAAGAGTGCCATGCCTGCAGACACCGAGCGGCTTTCGAAGGGCGCTGGAAGCGCCGGGAGCGTCACTCACGCCGGCGCGACTCGAGCAGTTGCAGCCTCCCGGAATCGCCATGGGAGCCGTGCCAGAGAGCTGTCCGCTGGCTACGTTCGGCCTGAACCTCGGTACTGCGCTTCGCCTTCGCGGCAGCGGGAAGCTCTACAACGTAAAGAAGCACAACTCGAGTCAGCAACTAGGCTGGTTCCAGCTGAGTGCAGTGGCATCGAGGCATCGGGGCGTGCCACCGCCGTGGACACCACCCCGGCGGTACTCATGTCATCCGCACGGCGGTGTAACCGGCCTCGTCTACGGCCGCCATTACGGCCGCATCGGCGATGGGCTCCTTACTGGTGACAACCAGTTTGCCGGTTGCAGCGCTCACCTCGACATGCTTGACACCGCGTAGGGAACTGACTTCCTCGCGGACCGACATCTCGCAGTGCCCGCACGTCATCCCGGAGACGCGGTATTCCGCTGAGGTCATGGCGCATTCCTCCTTCTCATGAGGACGATCGGCCGGCTCCTGTGTCTAGGAAACCGGCAGGGTCCTCGCTCGGCGAACGGCGCATTCCTCCTCGAATACTCCACTATTGCGGAGGGTAGCCCATACCCCTACGCTGCATCCCGACCATGCTGTGGTCGCCGACAATCAGCGACATGTTGCGGTTAACCGTGCCGCCTCTTCCGCCACCCAGGTGCGCGCACGACCGCAACGAGGTCACGGCTTGCCGCCGGTCTCGGCGATGAAAAGCGGTGCAACGAGCACCGCGCAGCGTGGTTGCGAACGCCGAGGATGTTGCTACTCAATGGCTTTGTGTCATGCGGCGCAGCACACCCGCAGGCGCGCCTGGCCGCGAAGGTGCGCGGCGAGCAGGGAAAGGGTCGACGACGAACAGTACTGCGTCGATATCTCGACCTCGAGTCCTGTAACCCGGCCATGCAGGACGTCGCACACGGTCTACTCGACGGTTAGCTCAGGCTCTGCGTGGTCATGCCGAAGAAGCGGGCGGGCCCATACTGAATCAGAAGCCAACGATGCCATCGGCAGGCCGGTGCTCGGGAGGGTTCGCAGCGATCAACCCAGCGATGCGAGCAGCTGCTCGCACGCCTGCCCGCAACGTCGACACACCTCGGCGCAGACGCGGCAGTGTTCGTGGTGCTCGGCATGCCTAGCGCATTCGTCACCACAGGACTGACATGCCGTGGCGCACGCCTGCAACACCGAACGGGTCAGATTGGCATCGTAGCCGGTGTGGCGCGAAAGCACCCGACCCGTCGTCTCACACAGATCTGCACAATCGAGGTTGGTGCGAACGCAGGTGGTCAGCTCTTGGACCGACTGTTCACTCAGACAGGCATCGGCGCATGCAGTACATGCCTGCGCGCACTCGATGCACGCCTCGATACACGCCGTCAATGCCGCGCGGTCGACGCCGCCTAGATCCTGCGGGTAGGTTTCCAGCATTTCAGCTGCGGTGCTCATTTGCGTCACTCCATCACTGTTGTCAGGTGTTGCGCCGCGCGGTTTCAGCAAGACGCGGCTATCCGCGTGATTGCGGCCAGCCGAACCGCACAGCCACAACCCATGGACAAACTGCGCATACCCCACACATCTACGGTCAAACCCCGTAGGCAAGGTTGGTGCAGTCGACAAGTACCCGACGGGCGGCATCCGCCCTCAGCGAACGCCGCCCGGCTTGGATACCGCACGCGATACACCAGTTTCCCTGCACCACAAGCATTTCAGCGCTCAGACTAGTGCAGTAGACATTTCGCTCGCAGCACCGGGTCGGGACGGGAAGAATGCGACAGAAGTCGTGTCGAACCAGACGGCGACAGCGAATGATTACGTTATCCGTACCAGAACAGTAGGATGAAAGCGTCATCGTGATTGTCACCTTGCCCCTCGCGCTACACCTGATCGCGGCAAACCAAACCGGCACATTGTGACCAAGGGAGAAGCCATGTCCACACAACCGGAGTCGTTTTCGCGTACCCGAACAGCCAAGCGGCTCGTGAGAAACCCGGCTATCAGAGCAGTGGCCCGCTGCGCGATGATGTGCGCGATCCGTGCGGCGCACCGCGGCGGCTCGCGCGCCGAGCACGGGTGTGATGCCGCGCCGCGGTGATCAGGCGCGCGCTGGAGTGCGGGATCGAGGTCGAGGCGGTTCAATAGTTGCGCGTTGAGCGCGACAACGATCGTGCTCAGAATCGTGCGATCCACTGGTCACTGGGATCGCGGGCAGCGTGTAGCCGAACAGTCGGCGACCATGTGGCTGAACAGCATCACCAGTACTGACAATAACGAGCTGGCCCAGAACCTGCGGCGGAACATCTCCCCATGCCCGGCATGGCGATCATGGGCCGAGCCCGCGGCGTCGTGGCCGACGGAGGGCAAGTGTTCCCCGTGTCCAGCCTGGGGGTCGTGCTCGCTCGAGTAGCCCTCTGCATCTGAGAGGCGTGTCCGAGCGGTTCCGGGCACGGGTCAGCATGCCCGTGGCCCCGGACGAGACATCACAGCTCCTGACATCTATGGGTACCGTGTGGCCGGTGGAGCTGTCGCAGCCGGTCCGCGGTCGCGCGTCGGGGCGGTCGAATCGAATACCGTGATTTCTACTGACCGCCATAGTAGGACAACATCGGGTTGCGCAGAGTTCTACACGTGTCTGCGTCCTTGTTGGCGGTCACGTCGGCCGAAAAACGCTTGATAGAGCCGAAATCGGTTGCGAGCCAGCGTCGGAGAGCGAGCACATCTTCGCCGGAGCGGCCACCGATATGCGGTTTGCCCTACCACAATCGCGCGGTCGGCCGCCAGTCCAAGTGCGTGGCCTCATGTCCTAGCGACATTCGGGGAGCTAACCGCACATCAGCGTGCCCGATGCCATCAACGCAAGAATAAGCAACGGTCCGCCGGCCATCAGCGTCGATGCGCTGGTCAACGCTGCCCGGGCACATATCCGCGTCGGCGGTGTCGCGGGAACTGCCAAACGCTCGGCCCGGCTGAGCACCGCCACATCGGCCGCCCCCAGTGACCCTGCCGGCGCCGCTCCGGCCAGTGACATCAGTCCCAACAGCAGCGTGCGGTGACCGAATCGACGGGCCGCCGCGTCGTCGGCGCACATTTCCAGTATCCGCGACACCTCAGTGGCACCCTGTGTCATCAGTGAGAGTTTCGGGAAGACGACCGCGAGACTGCGAAGGGCGGCTACCAGTTGATGATGGCGCCCCGCCAGATGAGCGCGCTCGTGTGCGAGCACGGCGCCCAGTTGATCGTCGTCGAGGGCCGCCAGCGCACCGGTCGTCACCACGATGACCGGTGGGCGACCCGATACGCAGTAGGCGGCTCGCTCGGAAGCATCGATGACGAAGACGTCCTGGCCAACCGGCCGACCCACCAACCGCACCCCGTCGGCGTGCTCGAGCGCTCCTGCCCGCAGGTGAGCAAGAGCGCGCGCAATTCGGGCACCGGCGAGCGACGCCGTGATGACACCGGCGGTTGCAGCGGCCAGCAACAGTACTTGCGGGATGCGACCGGCATACCCAGATAGCACGTCGCACAACACGGCAAGACACGACGCCACCACACCGTTGCGGTGTTCGCCGCCGGTGATGAGGTCCCCGACGATGAGCACTGCGGCCATCAACCAGCTGATAAGCACACTGCCGATGGCAGTCAGCCATGCCGCCACACCGTAGCGGGGAGCATGCCCTTCACGGGTGAGCCGATGCAAAATCGGCGGGCCGGCCACACATACGACGAAGCTGTAGAGCAGCAGGCACGCAGCGATGCTCACCGTTTACCTGACCGCTTCTTCGGCAGCCGCCGCAACGCCGTGCGCAGCCGCTCCGATTCCCGGGGACCGATCTGCTCGATGAAGTGGCTCAGCACCAGGTCCGACTGCCCTCCGCCCTTGAGGGCGTCGCGCATCAATCGTGCCGTGTGCTGCTCGCGCGACAGTGTCGCCCAGTAGCGGTACGCGCGGCCGTCGCGTTCGCGGGCCAGCCAGCCTTTGGTATGCAGATTGTCCATGGTGGACATTACCGTGGTGTAGGCGATTTGCCGTTCGGCGGCCAGCTGCTCAAAAATCTCACGAACCGTCATCGACGCCTCAGGACCGTAGTCCCAGACGCGTTCCATGATGTCCGCTTCCAACTCGCCGAAACCGCGCACCCGCACCGTTGAACCTCCACTGTTCGACGAAGAGCTTACCGGCCACCATGGCATGTGCGCGATTCAACACATCGCTGAAGCAGGGCAATCAGAGTCCGCAGCGGTGGCCGCTGTCGCCGAAATGGCACCGGTCTCACGTTGGATCGGCGCGAGCCGCTACGCCTGAACGGTGACCGGGTCCCCTACTCGCACCATGTCGAAATACCACTCGGCGTTTTCCGGGCTGAGGTTGATGCAGCCATGGCTGACATTGGCCGATCCCTGCACGCCGACCGACCAGGGGGCCGAGTGCACGTAGACACCTCCCCATGTCACCCGCACGCCGAATTCGCCGTCGATAAGGTAGCCCTCCGGGTCGTCAAGCGGAATTCCGATGGTGCGTGAGTCGAACACGACATTGCGCTGCTTCTCCAACACCGTGAAGTCACCGACAGGTGTTTCGAAACCGGGCTTACCCAGTGACGCCGGCATTTCACGGACCACCTCGCCGTCGACTTCGACAGTGAATGTGTGCGCATCGATGTCAGCGATACCAACCACCGCAGCACCGGTGCTGAACTTGGTCTTCAACCCGCCAGCGCGCACTTCGATCTTATCGTGGGCCGGCCAATAGCCGGTCGGCTTCCACTCCAAGGTCGCGTCGTCGAGCCATGTGAATTCACCGGCCATCGACTGCGAGGTGGTGATGGAAACGGTACGCTCGGCGGCCTCCCTATTGACGACCGGCGCAATGAACTCCACCACCACAGGATGGGCGACCCCGACCACCTCACCGGGGTCCGGAAGGACGCGAATCACGCCGAAAGCGTCGGTGGCCGCAGCTGCGGCGACTGGGGTGCCCGCCGACGGCGTCAGGAAAGCAGTCACCACGGCTGCCGTGGCCAGGAGCCATCGCAAACTAACCTTCACCACCTTCATGCTTCAACCTCGGCGTGCGCCACAACGCTAGTCTACGTACTTACTACGTATAGCAGCTTCCAAACCGTCAGCGGCGAATCATCCCCACCGCACGGTTGAGCCACGCGCTTGATCGCCATACATTCCTTGAGTTGGCGTCAGGGCTCACTGCCACGACACCCTTGCGGCAACCGGCCGATCGGCCGCTAGCCACCGGGCCGCATCGCGGCCTCTCCTAGCAGGTGACGTCGACGTAGATTGTCTTGTACACCACCCGCTCCACGGTGCGGTCGCGCACGTTTCTGCGCATCTCGGTGACGTCGCGTCCCGGCCGAATCGAGCTCACGGCGCACTTCGTGAGGGGCGCGGATCCCGTCTTGCTCACGATGACCGTATATCCGCTGTCCTCAAGGCTTTTCACCGTATCCTGCGCAGAGCCAGGGCCCGATGGGGCAGCAGGTGCCGGCGCAGCGACCAACACAGCCGCAGTGATGATACCGGTGACTATCGTCACCGTCTTTGCCAGTGTAGCCATGTCCACTCCCATTCGCCGCTGGACCAGCCATTCATCGAACTGGGCTCAGTACGTAGTAGCTCAGTAACTACTAGTCCAAGGTACCTCAACTGCTGACAGCCATACCGGGCCGGCGGGCACGGTTCGATAACGATGAGAACGCTTTTGAGACAGCTACTTTCGACTTTTCGAAAGGATCAGATGGCCGCTATTCGGAAGTCCGCGCATGGGCACGCACCGCGACGGCCGGGCAGTCACTGCACAAGACGATGGTCCAGCTAGGGCAGCCGACCCGGATTCATGGCTGCTTTGACCGGCACCGGCTGCAGTCGCCCACCGCGATGAAGGCAGAAGAGCGCCAATGCCGTCAGCCCGCCAATTAGGCTCAGCGCTGCCCAGATCAGCTCTGGTGCGCCGGCATCGCGGGCGGCTTGCATCAGTGCGCCAGTGCCCAAGTTGCCGGCGAGTATGCCGACACCGATGATGGTGTTGTAGAAACCGTAATGCGTTGCGACCAACCGATTCTGGGCAAGTGATACCACGGTGTCCATTTCGAAGGGAAATACCGCCGCTGATCCGACTGCGAGCAGCGCAGCGGCAGACAGCAAGGCGATTGCGGACGCCGCCAGGCCGAACCGGGCACTATCGGGAACGATGGCCAGCGGCACGAACGCGATGGCCAAGATGAGTGTTCCAATGACCAGTGAGCGTCCCGCGCCCCACCGTGCACCGAACACACGAGTGATGCGCAGTTGTCCGCCCACGGCGATCACTCCGGAAATCGCGAACACCGCGGCAACCAAGAGCGTTTCGGCGTCGGGCGCCAGAATCGCGGCGTGCAGCGGCAGCGCGAGATATACCTGGAAGGACAACACGTAGGAGCCGGTCATGGCCGCTGCGAACAGCAGAAAAGACCGGTTGGCCACCACGGCGCGCCAGTCATCGAGCACCGACGCCTTCTCTGCGTTGAGTGTGGCGCTGTGCTGAGGAAGGGCGAACAGTTGGGCAACCGTCAGCAGCGCGAACACTATCGCCGCCGCTGCCGCGGTGACCCGGAAGTCGAGCGCCATCAGCGCCAGTCCCGCCAAGGGACCGGCCAGAATGCCCGCCTGGTAGAAGATGTTGAACACGGCGAACGCCTCGACGCGCCGATCGCCGGAATCGGCTGCCAGGTAAGCGCGTACCGCCGGGTTGAACAACGCTCCGGCGAAGCCCGTCGCCGCCGACGCAATTAACACCATCGGCAGTGACTCGGCGACGACCAGCAACCCGAACCCGGCGGTACGCAGCAGGCATCCCGCCACGATCAGCGGTTTGTAACCCAACCGGTCAGCAAGTGTGCCTCCGACGATGAACATGCCCTGCTGTGAGAAATTACGCACGCCCAACACGAGACCGACCGCCCATGCTGCCAGCCCCAACGGGCCGGCCAGATATCCCGCCAAGTACGGCATTAGCATGTAAAAGCCCAGGTTGATGCCGAACTGGTTGATCATCAGCAGCCGGCTCGGCCAGCCGAAACTCCTGAACTGTGCGGCCGCTGCCCTCACCGCACCACCGCCGCGGGGTCAACCACCTGCGCGCACCGCGTCCACGACTGCACGACGCACTCTGTCGGCTCCGCGACGACCGCGGGCTCTGCGCCTGGAGGGCCTGCCAGGATTCCGTGCGCCCGGCAGTAGTCGTCGTTGTAGACGGTGTCGAAGTAGCGTTGCGGGCCGTCGGGAAACACCGCGGCGATCCTCGTGCCCCGCGGGTAGGTGCGCGCCGCCCAACCGGCCACCAGCGCGACCGCCCCCACACTCCACCCGCCGCTGGCGTAGTGGGTGGCTGCCAAGGCTCGGCACGCCCACACCGCCTCTGCGGGCGCCACCCAGTGCACCTCGTTGAATGCGCGGTAGTCCACGTTGCGGGGGTAGATGCTCGAGCCCAGGCCGCGCATCAACCGTGTGCTTGCCGGCTGGCCAAAAATTGTCGAACCGACGGTGTCGACGCCGATCAGCTGCAAGTGGGGATTGAACTCGCGCAGCACCCGCGCCACGCCGGCCGAGTGCCCGCCGGTGCCGACGGAGCACACCAAGACGTCAATGGACTCCAGCTGAGCCTGCAACTCCAGCGCTAGGCCCCGATAGGCGTCGACATTGTCGGGATTGTTGTACTGATCCGGATACCAGGCGGTCGGATCACCGGCCAAAATCTCGGCCACCCGATCGCGCCGCGCCTGCTGCCAACCGCCCTGCGGGTGTGGTTCGGTCACCAGATCCACCTGCCCACCGTATGCCGAAAGCATTCGTTGAACAATCGGTTCCATACCGGGATCAGTGACCAGCGTCACCGGATGCCCGTATACAGTGCCCGCCAGCGTTAGTCCCAAGCCGAGTGTGCCGCTGGTGGATTCGACGATCCGGCCACCCGGCCGAAGATCGCCTCGGGCTAGGGCACGCTCCACCATGTGCATGGCAGGGCGGTCCTTCATTCCGCCGGGGTTGAAGCCCTCGAGTTTGGCCCAAAAGCCCCGCTCTTCAGAGCTGAACGGAGCACCGATCCACAGCACTGGAGTGCGGCCGACCAGCGTGGCAGGCCGCCGGTGATACCGGCCTACGGCGCGGCGACGTGAGGCGGACAGGTCGGGCGTGTGTACGGATAGGACATGGTTCATGGGTTTCCACGCTTCTGCGTCTGAGCCGCAGCGCTGAAAAGGCGCGGCTATGGATGGTGGGCAGCAGTCATTGACCCGAGTCCGCTGCAGCGCGAACAGGTCATGTGCCGCCTACTCAGCAGCGTGTGATACAGAGCTGGGTGAGCCGATCACGACCCGAGAGCACAGCCCGGGCCGCGTGGGGCGGGCCACGCATAGATGTGCCGACCGCAGCGCCCCGCCAGCCCAGCGCCAAAGCCACGGCGCTGACCAATGCAAGCGCGAGGGGCAGGGTCGTGACTCGGGGCAGCACAGCCGCGGCAATACCGTGGTGCAGGTCGATGATGGACCCGTCCAGACAATGTGGGTGGTCGACGACTTCAGCGAAATGCGGCCCGAGTGCCGATACCACAGCGTGGGGTCCGTGCGGCTCCGGAGGATCCGAACATGTGGCTGCCGACCCGGTAACAACGACCAGCATCCACAAGACCACTGCCAGGCCGATCAGTCGGCGCAGCGGTGTCGTGGTTCGCGAGCCGTCGTGTTTCACAATGTTGCCCACAGTAACAGCGCGCGCGCACGCCACGGCCCAGGCGCGAAGTTGAATCCGTGTTGTTACCGGGTCGCGATTCTTCAATCTGCCTTGACCAGACACGACCTCACGGCCGCCATCAGCGTTTGCAATCTTCTTGCCCGCCACCGGATCTCTTCATCCGCCGCCACACACCCGGCGCGCCTTGAGGAATTCTGCCTGCATATACGTACTATTTGCTTACGTACATAGTTTCGCCGCACTGGGCACCCATCGGGCTTTGATGAGTCAGTGCTCGTCGCACGGCTCCTAACACAAGGCACGCGTAAACAAGTAACCGACGCCGGAGATGTTATGGATATCACTGAGTCGGTCCCGGCGAACGCCGACGCGTGGTCCTTCAGGTCCTGTAGTTCAGACTGGTCACCATGACGGCCTCCTGGTGATAGGTGTTATGGCAGTGCAGCATCCATATCCCCGGGTTATCGGCATCGAAGATCACCGTGAGTTTCTGCATCGGAAGCACATTGACGGTGTCCTTGCGGGGGCCAGGCCGCCGCCGGTCGGCTGTCGGTACTTCGAAGGTGTGGCCATGCAGATGCATCGGATGCCACATCATGGACATGTTGCTGAAGGTCACCGCGACGCGCTGGCCCTGCTGCACGTTCAGCGGCTCCGTAGCGGCGAACGGCCGACCATTGATGGTCCAATCGTAGCCGGCCATTGACCCTGCGAGGTCGGCAGGCAGCGCCACGTCGGCGGTGCGGCTCGGCAGTGTCACGGTGGGCGCCGCGCTTAACTGCCCTACCGTGCCGACGCGGCCAGACAACTCCGGCGGCCGGAAATCCCCTTCAGCGGCGGCGACGAGCGGGAAGACCCTGTCCCCGGCGGTGACCACTACGTCATAACGCTCCCCCATCCCGATCAGCACAGCGTCAAACTCAGTCGGAACCACCGGAAACCCGTCGGTATGTGTGACCATCATCGGGTGGCCGGCAAGCGCCACCCGAAACGCGGTATCCGAGCCGGCGTTGATGAGCCGGATACGAACTCGTTGGCCAGGCTTTGCCCGAAACGTACTCGGAGCTTGCGGGATTCGACCGTTCATCAGGTAGTACGGGTAGGTGATATCTCCGGCGTCGCCACCGAGCAATTCGCTGCCGCCCGTGCCGCCCACCCCAGGCACCGTCGCTGATCCGCGCATGTCGCCCGTGTCTGCCATCCCCGGCATATCGTGCGCAGGCGACCCCATGGCGCGAAGCCCCTCATAGAGCTGTCGAGGGCTCGAACCGACGCCGTCGGTCCAGTCGTCCAGCATCACCACCCATTCGGCGTCATAATCGCCGGGCTCCATCGGGTCATCGACGACCACCGGTAGATACAGTCCGGTGTCTGCCTGTAGACCGGTGTGAGGATGCGCCCAATAGGTTCCCGGATGCGGAACCGAGAATCGGTAGATGAAGTCGCGCCCGGCATCGATGTTGGGAGTCGCCGCAGCAGCACCGTCCATATCGTTGCGTAGCGCGATGCCATGCCAGTGAACCGACGTCGGCTCGCTCAAGCGGTTACGAACGGTGACCGCCAACTCGTCGCCGACGCTGGCCCTCAACAGAGGCCCGGGCACCGTATCGTTGTAGGACAGCGTCTCGGCAATCACCCCGCCGATGTCGGCACGGGCGCGTTGGGCGGTCAGGGTTGCGCTGACCGTGCGTCCGCTGTGCGGGCGACGCGACTCTGCGGCCACCACCGGATTCGGTTGCGCCGTCTTGTCGGTTGAGCGCGTGCAACCCGCCAACACCATCCCGGCCGCGGCGGTCACCCCCCAGAAAGCGCCGTCTGCTCACACCGCCGCCCGATGCCGCAAGCTCGCTCATCACACGCTGCCTTCCCGGCGCCCGGTTCAAACCCACCTGGTCCCTACCGGCCATCCACCAGTACCACGTCATGCCGAATGCGCTCTCCTTCCCTGTTCACCATGCGCGGCGATACCCACCGAATCGATGTAGGAGATGTCAAGATTCGTTAAAGACGACACTGGTTCAAGACACAACTGAATGATGGGTGTCAAGCGCTGCTGCCGCGGAAGGCCACGATGTGTAGCCTCTTAGCATCAGCCACCCGGGCCCTGGCACCAAGCGGACTATACGCTGTTCGATTTCGATGACCATGTGGCAAGCGTTTGGCGTCGCAAACGAAAGATGTGGTGCTGGCGCACCATCCGGTTATCCGCGAGCATGCAGACTACTGTGAACAACTCCCCGGCATCCGAATGTCGCGAACACTCGTAGCAGCATTTCTAGGGTGACGGCGACCACCGAGTCGGACGCCTCACCCGAGCACCATTCGCAACCGCGTACCCGCACCAGGCCGCTGACACAGCCTGCACAGCAGTTGATCGCACCCGCCGCGCGCCGAGCACGTATCGGGCTCCGCGGCAACAGCGCTCGACGTCCACAATCTGATTAGGCCCTCACCGCCGATTCGGATCTTCAACGAATCTTCGCAGGAACTCAATCGATTCGGTGCATATCGCGATGCACGGTTGAAGGTGGTAGAGGAAACCGAACCCGACGCTGAGCCGGTACTGGGAAGTGCTCGCTTACACCAGATGGCTGGAATGCTCGCCAACGATCATCGACAGGATCCGTCCATTATGGTCAAGATCATCGTCATGGCAGGTGCCACCGCCGTTGTCGCTGCGGCAAGTGCCCTGTTCTCGTTGCCAGGTATTGCATCGGCTGCGCCTGGCCTGGTGGGCCAAACCTACGCCGAGGCCACGAACGCCATCGCGCAGCAGGGTGGCACGGCAATCATCGCGTCTCGGGTCGGCGACAGGCTCCCCCTGAGTGAGTGCATCGTCACTGGCGTTTCGAAATCGACATTCCTGAGACCTCCAGTCGTCCGGGCCGTCCCTGGCCGTGATGGGCGGTACGGCCGTCAAGGAGTCCGCTACCGAGTGGTCTCCAACGAATACCGGCTCAGCCTGAACTGTAATGCCCCCGTTGCGTCAGCGAACACCCCGGGCAACTCGGCGGCAAGCCCTGAAGGCCGGGAAGCCAAGAGAGAGCAGGAAGTCCAGGAATGGAGACGTACCGCCGAAGGGCGGCAGTGGTGCAGGCAGGCAGAAAAAGAGCACCCTGAATGGTTTCCCCTTGTCGGATGTGAGGTGGATAACTAATACACGGACCCGAGGCGCGGCGACATCACTCTCCGGGGTGACCGCGTTAGCTCGCAGCATCACCAGACGAGGGCTGACACTCACGTCGAACTGGTTCAAAGTCCTTGGCGCGAAACTGGGCCGGAACGGACGACCAAGACTATGGCCGGTCGGAAGCGCCAATCCGCGGAGGACACAGGGGCCGCAATCGTCTCAACGGTGAAACGCCAACTGCTTGGACACCGCCGTGATGGACGCCGCCCACTCACTCGCCTAAGTCATCACGGCGCTGCAGCACCTGACAGCAGCCTTGGCCCCGGTCTGCGGGTCCAACTATCTCTTCACAAAATGCACCTTTCCCATAAGGGAAACGCGCATCAAGCGAGGAGGGTTCGCAGCGATGTGCTTAGTGATGAGCGTCAACGATGCCCGACACAGCGCGCGTCCGACTCGCGACCGACACTGCCGGTATCTCCCACCATGGCGATTAGCCCAGTGTCTGCATCGGATCGAACACCGTAGCGCAGCGGGTCCATGATGTGACGACCTCCTGGGTGGGATCGTCGATCACGTTGGGCTGCTGCGGCGGCTGCGTTAGCAGCAAGTCATGGCGACGGCAGTAGTCGTCGTTGTAGACAGTGTCGAAATAGCGCTGTGGCCCATCGGGGAAAACTGCGGCGATCGTCGTGTCACTTGA
Source organism: Mycobacteriaceae bacterium (assembly GCA_019749805.1). Classification (GTDB taxonomy): domain Bacteria; phylum Actinomycetota; class Actinomycetes; order Mycobacteriales; family Mycobacteriaceae; genus Mycobacterium. The sequence continues at coordinate 3,161 of JAIEPH010000106.1, read as the reverse complement.
GAACGTGCGTGCCGCCCAACCCGCAACCAGCGCGACCGCCCCTACACTCCAACCGCCCGTTGCGTAATGGGTGGACGCCAAGGTACGGCAGGCCCACACCGCCTCTGCCGGCGCCACCCAATGCACCTCATCGAATGCGGCGTAGTCAACGTTGCGTGGAAAGATACTCGAGCCCAGCCCTCGCATCAGTCGGTTCGCCGCGGGTTGACCGAAAATAGTTGATCCGACGGTGTCCACCCCGATCAAATGCAATTGCGGATTGAACTGGCGCAGTACCCGCGCGATACCAGCGGAATGGCCGCCGGTTCCGACCGAGCACACCAGCACGTCGACCGTCCCCAGTTGAGCTTGGAGCTCCAAGGCCAGCGGCCGATATGCGTCGACGTTGTCGGGGTTGTTGTATTGGTCGGGATTCCACGCCTCGAGATCTTCAGCCAGTAGCTCAGCGACACGGTCTTTGCGCGCCTGCTGCCATCCGCCCGCCGGGTGCGGCTCGGTGACCATTTCAACGTCGGCGCCGTAGGCCCGCAACATCGACACGATGATGGGCTCCATACCCGGATCGGTGACCACGGTCACCGGATGGTGGTACACGATGCCGGCCAACGCCAGCCCTAACCCCAGTGTGCCACTTGTGGATTCGACGATGCGCGCACCCGGGCGCAGGTCCCCGCGCGCTCGGGCGCACTCCACCATGTGCATTGCGGGGCGATCTTTCAATCCACCGGGATTGACGCCTTCGAGCTTGGCCCAAAATCCGCGGTCCGCGCGGCTGAAGGGCTCAGAAACCCGCAGCACCGGCGTGCGACCCACTAGGTTGTCCGGTCGTTGATAGCGGCCCAACCCGCGGTACCGCGCCGCATGCAGTTCGGGCGCATGGATAGACAAGGGATGACTCATGTGATCGTCGCTTCTCCATCGATCGGGGAAGGGCCTCGGGGGCCGTCCGCTCGGGTCTTATCGGCCGAGTCAATCGTCACGTCGAGCGTCGCCGCACCTACGCTGCGGGTATTCCGGTCGGCGAAGAAGGCACCACACCATGCGACCGCCGTCGCGACGACAGCCGTCCAGGAAGCGGCCAGCGTGCCGGTAGCCACCAGCCAACTCTCCCCACCCCAGTACGGCAACATGAATCGACCCGGCCTCCTTTCGATCTCCAAGATGCCCGCCCACGTCCGCGGATTCAGTGGAGGTTTTGTGAAGATTTAGTCAAGACCCGATCCGGTGGTGCGCCAGTGTGCCGCTGCGAGCGGATGTCGCCGTAGTTGGTGTCTGTTTACAGACACTATGGACGCTATGGATGCCACGTCAGCTCAGGGAGGTCTGAGCGCGCCGGGCTACCGCGCATTGATCGTCGACGACGAGGCGGCGATTGCCGAAGTGGTGGCCAGTTATCTGCAGCGCGAACAGTTTGAAACCCGCACCGCCGTTGACGGCTCGGAAGCGGTGGCTCTGGCGCGCGAGTTTGATCCCGACGTGGTGGTGCTCGACTTGGGGTTGCCCGGTGCCGACGGGTTGGAGGTGTGCCGGCAGCTGCGCAGCTTCTCGGATGCCTACGTGGTGATGCTCACCGCGCGCGACACGGAAATGGACACCATCGTAGGGCTCACCGTGGGCGCCGACGACTACATCACCAAGCCGTTCAGTCCACGCGAGTTAGTGGCCCGTATCCGCGCTCTGCTGCGCCGGCCGCGCACGGTGGCCGGCGGCGACCAGGCTGCACCGCCGCGGCGCTTCGGGAAGCTGCAAGTCGACATCGCCGCCCGAGAGGTGCACCTCGATGGTGAGCCGATCCGGTTGACTCGCACCGAGTTCGACTTGCTGAGCGCGTTGTCTGCGCGCCCGGGCGTGGTCTTGACCCGCCGCCAGCTACTCGAAACGGTGCGCGAGGGACCGTGGGTCGGCGACGAGCACGTCGTAGACGTCCACATCGGTCATTTAAGACGCAAGCTGTGCGACAACGCGAACACTCCGCGCTACGTGCTGACCGTCCGCGGCGTGGGATACCGGATGGGAGGCGGACAGTGAGCGCGCCTGCGAACGCCCAACGAGCGCCGGTGCGCGCCTGGTGGCGCCCGGGGATCGGCATGCGACTACTGGCAGCTCAAACCATGGTGTTACTGGCCGGTGCGCTGACCACCTGGATTGTCGCCGCCATCGTCGGGCCACCATTATTTCGTGACCACCTGCGCCAGGCCGGTGTCGCGGCTCATTCGGCCGAACAGCATCATGCCGAGGAGGCCTACCAGTACGCTATGGTCGCCGCGGTGGGCGGCGCATTGGCGGTCTCGGTACTGGCGGCCTTGGCGGTCAGCTGGTACATCAGCCGGCGGCTGCAGCGCTCCGTCACAGAAGTAGCCTCAGCGGCGACCGCAGTCGCCGACGGCCACTACACCGTGCGGGTAGCTCCACCGCACCTCGGGCAGGACTTCGACGCGCTGGCGGCTGCGTTCAATCAGATGGCCGGGCGCCTGCAGGCAGTGGACGCCACCCGCCGCCACCTCTTCGCTGACCTGGCCCACGAAATCCGCACCCCGGTCGCGGTGCTGGAAGCCTACATGGAAGCGGTCGAAGACGGTGTCGAGTCACTGACTCCGACCACCACTGCCATGCTGCGTGACCAGACGCGCCGGCTGGTGCGTTTCGCCCAAGATGCCGCCGCTCTCGCCCAAGCTGAGGAAAGCTCTGCATCAATGACGATGACTGACATCGACATCGCCGAGCTGGTCACGACCGCGGTCAGCGCCGCAGCCAAGCGCTACCGAGCCAAACAGGTAACCCTCGCCACACACCTGCCACCCCGCGCGCCTGCAGTTTCAGGTGACCCGCAGCGACTGGCTCAGGTACTGGCCAACCTGCTTGACAACGCATTGCGGCACACACCCCCACACGGCCACGTCGACGTCCGCGTCCACAGGGACCGCCACCAGCTCGCAGTCAGCATCACCGACACCGGCGAAGGCATTCCCGCCCAACACCTCCCGCACGTATTCGAGCGGTTCTACCGCGTGGAAGCGGAACGCACCCACGACAAGAGCGGGGCCGGCATCGGATTAGCAATCGCAAAGGCTCTCGTCGAGGCGCACGGTGATCCACCCCGGCATGTCGGGAGGTTCTCTTATCTGAGTGCCTCCTCGGTATGAGGGTGCCGTTGGCGATGG
>JAIEPH010000120.1 GCA_019749805.1 Mycobacteriaceae bacterium | reverse complement strand
CGTTGGCACCGCCGCCCGGTCCTGCGCCGGGTCCGGTCGCGCCGCAGGGCGCACCACCGGGACCGCTGCCCGGTCCTGCGCCCGCACCGGCCGGTTAGATCGCCCGTCGGGTCGGCCTAGACTCGACAGCGATGTCCACTACTTCTCCTGACCTGGAGTCCGCGGTCCGCTCGGGGCTGTCGAAGGTTATCGATCCGGAACTGCGGCGGCCGATCACCGAGCTCGGCATGGTGAAAAGCGTCACCATCGAGCCCGACGGCGGGGTGCACGTCGAGGTCTACCTCACCACTGCGGCGTGCCCGAAGAAGAATGAGATCTCCCAACTCGTCAGCCAAGCTGTCGCCGATGTCCCTGGTACGGGCGCCGTCAGGGTGAGCCTCGACGTGATGAGCGACGAGCAGCGCACCGAGTTGCGCAAGCAGCTACGCGGCGACTCCCGCGAGCCCGTCATCCCGTTCGCCCAGCCCGGTTCGCTCACCCGGGTATACGCGGTGGCGTCGGGTAAGGGCGGCGTCGGCAAGTCCAGTGTCACCGTCAACCTGGCCGCGGCGATGGCCGCGCGCGGGCTGACGGTGGGCGTGCTGGACGCCGATATCTACGGGCACTCGGTGCCGCGGATGATGGGCACCACCGACCGGCCCACCCAAGTCGAGTCGATGATCTTGCCGCCCGTCGCGCATGACGTTCGCGTCATCTCGATCTCGATGTTCACCCAGGGCAACACCCCGGTGGTGTGGCGCGGACCGATGCTGCACCGTGCACTGCAGCAGTTTCTCGCCGATGTGTACTGGGGCGATCTGGACGTCCTGCTGCTCGACCTGCCGCCGGGCACCGGAGACATCGCCATCTCGGTGGCCCAGCTGATCCCCGGAGCGGAGATCCTGGTGGTGACGACGCCTCAGCTGGCGGCCGCCGAGGTGGCCGAGCGGGCGGGCGCCATCGCGCTGCAGACCCGACAGCGCATCGTCGGCGTGGTCGAGAACATGTCCGGTCTGCTGCTCCCCGACGGTACGACGATGCAGATCTTCGGCGAGGGCGGCGGCAAGCAGGTCGCCGAGAGCCTGACCCGTTCGGTGGGCGCCGACGTGCCGCTGCTGGGCCAGGTTCCGCTGGATCCCGCACTGGTCGCCGCTGGCGACGACGGGGTGCCGCTGGTGCTGTCGGCACCGGATTCGGTGGCGGGCAAGGAGTTGCGCAACATCGCCGATGCGCTGTCGAGCCGCAAGCGGGGGCTCGCGGGGATGTCGCTTGGGCTGGACCCGGCCGGCCGTTAGGTCGCGTCGCTGTCGTAAGGGGTTTTCGCCGGGACTTCGGGCGTCTTGGATTGGGTCGGCTCCTGGGGTGATACCGGCTTCGGCGCACCGTCACTCACGGGCTTCTCGGCGTTGGTCGCGGGGGCGTCCACCTTGCCCGTGAAGATCGAATCATCCCCGTCGAGAAGATGTTTCGTGAGTGCGGCACGCGGCGTCATCCCCCGCAGCTTGTTCAGCTGGCTCAACGGCTCACGAAGGTCGTCGAACTCCGGACCAAGGTCGTCGCGGAGCTGGCTGGTGGCGCCGCTGATGTAGTCGCGGGCCTGCCGCAGCGTGCTGGACGTCCACCGGATGGCGCCGGGCAGCCGTTCCGGGCCCAGGATCACCAAACCGGCGATCACCAGGACCAGCATCTCGCCCCAGCCGACGTTCGCGAACATCTCTAGGTGCTGTTGTCGGGGCCGGGGTTGACGGTCAGGACGACGGGCCTGCCGTCACGCATGACCTCGATGGGCGCGTCCTGGCCGATCTTGAGTTGGCGCACGGCGACGACGAATTCATCTGCGTCAGCGACGGTTCGGTCACCCACCTTGACGACGACGTCGTTCTCCAGGATGCCCGCCTTCTCGGCCGGGCTGCCGGCCTTCACGTTGGCGACCTGGGCACCCGACGCGAGGTCGTTGCTCACCGAGCGGGCGGTCAAGCCCAGCGTCGGATGCGCGATCTTCCCGTCGCGGATCAGCGACTCGATGACCGTCTTGACCTCGTTCACCGGAATCGCGAAGCCGAGGCCGCTGGCGCTGTCGGACAGCGACTTGCCCGCGGTGTTGATGCCGATCACGTCGCCGTTCATGTCGATGAGCGGGCCACCGGAGTTGCCGTGGTTGATCGGGGCGTCGGTCTGCAGGCCGTCGATGACGGTGTCGGTGTCCGACCCGTCGCCCGACAGTGGGACCGGGCGGTGCATCGCGCTGATGATTCCCGCGGTGACCGTGCTGCGCAGCCCCAGCGGGGCGCCCGCCGCGATCACCTCTTGACCGACGTAGAGCTTGTCGGAGTCACCCAACTTGGCGACCGTCAGATTGTCGACGTTGTCGACCTTGAGCACGGCGAGGTCGGTCTTGGGGTCGCGGCCTACCAGGTTGGCGGGTACTTCCTTGCCGTCGTTGAACACGACGGTCATCTTGTACTTACTCGCGTTGACCGCCGCCTCGGAGATCACGTGGTTGTTGGTGACGATGTAACCGCGGCCGTCCACGACTACCCCGGAGCCCTGCGAGCCCTCCTCGTCACTCTTCGTCTCAATCGTCACCACTGAATCGGCTACTGCCGCAGCAACTTTGGCGAAACGGCCCTCTGGCGCGTCGCCCGAGTCACTGGTCTCGAGTGTCACCTTGGAGGTGGTGAACGCCTGGACCACCTCGGCCGTCGTACGGCCGACCCAGCCACCGGCGATCCCGATCACGAGCGCGACGATGCCGAGAACCGCGAGCGCGACGTAGGAGACCTTGCCGCCGAACAGGACGTCGCGCACGCCGAGCTTGCCGGTGCTGACGTGGGAGGCCGCACGTGGCGGCTGGGTCATCGCCGGAGTGCCAAGCTCCACCGGGGCACCTGGATTGCGCCACGGATCATCGGGTTGGTCGGCGCCCTGCCCTTCGCGCTCGGCGTCCAGCGCACCGGCATCGGCGGGGTGACGCTGCAGCGAATCGCCGCCGGAGTAGGGCCGGCCGAACGCCTCGGCCAGCACGGGATCGGGCGGCTGATCCTTCGGCGTGAAGGCGCCTTGATCGCGGTACTTCTCCGCACCCTGGAAAGATCCGCTCACGCCGTCGGGCCTGCCGAATGCACGCCGTGACGCCGGGTCGACAGGCGGCCGCGACACCGGTCGCGGCTCGAGACGTTCGCGTCCGGTCTCGTCCAGATTGCTCACCCGTTCATCACCTCTATCCGAGCGCCAGCAATGGCCGGCGCACGCCGTTGATCGACTTTGTATCCACCCTACCGGCGCTTACGGCGGCCTTGCCGGGCGCCTTCAGCTAACTGCGAGTCCTGTGTCGCCGCGCTCGGATCTCCGGCGTTGCCGCTGCACAGCGGAATCTGCGACAGCTGGCCCAGCAACGAGCTCGGAATGGCAATCGGATGAGATTCCCGCAACGCACTGCGTGCCTGACGCTGTGCGTCGACCTCTGCCGCGCACTGCGGACACAGCGAAAGATGACTGGCCGCGCGCAGATGGGGAGTGAGGCGAAGTTCGTTGTCGACGAACGCCGCGATGGCCTCCGTCGACAGATGCTCAGTGGATCCGAACTGCCGAGGTCCCACGGGCGCTTCGCTCTGAGATGCCAGCTGAGAAGGCAGCCAGGAGAACGCACGGCGGAACATGTGCCCCGGGTCCACCATCGCCCAGCTCCTCTCGGCGTACTCGCGTCGCGTCAACGTTACTGACTCGAATGTAGCGCGGCGCGCGGCGCCAAACACCTGCGAACACTCAGGCTGACTTGGCCGTGTCCCGGTAGTAGGTCGAATCCGCGTCACCGTGGCGTGCCAAGTAGTCGCGGAGCGCCTGCCTACCGCGGTGAATGCGGCTGCGGACGGTGCCGAGCTTGACGCCTAACGTCGCGCCGATTTCCTCGTAAGACAAGCCCTCGACGTCGCACAGGACCACGGCGGCGCGAAACTCCGGCGGCAGCGAGTCCAGCGCGGCCTGTAGGTCGGGACCCAGTCGCGAGTCGTGATAGATCTGCTCGGGGTTCGGATCGTCGGCGGGCACCCGGTCGTAGTCCTCCGGCAGCGCCTCCATGCGGATGCGGCCGCGCCTGCGAACCATGTCCAGGAACAGGTTCGTGGTGATGCGATGCAGCCAGCCCTCGAAAGTGCCCGGCTGATAGTTCTGCACCGAGCGGAAGACGCGGATGAACGTCTCCTGCGTCAGGTCCTCGGCGTCGTGCTGGTTGCCGGAAAGGCGGTAGGCCAGTCGGTAGACGCGGTCGGCATGCTGGCGCACCAGCTCGTCCCACGACGGCATGGTGGTTTGGTCACCCGTCGCGTCGAACACGGCGGTCCCGGTCAGTTCGTCGGAAGGCTCAACCCATTCCCCGTCGGTGTACTGCTCGAGATGAGCCATCGACGATGGCGCGGCCGGTGCAGTTGGGGCGTTCGAATTCTTCGTCAGATCCTCCTGTTGACAGCCGTCGTCATTTATCGACGGCCCGACGATGGCGGCAACGTGAAATTCGCCGCGCTTATTCCCGGTATCCCAACGCCCGCCGTCATCCATGGGACATACCGTCTCCGACCCTGGTGTGTTTGGCATATGAGCACACTGAACATTTCCTGAGAAAGATCTTCTACCCATTTTCGACCTGCGAGAACCAGGCCATTTCGACCGAAATCCGCAGTTCGGGGACGGGCGTGTCGCGGGCGCCCCCTCCGGGGGAGGTTCTACGCTGCGGGCATGGCTGGCATCGACGACGTGATAGGCGGCGGACCGCAGAGCCGCGCCGAGTCGATCGTCAAGCATGCCGAGCAGTCGATCTCGGAGGACGCGATCGTCGCGGCCGCCCGTGAACGCGCGGTCGAACTGGGCGCTGGCGCGGTGACCCCCGCCGTCGGGGCGCTGCTGTGTGTGTTCGCCAAGATGACCGGTGCCAAGGCGGTCGTCGAAGTGGGTACCGGCGCCGGGGTGAGCGGGTTGTGGCTGCTGTCGGGCATGCGCGAGGACGGCGTGCTCACCACCATCGACGTCGAGCCCGAACATCAGCGCATCGCGAAGCAGGCGTTCACCGAGGCCGGTGTCGGCCCGGGCCGCAGCAGGTTGATCAGCGGCCGGGCGCAGGAAGTGCTCACCCGACTCGCCGACGAGTCCTACGACCTGGTGTTCATCGACGGCGATCCGACCGATCAGCCGCACTTCGTGACGGAAGGTGTGCGACTGCTGCGCTCCGGCGGCGCCATCGTGGTCCACCGCGCCGCGCTGGGCGGACGGGCCGGCGACGCCCGTGCCAAAGACGCCGAGGTGGCCGCGGTACGCGAGGCCGCTCGGCTCATCGCGGAGGACGAGCGGCTGACACCGGTTCTGATCCCGTTGGGCGACGGCTTGCTCGTCGCTGCCCGCGACTAGAGGCCACTTCGCCACGTCGGGCGGACGATGGCGCGATCTTTACGGACTCTTGACGGGCCACTTCCTTGACTATCGGCTGAACGCGCGTTTAGCGTACTAAACATGCGTTCAGCCCCTGACGACCGGACGGCCATCGCCCGGATCCGCGATGCCGCGATCGACCAGTGGGGCAGAGACGGATTCAATGTCGGGCTCCGGACCATCGCCGAGGCTGCAGGCGTGTCCGCCGCGCTGGTGATCCACCATTTCGGTTCCAAAGAGGGCCTGCGCAAGGCGTGCGACGACCACATCACCGAGATGGTGCGCGAGTCCAAGACCGAGTCCATGCGCACCACCGACCCGTCCGACTGGCTCGCACAGGTTGCCGAGATCGAGGAATACGCCCCGATGATGGCGTATCTGGTGCGCAGCATGCAGTCGGGTAGCGACCTCGCAAAGTCGTTCTGGCAGCGCATGATCGACAATGCCGAGCAGTACATCGAGGAGGGCGTTCGGGCAGGCATCCTCAAGCCGAGCCGCGACCCGAAGGCCAGGGCGAGATACCTCAGCATGATCAACGGCGGCGGTTTCCTGCTCTACCTGCAAATGCATGAACACCCCACCGACCTTCGGGCCGTGCTGCGCGATTACGGCGAAGACATGATGCTGCCGGCGCTGGAGATGTTCACCAACGGCCTGATGGCCGACTCGACGATGTATGACGCGTTCCTGGCACAACACGAAAAAGGCATCCCGTTCACATCTGGAGAAGGAGATGGAAATGACGGCACCGTCCCTACAGCGGACTAATGCTGGAGCGCGGTCGGAACTCGCGGTCGAGATCCGGGGACTGTCAAAGTCTTTCGGACGAACCAAAGCGCTCGACGGCCTCGACCTGACTGTCGCGCACGGAGACATCGCGGGATTCCTCGGCCCCAACGGAGCGGGCAAGTCCACCACGATCCGCGTGCTGCTCGGCCTGCTGCGCGCCGACGGCGGAACAGTACGGTTGCTCGGGGGCGACCCGTGGCACGATGCCGTCGACCTGCATCGCCGAATCGCCTACGTCCCAGGTGACGTGACACTGTGGCCCAACCTGACCGGCCTGCAAGCCATCGACTTCCTGGCCCGCCTGCGCGGCAACGGCGTCGACACCCGCAGACGCGACCAGTTGATCGAGCGCTTCGAACTCGACCCGCACAAGAAGGCGCGCACCTACTCGAAGGGCAACCGGCAGAAGGTGGCAATTGTCGCCGCGTTCTCCACCAACGCCGAGCTCTACATTCTCGACGAGCCGACTTCTGGACTGGACCCGTTGATGGAGAAGGCATTTCAACAGTGCGTCGAGGAAGTGACCGGACACGGTGCGGCGGTGCTGCTGTCCAGCCATATCCTCGCCGAGGTCGAGAAGCTGTGCGACACCGTGACGATCATTCGCTCCGGCCGCACGGTGAAGTCGGGCTCGCTCGAGGAACTGCGGCACCTGATGCGGACAACGGTAACGGTGCGCACCCGCACCGATGGGCAAGCGCTGCAACGCAGCCCGGTCGTACACGACTTCGCGATCAATGATGGCCACTACACGTTCTCCGTCGACCGCAACGAACTCGACCGCGCCATGGGTGAACTCACCGACCTGGGCATCCTCGACCTGACCGTGACACCGGCATCGCTCGAAGACCTGTTCCTGCGTGAGTACCAGGGAGCGTCGCGATGAGCACCGCCATCGCACCGCACACAGCGCAACGCAACGCCGGGTTGTGGACGGGCACGGTGAGCCTGCTCCGGCTGGCCCTGCGCCGCGACCGAATTCGCCTTTCGATCTGGCTGGCGGCCTTGACGCTGATGATGGTGTACGCCCCCAATGCGATCAAGCTGGCTTATCCGGACGAGGCGCAACGTCAGGCCCGGGTAAACCTGATGAAGACGCCGGCGGCGATCATCATGGGCGGGCCCATGTTCGGCGGCAACGAAACCGACCTGGGCGCGATGATGGCCAACGAGCTCATGCTCACCATGATCGTCGCGACGTCGATCCTGGCCATTCTGACCGTAATTCGGCACACCCGCGCCGAGGAAGAAAGCGGCGCAGCGGAACTGGTGCTGTCCTCGGTTGTCGGACGCTATGCACGAACGACCGCCGCGTTGATCATGGTCGGCGGTGTGAACGCCGCGCTGACGGTGACGATGACGCTGGCAATGGCCTCCTCCGGTTTCGGGCTGGCCGACGCCGCCGCGATGTGCCTCGGCGTCACAGGGGCGGCGATGGTGTTCGGCGCGGTGGCCGCCGTCACCGCCCAGCTGTGGCGGCAGTCGCGCACCGCCGCCGGCGCCGCGATGGCCATACTTGCGCTGGCCGTCTTCGTCCGCGGGATCGGCGACGTCATCGAGAACTCCGGCAGCATGCTGAGCTGGTTCTCGCCGATCGCATGGGCGCAGCAGATGCGGGCATTCGTCGACGTGCGCTGGTGGCCGTTCGCCCTCCTCGTCGCCCTGACGCTCGGGCTGGTCGCGCTGGCCGCCGGCCTGGAGAGCAGACGGCAGTACGACGACGGCACCGTCCCGTCCACCGGCGAGCGTCCCAACGCGCAGGCCATCAGATCCGTGCTCGGTCTGCATCTGACGCTGCAACGCGGCCAGACCATCGGCTGGGCGGTCGGACTCTTCCTGGGTGGCTTGGCCTTTGGCTCGATGACAAAATCGCTGCTGGACGCCGCCGAGGAGAACGAACTCATTCAACGCGTGCTGGTGGCGCAGGGCACCGACAGCGTGTACACCACGATGACGCAGTTCCTCGCCGCCGCGGCCACCGCGTACGTCGTGTCGTCGGTGCTGCGGGTGCTCGGCGACGAAGAGAAGGGCCTCGGCGAAGCTGTGCTGGCCGGCGCGGTGTCACGGTGGCGCTGGCTGCTCACCGCGGTCGCCTCGGCACTCGTCGGCTCCGCGGTGCTGATGTTCTTCGCCGGCCTTGGCAACGGTCTGGGTGCAGGTATCACACTCGGGGAACCGGGCACGATCGTGCGGCTGACGTTGGCGGGCCTGGCCTACGTGCCGGCGATGGCCGTGATGGCGGGTATCGCGGCGGTCGGGGTCGCGATCAGAAGGGGCTGGATCGGCTGGCTTGCAGTCACGTTCGTCGTCGTATCGCTGTACCTCGGTGCGCTCTTGCGCCTGCCGAGCTGGCTGCTCGACCTTTCCCCCGTCGGCCAGACGACCGCGCCGTCGGACTACCCGGTTCTGGCCCTCGTCGTGATGATCGTCGTGGCCGCGGCCCTGACATTCGCCGCCGGCGCCATCTATCGCCGTCGCGATGCCCTGTGAGCAGCAAGGACCACGATGCCGCCAAGATCGTCAAAGGCCGCTCCGAGTACCTGCCCGTTCACTCTTCAAACTTGTCGCCCCCTTCGCTATACTCGAACACATGTTCGAACAATTGGCCGCAATCGATCCCGGCGCCGACGAGGCGACTCTGATCGACTGCATCGCCGAACTCGAACACTTCAAGTCTGTGGCGGCAGCCGGTCAGGCCAGACTCACCGCAACCCTGGACCAGAAACGTCGCGCCCGAGAGGCGGCTGAGGGCGTGCCCGCCGCCAAACGCGCCCGCGGCCTCGCAAGCGAGATCGCCCTTGCCCGCCACGACTCACCCAACCGCGGCGGTCGCCACCTCGGCTTCGCCCGCGCGCTCGTACACGAGATGCCCCACACCCTGGCCGCCTTGGAGGCTGGGACGCTCTCCGAATGGAGAGCCACGCTGATCGTGCGCGAGTCCGCCTGTCTGACCGTTGAAGATCGCCGAAAGCTCGACGTTGAGATGTGCGCCGACCAGTCCGAACTCGAAGGCAAGGGCGATAAGATAGTCGCCGCGGACGCGAAAGCCATTGCCTACCGGCTAGATCCGCAAGCTGTTGTCGACCGCGCAGCCCGCGCCGAGCGCGAACGCACAGTGACCATCCGTCCGGCCCCCGACACCATGACCTACGTGACCGCACTGCTGCCCATGCCCCAGGGCGTGGCTGTCTACGCTGCCCTAAAGCGTGCCGCCGACACGACGTTCGACGATCGGTCGCGCGGTCAGGTCATGGCTGACACGCTCTTCGAACGCATCACGGGTCAGCCGGCCGACGTTCCGGTGCCACTCGCGCTCGACCTCGTCCTCACCGACGAGACTCTGTTCGGCGGCGACACGGCTCCGGCGCGGGTCCCGGGCTACGGGCCCATCCCGGCCGCTGTCGCCTGCCGCTTGGTCAGCGACGCGATGGCCGACAAGCGCTCCAAAGCCACGCTGCGCCGGCTGTACCGCCACCCGTCATCGGGCGCGCTGGTCGCCATGGAATCCCGCAATCGACTGTTCCCGAAAGCCCTCGCGAAGTTCATCGCCTTTCGCGACGACACGTGCCGAACCCCATATTGCGACGCCCCGATCCGTCACACCGACCATGCGACCGCCCATGCCGCGGGTGGAGAAACCAGCGAGTTGAACGGTCTGGGCGAATGCGAGGCCTGCAACTACGCAAAGGAAGCGCCGGGCTGGCGCGTCAGGACCCGGCGCGATAGTGAGGGCACACACACCTCCGAGGTCACCACACCGACCGGCGCTCGCTACCGATCGAAGGCACCACCACTACCCGGCTCGCCCCGACCCCCGGCGAGCAGCATCGAGATCGCCTTCTCAGACAGCCTGGCCTGGCGCGACGCTGCCTGATTCAGACCTTGTCCATGACGTCGGGATTGTAGTCAGCATTCTGTACCGTACGAGCCGACGCCGTCCGCGGAGGTCTAGCGGCATGAGCGTCAGACTCGGTTCACGATTGCCTGGTAGCGATCTCGCGATTCGACAATCTCGCGCCGCCGCGCCGCGACCAGGAAGTCCGGCGAGCCGAGCGTCAGATCGTGGGTCTGCGTCTCGAAGCCGCCGGCCTGCAGAAGGGTCGACGCCTTCTGCGACGGACTTCCTTTTATCCCGAAGTGAGCGATGAGTTCTTGCACTTGGGGCCCGCCGACGCCGTAGTAGAGCCCGAATGCGTTGTTGACCTTTGCCAATACCCACACCACTGCAGCCGCGGTGGTGTCGATCCTCTTGGTGCGCCGAAACACCCCAGGTCCCGACGACGCGACGCGGAAGATGAAACGCCTACACGCCGTGCGCATTTCGGCATCGAACATTTCATCGCAGCACGCGTCGACGAGCGCGATCACCTCCACAACGCGTGGGGTGATGTCGCTTGGAATCCCATCCCATGGGAGCGGTTCGTCAGGTAACGGAAGGACGTCGAGTCCTGCCAACTTCTGACGTCCGCCGACCTCTCGTTCGAGCCGTTCCAATGCCCACCGTGCGATGTCCTTGTCGGCGTAGAAGCCGTCGTCTGACTCGTCGTGCGCCATACCCATCGCGCTAAGGATCGCTTCGGCACCCTGCAGCCGCGGCATGCGAATCGTCCTCTGGTACACCGGTTCCCAATGATCAACGGCGGCTAGCACGTCATCCGTGAGCTCGCCTCGAATCCCCGCCTCGTCGTGGGCGAACCGGATAAATTTCCGCAACAGTGCAGGGGCCTTCTCGAGGAACTCGACTGGCTTCACGATCTTGCGGGGCAGCCAGTCGTCGAGCAGCATCTCGACGCGCACCTCGCTCCATCGAACGGGGTCACCCGACCCATAGTCGGTGCCGTACCAAAACAGCGTATCGAGCAGCTCGCGATGGTCCGGGTCATCGAGTTCGGCGCCGTGCTGCGACGCGAAAAATCGCTCCATGAGTCCAGCGAGCTCCGTGTCGCTCCATACCGGTCGCGGGAATTCGGCGCCACCGGCGGGCAGTCCACGGACCATCCATTCGACCAGCGCCCGGCATGCAGGCCAGTCTTCTGTCTCGAACCTCGGGTAAGTAATGGCTGCCCCCGAGATGGCATCGCTGATCCACACACGCGCGTCGGCCAACGACACATCCGCCCACGAGGTATCGCGATCGTTGGCAAGCTCTTTCTGTTTGTGCAGCACAAGTTCGATGTGATCGGGAATCACGAACGCGTCCTTCACGATGGTGCCGACGTTGTTGTCGATATAGACCAACGCGGTGAGCTCGCGGCCGTCGGCGAACCTAGTGCCCAGCATGATGCTGTCGCCGTCGTTCAGGATGTGGCTCATCCGCACGGCGCGGTAGGTCCGAGCCTCGTCAAGACTCGCGAGCCAACGAGGCATTGCGTCGGTTCGCGAGGCAAGTTCTCGGCTGATCGGCGTGGCAAGCAAGTCGTCATCAGCGACGAGCACGGCGAGCGCCGCGAGCACAGCGGTCGTCTCAGGTGTGGGCACGTCGATGAACGACGCGACCAGGTCGTCTCGGTTGACGACGGAATCGTCGTCCGTCGAGCGAGCGAACGGAGCACGCTGCCGCGGGTCGGTGGCCTCCAGCAGCATGCTGACGAACATAAGGAAACTCAATGGGTTCGACTCGGCCAGTGCACGGCGAAGGTCGTCGAATAGCGTCGGCTGCCCCTTCGGCTCGTTCCAATGTCCGCGTGCGGCAGGACGACGGCTGGAGCGCGATCCGCGGGACTTGCCGTGGCGGCGGTCGCGGCTCATACCGTCACACTAGATTCACTGGACGCATCGCATAATGCGTAAATGGAGCTACTGACCGGCTTCGGGTTGGCCACCGCCGCGGGACTGAACGCGTACATCCCGCTGCTGGCGCTCGGACTGCTGTCGCGGTTCACCGACCTCGTCACCCTGCCGCATGGGTGGACTTGGCTCGAGAACGGCTGGGTGATGGCGATCGTCGCCGTGCTGCTGATCGTCGAAATCGTCGCCGATAAGGTTCCCGCGCTCGACACCATCAACGACGCGATCCAAACCTTCGTCCGCCCGACGGCCGGCGGCATCGTGTTCGGATCGGGCACCGCGGCGCAAACCAACGCCGTCGCCGACCCAGGCGCCTTCGCGCAAACCGGTCAGTGGATCCCGGTCGCTATCGGTGTCGTTGTCGCGCTGGTGGTGTCGTTGACGAAGTCGGCGGTGCGACCGGCCGCCAACGTGGCGACGGCAGGCGTGGCCGCACCGGTGCTGAGCACGGTCGAGGACGGCATCAGTATTGGGCTGGTCTTCGTGGCGATCCTGGTCCCGGTGCTGGTGCTGGTGGCCGTCGTCGTGCTGGCGTGGGCGGTATGGCGCCTGGTGCGCAGACGGCGCCGCGAACCCGCCTAGATCCAGACGCCCTTTCCGACGGCGACGACACCGCCGGCGCTGATCGCGAAGCGTTCGCGGTCTCTCTCCAAGTCAACGCCCACCATCTCGCCGGGCCCCACGACGACGTTCTTGTCCAAGATCGCGTGGCGCACCACGGCCCCGCGACCGATTCGGGTGCCCGGCATGATGACGCTGCCCTCCACGATCGCACCGTCGTCGACGACGACATTGGACGACAGCACCGAATTGCGCACCGACGCCGCCGAAATGATGCTGCCCGCGCCTACCACCGACTCCTGCGCTGAGCCGCCGTTGACGAACTTCGCCGGCGCCAGATTCGCCGACTCGCCGAGGATCGGCCAGCGCCGGTTGTACAGGTTGAACACCGGGTGCACCGAAACCAGGTCCATGTGGGCGTCGTAGAACGCGTCGAGGGTTCCGACGTCGCGCCAGTAGCCGTGGTCGCGCTCGGTGGAACCGGGGACCTCGTTGTCATTGAAGTCGTACACCGCGGCCATGCCGTCGTTCACGAGTCGCGGGATGATGTCGCCGCCCATGTCGTGATCGGAGTGGTCCTCGTCGGCGTCGGCCTTTATCGCGTCTACGAGCACCTTGGTGCTGAAGATGTAGTTGCCCATCGACGCGAACGTCTGCTCGGGATCGTCGGGCGTGCCCGGCGGATCAGAGGGCTTTTCGATGAACGCGCGGATGCGTCCCGACTCGTCGGCGTCGATGACACCGAACGCACTCGCTTCCGAGCGCGGCACCCGGATCCCCGCGACGGTGACACCCGCGCCGCTCTCGATGTGGAAGTGCAACATCTGCTCCGGATCCATCCGGTAGATGTGGTCAGCACCGAACACGACGACGTAGTCGGGGTCCTCGTCGTAGACGAGGTTCAGCGACTGCAGGATGGCGTCCGCGGAACCGGTGTACCAGCGCGGACCGAGGCGCTGCTGCGCGGGCACCGGGGTGATGTACTCGCCGGCAAGCCCCGAAAGCCTCCAGTTCTGCGAGATGTGACGGTCCAGCGAATGCGATTTGTATTGCGTCAGAACGCAGATCTTCAAATATCGTGCGTTGACGAGATTCGACAACACGAAGTCGATCAGCCGGTACGCACCGCCGAACGGGACCGCAGGCTTGGCCCGATCGGCGGTCAATGGGTACAGCCGCTTGCCTTCGCCGCCAGCCAGGACGATACCCAGCACGTGTGGCAGTTCCCGCATGATCCAAACCTATCCGTCCCCGCCGACCGGGGCTAGGCATTCGCAGCTGTCTGTCAAGGTTATTGACACCTAATCGCATTCGAAAACAAGGAAGCGGCCCTGAGATACGGCCCCCCTTTTTGGGTACCGTCGTCTGCATGCGGGTGGCGATGATGACTCGGGAGTATCCACCCGAGGTCTATGGCGGGGCAGGAGTTCACGTCACCGAGCTCGTCGCCCAGCTGCGTCACCTATGCGAAGTCGACGTGCACTGCATGGGCGCACCGCGTGAGGGCGCGATCGTCGCGCAGCCCGATCCCACGTTGCTGGGCGCCAACCCCGCCCTGTCGACGTTGTCGGCGGACCTCAACATGGTCAACACCTCGGGTCAGGCCAACGTGGTGCATTCCCACACCTGGTACACCGGGATGGCGGGCCACCTGGCCGCGCTGCTGTACGGCGTTCCACATGTGCTGACCGCACACTCGCTGGAGCCGATGCGGCCGTGGAAGGCAGAACAGCTCGGCGGTGGATACCGGGTGTCGTCCTGGGTGGAGAAGACGGCGGTGGAAGCAGCCGACGCGGTGATCGCCGTCAGCTCGGGCATGCGCGACGACGTGCTGAGCACCTATCCGGCGCTGGACCCGAACCGGGTGCACGTGGTGCGCAACGGGATCGACACCGAGGTGTGGTATCCGGCCCCGCCGGCGCCTGGTGAGTCGGTGCTCGCCGAACTCGGCGTCGACATGACCCGGCCGATCGCCGCGTTCGTCGGGCGGATCACCCGCCAAAAGGGCGTCCCGCATTTGATCGCGGCGGCACACCGATTCGCCCCCGATATCCAGCTGGTGCTCTGCGCGGGCGCACCCGACACCCCCGAAATCGCGGCGGAGGTCACCGAGGCCGTTCAGGATCTGGCGCGCTGCCGCACGGGCGTCTTCTGGGTACGCGAGATGTTGCCGGTATCGAAGATTCGCGAAATTCTTTCCGCCGCAACTGTTTTCGTGTGCCCGTCGGTGTACGAACCGCTAGGTATCGTCAACTTGGAGGCAATGGCCTGCGCAACGGCGGTGGTCGCGTCCGACGTCGGCGGTATCCCCGAGGTGGTGGCCGACGGCCACACCGGCGCCCTTGTCCACTACGACGCGGACGACCCGACAGGCTATGAGTCGCGGCTGGCCGACGCGGTCAACGCGGTGGTGGCCGACCCGCAACGCGCCGCGCAATACGGTCAGGCGGGCAGACAGCGCTGCATTGACGAGTTCTCGTGGGCGCACATCGCCGAGCAGACCCTCGAGATCTATCGGAAGGTGGCTTCCTAGGCGCGAAGGCTCGCGGGCACGCGCCGACTAGCTGGTGACGCCCTTGAGTTCGTCGCCGAGCGCTGCCGCCTCATCGGGGGTCAGTTCGACGACCAAACGTCCACCGCCCTCCAGTGGTACCCGCATCACGATGCCTCGCCCCTCCTTGGTTGCTTCCAGTGGACCGTCTCCGGTCCGGGGCTTCATCGCCGCCATCGAGTGCTCCCTCCACATGAGCCAGCCCGCACGGTGGGCCTAACGAATCCCCTCTATTGTTCCCTATCCGCGGCTTCGCGTGTGCAAAGACCCGGCGATGGCCACCTCGACGCCCCCGCGACGGGTCACTGGAATGTCGCTGGCACCCAGCAGTCTGCCGTGTGATCGTCGACCATTCCGGTCGCCTGCATCAGGGCGTAGGCCGTCGTCGGCCCGACGAACCGAAAGCCTCGCCGCTTCAGTTCCTTGGCCATCGCGGTCGACTCCGGGGTGACGGCCGGGACGTCGGCCATGGCGGCCGGGCGTGGCCTGGGCGGCGGCGAGAAAGACCACAGCAACTCGCCGAGGTCCACATCCAGGTCAGCGACCGCGCGGGCGTTGGCGATGGTCGCCTCGATCTTCGCGCGGTTACGCACGATGCCGGCGTCCTCCATCAACCTGGCGATGTCGCGGTCGCGGTAGCGCGCGACGCGCTCGACGTCGAACTGGTGAAACGCGCGACGGAAGTTCTCCCGCTTGCGCAGGATGATCAGCCACGACAGACCGCTCTGAAACGCCTCCAGCGTCACGCGCTCGAACAGTGCAGTCGAGTCGCGCAGCGGCCGACCCCACTCGGTGTCGTGGTAATCCCGGTAAAGGACGAAATCATCTGGCCCCAAGCGCGATTCGTCGATCCAGGCGCAGCGGACACGATCGTCCGCCGTCACGATTCGCCCTCGGCCTCCGACGACGGCAGCGCGTGCGCTCCGCCCTCGATGCGGCGCGGCTCCCCGTCGTCGTCTTCAATCCCGTGAGCCGCACGGACCGCGGCCAGCTGCCCGCGCACCAGGTCGAGCTCCTGGCCCAATCGGTCGAGCACCCAGTCCACCTCACTGGTCTTGTAACCGCGCAGCGTCTGACTGAACTTGACCGCCTCGACGTCGGCGCCGGTGACGCCGGAGGCCGGCAATACCGTGGCAGTCGTATCGCGCGGCAACGGCGGCAACGACTCGCCACGTCCGAAGAGCACGCTGCCCAGTGCGAACAGCACGATGGCGATCAGAACCAGCACGACCAGATACAGCAGAACCAGGGTCACGTCCTCGATACTGCCCGATGCCTGAGACAAGCACCGACAGGCACCGCACCCGCGCGCGCCGATGCGCTCCTACAAGCCGGGCCGCAGGGTCTTCATCGGCGGCCGGTCGACGAGCGACACCTCTGAGCTGCGCGGTGTGAAACCGTCGCCGTCCGCGAAGAACTGTGTCAGGCCGACGCCGGAATCCGGCACTCCGCACCTCGATAGCAGGGTCGCGATGACCTGTCGGCTCATCGCGGCAAGCTCGGTCAGCGGCCGGTTGCGGTGTTCCCGGACGCCGAGATTCACCTGCGCTATCGCATTCAGGCCGAGGCGGTCGTAGGTATCGACCAGCAGGCCGATCTCCACGCCGTAGCCGGGTGCGAACGGCACCGAGGTCAGCAGTTCACGGGTGCCCGCGTACTCGCCGCCCAGGGGCTGCAGCAAGCAGGTCAGTTCGGGACGCAGCGCGGCGAGCAGCGGTCTGGCCACGAGCTCGGTGACACGCCCGCCGCCGTTGGCGTCCTCGCTGCCGCTGACCTTGAGCGGTCGCCGGTAGAACCCCTTGACCAGGTGCACACCCTGAGCGGTGAGCAGCGGACCCAGGAGCTTGGGCACGAACATGGGGTCAGGGTCGATCAGGTCGGAGTCGACGAAGACGACGATGTCGCCGGTCGTGGCGGCCAGCGAGCGCCACAGCACCTCACCTTTGCCTGGCTGCGGTGCGACCTCGGGCAACGCCACCTCGCGGCTGATCACCCTCGCGCCCGCGGCCAGCGCGCGGATCTCGGTGTCGTCGGTCGAACCGGAATCGAGCACGATGAGCTCGTCGACCAGGCCGCCGAGCAGCGGCGTGATGGTCTCGACGACGCTTGCGACCGTCTCTTCCTCGTTGAGGGCGGGCAGCACCACCGAGATGGTGCGTCCGGCCTTGGCGGCCTCGAGTTCGGCGATCGTCCACATGGGCCGGCTCCAGCTGTTGTCGGCCAGCCAAGGGTGTGCCGCGATATCGGTGGCGGCCAGCTCCGTTGGCTGTTCAATGAGCACAGTCATGCCAGTCCCCTCACTGTGCGCGTCGGTGGACGCGTTCCGTGGATCGACGCGACCATTTCCAGTACGCGTCGAGTGGAACCCACCTCATGCACTCGGAACATGGCGGCACCATCGGCGGCGGCCAGTGCGGTCGCAGCCAACGTGCCTTCCAGGCGTTCGGTCAGGTCCACACCCAGAGTTTCCCCGACGAAATCTTTGTTGCTCAGCGCCATCAGGACCGGCCATCCAGTATTTACAAGGTCTTTTACGTGGCGCAACAAACTAAGACCGTGATAAGTGTTCTTGCCGAAATCGTGGGTCGGATCGATCAAAATGGCGTCCCGCGCGACCCCGGAAGCGACCGCACGCTCGGCCACGGCGGTCACCTCTGCGATGACATCGTCGACGACGCCGCGTTCGGAGATGCCGTAGTTGACGCGGAACGGACGGGTGCGCGGCACCGCGCCGCCGGTGTGCGAACAGACCAATCCGGCGCCGAACTCCGCGGCGACCTCAGGCAGCGCTGCGTCATGACCGCCCCAGGTGTCGTTGATCAGGTCCGCACCGGCCGCGCAGGCCTGCTTGGCCACCACCGCACGCCAGGTGTCGACGCTGATCAGCTGATCGGGATAGGTGTCGCGGAGCCATTCTATGAAGGGGACGACGCGGGCGATCTCCTCGTCGACATCGACCGAGCTGCCCGGCCCCGCCTTGACGCCGCCCACATCGACGATGTCGGCGCCGTCCTCGATCACGCGGTGGGCGGCCGACTTGGCGGCCTCGTCGGTGAAATTGGCGCCGCGATCGTAGAACGAATCCGGCGTGCGGTTGACGATCGCCATGATCAGCGCGCGGTCGCCGGCTACCGGGCGACCGAGAAACGTCGACTGCACGCCCTCCAGGCTACGTTTCCCGGGGTTCAGCGATTCAGTCGATGAGGTTTCGCCCGAGCCGGAGTCCATCCAGGCGAACGATGGTGAACACGAGCAGAGGAGTAGCGATGCGCCGCGTCGTCCTGTTTCACATGTGGTCGCTCGACGGCGTTGCCGAGGAACCCGGCGATTGGGTCTTCGACGTTGATCAGGCCGTATTCGACAACATCGCCGAGTTGATCGGCCGCCAGGACGCCGTGCTGCTGGGCCGCGGCACGTATGACTACTGGTCGGGGCATTGGCCCAACGAAGGTGAGGAGCCGTTCCGGAGCTTCATCAACGGCACTACCAAGCACGTGTTCACCTCGCGACCGCTCGACGCGCAGTGGTCCAACACGGTCGTCGTCGGCGCCCCTGCCGAAACGTATGTCCGCGACCTCAAGCAGCGCGATGGCGCGGACATCGGCATCCACGCGAGCGTCGGGTTGGCCAAGTCGCTGCACGACGCCGGACTGATCGACGACTACCGGCTGCTGATCGCGCCTACGTTCGCCGGGCGCGGGTATCGGATGTTCGACGGTCAGCAGGAACTGCGCCGCCTCGAGTTGGTCGACGCGCAGGCCACCGAGACCGGGGCGTTGTTACTGCACTACCGGAATCGCTAGTTCTTGGGTTTCTTGCCCGCCGCGACCTCGTCTGGGTACTCGTCGTAGAACTCGACGTAACCCTCCTCCCGACCGGACAGCACGTAGATCGGGTCCTCGATCTTCTCGGCGTCCTCGTCGCCTTCACCCGACGATCCCCCGAAGCCCTCCTTGCGCAGGTCCACCTTCTGGCTCTTGAACGTCGACGTATGTGCGAGTTCTTTGACCACCCGGACGAACAGTGGCAGCGCATAGCCGGGCAGCTTGTCGTAAACGGCCTTGGCCAACGCTTTACCGTCGAACTCCTGACCGTCCTTGAGCTGGATCGCCGCCATCCCCGCGCGGCCACCCGCCCCCTCGACCTCGACGCCGAAAACCGTGGCCTCCTCGACCTGCGAATCGGTCGACACCGCGGCCTCGACCTCCGTCGTCGCCACGTTTTCACCCTTCCAGCGGAACGTGTCGCCGAGCCGGTCGGTGAACGCGGCGTGCCCGAACCCCTGCGAACGCATCAGGTCGCCGGTGTTGAACCAGCAATCGCCTTCCTTGAAGGCGTCCCGGACCAGCTTCTTCTCGGTGGCCTTCTGATCGGTGTATCCGTCGAACGGCTGGAAGTTGCTCACCTTCGACAGCAACAGGCCCGGCTCGCCGGTCTTGACCTTGCGCACCCGGCCGTTGTCGTCACGCACCGGATCACCGGTTTCGGCGTCGTACTCCACGAAAGCCACCGGCGTCGGGCAGATCCCGGTCGACTTGTCGATGTTGAGGACGTTGACAAATGCGGTGTTGCCCTCGCTGGCGCCGTAGAACTCGCACACGCGCGGTATGCCGAACCTCTGGGTGAAATCGTCCCAGATGGCCGGCCGCAGCCCGTTGCCGATGATCACCCTCACCTTGTGCTTACGGTCGGTGTCCTTTTCCGGCTGGTTCAGCAGATAGGCACAGATCTCGCCGATGTAGATGAACGCTGTCGCCTTGTACCGGATCACGTCGTCCCAGAACTTCGACGCCGAGAACGACTTGCCGAGCGCCAGCGTCGCCCCGGCGTTGATCGTCGAACCGAGGGCGACCGTCAGCGCGTTGTTGTGGTACAGCGGCAGGCAGCAATACAGAGCATCGTCGCTGTGCAGCCGCAGGCCGAGACCGCCGAAGCCGGCGAGCGCGCGCAGCCACCGATAGTGGGTCATCACGCTGGCCTTGGGCATGCCCGTGGTCCCCGAGGTGAAGACGTAGAACGCCTTGTCCTTGGCCAACACTGCGGCCGTCGTCGCCGGATCCTGGGTCGGGGCAGTGGAGGCCAGGCGATCCAGCTCCTCGAGCGTCATCAGCCCAGAGGTGTCGGCGCCGCTCTCGGTGATCGGCTCGATCAGATCCGTTTCGGCGACCATCGCCTTGGCGTCGAGCAGTCCGATGCTGTGGGACAGCACATCGCCGCGCTGGTGGAAGTTCAGCATGCCCGCGATGGCGCCGCATTTGACGATGGCGAGCATGAGCAACACCGTCTGCGGCGAGTTGCGCAGCATGACGCCGACGACATCGCCGTGCCCGACCCCGCGCGCGGCCAGCACCGCGGCGTAGCGGTTGGCAGTCTCGTTGGCCTGGCGGTAGGTCAGCTCCTGATCCTCGAATCGAAGAAACGGCTTGTCGCCGTAGCGCGCCGCACGGTCCTGGAAGACCTTGCCGATCGACGTCTTCGCGGTGGGGCGCGCCATGAAACCCGTCATCGCGCCGCGCAACATCACAGGTGCGTCCATCAACAGATGCGGGACCCGGGCGGCGATGTCGAGCAGACCGACGCTGCTCCGGACGCCGGATTTCTGGTCGGCCATGCGGTGAGTCCCCTCCGGTGTTCGCTTACAGAACACCACCCTATCGGCGTGGGATCGACGATCACCCACGCGGTTGGCAGGCGGCAAGAGCGGCCTCGACCTCGTCGACGACCACCAACCGGTCCAGCGCCCGGTGAGTGACGTAGCCCGTGTCGATCAGCCCGTGCAGCCAAGTAAGCAAACCGGTGTAGTGCCCGAACGGGTCGAGCATCACCACCGGCTTGTCGTGCATACCCAGGTAGCCGGCGGTCCAAGCCTCGAAGAACTCCTCCAGCGTGCCGATGCCACCCGGCAGAGCTATGAACGCATCCGCGCGGTCCTCCATCAGCTGCTTGCGCTCGCGCATGGTGTCGGTGACGACGAGTTCGTCGGCGTCGATGTCGGCGACCTCGCGATGCACGAGCGCCTTGGGGATCACTCCGACGGTATGACCGCCACGGGCCCTGGCGGCGGCCGCCAACGCGCCCATCGCCGACACGTTCCCGCCGCCGGATACCAGCGTCCAGCCACGCTGCGCGATGGCGGACCCGACCTGCTCGGCCAGTGTCAACAGCTCAGGATGCGTCGGTCCCGACGCGCAGTAGACGCAGACCGCCCATTCGGGGTCGAGTTCGCCGGACACAGGCTAAAACCTAGCCATAGACTCCGGCCGTGCCAGTTGAGTGGGTGACCGTGCCGCTTGAACCGGCATTGGAAACACTCGAAGCCGGCTGGGCAACTCGCGCCGGAACGGTGATCATCGGCCCCGCCGGAGTCGGCAAGAGCACGCTGGCGCGCGCCGCAGTCGCGCGGGTCGGGACCGGCTTCGACCGGGTGGATTGGGTGATTGCGACCGCGCCGACCGCCACAATTCCGTTCGCCGCATTCAGCCACCTCATCGAGGTACCGGACACCGGCAAGACCGCGGAGGTGTTGCGGAACGCTCGTGAGTCACTCGGCGATGGCCGCCTGTTGGTGGTGGACGACGCCCACCTGCTGGACAAGTTGTCGGCGGCTTTGGTCCATCAGCTGGCCGTGAGTGGCGCAGTCAAGCTCATCGTGACGGTCGCGCCCAACGGACCTGTGGCCGAGGAGATCTCGGCGCTCTGGGAGGATGACCTGCTCGACCGAATCGAGCTGCAACCCGCCGGCCATGACGACAGTCGAGTGGCCACGCTGGTCGAACAATTCGTCGCCGCACTACCCCCCACCGCGCACCGGGTCTTGGAGTACCTGGCCGTCGACGATCCGCTGCCCCTCGCTCAAATCTGCGGGTTGGCCAGCCGCGAAGCCGTCCTAGAGGCGGAGGCCGCAGGCGCGATCGTCGTCGACGACGACCAGGTGCGACCAGCACATCCGCTGTTCGTCGACGCCGTGCGCGACGCACTGGGTGGACCGGACCTGCGCCGACTGCGCACGGAACTCGTCGAGCGCCTCGGCGCCGCACCCCCTCGAGACGTGGTCGACCTGCTGCGCCTGGCCGTGCTCGCCCTGGACGCCGACCGCCCGCAGCCAACCGCCGAATTGGTCAAGGCCGCCCAGGAAGCGCTCCGCCTAGGCGACCTCGAGCTGTCCGAGCGGCTCGGACGGGCCGCGCTGCAACGTGCGGCATCCCTGCCCGCCCGGCTGACGCTTGCCTACGCCCTGGCCTGGCAGGGTCGCGGCCGAGACGCTGATTCCGTTCTGGCGCAAGTGGATCCGTCGACCCTGTCCGAAGCCGAGTTGATGGAGTGGGCCTTGCCGTTGGCCGCCAACCAATTCTGGATGCTGTCCCAGCCGGAGCGGGCAACCGCGTTTCTGCAGGCGACACGAAACAAGGTGTCCTCGCCCGCCGCCCGAACCACCCTGGATGCGCTGTCGGCGACGTTCGCGATGAACGCAGGCGGCCCGGCCAGGGCGCTGCAGATCGCGGATGAGGTCCTGAAGTCGCCGGCGGCCGACGACACCGCGATCGGATGGGCATCGGCCGCCGCGGCGTTGAGTTCGGCCCGCATGGGACGGTTCTCCGACGTCGACGCATTCGCCGAAAGGGCAATCGCCGCCGGGCATCCGGGACTGTTGCGGTTCACCAGCGGCTTCGGCCAGACGACGGCGCTGTTGATGGCGGGCAACCTGGACAGCGCACAGGACCTGGGGCAGCAGCTCACCGACTTCGCGCAGCTGCAACAGCCCGGCCGCGCCATCGGCGAGGTGCTGGTGGCCGACGTGCTGATCGCGAAGGGCGAACTCGAGTCGGCGGTTCGGCTGTTACGCAGGGCTGCGGCGGCTTTGGCGCCGACGGGTTATTCGTGGGGCCCGCTGGCGTGGATGCTGTTGGCGCAGGCGCTGGGCCAGCAGGGCTCGACGGTCGAGGCGGGAAAGGCGTTGTCGCGCGCAGAGTCTCGGCACGGCTTGAAGTCGATGCTGTTCGCGCCGGAACTCGCGCTGGCACGCGCGTGGACGATGTCGGCGCGGGGCGACAAGCACGGCGCCGTGACGGCGGCACGCGACGCGGCGCGCAGCGCCGAACGTGGCGGTCAGACGGCGGTCGTGCTGCGCGCCCAGTTCGATGCGGTCCGGCTCGGCGACCTTCGCGCAGCCGACGGTATCGCGCGGGCCAGCGTTGAATGCGACTGCGCGCTTGGACAATTGGCGCTCACCTACGCACGCGCACTGGTCGGCCGCGACGCGGCGGGCCTTAGCGACGCGGCACAGCGATTGACTTCCATCGGCATGCACCGCGCGGCCGCCGACGCCGCCGCACAGGCAGCCGACGCGTAAACGGTTGCAGCCGCGCCGACCGCTCGACGGTTACAGCCTGCGGTTCAGGTCCTCATCGGCCGCGTGGCGCGGCTGCTCCGGTGGCGCAACAGGGGCCGCACCGGAGGCGCCGTCCCGCGGTCCGGAGGCCAGGTCGCGGTCATCGGCGCGCATCAGCGGCTCGCGATCCTCGCGCTGTGCCGCCTGCTGCTCAGGTGGACGATCCTGCGCCTCGGCGCGCTGCTCGAGGCGTTCGACGCGCTGTTCAAGCGGGTCACGCCCCGGAGCCTGACCCGGTGGTGGCGCGCCACCGGCAGGCGCCGCACCGACCGGCGCACCGCCGACCGGAGGCTGACCAGCCTCGCCGCCTTCGCCGCCCTGGGCGGCCTTCATCACCTGCTCGATCAGCGATCCGAACATGCCGGAGCCGCCCTGGGCGGCCTGCGAGGGCGCCCCGGCCAGCTGGCCCGCTTG
Organism: Mycobacteriaceae bacterium; assembly: GCA_019749805.1. Classification (GTDB taxonomy): domain Bacteria; phylum Actinomycetota; class Actinomycetes; order Mycobacteriales; family Mycobacteriaceae; genus Mycobacterium. The sequence continues at coordinate 6,832 of JAIEPH010000120.1, read as the reverse complement.
CTCGCCGAGCTTGCCCAGCATGCCGACAACCTGACCGACGGACTGCGATCCGGACTCGTCGGAAGCCGAGTACGCCATCTGGGCGTCGCCGACCTTTCCGGAGTACGTGTGCTCCTTCGCCTGCAGCACCGCGACGTTGGCCGTCAACTGGGCGGCCAGCGTGGGAAGCACGGCGGAGATCGTCGCACTCATCGCGTCCGGACCCGGCGGAAGCATTGGTATCTCAGGCAATTCGACCGAGGCCGCGTTCCAGCTGATGCCCTCGGGCTTCTTCAGTGGGCTACCCGACACAGTCCTCCCCTATCACCAGTCATCGTCTACGTCGTCCTCGTCCAGATCATGATCGAGCGGCGCGGGCACAGCCAGGCCCGGCGACGTGCCGCCGCTCTCGCCGCGCATACCGCCCATCATCGGGCCCATACCGCCCATCCCCGCGCCCGCGGCCATCGGCGCCACCCCACCGACCGCACCGGCGCCTGCCAGCGCGCCCTCGGGCGGGGCGGTGGACACCGGCTTGGCATTGCCCACGAGGTTCGCCAACAACGGCGTCTGCGACGGCACACCGCCGGAGCCGGGCAGCGATGCCGCGCGCACCATGCCGGAGCCGCCGCCCGCACCGCCGCCGCCCGCCAGCGGGTGATTGGAGAAAGCCGAGAACGGCAGCCCGGCCGCGCCCATCGAATCCGATTTGCCACCCTGCCCGAACATCGACGTCAGCTGCTGCAACGGCTGGGACAGCTGCTGCAACGGCTGCATCATCTGCTGGGGTATCTGCATCAGCATCTGCGGGAGCTGACCCGCCATCGACCCCAGTTGGCTCAGCATCTGCATCGCCTGGTCAGAGCCTCCACCGGCTTGTTTGGCGGCTTCCTCGCCTGCGTCCTGGGCCTCCTTCGCGCCGGGCACCGTCGGGGCGCCGGGCAGTGGGAGGCTGGGCGGTACGCCAAGGGTGTTGGCCAGCTCGGTCGTATTGGTGGTCACGTTGGCCATGTTCTGCGAAAGGCCCATCATGACCCGGCTGCGGGCCAGCTCGGCGGCGTTGGGGAGGGGCATCGCGGCGATCGCTTCGGCTTCGGCCTGCGTCTCCTGCGCGATGGTGTTGGCCAGGAGTTTGGTCTTCACCACCGAAGCCTCCATGGCGCGCAGCTTGACCGCGATCGCGGTGGCGTGCGCGGCGTTGGCTTCGTGACCGCCGATGATCGTGGTGGCCTCACCCGCGGCGGCCATCGATCCCGTGCCCTCCCACACATCGGTGAGCTTCATCAGCTGCCCCTGCTGCTGAGGGACCACTGTGCCGCTGATCTTCGCGGCGAGCGCCTCGAACTTGGCGGCCGTCGCCGCCAGCATCTCCTCGTCGACGTTCGGCCAGCCCGGGCCGGTCACTGTTTGACCCCCGTACGGGCTGGTATCGGGCTCGATCGCCATAGGGACCAAATTTACCGTGCCCGCGGTAGCTGCCGGTCCACAAATTCTGTCCGCCAAGCATCGGCGATCAGCGCGGACTAGTCCGAATGCAACCGTCCACCCGATAGCCGCAGGGTGCGCTGGACACCTATCTCCGCCAGGAACCGCTCGTCGTGGCTGACCACCACGAACGCCCCCTGGTAGGCGTTCAGAGCCGATTCCAGCTGCCCGACGCTGACCAGGTCGAGATTGTTGGTCGGCTCGTCGAGCAGCAGCAGCTGCGGCGCCGGTTCGGCATAGAGCACGCATGCCAGCGTCGCGCGCAGCCGTTCGCCACCCGAGAGCGCCGAGGCCGGCAGGTGGATGCGGTTACCGCGAAACAGGAACCGGGCCAGCAGATGCATCCGCCGGGTTTCGGACAGGCTGGGCGCGGATGCCGCGAGGCTTTGCGCGACGGTGGCGTCGGCGCTGAGCAGGTCGAGTCGCTGAGATAGATACGCCGCCCGGCCGTCGGCACGGGCGACGGTACCGGCGTCGGGCGCCGCTTCCCCGCTGATAATGCGCAGCAGCGTGGACTTGCCCGCGCCGTTGGGCCCGGTGAGCGCGATGCGTTCAGGGCCGCGGACGGTCAGATCGGCATCGGTGAACAGCGCCCGGCCGCCGCGGTGCGCGGTCAGGCCTTCGGCCCGCACGACCGTGCGCCCAGCAGGCACGTTCGTCTCGGGGAGCTCCAGCACCAGCATGTCGTCGTCGCGCAGTGCGCGTTCCGCCTCGTCGAGACGGTCCTTGGCGTCGGCGACACGCGCCGCGTTGACCCCGTCGATCCGGCCCGCGGACTCCTGCGCTCTGCGCTTCATCGCGCCCGCGATGATCTTCGGCAGCCCGGCATCCTTGACGTTGCGTGCGGCCGTGGACGACCGTTTCGCCGCCCGCTCGCGCGACTGCTGCATTTCGCGCTTCTCGCGCTTGAGGTGTTGTTCGGCGTTGCGGATGTTGCCCTCGGCAACCCGCTGCGCCTCGTTCACCGCTTCTTCGTACATCGTGAAATTGCCGCCGTAGAACAGCATTTCGCCGCGGTGCAGCTCGGCGATGCGGTCCATCCGGTCGAGCAGGACGCGGTCGTGGCTGACCAGCAGCAGACATCCGGTGAACTCGTCGAGCGCGTCGTACAGCTTGTGCCGGGCGTCGACGTCGAGGTTGTTGGTCGGCTCGTCGAGCAGCAGGACGTCGGGTTGTGCGAGCAGTTGCGCGGCCAGTCCGAGGGAGACGACCTCGCCACCGGACAGCGAGCCCAGTCGCCGGTCGAGGTCGAGGTGGCCAAGGCCGAGTCGGTCCAGCTGGAAGCGGCTGCGTTCCTCGACATCCCAGTCGTCGCCGATCGCGGCGAACACGTCGTCGCCGGCGTCACCGTCGGCCAACGCGTCGAGTGCGTCGATGACGTGCGCGATGCCGAGCACTTCGGCGACGGTCCGCTCCGTCGTGAACGCCAGCGTCTGCGGCAGATGGGCGACCGAGCCGTCGACGCTGATCGAACCGCCGGTGGGTTTGCGATCGCCGACGATCAACTGCAGCAGCGTGCTCTTACCCGCGCCGTTGGGGGCGACCAGGCCGGTGCGGCCCGCGCCGACGGTGAACGACAGGTCCGTGAACAGCGGTGTGCCGTCGGAGAACACGAATGACAAGGCAGAACAAGTGATGGAAGACATGCGAGAGATCTCTCGTGACAGAAACGACTGAAATGGGATGCCGGCTCAGCCGGCGTCGGACACCGGAGTCGTTGTCTCACCGCATGCTTCCAGCGTACGGATCGGTGTCAACCGGTTAAATATCTCCGCAGCACGTCGGTGGCCGCGGTGATGGCTGCAGTGTCGACACGCTCGTCGACCCGGTGGGCAAGGTTCGGATCACCGGGCCCGTAATTGACGGCAGGGATGCCGAGCGCCGCGAACCGCGCGACGTCGGTCCAGCCGTACTTCGCCCGCACCTGTCCCTCGGCGGCATCCACCAGCGCCGCGGCGGCGGGTGCCGTCAGACCCGGCAGTGCTCCGCCGGCCGAGTCGGTCAACTCGATTTGGACGTCGAGCCCGTCGAACACCTCGTGCACATGCGCGGTGGCCTCGGCGACGCTGCGGTCGGGGGCGAACCGGAAGTTGACCGTCACCGAAGCGGCGTCGGGGATGACGTTGCCCGCGATCCCGCCATCGATGCGCACCGCCGACAAGCCCTCGCGATACGTACAGCCATCGATGTCGACGTTGCGCGCATGATAGGACGACAGCCGGTCCATTACAGCACCGAGCTTGTGGATTGCGTTGTCGCCCAACCAGGATCGCGCCGAGTGCGCACGGGCACCCGTCGCTCGCACCACGACGCGCAGCGTGCCCTGGCAGCCGGCCTCGATATACCCGCCGGAGGGCTCGCCGAGGATCGCCACGTCGGCCCGCAACCACTCGGGCAGCTCGCGTTCGATGCGGCCGAGACCGTTGGCCGCCGCCTCGATCTCTTCGCAGTCGTACATCACGAGCGTGATGTCGTGCTGGGGCTCGGTGACCGTCGCGGCCAGGTGCAGGAAGACGGCGTCCCCGGATTTCATGTCCGACGTGCCACAGCCGTGCAGTTCGCCGTCGCCCATCCGGCTGGGCAGGTTGTCGGCGGCGGGAACGGTGTCGATGTGGCCGGCGAGCAGCACGCGCGACGGGCGGCCCAGGTTTGTGCGCGCGAGCACCGCGTCGGCGTTGCGCACGACCTCGAATCCGGTCGTCTGCTCGCGCAGGGCGGCTTCGATCTCGTCGGCGATGCGTCGCTCGCTACGCGATTCGCTGGGAATGTCCACCAGTGCCGCGGTCAGGGCGATCGGGTCGCCGTGCAGATCAAGGGCCACCTGCCTGACGTTAGTCTGAGCGGCGTGACTTCTGCTGCAGGTATAGGCCTGGCGACGATCGCGGCCGACGGAACAGTGCTGGACACGTGGTTCCCCGCACCCGAACTGGGTGCTGACGGCCCCGCGGGCACGACCCGGTTGTCGGTCGCCGAGATCCCCGAGGAACTGAGCGTCCTGACCGGACCCGACGAAGACCGTGGCGTCGAGATCGTGGCCGTCCGCACGGTCATCGCATCGCTGGACGACAAGGCCGCCGACGCCTACGACGCGTACCTGCGGCTGCACCTGCTCTCGCATCGGCTGGTGCCGCCACGCGGACTGAACGCCGACGGCTTCTTCGGCGTTCTGACCAACGTGGTGTGGACCAATCACGGACCGTGCGCGGTCGACGGCTTCGAGATCGTGCGCGCGCGACTGCGCCGCCACGGTCACGTGACCGTGTACGGCGTCGACAAGTTCCCGCGCATGGTGGACTACGTGCTGCCGGCGGGTGTGCGTGTCGCCGACGCCGACCGAGTGCGCCTCGGTGCGCACCTGGCCTCGGGTACCACCGTGATGCACGAGGGCTTCGTCAACTACAACGCGGGCACCTTGGGCAATTCGATGGTGGAGGGCCGCATCTCGGCGGGCGTGGTCGTCGACGACGGCTCCGACGTCGGCGGTGGCGCATCGATCATGGGAACGCTGTCCGGTGGTGGCACCGAAGTGATCTCGGTCGGCAAGCGCTGCCTGCTCGGCGCTAATGCCGGGCTGGGCATCTCGCTCGGCGACGACTGCGTGATCGAGGCCGGTCTCTACGTCACCGCGGGCACCAAGGTGCAGACCGCCGACGGCCAGACGGTCAAGGCACGCGAGCTCTCGGGCGCCAACAATCTGCTGTTCCGGCGCAATTCGGTGACGGGAGCCGTCGAGGTGGTCAAACGCGACGGCACCGGCATCACGCTGAACGAGGCCCTGCACGCCAACTGATCGTGTTGAGGCTCCTCAGCCCGTCGCGTTCGGTTTCAGCGGCGGGCAGCGGCCCTGGTCATCGGTTGCCAGTTCGAAATGCCAGATCTCGTTGGCATAGATCTGGCACAGACCGAACTGCCTGCCGTTGGCGATCAACCACTTGTCGGCTTCCACCGGGGCGATGTCGACGGCCCTGCCCTCGACATGTTTGGACGTGTCCGGCGACGCGACGAACTGCCGCGCCGCATCGACGCTCCCGTAGGCGCGCACCCCGTCGTCGAACAAGCGCTGCTGGAATCCCCTTGTGCGCCAACCCGAATTGATCCGGATGTCGACGTTCTCGGTAGCGGCTTTGCGCGTAGCGTCCTGAACCGCGGACAGCAGTGCGGGATCCAGTAATCCGACGATGGGGTTGGCCACGTCGAAGGGGCTCAGCGTGACTCCGTCGGGCAGCCAGCCGCCGAAGGTGTCGATCGCTCCCGCTCCGATGTCGAGCGATCCGCCGGTGTCGCCGGGCGCCGGCGGTGGCGGCGGTTGCGCGTGCGCCGTCGCGCACGTGGCCAGCAGCAGCGCGCCCACTGCGGTGGACACGCGGAACGCGCGCACGGTCAATCGTCTGCGACAGCGAGGATGCAGAATTCGTTGCCCTCCGGGTCGGCCAGCACTACCCAGCTCTCGTCGCCACGCTGCCCCACGTCGACCCGTCGCGCACCAAGGGCCAGCACCCGCTCCACCTCAGCCTGCTGATCGTCGGGACGGAAGTCGAGGTGAATGCGGTTCTTGACCACCTTCTCGTCGGGAACCGCGATGAATATCCAGTTCACTCCGGCACCGGGAGGTGCGTGCAGTACGACGTCGCCGTCCTCGTCGACGTCGTGGGGCCAGTCCAGCACCTGTGACCACCAGCGACCCAGAGCGGTGGCATCGCGGGCGTCGATACAGATCTCGTCGAATCTCAAGGGCATGGTCGACTCCCCCCTCGCTCCGGTCCTCGCTCGTTCCTCGCTGCGATCCTCACTCGGGTCCGTCTCAGCCGGCCCATTGCGCCAGCTCCTTCTTCAACACCTTCCCCATGGCGTTGCGCGGGAGGCTCTCGACCACCCGCACCTCCCGCGGTCGCTTGTGCACCGAAAGCTCCTGGGCGACAAAGTCGATGAGCGCCTGCGGATCCGCATCGCCGACGACGAACGCGACTATTCGGTGGCCGAGATCGTCGTCCGGGACACCCACCACCGCGGCTTCCGTCACGCCGGCGTGCCCGAGCAGCGCGGTCTCGATCTCACCGGCACCTACCCGAAAACCGCCGGTCTTGATCAGGTCGACCGACTCGCGGCCGACGATGCGGTGCATACCGTCGGCGTCGACGACCGCAACGTCGCCGGTGTGATACCAGCCGTCGGCGTCCAACACCTCGGCGGTCGCGTCGGGGCGATTGAGGTAACCGTCGAACAATGTGGCACCCCGAAGATGAAGCCGTCCAATGGTTTCACCGTCATGCGCCACCGCAGCACCGGACTCGTCGACTAGGGCGTGTCTCCTAAATGTCGTAGCCATGCACATATCGCGGCGAGGACGACTGCGGCGCGGTAGGTCAGA
>JAIEPH010000053.1 GCA_019749805.1 Mycobacteriaceae bacterium | reverse complement strand
CGGCCCGCGTCCCGGTCCAGGTGGCCGTGGTCCCGGCGGCGGCAGCGGCGGTGGTCGTCCAGGCGGTCCCGGCGGCGGTGGCGGCGGCGGTAACTACCGCGGCGGTGGCGCCGGCGGTGGTGGCGGCGCAGGCGGAGCGGCTGCTGGAGGTTTCCGGGGTCGTCCGGGTGGTGGCGGTCGTCCCGGCCAGCGCGGTGGCGCGGCGGGTGCGTTCGGGCGTCCCGGTGGTGCGCCCAAGCGTGGACGTAAGTCGAAGCGGGCGAAACGTGCCGAATACGAGAGCATGCAGGCACCCGTCGTCGGTGGCGTGCGGTTGCCGCACGGCAACGGCGAGACCATCCGGCTGGCCCGCGGCGCGTCTCTGATGGATTTCGCCGAGAAGATCGACGCCAACCCGGCCTCGCTGGTGCAGGCGCTGTTCAACCTCGGTGAGATGGTGACCGCCACGCAGTCCGTCGGTGACGACACCCTGGAGTTGCTCGGCAACGAGATGAACTACAAGGTCCAGGTCGTCTCGCCCGAGGACGAGGACCGCGAACTGCTCGAGTCCTTCGACCTCACCTACGGCGAGGACGAGGGCGGCGAGGACGAACTGGAGTTCCGCCCGCCTGTCGTCACCGTCATGGGTCACGTCGACCACGGCAAGACCCGACTGCTCGACACCATCCGTAACGCCAGCGTGCGTGAGGGCGAGGCCGGCGGCATCACCCAGCACATCGGTGCCTACCAGGTGTCCGTCGAGCACGACGGCAGCGAGCGGCCGATCACCTTCATCGACACCCCGGGCCACGAGGCGTTCACCGCCATGCGTGCGCGCGGTGCGAAGGCCACCGACATCGCGATCCTGGTGGTCGCGGCCGATGACGGCGTGATGCCGCAGACGGTGGAGGCCATCAACCACGCACAGGCGGCCGACGTGCCAATTGTGGTGGCGGTCAACAAGATCGACAAAGAGGGCGCCGACCCGTCCAAGATTCGGGCCCAGCTCACCGAGTACAACCTGGTGGCTGAGGACTTCGGTGGCGACACGATGTTCGTCGACATCTCGGCGAAGCAGGGCACCAACATCCAGGCTCTGCTCGAGGCGGTGCTGCTGACCGCGGATGCCGCACTCGACCTGCGGGCGAACCCCGATATGGAAGCCCAGGGTGTGGCCATCGAGGCGCACCTGGACCGCGGTCGCGGACCGGTTGCCACCGTGCTCATCCAGCGCGGCACGCTGCGCGTCGGTGACTCGATCGTCGCCGGCGACGCGTATGGCCGCGTCCGGCGCATGGTCGACGAACACGGCGAGGACGTCGAAGAGGCATTGCCGTCGCGCCCGGTGCAGGTAGTCGGGTTCACGTCGGTGCCCGGCGCCGGTGACAACCTGCTCGTCGTCGACGAGGACCGCATCGCCCGGCAGATCGCCGACCGGCGCAGCGCGCGAAAGCGCAACGCACTGGCCGCGCGCACGCGCAAGCGGATCAGCCTGGACGATCTCGATGCAGCGTTGAAGGAGACGTCGCAGCTGAACTTGATCCTCAAGGGCGACAACTCCGGCACCGTCGAGGCGTTGGAGGAGGCTCTGTACGGCATCGAGATCGACGACGAGGTCGAGCTGCGCGTCATCGACCGCGGTGTCGGTGGTGTCACCGAGACCAACGTCAACCTGGCGTCGGCTTCGGATGCGATCATCATCGGCTTCAACGTCCGTGCCGAGGGCAAGGCCACCGAACTGGCCAACCGCGAGGGCGTCGACATCCGGTACTACTCGGTGATCTACCAGGCCATCGACGAGATCCAGAGTGCGCTCAAGGGCATGCTCAAACCCGTCTACGAGGAGAAGGAACTCGGCCGCGCCGAGATCCGCGCGATCTTCCGTTCGTCGAAGGTCGGCAACATCGCCGGTTGCCTCGTCACCTCCGGTCTCATCCGACGCAACGCGAAGGCGCGACTGCTTCGCGACAACGTCGTGGTGGCCGAGACCGTCACGATCTCGTCGTTGCGACGGGAGAAGGACGACGTCACCGAGGTGCGCGACGGATACGAGTGTGGTCTCACGCTGACGTACTCCGACATCAAGGAAGGCGACGTCATCGAGGCGTACGAGCTCGTCGAGAAGGAACGCACGTGATGAGCAGCTCAGGCGAAGAACCGAGGGCCTGAGTATGCCTGATCCGGCCCGGGCACGCCGGCTGGCCAAGCGCATATCCGAGATCGTCGCCACGGCGATCGAGTACGAGATCAAGGATCCGCGACTGGCCGGCGTGACGATCACCGACGCCAAGGTGACGAACGACCTGCACGACGCCACGCTGTACTACACGGTCCTGGGCAGTTCGCTGGACGAGGAGCCGGATTACGCCAGCGCGGAGGCCGGGCTGTCGAAGGCGACGGGTGTGCTGCGCTCCAGGGTGGGAGCGGCGCTTGGCGTGCGCTTCACCCCGACCTTGGCGTTCGCGCGGGACACCGTGCCCGATGCGGCGAACCGGATGGAGGAGCTGCTGGCTCGCGCGCGCGCCGCGGATGAGGATTTGGCGAGAGTTCGTGAAGGTGCCCGGCACGCCGGGGATGCTGACCCGTACCGTGTAGAAGGGGCGCTGGGAAGCGGTGGGGACCGAGACGACGAGTTCGACGCTGAGGACACCGGTGACCGCGATCGACAAAGCGACTGACGCACCAGCCACGGGCGACCGGATAGACGCCCGCGGCGCGGCCGACCTGCTGGCCGCGGCACACAGTGTCAGTGTTGTCTGCCACGTGTATCCCGACGCGGATACGCTGGGCGCCGGTTTGGCTTTGGCGCTGGTGCTCGACAATTCGGGCAAAACCGTTCAGGTCAGCTTTGCGGCACCGGCCGAACTGCCCGAATCGCTGCAGACACTGCCCGGCGCACACCTTCTCGTCGAGCCCGACGCGATGCTCCGTGACGCCGATCTGGTGGTGACCGTCGACATCCCCAGCGTCAATCGCCTCGGTGCACTGAGTGAGCTGGCCGACCCCGACCTCGACCGCGAGGTGTTGGTCATCGACCACCACGCCTCCAACCTGATGTTCGGCACCGCCAACTTCGTCGACCCCTCCGCGGACTCCACCACCATGCTGGTGGCCGAACTCCTCGACGCCTGGGGCAAGCCGATCGATCTCGGCGTCGCGCACTGTCTGTACGCCGGGCTCACCACCGACACCGGTTCATTTCGCTGGGCCAGCGCCCGCGCGCATCGGCTGGCCGCCCGGCTCGTCGAGTTGGGCGTCGACAACGCCTCGATCAGCCGGACCCTGCTCGACACGCATCCGTTCGCGTGGCTGCCGATGCTGTCGCGCGTGCTGGGCTCGGCACAACTGTTGCCTGACGCCGCAGACGGTCGCGGCCTGGTGTATACCGTTGTGGGACACCAGGAATGGGAGAAAGCGCGGCCGGAGGAAGTCGAGAGCATCGTCGACATCGTGCGCACGACCCAACAGGCTGAGGTGGCCGCGGTCTTCAAGGAGATCGAGCCCGGGCACTGGTCGGTGTCGATGCGCTCGAAGTCCTACGACCTGGCGACGCTCGCCAGCATGTTCGGCGGTGGTGGGCATCGACAGGCGGCGGGCTATTCGGCGAACGGGTCCGCCGACGACGTCGTCCAGGCGCTCCGCGAGGCCCTCCGCTGACTCTGTCTGCGCGCGCCTCCATCAGCCGGCACATTGACTGAACCGGCCGACGCGGGCCCGACTGGGCCCACGCGTCAGCCGGGGACGACCGGCCGCCGCATCGCCGCCCTGGCGCTACCGGCTCTCGGGGTGCTGGCCGCAGAGCCGATTTATCTGCTGTTCGACATCGCCATCGTCGGCCGCCTGGGCGCCCTGCCGCTGGCCGGCCTCGCCATCGGCGGGTTGATCCTGGCGACTCTCAGCTCCCAGATGACGTTCCTGTCCTACGGCACCACCGCGCGCTCGGCGCGGTTCTTCGGTGCGGGCGATCGTCGGGCCGCGGTCGGCGAAGGCCTGCAGGCGACCTGGCTGGCATTGGGTCTGGGCATGGTGATCGTCGTCGCGGTCCAGGTCGGCGCCGTACCGCTCGTATCAGCGCTGGCTGGGGCTGCTGAGGGCGGCGAGATCGCGGACGAGGCCCTGCCGTGGGTCCGCATCGCGATTTTCGGCGTTCCGGCGATCCTCATCTCGGCTGCGGGCAACGGGTGGATGCGCGGCGTGCAGGACACCGTGCGCCCGCTGCGCTACGTCGTGACCGGGTTCGTGTTGTCGGCCGTGCTGTGCCCACTGCTGGTGTACGGCTGGCTGGGGATGCCGAGGCTCGAACTGGAGGGCTCGGCGTTGGCCAACGTGGTCGGGCAGTGGCTCGCTGCCCTGCTCTTCCTGCGTGCCCTGTACGTGGAGCGGGTGTCCCTGCGGATCGACCCGGCGATCCTGCGGGCACAGGTCGTGCTGGGGCGTGATCTGCTGTTGCGCACTTTGGCGTTCCAGGCGTGCTTCGTGTCCGCGGGCGCCGTCGCCGCCAGGTTCGGTGCCGCGGCGGTCGCGGCGCACCAGGTGGTGCTTCAGCTGTGGAATTTCCTTGCCCTGGTGCTGGACTCGCTGGCGATCGCCGCACAGTCGCTGGTGGGTGCCGCGTTGGGCGCGGGTCAGCTGGCGCACGCAAGATCGGTGGCGTGGCGGGTGACGATCTTCTCCGGCCTCGCCTCCGCGCTGCTGGCAGGTGTGTTCGCCGTCGGCGCCTCGGTCATCCCGAGCATCTTCACCGACGACCGTTCGGTGCTCGACGCGATCGGCGTACCGTGGTGGTTCATGGTTGCTCAATTGCCGGTCGCCGGCATCGTTTTCGCGCTCGACGGGGTGCTGCTGGGTGCCGGTGACGCCAAGTTCATGCGCAACGCCACATTGATCAGTGCGCTGGTCGGGTTCCTGCCGTTGATCTGGCTGTCGCTGGGTTACGGCTGGGGCCTGCTCGGTATCTGGGCCGGGCTGTCGACGTTCATGGTCCTGCGGCTGGTGTTCGTCGGCTGGCGGGCGTTCTCCGGACGCTGGCTCGTGCCGGGCACTGGTTAGGCTGACTGCCATGAAACGGCTCGCAATCGCCCTTGCCGCCGGCGCAGCGGCAAGTTTGGTCGCGGCGCCGTCGGCGGCAGCGGAGCCGACGGTCGGCACCGCAATCTATGTGCAGATCCGCCAGTCGTTCGCACCGGTGGACGGCGACGACCAGTGCGTCGGCACGTCAGCGCTCGGGCCCGTTCGCCGAGGATCGTCGGTGGTCCTCTCCGAGGGCGCGACTGTGGTCGACAGCCCCAAATTGGCCGTCGGGCAGTTCTACCGCTCCCGGCTCTCCGACGGCGTCTGCGAGGCGCTGTACATCACGAGCGCCCCGGTCATGCCCGCCTTCAACGTCCAGTTCGCCGGCCCCGGCGGTGAGTTGAGTCCGATGTTCGGCCCCACCCCGTCCGAGCCCGTCACATATCAGCCGGGAATCGAGCAGGTGGTCAAGGTCGACATCGACCTTCCCCCCGGTCCCTGACTCATTGCGCGACGCGCGCGATCACCGACCAGCCGTACGGATTCGTGTGTACGTCGATGCGTTCGAAACCCGCTGCCTCCAAACGGGATTGCAGTGTCGCTGGGTCGACGGGGTTGTACGTGTCGCCTTCGTGATGCGCCTCGAGCTCGGCACTGGCCAGGCTGTCGCTGGCGACCAGCGCGGCACCGGGTCGAAGGACACGGGCGACTTCGGCGAACAGCCGGTCCTGCAACTCGATGGTCGGAACGTGATGCAGCATCGTGAAACACGCTGCGCCGGTGAATCTGTCGTCCTCGTACGTCAGCGCCGTCGCATCGCCGCGCACGATCTCGACGCTGGCCACGTCGGCGAACCGATCTGTCAGCATCGCCGCGAGCTGCTCGTCGATCTCAACCGACGTCAGTTTCGGCACCGACTCGCTGAGCACGTCGGTGGTAGCGCCATAGCCGGGACCGACCTCCAAAACGTCGTCACCCAAATCGGTTTCGCCAATCGCCCACGGCAGGATGACCTCGCGGATCATCTGACGCCACTCGTCGCTGCCGCAGCGCTCATGGGCCTCGTTCACCGGACCTGCGCCCTTCCGCGTTCGAACACTGCGGCGCGGTTCGCGGCGATGTCGTCTCCGCTGGCCGAGCGCACCCACGCGCTCGCCGAGTCGGCCTCGAGCGCCAGGCCCTGCGCGGTACCGGCATCGTCGATGCGGTGATAGGCCGCCAGCAGGGCCCGCACCGCCTTCTGGTTGTTCCCGACGATCGACGCCGCCACCCTGCGTGCGGCGGGCATCAGCTCGCCGTGCGGCACGACCTCGGTGACCAGACCGGCGCGCAGAGCCTCGGTAGCCGAGAGGTAGTCACCGGTCATGCTCATCCGGCGCGCCATGCCAACACCGACCTTCTGCGGTAGCCGCACGGACAAACCCCAGGTCGGCAGCAGCCCGACCCGGGCGTGGGTGTCGGCGAACCGGGCGTTCTCCGAGGCGATGAGGATGTCGCAGTACAGCGCGAGCTCCAGTCCGCCCGTCACCGCCGCGCCGTTGATCGCGCCGATCACCGGCTTGGTCATCGCCGGCCACTTCGGTGAGATGTCGGGCAGCTCGGTGGTGTCGCCGAGTTCCTTGAGGTCCAGTCCCGCGCAGAACACCGGGTCGGTGCCGGTGAAGATCACGACGTCGACGTCATCGGTGCTCTCCGCATCCCGCAGTGCTTGGAAGAACTCGGTGCGAAGCGCCGAGGACAGGGCATTGCGGGCCTGCGGGCGATTCAGCGTCAGCGTCCGCACCCGATCCCGGGTGTCGATCAGCAGGATGTCGGCGTTGTTGGGGTCTGTCATGGCTCGAACCTATCGTGGAGTCATGTGCCGAAACATCACCGAGCTACGCGGACTGGAGCCGGCAGCCACCGCGGAGGAAATCGAAGCGGCCTCACGTCAATACGTCCGCAAGGTCAGCGGAATCACGCGGCCGTCCGGAGCGAACGTCGAAGCCTTCGAGGAGGCTGTCGCCGAGGTCACCGCGATCACCACCCGGCTGTTGGCCGGGCTGGCGCCGCGACGCCAACCACCCAAGACGGTTCCACCGCTGCGGCGTCCCGAGGTGCGGGCGCGCATCGAGGCTCGAGCCGCAGGCGCCGGGTGACCGCGCAGACGCTGACGCAGCCCGCACTCAAGGAGTGGAGCGCGGCGGTGCACGGCCTGCTCGACGGCAGGCAGACCGTGCTGCTGCGCAAGGGCGGCATCCACGAGAAGCGGTTCGCGCTCAGCGCATCACGCTTCTTGTTCTTTCCCACGGTCGCCCACAGCCATACCGAGCGGGTAAGACCTGAACACCACGATCTGCTCGACGCCGCGGCCGCAGACAGCACCGAGGCCGAGGTCGTCCTACGGGCCGGTGCCAAAGTTGTCGCCGCCATCGAGGTCGCCCGGCCCGAAAGCCTCGACGAGATCGAGGAGCTGCACATCTGGACCGCGGCATCGGTGCGGGCTGATCGGCTGGACTTCCGGCCCAAACACCGTCTCACCGTGTTGGTGGTGCAGGCCAGCCCGTTGCGGGAGCCCGCGCGTCTGCCCCGCACGCCGGAGTACGCCGGCTGTAAGAGCTGGGTGCCGCTGCCCGTCGATCCGGACTGGGCACCGCCGGTGCACCCGGCGGACGCGCTCGAGGATGTCGCCGAGCGGGTTCGCCGAGCTGTCGGCTGAGATCGCTTTGCTGTAATCGCGGACACGGACCTCGTATTTGAATTAGATATGAGGTACGCGACGTACGCTCGATTGCTCCCTAAATTGAATGTTGTACAGAAAACATGTCGATGAATTCGTTGCTTGTCTGGCACAACAGGAAATGGATAAGGGAGAAGAAAATGAACATAAAGCCACGGACTTTCGCAACGCTGTTGGGCGCAGGAGCGGTCGCCGCCGTCATTGCGACGGCACCGGGCGCCACCGCCGCAAGCGTGACGAGCACGCATGATTCCGGCGGCAGCACCACAACTCAGCGCCCCGGCCACGTGTCGATCTATACGACGCCGCCGTTGGTCTCGCCTCCAAAGGTGTGGGGTTCCCACTCTTCGCCGCTGTTCGTTTTGGGTGACTGACCGTATACGAGATGGCCGGCGAAGGGGCGTATAGCCGTTCGCCGGCCATGTCGTTAGTATATGCGTTTACTATGAATTGCTTGCATCTCATGCATTCCGCAATTAACGGTCGACAATTGTGTTTGCTCAGCGGCCTGAAGGCGCATCTGGGCCTGCGGGCAGCACGAGCCGCGACACGCCACCCTCGCCGAGGTGCACGGTGTGCGTCGACACCATGAGCTCTCGCGCGCTGACCAGGGGCTCGTTGGTACCGAGATTGCGTACGAACCGCGGATGCGATCCGCCGGCGACCAGCACCCGGATCCGCGAACCGGCGCGGAACCGGTGGGCGGTCGCGTCCAGCTCGATGCGAACGGTGCGGGGATCACCTGAAGCCGTGGCGCTGCGGCGGTATCCGTCGCTCACGTTGCGGGAAACGCCCTTGGCGTCGACTTCGCTGATGCGGACGAACACGTCGTGGTACGGGTTGTCGCAGGAATGCGTCAACTCGACCACCGGTGTCCCCACGACATACAGATCGGCAGGCAGCCGGTCGCCGGTGAAGCACAGCACGTCGGGCCGCTCGGCGAGTTTCGCGTCCTTGCGGTAGCCACCCTCGGGTGCGAGCATCCGGCCGCCGATCGTGGGGGTTGGATCCACCGGGTTGTACGTGAATCGGGTCGGGGATGCGGTGTCGGGCGGCACTGCGTCGCCGAGGCGGCCGGTGGGTTGGAGGTAGAGCACTCGCTCGGGCATCGCCGGCGGCCACTCCGGCAGGTCGGTCCAGCCCTTGCCGTTCACCTCGATGCGGACCGGACTGCGCGTCGTTCCTTTGCCACCGAGATGTGCGTCGAACCAGTCCAGCGATTCGCGCGTCACCGTCGCCGCCGCTTTGTACATGACCTGTGTGTGCGTCCACGAGCCGATGGTCGCGGCGACGTCGACCCCGCGCCGCTTCAGCGCGTCGTACTGCGCGAGTGTCTGCTCCAGAAACAGGTCCTGCCAGCCGCCGACCAGCAACACCGGAATATCGGTGCGATGCAACGCATCCCACGCACTCCTGTCAGCCCAGAACGGGTCGTCGGCCTCGGGATGGCAGAGCCACTCCTCCCACCACGTCGCGCCCTTGCCCAGCAGCGCTCGGCCGGCATCTCCTGCCGGGAGCCCGCTCGTCGCGCGACTCAACGCACGCCGAGCGCGCAACTGCCGGATCGTCGAACGCAGTTTCGGACCCTCCTGGCGGGCAACCAGGTCGCTCCAGCCGAGGAAGTCGTTCAGCCCGAACGAGCCGGTACCCCAACGCGGGCCGCTGGGATCGTGCAGGCCCACCGTGATGACGGCGGCCTTCATCTCCGGCGGCGGGTCGGCGAGCAGGGCCCACTGGGTGAAGCCGAGATACGACAGGCCGATGGTGGCGAACGAACCGGTGAACCAAGGCTGGAGCCTCAGCCACGCGACGGTATCCGCGCCGTCGGCCTTCTCGTGGACCATCGGGACGAAGTCTCCACCGGAGCCGAATGTGCCACGCACACTTTGGAACACCACGTGGTAACCGCGCGCGGCGTACACGCCGGCGTACATCGAGGAGAACGGGAAGCCCCGGCCGTAAGGGCAGCGCACCAACAGCGTGCCCGCCGGATGGGGAGTCGCCGGCTCGTAGTGGTCGGCGACCAACTCGACACCGTCGCGCATCGGCACGCGCACGGTGTGCACCGAATAATCGGTCGTCTGCGGGGGCAGGTGAAGCAGTCGGGTCAGGGTCCGGTCGCGGAATGTCCCCAATTTGCCTCGGGATGGCGTGGAGGTGGCGTTGTCGGAGACCGCGGTCATCTCACGCACGCTACGCGGGCGGCGCATCGCCGTCCTCGATAGCACCGATCACCTTGGCCATCACCCACCCGATCGCGCGCGTCGCATCGGTCCCGTCGATGCCCCATACCCCCACCAACCGCTCATAACTCGGCACGTTCCACAGCACGTCGAGCAGGGCCGCCGCCATCTGCTGCTGGGCGGCCGACCACGCGGGGGCAGCCGCCGACACCGCACGTACGAGCGCTTCGCGCCTACGGGCGTCGACGCCGACGAATGTCGGATCCTGCGGCGTGTCAACGGATCTCCGTACGGAGAATCGTTGCAGGGACGCGAACACCCTGGCCGTCACATCGTCGATGTTGGTCAGGTCGACTTGCTCGTAGGAGATGCCCGCCTCGGACTCCAGTCGCTGCATGACCGCGTCGTGCAGATGTCGTTCGGTGGGGAAGTGCCGGTAGACGGTCCGCTCGCCGACGCCCGCGCGTTCGGCCACCGCCTTGAACGTCAGATCTCGCCAGTTCCAGGAGTCGAAGGCGTGCACCAATTCGCTGCCGGCCGCGACAATGCGCTCCCGCGTCTGGGCCGCCTTCTGCTGACGCGCCCGGTTGTCGTAGGTGCGCCGCGCTATTGACGACTCGCTCATAATGGTGACAGTGTACTGTCATCAAATAGTCTCTGCGCCGAAGGGGGAGTGCACCGTGCCATCGCTCGACGACCTGACCGGGGCAGCAGTGCAACGCACCGGACTCGACGACTTCGGCGACGACTCCTTCCGCGAGGGCCTGGGGATCCTCGTGCGCGCCCTGGGCGACGAAGCGCGACTGAACGCCCGCGGCGAAGCGTTCGTCTACGACCGCATCGGACTACACCTGTGCCAGCGACTACAGGTCGAGGACTGGTATCGCCGTCACCCCGAGATCGACGACGAGCCGATCGACGCGCCGTTGTTCGGACTCGGCCTGCCTCGCACCGGGTCGACGGCGCTGTCGTTCCTGCTGGCCCGAGATCCACACATCCGCTACCTACGCAGTTGGGAGTCCACTCGGCCATGCCCGCCCCCCTCGACGGTGCACGGTGACGATCCGAGAATCCCGCTTCAGGCACGGCCCGTCGTCGTCGGCAGCAGGCAACACGTGCCCAACGACGTTGCGGGACCGATGGAATGCCTCGATCTGATGGCGCTCGACTTCAAATCGCAGATGTTCCAGGCATTCGCGCAGATACCGTCGTACTCCGACTGGCTGCTGGACCGGGCCGACTTCACATCCACCTACCACTACGAGCGTCGCGTGCTCAAGCTGCTGCAGTGGGGTGAGCCGACACGACCGTGGCGGCTGAAGTCACCTGCCCACGTGATCTCCCTCGACTTCCTCGACCGGGTGTTCCCTGATGCCCGATTCGTGATGACCCACCGCGACCCGACCGACGTGATGCTCTCGGTCGCCGATGTGTACGCCGACATCGTCTCCGGATTCAGCGATGACGTCGACCGCCGGTATCTGGGCGAGCTCAACATCAAACAATGGTCGACGGGCATCGACCGCGTGCTGAAGTTCCGCACCGGCGGAGCCGATGATCGCTTCTTCGACATCGACTTTCGAGCTATGCAGGACGACCCGATCGGGGAGGTGCGCCGACTGTATGCCTGGCTCGGGGCACCCGTCACCACTGAGTTCGAGGACGGCATGCGCGCGTGGTGGGCCGAGAACGCCGAGAACCACGAACCACACCCGAAAGCCGACCCGCAGGCATTCGGTATGGATCCCAACGCGATTCGGCCGCTGTTCGCCACCTACGTCGACGCCTACCTGGGAGCCTCGCATGGCAATTGACCTGACCGGTGGCATCGACACCGAGCGCGAATACATGTTCGCGCAGCGACCGGACAACCCGGAAATGCGGGATTCGGTGAGTTTCTGGGTCGTCGACGACCGCGGCAGTGTCGGGTTGCCACGCATCGGTGTCGAAGCGGTCGCCGCGAACTGGGAGTCACACGGCGTCCAGGTGAACGTCGCGTTCGCCGACGGGCGCGTGTACCGACTGCGTGACGAGGGCCCGAGCGTGCCGCCCATCGGAACGGACGGTAAGCCGTCGGTCCTGGGCGCCGGCCCGCTCGCGTTCACGTGCGTCAAACCGTTCGACGTGTGGACGATGACCTTCGACGGGAAGGCCGACGCGACGTCGTCGGCCGACCTGATCGCGGGCCGCAAGGACGGGCCGTCGGTCGACCTGCGATTCGAGGTCGAGGCGATCATGGCGGTGCCGCCGTGGGTGCAGGGTGCGCTGCAGGCCGATGCGGATGCGCAGCTAAAGACGTCGATCGTCGGCGATCTCATGGGAGGACCCCGCTACGAGCAGCTGTTCCGGGCGACGGGCTCGGTGCACGTGGCCGGCGAACAACACGCGTTCGCGGGAAGCGGCCTCCGGATCCGTCGCCAGGGCGTACGGCGTCTCGAAGGGTTCTGGGGCCACTGCTGGCAGTCGGCGCTCTTTCCGGGCGGACGGGCTTTCGGCTACATCGCCTACCCGCAGCGGCCCGACGGTGACCCCGCGTTCAACGAGGGCTACCTGTTCGACGGTGACGGCGAGCTGATCCCGGCGCGTGCCGTGCAGGCGCCATGGCTGACCCGGCTGGAGCCCAAGGGGGAGGACGTCTCCGTCGTGCTGGAAACCGAGCGCGGCACCGTTCAGATCGAGGGCGAGACCGTGGTGTCGACGCATGACATCACCGACCCCAGCGAGGTGCCCGCCGAAATGCTCGAGAAGATGGCGAATTGGACCTTTCCGGCGCTACAGCAGGCCGGTGTGCGCTACCGCTGGGACGGTGAAGAAACCATCGGAATGCTCGAACGCTCGAGCCCGATGGACAAGATCACTCGTTAGAGGGGCCCTGGAAGATGTAGTGCGGCACCAGCTCGTGGGCGCGCTGCAGGTTGGTCTGCATGCAGTCCGGTTGCGGGTTGGAGTAGATCGTCGAGAAGAAGATCGTCTGTTGGATCAAGCCGTAATCGGTGTCGAATCCGATGGCGCACGTGACCCACCAGCGGTTGTTCCAGTCGGTCGGCTTCATGACCCACCACTGCGCGGCACGATGGCCGTCGATGTCGAGTTGGATGGCATCCGCCGGTAAGGCCTCTTCGAACGTCTTCCACACGAAGGCCTCGACGGTCATCTGGTAGTTTCCCGCGTCGTACTTGCACCGCATCCCTTCTTCGGGGATCGGCGGCGTGAAGGTCAGACCGAGGGACCCCATCACGTCGAGCGGGAGGTCACGGCACGGATTGAACGGATCCGGATCGGTGATGTCGATGACCGGATATTTGATGCTGGTTGTGACGTTGGTCATCGGGATATCCGACGCGCGCACCTGCATGGGTTCGCCGGGATGGGACTGGCCGACCGCGATCACCGCTGCGACGAGCGCACACAGCGCTGCGAGAATGCGCAGCTTGGCGATCATTACACCCCCTGCTGTCGTGGCGGCGGGGCCGCCGGCCTCTGGTCGGATCCTGCCCGGGGAGTGTAGCGGCCCGAAGTCAGGGTCCGAAGCGGAAAAGAGAACATGTTCTAGTTGGGTTGCGAGAGCGCGCATCGCCCGCACGTAGGCTGGAGGGCTGTGACACGCGACGGTAGACAGCCCACCCTCTGGGCGATCAGCGACCTTCACACCGGTCACACGGGCAACAAGCCCATCACCGAGTCGCTGCACCCGTCCACACCCGACGACTGGCTGATCGTGGCCGGCGATGTCGGTGAGCGCACTGACGAGATCTATTGGGCATTGGACCTGCTGCGGAAGCGCTTCGCCAAGGTGATCTGGGTCCCGGGCAATCACGAGCTGTGGACCACCAACCGCGACCCGATGCAGATCTTCGGCAAGGCCCGCTACGACTACCTGGTCGACGTCTGCGACCAGATGGGCGTCATCACCCCCGAGCACCCGTTCCCGGTGTGGACGGAAGAGGGCGGCCCGGCGACGATCGTGCCGATGTTCCTGCTCTACGACTACACGTTCCTGCCGGACGGGGCAGCGACCAAGGGCGAGGGGCTGGCCATTGCCCGCGAGCGCAACATCGTGGGCACCGACGAGTACCTGTTGTCGGCCGAGCCGTACGCCACCCGCGACGCATGGTGTCGTGACCGGGTCGCCTCGACCCGAAAGCGGCTCGAGGACCTCGACTGGATGACTCCCAACATCCTGGTGAATCACTTCCCGTTGGTCCGCGAACCGTGCGATGCGATGTTCTATCCGGAGTTCGCGCTGTGGTGCGGCACCACGGCGACCGCCGACTGGCACACCCGCTACAACGCGCTGTGCTCGGTGTACGGCCACCTGCACATCCCCCGCACCACGTGGTACGACGGCGTACGCCACGAGGAAGTGTCGGTCGGATATCCGCGGGAGTGGCGGCGCCGCAAGCCATATCGCTGGCTGCGGCAGATACTTCCCGATCCGAAGTACGCGCCCGGTTATCTCAACGAATTCGGCGGGCACTTCGAGATTACCCAGGAGATGCGCGAGCACGCCCAGAAGATGCAGCAGCGCATCCAGGCCAGGTACTGATGACGGTCATGGCGACCCTGCTCTCCGGCGTACTGCCCGAACACGGCCAGTCGCTGGCCGCGGCGGAGATGTACCTCGACCCACCGGAACTCGCACCGCTGCCCGAAGAAGAGCCGCTGATCGCGAAGTCGGTGGCCAAGCGGCGCAACGAGTTCATCACCGTGCGTTACTGCGCACGGGCGGCGCTTGGCGAGCTCGGCATTGCGCCCGTGCCGATCCTCAAGGGGGAGAAGGGCGAACCGTGCTGGCCCGACGGTGTCGTCGGCAGCCTCACGCACTGTGAGGGCTTCCGAGGCGCGGCCGTGGCCCGGCACGATGCGATCCGCTCCGTCGGTATCGACGCCGAGCCGCACGACGTCCTCCCCAAGGGCGTGCTCGACGCCATCAGCCTGCCGGGGGAGCGCGCTGAGCTACGGGCGCTTCCAGGCGGACTGCATTGGGACCGAATCCTGTTCTGCGCCAAGGAAGCCACCTACAAAGCGTGGTTCCCTGTCACGAACCGCTGGTTGGGATTCGAGGACGCGCACATCACGTTCGACGTCGACGGCACCGGCACGGCGGGCGGATTCGAATCACGGATCCTCGTCGACCCGTCTGCACCGTCGGGGCCACCGCTGCAGACGCTGGCGGGGCGGTGGTCGGTACGCGACGGTCTCGCGCTCACCGCGATAGTGCTATGACCGAAGCTGGTCTTGTCGTCGTGGACAAGCCGGCGGGCATGACCAGCCACGGCGTGGTGGGCCGCTGCAGGCGGATCTTCGGCACCCGAAAGGTTGGTCACGCGGGCACTCTCGACCCGATGGCTACGGGGGTGCTGGTTGTCGGTGTCGAACGGGCCACCAAGATCCTCGGCATGCTGACGGCGACCGACAAGTCGTACGCCGCGACGATCCGGTTGGGTCAGACTACGTCGACCGAGGATGCCGAAGGTGAAGTGCTGCAGACGGTTTCGGCCTCGGGAGTTGGTGAGGCGCAGATCGAGACAGCGGTGGCTGCGTTGCGCGGTGAGATCGATCAGATTCCGTCGGCAGTGAGCGCCATCAAGGTCGCGGGGCAGCGGGCCTACAAACTGGCCCGCGAGGGACAAACCGTCGAGCTCGCGCCGCGCAGGGTGCGCATCGAGCGGTTCGACGTGCTATCCGTCCGGCATGAGGGCGATCTCGTCGACGTCGACGTAGAAGTGGACTGCTCCAGCGGAACCTACATCCGCGCGCTGGCTCGTGACGTCGGCGCCGCGCTCGGCGTCGGTGGACATCTCACCGCACTGCGCCGGACCAGGGTCGGCACGTTCGAGCTGGATCAAGCCGCCGGTTTGGAGGACCTCGCTGAACGGCCACGCCTGTCGTACACGCTCGACGAGGCGTGCCTGCTGGCGTTCCCGCGTCGCGACCTGTCCGCTGAGGAAACCGAGGACACCCGCCATGGTCGGCCGCTGAAAGTCGCTGGTATTGAAGGCGTTTACGCGGCAACCGCAGCCGACGGACGGGTAATTGCCCTGCTGAGAGACGACGTGATCCGCACCAAGTCGGTGGTCGTCCTGCGACCCGCCACCCTCTAGCAGCTAGGCCGACTGACGGCGCCTACCCTCAGCCGACCACCCAAATGGCTTCTGCCGCAGGGTTTCCCAACTCCACGGTGGTTCCCTTTTCGTGTTCATCCGCATCGGCGGACTTCACCGCCACCGAGATCATCCCCGCGAAGTCGCGGCGGGCCAGCACCAGCAGCCGCGAATCCAGGCTGATGCCGACACTGTCGAAATACCGCAGCATCTCCGGGTCGGAGTCCGAAATCCGGGCGACGGTTCCGGTGTCACCGTCGCGGCACACCGACAGCTGGCGGGCGTCCGGGGTGGGGACCCGGCCGTCGGAGGCGGGAATCGGATCGCCGTGCGGGTCGCGCGTCGGATGGCCGAGCTTGGCGTCGATGCGTTCGAGCATCCGGTCGGACACCGCGTGCTCGAGCACCTCCGCCTCGTCGTGCACCTCGTCCCAGCTGTATCCGAGTTCGCGGACGAGGAAGGTCTCCATGAGCCGGTGCCTGCGGACCATCGCGAGAGCCGCCGCGCGGCCGGCATCGGTCAGTGTCACGGCGCCGTACTTCTCGTGATCGACCAAGCCCTGGTCGGCCAGCTTGCGCACCGACTCCGAGGCCGTACTGGCGGAAACGCCGAGCCGCTCGGCCAACATCTTGGTGCTGACCTTCTCGTGCGACCACTCCTGGGCAGTCCAGATCACCTTCAGGTAATCCTGGGCGACCATCGTCAAGTCGCGCGGATCACCGTTCACGCTTACGAAGTTTAGGCAGTTGTCACCTGATCTGGCGATCTAGCGCGGCCGTGGCGACGCGTGCGCCGTAGGCTTGCGCTGTGCAGCGCTGGCGGGGACAGGACGAGATCCCGACGGACTGGGGCCGATGTGTCGTCACCATCGGCGTGTTCGACGGTGTTCATCGAGGCCATCAGGAGCTGATCAACCACGCGGTGAAGGCGGGCCGGTCCCGCGGCGTGCCGACGGTGTTGATGACCTTCGACCCGCATCCCATGGAGGTCGTCTTCCCCGGCAGTCATCCCGCCCAGCTCACGACACTCACCAGGCGCGCCGAGTTGGTCGAGGACATGGGCATCGACGTGTTCCTGGTCATGCCGTTCACCTCGGATTTCATGAAGCTCACACCCGAGCGCTATGTCCACGAACTGCTGGTCGAGCGGCTGCACGTCGTCGAGGTGGTGGTCGGGGAGAACTTCACGTTCGGCAAGAAGGCCGCCGGCAACGTCGACCTGCTGCGCAGAGCGGGTGAACGGTTCGGCTTCGCGGTCGAGGGCATGTCCCTGGTATCTGAGACCGCGGCCACCAACAGCGAGGAAACCGTCACGTTCTCGTCGACCTACATCCGGTCCTGCGTCGACGCCGGTGACATGGTTGCCGCCACCGAGGCTCTGGGGCGTCCGCACCGCGTCGAAGGTGTCGTGGTCCGCGGCGACGGACGCGGCAAGGTCCTGGGCTTTCCGACGGCCAACGTGGCGCCGCCGATGTACTCGGCCATTCCCGCCGACGGCGTCTACGCGGCGTGGTTCACGGTGCTCGGCCACGGCCCCATCGCGGGCGCCGTCGTCCCAGGCGAGCGCTACCAGGCAGCCGTCTCGGTCGGCACCAACCCCACGTTCTCCGGGCGTACCCGCACCGTGGAGGCGTTCGTCCTCGATACGTCGGCCGATCTGTACGGCCAGCACGTGGCGGTAGATTTCGTCGCGCGCATCCGCGGGCAGGAGAAATTCGCCAAGGTCGAGGAACTGGTCACCGCGATGGGTGCCGACACCGAACGGGCGCGCACCATCCTGGCGGCGCAGTAGGCCTGAGATGCCGCAGCTCAGCGACTGCTTGATTTCGCAGCTCGGCCACACTCGCTGTAGACTCCTGGCCGACCGAGCGTGTGCTGCAGTTCGCGGTGGCTGCGCTTATTTGGGGGCCCAGGGGCCTCGTGTTCGCGGACTGAAATAGATGGAGTTGTTTCGTGGCGCTCACTGTCGAACAGAAAAAGACCATTCTGGGCGAGTACGGCCTGCATGACACCGACACCGGCTCGCCGGAGGCTCAGGTCGCGCTGCTGACCAAGCGCATCGCCGACCTGACCGAGCACCTGAAGATGCACAAGCACGACCACCACTCGCGACGTGGTCTGCTGCTGCTGGTCGGCCGTCGGCGCCGCCTGCTCAAGTACGTCGCGCAGGTCGACGTGGCGCGCTACCGCTCGTTGATCGAGCGCCTTGGGCTGCGTCGCTGACGCGACGCAGGTGCGGGACCTGCCCACGATCGTCGTAGCGGCGATCGTCGTTTTGGGGGGTTTGACGGGGTGTTCTTCCTCGTCCGCGACGGATCTCGCGGTAGGGGACTGCCTGAAGACGGGTGGCACCCCGGAGCGGCCGGAAGTGACCAGGGTCGAGTGCGGAAGCCCGGAGTCCAATTTCAAGGTGGCCGCCACGGCCGAGGACAGCGACCATTGCCCGGCGGACGTCGACTCTTACTACCCGATGAAGGGCACGTTCTCCGATACCAGCACCACGATCTGCATGGATATCGACTGGGTCGTCGGCGACTGCATGAGCATCGATCCGAACAACGACAAGGATCCGCTGCGGGTCGACTGCGACGATTCCTCGGTGCCCAACCGGCAACGCGCCACCGAGGTGCTGGAGAACGTCGCCAACGTCGACCAGTGCGCAAGCGGCGTCGGTTATCCCTACGACGAGCGCAACTTCACCGTATGCGTGGAGGATGTGGCCAGAGGGTCCGGCGGATTTCGGGCCGTACCTGCTGCAATGTAGGATGGCTGAGTTCGACAGCCGGTTTCGGCTCGAACGTTTGGGTGCGGTGATCGCAGTTCCGCGAGCGCCGTTCCCGCGTGTCACATCGGATGTGCTGGATCAACGACATGCCCGATCGCACGGTCTTCGGTAGTGGCTGCCGGGTCCGATACCCGACAGCTTCGATCGATGGCCGTGGCCCAGTCGAGGCCGGTGATTCACCCTCTGTGGCAACGCGAAAACAGTTGAACAGTGAAGACTGTGAACCAGAGAGGCCATACGGACACCCATGTCTGTAGTTGAACTTGAAGACGGCGTGTACGAATCCACCGCCGTGATCGACAACGGGAGCTTCGGCTCCCGCACCATCCGTTTCGAGACCGGCCGGCTTGCCAAGCAGGCCGCCGGCTCTGTCGTCGCCTACCTCGACGACGAGACCATGTTGCTGTCGGCCACCACGGCCAGCAAGCAGCCCAAAGACCATTTCGACTTCTTTCCCTTGACCATCGACGTCGAGGAGCGGATGTATGCCGCGGGTCGCATCCCGGGTTCGTTCTTCCGCCGTGAGGGCCGGCCGTCGACGGACGCGATCCTGACCTGCCGCCTCATCGACCGGCCGCTGCGCCCGACCTTCGTTTCGGGTCTGCGCAACGAGATCCAGGTCGTCGTCACGGTGATGAGCCTGGATCCGAAGGATCTGTACGACGTGCTGGCGATCAACGCCGCATCGGCGTCGACCCAGATCTCCGGCCTGCCGTTCGCCGGCCCGGTCGGTGGCGTGCGAGTCGCGCTGATCGACGGCCAATGGGTGGCGTTCCCGACCGTCGAGCAGCTCGAGGGAGCCGTGTTCGACATGGTGGTCGCCGGCCGCAAGACCACCGATGATGTCGCGATCATGATGGTCGAGGCCGAGGCGACCGACAAGGTCATCGAGCTCGTCGCCGGTGGGGCGGGTGCCCCGACCGAGGCGGTCGTGGCCGAGGGTCTCGAAGCCGCCAAGCCGTTCATCGCCGCGCTGTGCACCGCGCAGGAGGCGCTCGCCGAGAAGGCCGCCAAGCCGACGGCCGACTACCCGGTGTTCCCCGACTACCAGGACGACGTGTTCGAAAGCGTCTCGGCGGTGGCCACCGACGAGCTGTCGAAGGCGCTGACCATCGCGGGTAAGGAAGAGCGCAACGACCGAACCGACGAGATCAAGGTCGAGGTGCTCGAGCGGCTTGCCGAGACCTATGCCGGGCGGGAGAAGGAGATCGGCGCGGCATTCCGATCGCTGACCAAAAAGCTTGTGCGCCAGCGCATCCTGACCGACCACTTCCGCATCGACGGCCGTGGCATCACCGATATCCGTGCTCTGGGCGCCGAGGTGGCCGTGGTGCCACGGGCACATGGCAGCGCGCTGTTCGAGCGCGGCGAGACCCAGATCATGGGTGTCACCACGCTGGACATGGTCAAGATGGCCCAGCAGATCGACTCGCTGGGACCCGAGACCAGCAAGCGGTACATGCACCACTACAACTTCCCGCCGTATTCGACCGGTGAGACCGGTCGAGTCGGTTCGCCCAAGCGCCGCGAGATCGGCCACGGCGCGCTGGCCGAGCGGGCCCTGATGCCCGTGCTGCCGAGCGTCGAGGAGTTCCCGTACGCGATCCGTCAGGTGTCGGAGGCGTTGAGCTCCAACGGGTCGACGTCGATGGGTTCGGTGTGTGCATCGACCCTGTCGCTGCTGAACGCCGGTGTGCCGCTGAAGGCCCCCGTCGCGGGTATCGCGATGGGCCTGGTATCTGACGATGTCGAGGTGGACGGCAAGACCGAGCGCCGCTTCGTCACGCTCACCGACATCCTCGGCGCCGAGGATGCGTTCGGCGATATGGACTTCAAGTGCGCAGGCACCAAGGAGTTCGTCACCGCGCTGCAGCTGGACACCAAGCTCGACGGCATCCCCTCGCAGGTGCTGGCCGGCGCGCTGGCGCAGGCCAAGGACGCGCGCCTGACGATTCTCGAGGTGATGGCCGAGGCCATCGACGAGCCCGACGAGATGAGCCCGTATGCACCGCGGATCACCACGATCAAGGTGCCGGTCGACAAGATCGGTGAGGTCATCGGGCCCAAGGGCAAGATGATCAACTCGATCACCGAGGAGACTGGTGCGTCGATCTCGATCGAGGACGACGGCACCGTGTTCGTCGGCGCCTCCAACGGCGAAGCGGCACAGGCGGCGATCGACAAGATCAACGCGATCGCCAATCCGCAGCTGCCCAAGATCGGTGAGCGGTTCCTCGGAACGGTGGTGAAGACAACCGATTTCGGTGCGTTCGTATCGCTGCTTCCGGGCCGGGACGGCCTGGTGCACATCTCCAAGCTCGGCCGCGGCAAACGGATCGCCAAGGTCGAGGACGTGGTGAAGGTCGGCGACAAGCTGCGCGTCGAGATCGCCGACATCGACAACCGTGGAAAGATCTCGCTGGTCCTCGTCGCCGAAGACGAAGCAGCTGAAGCATCCCCTGATGCCGCGCCAGCAGATGCCGCAGCAGCCACGAGCTAGGGCTTTGCGTCGCGGCGCACGCGGCGATCAATCTTCTGCGGCGGTGCGGCGCACCGTATTACCCGGTGGCCTGCGCGTGGTCACCGAGTACGTCCCGTCGGTGCATTCGGCATCGGTCGGGGTGTGGGTCGACGTCGGGTCCCGTGACGAGGGACCCAGCGTGGCCGGTGCGGCGCACTTCCTGGAACACCTGCTGTTCAAGTCGACGCCGACGCGATCCGCGGTCGACATCGCGCAGGCGGTGGACGCTGTCGGTGGCGAGCTGAACGCGTTCACCGCCCGTGAGCACACGTGCTACTACGCGCATGTGCTCGACACCGACCTCGAATTGGCCGTCGACCTGGTGGCCGACGTGGTGCTGCGGGGGCGTTGTGCCGCAGACGATGTCGAGATCGAGCGTGCCGTCGTGCTCGAGGAGATCGCGATGCGCGACGACGATCCCGAGGACACCCTCGGTGACGTCTTCCTGTCGGCGATGTTCGGCGCGCATCCTGTCGGGCGGCCGGTGATCGGCAGCGCGGAGTCGATCGCGTCCATGACCAGGACGCAACTGCATTCGTTCCACATGCGGCGCTATACGCCCGAGCGGATGGTGGTGGCGGTCGCGGGAAATGTCGACCACCACGAGGTCGTGTCGCTGGTGCGCGAACACTTCGGTCCTCGCCTGGTGCGCGGCCGCAAGCCGGTGGCCCCGCGCAAGGGCACCGGTCGCGTCACGGGCCGGCCGACGCTGGAGATCGTCAACAAGGACGCCGAGCAGACCCATCTGTCGCTGGGCGTCCGGACACCGGGCAGGCACTGGGAGCACCGGTGGGCATTGTCGGTGCTCAACACCGCTCTGGGCGGCGGCCTGAGTTCCCGGCTGTTCCAACAAATTCGGGAAACCCGCGGACTGGCGTACTCGGTGTACTCGACGGTGGACACGTTTGCGGACAGCGGTGCGCTCTCGATCTATGCCGCGTGCCTTCCCGAGCGCTTCGCAGAAGTCGTCCGGGTGACCGTCGATGTGCTCGAGGACGTGGCCCGTGACGGCATCACCGAGACCGAATACCGCATCGCGAAGGGGTCAATGCGCGGCGGACTGGTGCTCGGGCTGGAGGATTCGGGTTCCCGGATGAACAGGATCGGCCGAAGCGAGCTGAACTATGGCGCGCATCGAACGATCGCCGACACCCTGTCCAGGATCGAAGCGGTAACGCTGGACGAGGTGAACACCGTCGCGCGCAAACTGCTGACACGGCAATACGGTGGCGCAGTTCTCGGTCCGCAAACTTCGAAAAGGACGCTGCCGCAGCCGCTTCGGGCCATCACGCGCTGATCGCCTACTCTAGGCCGATGACTCGACTGAGGCGCTCCGGCGCCGACATCCAGCCACTGTCCAGACGAAACGTTCTGCTCGGTGGGTTGACGCTCGCCGCGGTGGCCGCATCCGCGCCACGTACCGCGACGGCACAACCGCCGTCGTCCATGGAGGCGTCCCTGCAGGGTCTCGAGCAACGCCACAACGCCGTTATCGGGCTGTTTGCTTCAAACCTGGTGTCAGACAAGACTGTTGCGCACCGCGCACAGGATCCCTTCGCCCTGTGTTCGACGTTCAAGGGCTATGCCTCGGCGCGCGTCTTGCAGATGGCTCAGCACGGCGAGCTCTCGCTGGACGACAGGATGTTCGTCGACCCGGCTCAGATCCTGCCGAATTCACCCGTCACCGGACCGCGCGCCGGCAGCGAGATGACGCTGGCCGAGCTGTGCCAGGCCACGCTGCAGCAGAGTGACAATGCCGCGGCGAACCTGCTGCTCAGCAGGATCGGCGGGCCGCAGGCGATCACCGCGTTCGCGCGCAGCATCGGGGACCGACAAACGCGTCTGGACCGCTGGGAGACCGAGCTGAACTCGGCGATCCCGGGTGATCCGCGGGACACCAGCACACCCGAGGCGCTCGGTGGGGGTTATCGCGCGATGCTGGACGGAGACGTCCTTGCGCCACCTCAACGCCGACTGCTCGAGGACTGGATGCGTGCCAATCAGACGTCGAGCATGCGGGCGGGGCTTCCGCCGGACTGGACCAGTGCCGACAAGACCGGCAGCGGGAACTACGGCACCACCAACGATGTAGGTATCGCGTATGGGCCGGACGGCCAACGCGTTCTGCTCGCGATCATGACGCGGTCGCAAGCCAATGATCCCCAAGCGGAGAACATGCGCCCGCTCATCGGGGAAATCACGGCGCTGGTGCTGCCGACGCTGCTCGCGTAGACGCCGCTGACCAGGACACCCGGTCCCCCCGGGTAGTCCGGGTGTGCCTGGTCAGGCGACTGCTTGCGGGGTGTGTGGAGCACCTGCAGCTGGACCAACGGTATCGGAGCCGCCCGCGGAAGGAATCGGGTGAATCCCTACGATTCAGACCTCAGGGACCCTCATAACGCAGCAGAATCGGCTTGGCACACTGTGAGCATGGATCCGGCAGCGTTGTGTCCCTGCGGTTCGGAACTGCTGTTCGGACGCTGTTGCCTACCGCTGCACCTGGGCGAACGCCAGGCCGAAACGGCCGAACAATTGATGCGGTCACGCTACAGCGCCTTTGCCGTCGACAACCTCGACTATGTCTGGCAGACGTGGCACCCGAGGACACGACCCTCGGCGCTGACGCCGGAGGCCGCACTGACGTGGACCGGGCTCGAGATCGTGGACACCGTCGACGGCCGCGCCGGCGATGCTTCGGGCGAGGTCGAATTCCGTGCGCACTACCTGCAAAACCGACGCTCAGGCCGATCTGCTGTTGGCGTCGCGGGAACGCTACATGAGCGGTCCCGCTTCGTCGTTCGAGCCCGTCGGTGGTTCTACATCGACGGGGAGTTGTTCAGGTGATCAGGCCAGCAGTGCGGCCGGCTCGGTGAAGGGCAGATCCAGATCGGCGGCGACCTGCTCGGAGAGCAGCGAGCCCTGGTGCGTCGACAGTCCCTTGGCCAGCGCCGGATCGGCCTCGCATGCGGCCTGCCAGCCCTTGTCGGCCAACTTCAGCACGTAGGGCATCGTGGCGTTGGTCAGCGCGTAGGTCGACGTGCGCGGAACCGCGCCGGGCATGTTGGCCACGCAGTAGAACACGGTCTCGTGGACTGCGAAGGTCGGATCGTCGTGCGTGGTGGGCTGCGAATCCTCGAAGCACCCGCCCTGATCGATCGCGATATCGACGAGTACTGCGCCGGGCTTCATCCGTGCGACAGTCGAATTCGTCACCAGCTTCGGCGCCTTCGCGCCGGGCACCAGGACGGCGCCGATCACCAGGTCGGCCTCCTTGACCGCATCCTCGAGATCGAGCATCGACGAGTAACGGGTCTCGATGGCGCCGCTGTTCTCGTTGTCGATCTTGCGCAGGGTGTTGATGTTGACGTCGAACACCGATACGTGAGCGCCCATGCCCTTGGCGATGCGCGCGGCGTTGTAGCCCGCGACGCCGCCGCCGACGACGACGACCTCGGCCGGTGCGACACCGGGCACACCGCCCATGAGCACGCCGCGGCCACCGTGGCTGCGCATCAGGTGGTACGCACCGACCTGGGCGGCCAGGCGTCCCGCGACCTCGCTCATGGGGGCCAGCAGCGGCAGGGATCCGTCGGCCAGCTGGACGGTTTCATAGGCGATGGACGTGGTTCCCGAGGCGAGCAGCGCGTCGGTGCACGGCTTGGAGGCGGCGAGGTGCAGGTAGGTGAACAGAGTCTGGCCCTCGCGCAGGCGCGAGTACTCGGCCTCGATCGGCTCCTTGACCTTGAGCAGCAGCTCGGCCTCGGCCCATACCTCGTCGACGCTGGGGATCATTTGCGCGCCGGCCCGCTTGAAGTCGGTGTCGGCGATGGCGGAGCCCTCGCCCGCGCCGGCCTGGATCAGGACCTCGTGGTCACGGTGGACCAGCTCGGCGACACCGGCCGGGGTGATGGCCACACGGAATTCGTTGTTCTTGATCTCGGTCGGGATGCCGACTCGCATGATCGCTCCTATAGTCGAATTTGCTTCCTAAGTGTGAAGAAGGTTCGATCAGATGGCAATAACACTGGATATTCTTCGGTAATATGCCCATATGAGCAAAGAAACCTCGGTCAGGTCGGCGCGTCCACCGCGCTCTCCGAAGGATGTTCAGGCTGTCGACCTCGACGCCGTCGACAGGCGGATGCTGCTCACGCTCCATGGGGATGCGCGCATCTCCAACAGCGCGCTGGCCGACATCGTCGGCGTCGCCCCGTCGACCTGTCACGCGCGGCTGCGCCGACTGCAGGACCTCGGGGTGATCCGGGGTTTTTACACTGATATCGATCCCGCGGCCATCGGTCTGACCCTGCAGGCGATGATCTCGGTGAGCCTGCAATCCAACGCTCGCGGCAAGATTCACAGCTTCATCGACCAGATCAGACGCAAACCTCAGGTGATGGACGTCTACTTCCTGGCGGGTGCCGAGGACTTCATCCTGCACGTCGCCGCGCGCGACACCGATGACCTGCGGTCGTTCGTGGTGGAAAATCTCAACGCCGACACCGACGTGGCAGGAACGCAGACGTCGTTGATCTTCGAGCACCTGCGCGGCGCCTCCCCGCTCTGACCGACCAACTAGGGTTGGCCCATGCGAGTCGCGGTGCTGGGGGCCAAGGGCAAAGTCGGCGCGACGATGGTGCAGGCAGTCGAAGAGGCTGCGGACCTGACGTTCACCGCGGGGGTCGACGCCGGCGATCCGCTGAGTGAACTGGTCGACGCGCGCACCGACGTCGTCATCGACTTCACGCATCCCGACGTCGTGATGGACAACCTGAAATTTGTGATCGACAACGGAATTCATGCGGTTGTCGGTACGACCGGCTTCACCGACGAGCGCATCAGCCAGGTCCAGCAGTGGCTGTCCGGCAAAGCGGAGGTCGGGGTGCTCATCGCGCCGAACTTCGCGATCGGCGCGGTGCTGTCGATGCACTTCGCGCAGCAGGCCGCCAAGTTTTTCGAGTCCGTCGAGGTCATCGAACTGCACCACCCGCATAAGGCCGACGCGCCGTCGGGCACCGCCGCACGCACCGCCCGGCTGATCGCCGAGGCGCGCAAAGACCTTCCGCCCAATCCCGACGCGACGAGCACGGGCCTCGAGGGTGCCCGCGGCGCCGACGTCGACGGAATTCCCGTGCACTCGGTGCGGTTGGCGGGCCTCGTCGCGCACCAGGAAGTGCTGTTCGGCACGCAGGGTGAGACGTTGACAATCCGGCACGACAGCATCGACCGCACGTCTTTCGTGCCCGGCGTGCTGCTCGCGGTACGCAAGGTCGCCGAACGTCCCGGCCTCACCGTGGGTATTGAGCCGCTGCTCGACCTCTGATGAGTGAGAAATCGCGAGCGCTGCGCATCCAGCTGCTGATCGGTTTCATGTGCGTAGCGCTCGTCGTCTATTTCTTTCTGCTCGGCCGGATCGCGTTGGCGTTCCTCACGTCTGGTGAACCCGCCGCAATAGGGCTCGGTGCCGCGCTGATGATCATGCCGCTGATCGGCATCTGGGTTCTGGTCAGCACGCTGCGGGCCGGGCTCGCACACCAGCGGCTGGGCCGGATCGTCAAGGACGAGGGCATGGAACTCGACGTGAGCTCACTGCCGCGGATGGCTTCGGGACGGATCGAGCGCGGGGCCGCCGACGCGCTCTTCGCCACTGTGCGCGACGAGTTGGAGCAGGACCCGGGCAACTGGCGTCATTGGTATCGGCTAGCCCGTGCCTACGACTACGCCGGCGATCGCAGCCGCGCCCGCGAAGCCATGAAGAAGGCTGTCGAGATGGAGGAGCAGGGTTGAGCAATCCATCGAATAAGACATTGCTGATCGTCCATCACACACCGTCGCCTCATTGCCAGGAGATGTTCGAAGCCGTCGTATCCGGCGCAGGCGACCCCGAGATCGAGGGCGTGGAGGTTGTGCGGCGGCCGGCCCTCACCGTCTCGGCGACCGATGTACTCGAAGCGGACGGCTATCTGCTCGGCAGCCCCGCCAACCTCGGTTACATGAGCGGCGCTCTCAAGCACGCGTTCGACGTCATCTACTACCCGTGCCTCGACGCGACGCGTGGACGACCCTTCGGTCTGTACCTCCACGGCAACGAGGGCACCGAGGGCGCCCAAAGCGGGGTGACCGCGATCACGACCGGCCTGGGCTGGACGAAGGCCGCCGAATACGTTGTCGTCTCCGGCAAGCCGAGCAAGACCGATCTCGAATCGTGCTGGAATCTTGGCGCAACAGTCGCCGCTCGGCTGATGGAATAGCCGGGGGCCGTGTCGCTGGCCACCAATCAGCCGATTAGCGCGGCTAGACGGCTGTATCACTGGCACTGTTCACGGTGGACGAGGTGGTCCGCCGGTGGCGAACCCGTCCCTGCGGCGGATGTGGAGAAAAGTTGTGACCCAAGGACCTGGACGTCTGCTCGGCAAGTCGGCGGTCATCACCGGGGCGGCGATGGGCATCGGGCGGGCGGCCGCCGAGGTCTTTGCCCGCGAGGGTGCACGTCTGATCGTGACTGACATTCAACGCGAACCGCTGCTTGGGCTAGCCGATGAATTGCGGCGTAGCGGTGTCGAAGTCGAGACGGTCGTCGGCGACGTCTCGGTCGAGGAGGACGCGCGGCGGATGATCGCCGCCGCGATCGATCGCTTCGGGAGGCTTGACGTGCTCGTTGCCAACGCCGGCATCATTCCGCTCGGCGACGCGACGGAGGTGACGGCCGCCGGCTGGGACGAAGTCATGGCGATCGATGGGCGCGGCATGTTCCTCACCTGCAAGTTCGCGATCGAAGCGATGGTGTCGAAGGGTGGAGGTGCCATTGTGTGCCTCTCCTCGATCTCGGGACTGGCCGGCCAAAAACGTCAGGCGGCCTACGGACCGGCCAAGTTCGTCGCTACCGGCCTGACCAAGCACCTGGCGGTCGAGTGGGCTGACCGCGGTATCAGGGTGAACGCCGTTGCGCCGGGGACGATTCGAACAGAGCGGGTCAACCGGCTTCCGGAGGAGCCGGGCGGCGCGGAATACCTCGCTGACATCGAGCGCATGCACCCGATGGGCCGACTTGGTGAACCGGCGGAGGTCGCCAGCGCCATCGCCTTTCTGGCTTCCGACGAAGCTTCGTTCATCACCGGCGCTGTGTTGCCCGTCGACGGGGGGTTTCTGGCGCAATAGCGCCGCGCGTCATCACCGCGGGCCCGGACTGGACGGGCCCCGTCGCGTCTTGAAACAGTCCGGTGGCCGCCGGGGCGAACTACTATTGCCCCTCGACACGACCGCTGGCGAAGCGCTCGCCGCAACACTTTTCACACGATTTGGAGGAGGACGAGCGATGCCAGGGATAGCCGACCTTGCTTTGGGTGCAGCGCCGATCGCCGGCGGTGCCCTCCTGGGTGCCGCGGCGGGCAGCTTCAAGGGTCCCGACGTTCGCGCCATGATCGCCAAAGACATGGACCTGCTGGAACGGATTCCCGACGACCAGCCACAACTCAAAGAACGTCTGAAGGCGAGCATCAACGAGCGCATCAACGATCTGGTCGAAGGAACGGAGCGCTCACGGGCGCTACGCGAAGCCGCGGTGTCTTACAGCGGAAATTGGCGCGACATCGTGGTATTCATCTGCGCCGTCCTGTTCACGATCGTCTGGTGGAACGTCAGCCACAGCCGTTCGAACTGGCTCGTGATGTTCATCGCGATGATCATCTTGTCCGTGGTCGCGGCCATCTATGCGGGCCGGGGGATTGCGCGCGCCATCGGCAGCTACCTACACAGGAACGAGAAAAAGGCGCGATAGTCGCCGTGGTCATTGAGTGCTGCCCAGCAGCTACTGCATCAATTTGTCGATGCGCCAACCTGTTTGAGCCACGTTAGTTGTTGCTGTGTGGTTTCGGCTGGAAGGGGGTGTACCACCACCATTGGGCGCGTTCGCCGGTGGGTCCGCGGTAGGGCGGGACGTCGGGTGGGGGTCG
>JAIEPH010000069.1 GCA_019749805.1 Mycobacteriaceae bacterium | reverse complement strand
CCGCGGCACTGACCGCCTGAACCATCACATCGAAGAATCACACGAAGACGTCGTACACCACGCCCCTGGACTTGACCCGGATTCCGGCACCGCGCATGCGATGTTTCCATGGATCACCCACGCGTATACGCAAAACGGCTGGATTCGATGTACCGTCGGGTACAGTTCGGTCGCGAACCCTTCCTGACACTCAACGCAGATCGGATACCAAGATGCGCAATTCCCGGTTCTGCAAGACGACTGCGGCGCTCGGTGTCACCGCTATCGTGTCGATAGCGGCCTTGACCGCCTGCGGCGGAAGTGAGACCGAGAGCCCGTCAACCACCACGCCGACCCCCACTTCGACGCCCGGCGTCACGCCCACCGAGAAGGGCATCGCTCCGACTGGCGGCAATTCCTTCAGCCCTCCAGTCAAGGCTCCGCCAGCTCCCACGGGCGTCCCCGGCACCAATCACACCGGCTGACAGCGGCCTCCAGTTTGGAGTACCTAGTCTTGATCCGCATCCGTTGCGCCCATTTTCTGGTGTGTGCTGTTGCGGGGTGCGCCGAAGCTCTCCCGGACCCCTAGCCCTTTGCCGAAGCCCAATCGTGCGAGCTTGCCGTAAAGAGTTTCGACGAGATCTGCCGGCACCCGGTAGGTCTCGTGCCAAATCCAATGTCGCCGGTACCAGCTGCATCCCGGTTGAAGGCCGCCCATGCCGGTGCATGGGTAAGCGAGGCTCCCTGGCGAACTTGCCGAGTTCCTTCGACGCTGCGCCAGTATTGCACCACTATGACGTTGCTGGGATCGCGCCACGGGGCAGAAGCCACAAGACTCACACATCACCGGCCACGGGCGTCATCATCACCGCCGGTCAACACCACCGACACCGCCGTGTGACTTCTCAAGTGTCGTGTCCACTTGCGATCCCCTGAACTGTGACGACGCCACCGTTCTCACGGAATGTCCACATCAAAATTCTCACTTTCATGTCCACTCGCCCGGGGGGCCCGACATGATGCGGGGCCGCTATCTGCCTACCGGATCGAAGCCCGCCCACCGATTTTGGTCACGTGACGTGCGATGCTGGACCGTCCAGCGAACACATATACTTGCTCAGCCGCAACGGGTTTCGGGAATGCGCGGAACCACACAGTTGTCATCCGCCCTAGCTTCGCGCTTCGCAGCCGCGGCGCCCGACAACGGCCCGACGCAAAGGCCATGGGGTGTGGGAAAGAGAGGCTCGATGCTGGTTCCGTCGTCCGATTGCCATGCCGACCTTCATATTGCGACGACTTCTACCCGTACCCAGTTGAGCCCTAGTCGCTGTCTTCCCGCTTCGGGTTGGAAGGGTTCCGCTATCGCACCGCGGCGTCCTGAGAGACGGCGCACGACCAGCTTTCTTCGGTCCGCGAAGGGTCTACCCTGAAGCGGGCTCCTGGCCCTCCCCCACGGTCGCTGCAGATCGACGGGGAGCGCCCACCAAATGGTCTTGGGCCTGAGTCCCAGAGTGCATCGAACCTACCCGTCCGAGGCCCACGCGACGCCCCGCTGATCAAGCAGCTGCCATCCACGCTCAGCGGCCTCAAAAGCAGCGGAATAGTGGCTGGAAAACGTTCCAAGACTTGATTTGACGACGAATGGGCTTAGGGGCCCGCTGTCTGTGGGACCTGCCAGCCGCATTGCGTCAGTGTTGAAGTTCGGCCACATTTGACCGTGGGCGGCGCCGGACCCTGATTGCCACAACAGGTTCGCGTTCGCGGTTAAGTCCACTTGATCAGACGCTTCGCTAACTACATCCTCGATCATCTCACCGGTCACGAGGTTCTCCCCCTTCGGTTGCCCGTCGGCGGCGCGCTTGACTTGAAGTTGCTGTCCCCGTTCCTCGTCATTCAAAATCTGCAAAACTGAGGTTTGGGTCTTCCGTGGCGTTGAATTCTCGCAGTTTGTAGAGAAACTTGAGGCGATGCGCGTAGACGTAGGCAGCCACGGTGCGGGCGCGCCTTAACCGGATCGTCGGGTCGTCCGGCGACAGCACCCACACGGCCTGGCACGCACCCACTAACGCGCTCCGACACAGCGTCAATTGCGCGTATGGATGTAGGGGTATGGGCCGGTTGGTGAGTTGGCGTTTTATCGCGTCGAGGTGATCGGCCGCGCCACCAAGTCCAATCCACGCCACCTGCGAAACAGGCATATACGGCCAATCGTTATCGTCTGCCGCTAGGGCGCTGCCAGCCATCGGGACGTAGGTGACGCCGAGCCGCTCGAACCAGTGACTCACAGTGTCAAACGTCGATTCGATGCCGCCAGGACTTCCAGCTCAGTTGGCATGGGAGAAGGCTACTTTCCGTGGCACGCGCTAGCGTGCGCATACGCGGAAGGTTGGGCGGTGACGGTGAAAGGCTGCTAACGTCGACCGGCTCGCATGCCTTGTGCGACGGCCACTCGCGCCCTGATAATTGTTGCAGCAGAGCATCCTTAGGCCCTATAGGCGAGCAGCAACAATTTATCCGTCGATCACTGCCGCACCCAGATTCTGGGCACACGCTGGCCCTGATACAGACTGATCTGTTCGACGGCTCCCAGGTCGGGCAGGGCAGATCGCGGCTTGGCCGCCACGCGTTCTACCGCGCGGCGCGCTGACGACCACCCCCAGCCACACATTCAATTCCCCACTGAGGCAACCATGATCGTCATCTTCTCCACCTTCACCGCCGACCCGAGCCAACGCGGCCAGCTTGACGCCGAGATGGCCGCCTTCCTCGCCGCGACAACCGACCAACGACGAGGGGCCAGCATCTACCAATCCTCTGCCGACCCGACCGATCCCGCCAAAGTGTTCGTCTTCCAAACATGGCCCAATGACGACGATTTCGCCGCCTGGTCGCAGCAACCGGCCTTCACAGAGTTCCTCGACAAGGCCCAAGCGAGCGACGCGATCACTGACGCCACCGCCGTCCTACTCCGAGGATGCACCACAGCACAGGACTGCCCGTCCCCATGAGCGCGTCATCGCCCCGATCGGAGGGTTCATCAGGGCGCGTCGCCGGCCGCGGAGTCGTCGTTCTCCGCCAGGTGCTCCAGGATTCGCTCGTTGAGGGTGGCGAGCATGTCCAGCTCAGCCGGGGTCAGCAAATCGATGAAGTTCCGGCGGACATCCGCCACGTGCCCAGGCGCCGCCTTCTCCACAGTGGCGCGGCCCACCGGGAGCAGACAGACCACAGAGCTACGGGCATCGGCGGGATTGGGCTCGCGGCTGATCAGCCCGTCCTTCTCCATACGCCGCAACTGGTGGGACAGACGGCTCTTCTCCCATCCCAACGCGTTGCGCAGCTCCTGGGACGGCATGCGGTCCCCGTCATGATCGGAGAGCAACGCCAACACCTCGTAGTCGGCCCCGGACAGGCCCGACTCCTGCAGACCCCGCTCCAGGTGCACACCGACCTGATGCCGCGCGTCGATGAAGGCCCGCCAGGCACGAAGTTCGGAAGGGCTCAGCCAGTTCGGTTCCATCGGTTTCCACGCCTCCACTCAATTGGTTGACTCCTCATCCAAGCCGACCTATGGTGGATGAGTCAACCAATTCGATCGTACGTCACGACGGGAGATGTCTTGAGCAGCATCAGCATCATCGGCGTGGGGAACATGGCCAGCGCTCTCGCTGGCCGGGCGGTCGCCGGCGGCAACACCGTCGAGATCATCGGCCGCGACCCGGCCAAAGCCCACGCACTGGCCGCCGCACGTGACAGCGCCACCGTCGGCACGTCTCCGACCGGCGACCTCGTCATCGTCATCGTGGCGGTGCCCTACGCCAGCGCGGTGGCGGCTTTCAGCGAGTACGGGGACACGCTGAAAGGCAAGGTCATCATCGACGTCACCAACCCCATCACCCGCGATTTCACGGGTTTCCTCACCCCCGAAGGCAGTTCGGGCGCACAAGAGATCGCCGAGGCCGCTCCCGCCGGCACGCACGTCGTCAAGGCGTTCAACACCCTGCCCTGCGATGTGCTGGCAGCCGGGTCAGTCGAAGGTCGCCCGGTGGACGTATCTATCGCCGGGGACGACGCAGCGGCAAAGGCGCACGTGTCGGCGTTCATCGAGAGCATGGGAATGCACCCGATGGACGCCGGGGCACTGCCGATGGCCCGGGCACTGGAGCACCTCACCCTGCTGCAGCTGGGCCTCATCACCCATTCGGTCAACAACACCAACCTCTTCCTCGGCGCCAGCATTCTCCGCTGAGCGCCCCAACTCTGAAAAGGACAGTCACATGCGCGTTTTCATCACTGGCGGAACCGGCCACGCCGGTTCGCGCATCATCCCCGAGCTGATCGCCGCCGGGCACGACGTCACCGGCCTGGCCCGATCGGACGCCTCCGCGGACGCCCTGTCCGCGCTCGGCGCGACGGTGCGCCGCGGCGACCTCGACCACCTCGACGGGCTCAAAGAAGCAGCCGCTGACTCCGACGGCGTCATCCACGTCGCACACCGACAAGACCTCCTTCCGACCGGCGGGATGGACGCCGTGGCCGCCGCGGAACTCCAGATCGTGCGCGCTTACGGCGAGGCACTCGCGGGAACCGGCAAGCCGCTGGTCGCCGCGGGCAGCATCGGCTCGGCCGGCAGCCTGGGCCGCCCAGCCACCGAGGAGGACCCCGCCCTTCCCACCCGGCCGAAGGACACCGGCACCCTGCGGGCCCGCAACGTCGTCGAGCGCGCCGTCATCGACCTCGCCGAGCAGGGAGTCCGCTCGTCGATCGTGCGGCTTCCGCCCATCGCGCACGACACGACCGATAACGCCGGCTTCCTGCCGGGGCTGATCGCGCTCGCCCAGGAAAAGGGCTTCGCCGGCTACCCCGGAGACGGCGAAAACCTCTGGGGCGCCGTGCACATCCGTGACGTCGCCTCACTGTTCCGACTGGCACTGGACAAGGGTTCCGCCGGCCGCTATTGGCACGCAAGTGAGGGCGCGGACACCCCGCTGCGCGAGATCGCCGAGGCCATCGGCGCCCGCCTGGGCCTTCCCGCGGTGAGCGTCCCCATCGACGCACTGATGCTGCCGGGCTACTTCGGCATGTTCACCAATCTGGTCACGCTGAACCTCCCGGCGAGCAGCACCATCACGCGCCAAACCCTTGGCTGGGAACCCACTGCGCCCCAACTGCTCGCCGACCTGGACAACGGCCACTACTTCCCGACCAGCTGACCGCCAAGAGCCGTCGACCACATTCCCCCCACCCCGAGGAGTGACCCATGACCACATTCGCCCCACATCGCGACACCGTGGAGTCCTTCGTCGACTGCATCAACAACGGCGCCGACAAAGACACCCTTACCCGACTGCTCGGTGAGGACGTGCGCCTCTACGGCCCCTTCAGCGATGAGCCAGTCGTCGGACGTCAGACCGCCGTGGACACCATCAAGTCGGTCAACGGACTGTCCTCCGACGACACCTACCTGGAAGCCCTCAGCGGCGACACCCACCGCGCCGCACACTTCCGGCTGCACGTCGGAGACGCCGGAGTCAACGGGATCGTCATGGTCCTGCTCGACGCGGACGGCCTCATCGCCGAGGTGTCCATCTTCTACCGCACAGTCCCGGCCGGTGTTGCGTTGCAGCGCAACCTTTCCGAGGTCATAGGCATGCCGCCCTGGGAAGTGCGCACCAACGAGGCGTAACGACCAACTGACGCGCCCTGCTCCACCGGGGGCCTAGCCAGGTCGACCGCTCCCACACAGCTCCACGCACTCCCCCACTCGTCGTGACACGTCACCAACCTGGCGGCGTGAGGTGGAGAACTCCACCTATCCGAAAACCGAACCAAGATAGGACATCTCATCTCATGAGCAGCATCAGCATCATCGGCACCGGAAACATGGCCAGCACCCTCGCCACCCTGGCAGTGGCCGGCGGCAACGCAGTCGAGATCATCGGCCGCGACCCCGCCAAGGTCGAGAAATTGGCCACGTCGCTCGACGGCGCCACGGTGGGGACGTTCGGCACGGCCCCGGCCGGCGACATCGTCATCCTCGCGGTTCCGTACACCAACGCCGTGGATGTCGTGGGCCAGTTCGGGGACGCGCTGGCCGGCAAGGTCATCATCGACATCTCCAATACGTTCAGCGCACCCGACGACACTGAGTTGGTCACGCCCGAGGGCAGTTCGGGCGCGCAGGAGAGCGCGAAGGCCGTCCCGGGGACTGCGCACGTGGTGAAGGCGTTCAACACCGTCTTCGGCCACGTTCTGGCCCTGGGCCGCCCGCTGGACGTGTTCTTCGCCGGCGACGACGAACTGGCGGAAGCCAAGGTGGCGGCGTTCATCAAGAGCCTCGGGCTGCGCCCGCACGACGTTGGCGGCTTGGCGATGGCGCGTTGGCTGGAAGGGACGGGCCTGCTAATGATGGGGCTGGCCGGCCACGGGGCGGGGTTCAACATCGCGCTCGGCGTCGACGCAGTAAGCATCGGAGACGACGTGCCAAAACTGAGCGAGGACAAGATCACTCAGGTTGTCCGGTCCTATCTCGAGTTGGCAGGACACGGAAGTGCCGAAGGGCAAAGCAGTG
Source organism: Mycobacteriaceae bacterium (assembly GCA_019749805.1). Classification (GTDB taxonomy): domain Bacteria; phylum Actinomycetota; class Actinomycetes; order Mycobacteriales; family Mycobacteriaceae; genus Mycobacterium. The sequence goes on along the minus strand of JAIEPH010000069.1, from coordinate 22,083 downwards.
CCGAGCAGGTGGCGCACCTGTTTGCCCACAACGCAATATTCGAAAGCGGCGGCAACACACACCGCGGGATCCACGCGATCCGCAGTGCCTATCACTCACTGTGGGACGGCCGAGAACAGGAAATCGAACTCGTCTCGCTGAAGGTGGCCGAGGCAGGAGCAGCCGTTCACGTGCAGGTCATCTTCCCCGGCCAGCGTGTCGACGTCATCGACGTCATGTCCTTCGACCAGGACGCCAAGATCGCGTCCATGCGGACGTACTAAAACCGTCGAACATGACGCGTGCACGCAAGACGGGGCGACAATCGAAACTACGTGATCGGCGGCGTCACATGATGGAGCAACGAGCGTGGACGCGCACCTGCGCCACCGCAGTGGTCCTGACCCGTGCGCCGATGTCTGATTCACCCCAGCTAGATAGCGATCCGAAGGAGTAGTTATGGGAAAGCTTGACGGCAAGGTAGCGGTGATCACAGGCGGCTCAAGCGGTATGGCGTTGGCCGGCGCCAAGTTGTTCGTCGAGGAGGGCGCCCACGTCTTCATCACCGGCCGAAAGCAGGACGCGCTGGACGAGGCCGTCGAATCAATCGGCCGGAATGTCACTGGCGTGCGGGGCGATTCGGCCAACATGAACGATCTGGACCGCCTGTTCGATGCGATCAGGCACGAAAAGAGCGCCATCGACGTGTTGTGGGCCAGCGCCGGCACAGCCGAGGAAGGGAAGGTCGGCGAGGTCACCGAGGAGCACTTCGATGCCATTTTCGGGCTGAACGCACGCGGCACACTGTTCACGGTGCAGAAGGCGCTGCCACTGTTCAACGACGGCGGCTCGATCTTCATGACCGGATCAATCGCATCGGTCAGAGGCTATCCGGGCTGGGGCGTCTACGCCGCGAGCAAGGCCGCGCTGCTTTCCTACGCCCGCGTGTGGCTGGCAGAGTTGAAAGACAGGCGAATTCGGGTGAACGTCCTGACCCCGGGGCAAATCGTCGCACCCGGACAAGAGCAGATGTTCGACGACCAGACGAAAGCCGCGATCGACGCACGCGAGGCGTTGATCCCGCGGGGACAGAACGGCAGGCCTGAGGAAATCGCGACCGTCGCCCTATTCCTCGCCTCGAACGACTCAAGCTTCGTCAACGGGATGGAGCTGGTCGTCGACGGCGGCACCACGGCAATCTGATTACACATCACGTTTGCGCAATGGGCTAAGTCGAGCGTGGAAGAGGCCTGTTGTGAAAGTGCAAGTCTGAGGCCGATGAAAAGATTCGTCACGCCGACTACGACTCACCACCACAGACTTCGATTCACCATCGTGATGCAAACATCGACAAGCCGCCGAAGCCCCGCTTCGAGTTCGCCGAAGTGTGCTTCACCGCAATCGTTTACGATTTACACGAGGTGGTCGCACGGGTGCATCGCCGCCGCGCCTGGCGGCGGCCTGTCAGTTCCGGTCGAAAAGTGAGCAGGTGATTCCCCGGAACAGGTTGCTCACAATTCAACCGGAGCTGACATGAGACCATCGGTTCTCGTAGTTCCTCACGGGGGCGGCACCGACGGCCATGCCAGATTCGGCGCCGAAGACCGGGTCGCCAGCGAGCGCCTGATTCCACAACGCGGCTTGGCGCTGCGCGGAGGACCTTTTGACGTAGGCCAATTCTTCGCCGCTACTGATCGGATCACCCAGTCGCGGCGGGTTCCGCGACGGCGCGTGTGCCACTGGAACTCCTCTCACAGGTGGCCCCAATTATGCGCAGATCTTGACTACATCTCGATTGGTACGCGCCGCAAGTCAGCGAGCAATTTCGCAGAACGAAATAGCGCGCTCGACAAACCTACCGACGACGCCCATTACCGACATCTTTCGTGGCGTCATGGTCATTCCACCGCCGCGCGGCCGAGAACCGCGCCCTCCGGCAAGCGGCGGTCCGGCCGTCAGCAGCGGCGACAAGTGCATGCATAGCAGCCGATAATCTCGTGTTCTGTCGGATGCGTTTGACCCGTCGCGCGTAGGCGCACTAGCCACGGCGGGAACTCCCGGATTCGCTCGGATCTTCGGACGTCGCGCATGCTCCGCTGCAGTCATCCGCCTGATCGGAGCCACGGGTCGACCAGATCGTCGGTGATCCGATTCCGGTACGCCTTCCGCGCAGGATTATCAGGTCCGTTGAACAACCCCGCCACTTCCGTCCACGTCCTCCAACGTTCTGGCGCATTCGTCTCGTCGTCCGTCATCGACCTGCGTTCCTCACCAACGATTCGGCGTCAAGTTCCGCGCCCAGTCTGTCGGTCACCTCTCTGGACTGCACTCCAACAACTGAGCGGAAATGCGTGGCGCACTGGCGCGGGGCTGCGGCGCCTTGGGCGGATCCACCAATTCTCGGCTCGCGTGTCACTGCCTCGCGATACTGTCGCTGCGATTTGCTCGCCGACGGTGGTCGACGGTGAAGAGCCCCGGGGGGACTCGATATGCCCATAGCTGGTTGGTACGCCGATCCCTGGCAGCTGGCGCCGCTGCGGTGGTGGGACGGAGCTCAGTGGACGGGGGCGGTCAGCGGGCCCGTGGCTGCGCCTATCGATGCACCGGCGCCGAGCGGTGGTGGGCTTAGCGCATTGTTCGGCGATGCCGACCGGATCGCCGTCGTCGATGTGGAAACCACCGGCCTGTACACCAAGGACCGTGTGGTGGAGATCGCCATCGTCACCCTCGACGGCAATGGTGTCGTGATCGACGAGTTCGACACCTTGGTCAACCCCGCCCGCGACGTCGGACCCACCTGGATCCATCGGATTACACCGTCGATGCTTCACGGGGCTCCAACGTTCTCCGACGTCGCCGGACACGTCGCGGCGCGCATCCACGGAGCAGTCTGCGTGGCCCACAACCTTCGCTTCGACTCACGCATGATCGGTGCGGAGATGCAGCGGGTGGGTGTTGACGTCGACTGGGGTGTCGGCCTGGACACCTTGTCGGTGACCGGATGCAAACTCGGTCAGGCCTGCACCGACCATGGCGTGGCACTCGACGATGCGCATCGCGCACTCGCCGATGCGCGCGCCACGGCACGCCTTCTCGTCGCAGTCGCCGACCTCTTCGGCCGGTGTGGAGCTGCCGCCCGCGCACATCCGATCGAGGCCGGCCCGATCCGCCTTCACACACGTGACGGACACTCCAACGCGGAGGTACCCAAGCCGTACCTGGCACAGCTGGCGGCCGGTCTACACGTCGCACCAGACATCGCGCCCTACATTGCGCTTCTCGACACAGCGCTCGCCGACTTGAAACTCACGTCGCAAGAGAAAGACGAATTGCAGACTGTCGCTACGGACCTCGGCCTCTCCGCACACCAGGTACAGCGAGCGCATCGAACCTTTCTCGACGGACTGGTCGAGGCGGCCTTGGCCGACGGCGAGGTGACCGACGAGGAGATCGACCAGTTGTGCCGCGCGGCCGCGCTGTTGAACCTCGACCTCGACGTCGTCTTGCAGCACACCGACGCCTATCGAACGGTGAACGACACCCTCGTCCTGACGACCGGTCTCCGTGTGTGCTTCACCGGGTCGGCCGTCGACCGCACCGGACAGGAGATCGGTCGAAGCGACCTGGAGCTCCTCGCCCTGCAACACGGACTGGCGGCCAAGGACTCGGTTACCGCGAAGGGGTGCGACCTGCTCGTCGCCGCCGACACGTCGACCCGCTCCGGGAAGGCCGATCAGGCACGACGTTTCGGTGTACCGATCGCCTCGCTCAGGGATTTCTTGCAATCGATCGATACCGCACAACCGCTGCCCGTCATCAGACTCGAGCACACCGGCGTCGCGCTCGTCTGCGGTGCGTGCGGCGATTCGTGGATTGCCAAGCGCCGCAGCCGTGAACCGCTTTGCGCGAGCTGCAAGTGACACCTTCGTAGGTCTCGTCGGGCATTGGCCGCGTCGGCATTTTGAGAGCGTCGGCGCGCGGGCCCGTGAGCCACATACGACGCCTGACCGCAGTTGGTCACTAACGACGACGGTCAGATGGTTTCGATGTTGCCCCCGACTGGGGTGGTCTCGACGTTGCCTCGACCGGACGTAGGCAGAACTAGTGCGATGCCCTGGGCTCGAACGCTCGTATCCTGGTTTCATCCCCAATCGGGGATCGGCACCAGGGGGCCGACAGTCCGACCAGGGGCGGTGAAATGGGCAGTTCCTTGAAAGTCGACCCGGTCGACCTCCACATGTCGTCGGATCATATGGACGTTCACCATGCTGACCTGACGGCTGCGCACACCGCGGCCGACGGTGAGATCGAGGGCGCTCAGGCCGGCTGGGTCGGCGCATCGGCGGCCGCGCTGCAGTCGAAGATGACCGAGTGGCAGGCCACCACCAGCAAGCTCTGCGGCGACATCGCCGCCCACCGCGATACCTACAAAGCCGCCGCCAACGGCTACGCCCAGAACGACTCACACGCAGCAGAAGCGCTCGACCGCCAGCTCTGATGTCGATCACTCTCGCCGACATCGACCGCTGGGATGCTTCAGCAGTCCAAGACGTATCCCGAGCGCTCGGAAAGCGTGGAGCCAGTGCCGACGAGGTGAAGACCGGTCTGTCGAAGCTGCCGATGATCGCCACCTGGCAAGGCACCGGCGGTGACGCTGCCCGCGCTGCTCTGGAGAAGTTGAGCGGTCACTTGGCGGCTCACGCCGACGAGATGGCGGCCATCGCGTCGGCGACCAGCAAGTCGGCTGACGAGATTCAAGCCGTCAAGGACAAACTGCAGGCCATCTACCGCGACGCCCGCAGCGAAGGCTTCAGCATCGACCCCGCCACGGGCACCGTCACCCCCCTCGATCACGAACGAGCCAAGAATGACCCCGCCTACTTTCTCGAGGAACAGGACCTCGTCAACCGCATCGGCAAGGTCCTCACCGAAGCCAACACCGCTGATGCCGACCTGGCACGAGCGATCACCGCAGCAGGCAACGACACCACCGGGCCCGCTGAGGACCGCCCCGAGGTCCGCGCCGCCCTGTCCCAACCTCTGCCCGAAGACCCCACACAGTTCAACGACCTGTGGAACAAACTCACGCCGGAAGAGAAGGACTGGCTCTACAGCCGCGACCACAATCTCGGCAACCACCCGGGGATGCCGGTCGACCCCAAGGATCACCTCGGCAAGGACCACTACAACCGCAGGCACCTCGACGAACTGATCCCGCAGCAACAGACAAAGGTCGACCAGATGCAACACCAGTTCGACGACCTTGCGCGCAAGGCCTACATGGGCGACACCGACGCCGCTGCCGCCGCGTCGAACCTCGCCCCCCAGTTGCAGGCAGCGAAACACCAGCTCGACGGCTACAAGCAAGTCCACGACGCCGTGGACCCGCCCCCGACCATCGACGGCAAGCCCAACAAAGACGCCCAAATCCCCCGCTACCTCGGGATGCTCGACGAGCAGGGCCACGCCGCTGTAGCGGTCGGCGGCAACCCGGACACCGCCACCCGCAACGCCACCTTCGTCCCGGGCACTGGCCAGGACCTCGCGCGCCTGGAGTTCAGCAACGAAAAGGCCATCGCGATGTACGGCGCGGCACTCGACGCCGACAGCAGACTCCAGACCGGGGACGTGTCAGTGACCACGTGGATGGGCTATGACAGACCCATGGACGTACCCCAAGCCGGTGACACCGCCCCCGCCACCAACGGCGCAAGCGGACTGGACGCCTACGAGAACGGTATGCGCGCCTCTCACGTCGGGCCGCCGTCGGTGGACACGGTCATCGGCCACAGCTACGGCTCAACACTGGTCGGAGCAGCGGCGTCCGACGGGCATCACCTCGCGGTGGACAACGTCATCGCCGTCGGCAGCCCCGGCATGCTCGTCCCCCATGCCGGGGACCTCAGCCTTGACCAAGGGGCCGATGTCTACGCCATGCAAGCGCGCAACGACATCATCAGCCTGGCCACCGACACGACCCTCGGACCCGACCCCGTCGACAAGGACTTCGGAGCCACCCGGCTCTACGCCGACGCCGGACCCAGCTCCGATCCGCTCGGCCTCACCCCCAGCGTCGACGCCCACAGCAGCTACTGGAACGCGGGCAATGAAGCACTGGCCAACATGGGGGCAGTGATCGCCGGTGTAACCCCACCGGCCATGCCGGGAGGACCTGGAACATCATGACGAGCATGCGAGCGATAAGCGCGTTCCGCGTTATGGCGATGAGCGCCGTTCTTCTGCTGACTTTTGCGGTCGCCGCGTGCAGCAGCCACACCGACGGTCACCCCACCACCACCGGCTCACCCGACAACGGAGGAACCGCCATGTCCACCAACCCCGGGTTGCCACCCGACTTCCACGTCGTCGATGCCACCCCGACCAGTCAGCAACAGGCCCAAGACACCGTCATCGGCTACCTGACCAAGACGCTGAAGGAACTGCCTCCCGGCACGGTGTTCGACAACTCGCGCTACCCCGGCTCCGGCAACACCCCGTGCACCGACCAGCCGACCGGCACTCCCCCCAACGAGTACGCCGACAAACGTCAGGCGATCTTTCCGCCCGGCACCAATGTCGAAGCGATGATCGCGAAGGCGGGACAAATCTGGACATCCTGGGGGTGGCATGTGATGGAACGCGACGGGTTCCGCAAGCCCAACCAATTTGGGTACGGCCCGGACGGGTACGTCCTTCAGATCGTCGCCTCCAACCCGCCCGGGTATCCGCCCACCATCACCGGCGTCTCGCCCTGCTACCCGGGGGAGCTTGCCAGCGCCAACGTGCCTGTCCCCGCCGTCCTCGGCAATCAATAGAGGGTCTGACACATGATGGTTCTGACCACCGACGAGATGCCACAGAAGCCAACAGCGCCAATAACTCTGGCTACGCCACAAGCGAGCTGACGTCATCATCACGGAGGCGGACCCGGCAGTTTCGATTTCAGAGATTCGAGGTCGATCAGTTCCTGTGTCGATTCTTCTCGGCGGCGACATGGGCCGCCGGTAGCGTGGTCGGTTGTGTCCGAACGCCGACCGTTTCCCGAGCCGCAGGTATACGACCACGGGCTGCTCGACGTTGGTGAGGGCAACCGCGTGTACTGGGAGGCCAGGGGCGACCCTCGTGGTCGGCCGGTACTGGTCGTGCACGGCGGGCCTGGATCTGGCCGACCACGCAACGGCCACAAGGGGTTCGACCACGAAGCATTTCAGGTCGTGCTGTTCGACCAACGTGGATGCGGCAACAGCACGCCTCACGCCAGCGACCCGGCAACCGTCATGGCGCACAACACCACCGAACACCTAATCGCCGACATCGAAGCACTACGCGAACACCTAGGCGTCGACCGATGGCTGCTCTACGGCGGGTCTTGGGCGTCGACGCTGATCCTCGCCTACGCCCAACGCCACCCCGACCGGGCCATCGGCATCATCCTCATCGGGGTCACCATGACCCGGCCCAAGGAGATCGACTGGCTCTACGGTGGGGTGCGTCTGCTGTTTCCGGCCGAATGGGAACGCTTCCGCGCGGGGGCACCCGAGCCTCACCGCGACGGGAACCTCGTCGAGACCTACCGGCAGCTGATGGAGAACCCCGACATCTCCGTGCGGCAACAGGCTGCCCACGATTGGTGCACGTGGGAAGACGCCGTCATTTCCCACGAAACCTTGGGCAGCCCCGGGCAATACGGCGCTAAGCCCGACGCCGCGAAACTGGCGTTCGTGCGGATCTGCACGCACTACTTCGCCCATCACGCGTGGCTCGAAGACGGTCAGTTGCTGCGGGACGCGCACCGCCTGCGGGGAATCCCCGGAGTCCTAATTCACGGGCGTCTGGACCTGTCGGGCCCGCTGCTCACCGCATGGGAACTCGCTCAGGCCTGGCCGGACGCCGACCTGAAGATCATCGAGGACACCGGCCACACCGGCAGCCCCGCCATGGGAGCCGCAGTCATCGACGCCATCGCCAGGTTCCACCCGACGCGTTCTCACTACTAGCGGCGTCTCCCCGTGGACACGTTCGCGCGACGTTCCGGATTCGTCAGTTACTCAGAGCTATAGGGGTTTTCGTCAGCCTTGAGGTAACGGATGGTGCGGTGTGGAGCGTCCCGCCCGCGGGGCCACACGGTGACGGCGCGAAAGGAGTAGCCGTCTTGTCCTCCTCGGGGACGTTCCCAGTCGAAGTCCACGGTTTCACCGGCGAAGGCCTCACGGATTCCGCCCGAGACGTGGAGGACTTCACCGGGACCGGGTGGGGGGACGTCTTCGTGGAAGAGGTGACTGAACTGGACCCAGCAACCCCCCGGGGTGTCGGGACAATCGACGACGCCCCACCCTTCCTCGGTGTGCCACACCCGCACCGTTCCCACCGACTGCACGCCTTCAACCCTAACTTCACGGGCTGTCTCGTTTGTAGAGAAACGAGGCCGATCCCCTCAGTTTCGGCTTCAGCAGTTCACTAGGATGAAATCCAGCCAGTCAGTCGAATCACGTCTGCGGCCACTGAGCGAATGGTGCGGGCGTCGGTGGGAACTCGGTGCACTGTTGTGGAGCACTCGGTTTCGAGCGTCGCCGCCATCTGCGCACTCGATTCGATGTGACGATCCAGTTCTGACCCCTTCTCGCGCTGGCTGAGGCGCTTGCGGGCGGTGGCTTCGGTACACGTCAGCAGGACAGCGACCGCCTCGACGTCGCGGCCCAATGCTTGAAGAAGTGAGTCCATGACGGTGGGGAGCGCACTTACCGTGTTGGTGTAGATCAAATCGGTTGTAGCCCAGCGCTTGGTAATTGGCCCACATGGCCGAGCGGTTACGTTCGGCCAATCCGTGTTCCCATGGTGTCGGGTGCGCCAGATCGAGGAAGTCGCCGTCGATGACGCAGTGGGCGACATCGTTGGCGCGCAGCTGCGCGTGCATCTCAAAGCCGACGCTGGTCTTGCCTACCCCTGATGATCCCCCAATAAATGCCACCTCGCTGGCCATCCTTACAACCTGCCACTCAGAGCTACCGGGCCGCGACAGAATAAACGGGAGCTGTCTCGATTCTAAAGATTCGAAGTCGATCACGCAGCTAGAAGTCCGCCCCCAACGCCAATCACGCAGAGTTCTCAGCTGTCGGAAAACCTTTGTGGACAACATAATTGATCGCTTCGACGCAGTCGTTGGCAATGAACGTTGGCTGGTACTGGTCTTCGATCCAGCGGCGGCCTCGGTGCAGCCAGACACTGTCGATCGAGATCCTATTGGCTCCTCCGATGTCAGCGGTCGCAGAGTCGCCGATCATCCAGGCCCCATCTAGCGATCGTCCGGTGAGGCGTGTAACTGCGCCAAAGATCTGTGGGTCCGGCTTCTTCACACCGACGGCCTCGGAAATCACCCACGTGTCCACCAGGCGGTCCAGCCCGGTAACCGACAACTTACGTTCCTGCTGAACTACCGGCCCATTGGTGACAACCACTGGCACCCAGCCAGCGTTCTTCGCCCGAGCCAACGCCGACGGGACGGCAGGATCGAGCACCAGGTCGTCGGCCATCCCCGAGCCCAAATCTGCGTGCACTGACGAGAACGCCGACTCGTCAAGGAAGTACTTGGAGCGAATCCGTTCCGCCAGCCGGGCACGTGGCTCATACCCATCAGCGTCGGCTTCGACAAGCCACTTGATATCGCCGCCGTGGGCGACGGTAAATCGTTGAGCCCACTTCCGGAACGCCGCCGCGCGATCCACCAAAGTGTTGTCCAAATCAAGCAAAAACAGCGGCATCGTTCGAGTGTCACATAGGCGATGGCGCAGCTGACCATGCCCTCGGAATGATCCACCCGTTCTGGGCATCGCGCTCGTCGTGGCTCTCGATCTAAAAGTACAGACGCACGCGTGACGAGCTACGACATGCGCTGCACCAGTTCTGCTGTGCCTAGGACGGTCTCAGATCTAGAGAAAAGAGACACCCTCCGGGGCGCCACTCCCCCACCACATAGCCCCAGGTCGACCTCTCTCGAATCTTGTCTCACACCTCGTGTCTCAGATCCCCACTGTCAACGGGGAGTGAGACAGTCATCGGTATGACGACGACGATCCTCGGCTACGCGCGAGTCAGCACCATCGGCCAGGACCTCGACGCCAGCTCGCTGCGCTCAACGCCGCCGGTGTTGAGGCGAGTCGTGTGTTCACCGACAAGTTCTCGAGATCGGCCAAGGCGGGACGGCCCGGGCTGGCGGCCATGCTCGACTACCCCCGAGCCGGCGACACTGTCGTCGTCACTGCGATCGACCGATTCGGCCGTCCGTCGCCGAAGTCATCCGCACCATCGCCGATCTCGGTGAGCGACGAATCATCCCGCGCGCCTTACGCGAAGGATCCGACACGGCTACCCCGACCGGCCGCGCGGTAGCGGCGATCATGGCCACTCTCGCTCAGTTGGAGCTCGAATTGGGCATAGAGCGGCGTGCAGCATCTCGAGAGTCCCGCCGGTCTTGACAGCTACCGGCCACGAAGCCGACCAAGCTCTCTATTGAGCGTCAAGAACAGCTTCGCCAAGCTGGCCGCGACGGGTGAGCCAGTCCTAGACTTGGCTGCTGCGTTTGGAAGCGGGCGAGCGACTGCATTCCGCTACCCCTCGACCGATAAGAGGCAATTGGGCCTATGGTGGGCAGGACCATGGCTTGCTGGTCAAGTCTGTTGCAGCGTCGCATCCCTGACCGCGTCGCGGAACTTCGCGGCAGAGAAACTCCAGAGTTCCTGAACGCTTTCGCGCTGGACCTCGGCACTGATGCCCAGTTGATCGATTAGGACGAGGTGTAACAACGCCCGCGTGATGTACTGCAGTCGGTACAAGGCCTTGTCGGGAATTTTCGCTTGCAGTTGCCCGGTATTGACGTGTCCCACTGCATTTCGTGCTTCACGCAGCCACCCCGCCCAGGTGTCGACATGCGTTAGTAGTGCGATGACCGCTTCGGGGTCAGCGGTTCCCGCCAGCTCTACGTAACGCTCGTTGAGACCGGGCCGATTCTCGCCGATCTGGTTCATTACCCATTCGCGTTGCTTGGAGTTGGCAACGCCGTCCAGTATCCCAAGCACCTTGTCCCGCAACGCTACTTGTATGTTCTGCAGTGCGCCCTCGGTTGTTTTTCGCGCGCCTCCCTTGCCGAGACCCCTAAGCAAGCGCGAGACCGTCTTTTTCAACGCTTTGTGTTCGGCGGGATCGACCGCCGTGCTGGTGGGGTACAGCCCGGCGTGGAATCCCTCGGCCGCCGCAGCCGCGTTAAATAAGAGTACGTCGTAGTAGCGAATTGGCTGATAGTCCAAGCCCAGCAGGACATCTACTGGAAGTCCGACCTTTTTCCGCAAGCGGAACCAACGGTCGATCACAGTGCTGAAGTCGAGGGTGTCGAGGGTGAAGATGACGTTTGACGCGTCGAACTCCTGGGGCTCATCAGTGGAATCACTGGGTCCGCGGAAGTAGAGGTCGATGGTGTGGGGCAGTGGTTCAGCGTTGACGTGCAGTGCGCGACTCGTGATTCGCGATGGCATTTGGGTAGCGATGGTCACAAGGTCCTGGACCGCTCGAATGGGGTCGAGAAAGATTGTCCACGGCTGTGGGGTTTCGGTTTCGGCGCGGACCGCGACCACCTCGTCTGCTTGGTAGCGGCGACGTTCGGCACTGAGTTGGGGGCCCGGGTTGGATGTCAGCTTCCAGTGCAGTCCGACAGTCATTTCTAGTTGGTCGGTTGGCTGGGTTTCGATGGGATCGGTCCAGCTTATGGTGAACTTGGTTCGTTCGTCGCTGTCTTGCGTGGCGGTGTACTCCCACTTCAGGCCGGTCTGGCCCGCAAAAGCGGTCAGGCCGGTCATCTCCACCTCCAGACCGTTGAACAAAGCTTCCGCGGCATCCTCCAAGTGGATTCCCACCATCGCCACGCGAGGCCGAGCAACTTCAAAGGTGGTGTGTAGTTCGGCCCACACAGTGTGGCCGCCGTTGGCGGGGTTGACTTCCAAGAGCGTGATCCGCCTGCCGTCTGCGGCACCAAGGACCACCGGTATCGGCTCGCCCGAGGCCCCGAACGTTAGGAGATGATCCGTCAGCTCCAGCTGCAGTCCGGTCGCGCGGTCAATTTCAAGCACACCACCGACTTTTTGCTCCGGGTTGTCTGGCAGCCACCACTGTCCGACGCACCGCCTTATCAATCCCATTGACGCAGCTTCGCACGCTGAGGAACTGCCTACAACGCTTAGTCGGGTGTCGATCTGCAGCTGTTAAGACCGTCAGCATGTGGTTAGAGCCGGTTCAATAGCATTGATCGCGCGAGTTTTGGATGCCTGCTCATAGTTTTGGATACCTGCCCATAGGGCGGTCGACGCCTCCCCTGCTGTCCCAGAAACCTCTGTTATCGGGACGGGGCCGGGGTTGCGAAGCGGACAACAATAGAGCCTCCCGCAGCTGATTGTCCTGTTCGAGCTCGTCGGCATCATTCCTGGGCCGCGTTAGTCATATGCCTCATCTCTCGGACGGCATAGCGAATTCGGTGCTCCAATTGGCCGGAGCCGTCCAAGGACTCATCATCGGGGCTGACATCCGGCATGCCATCTACTTCCCACAGGGCGACTGGGATCAGTCGTTCGAACCAGAACGCTAAAAATCCACTTCCAAGACCCTGCTCTGCCGGACGTACGAAGCGGCCAGCCAATTCATAAGGTGCAACGTAGTTTTCGCTGACCTCGGCAGTCACGCGGTCACGCAGCTCCGTCCACATGTCATCGTCAAGATAGTGAAGCAAATCAACAGTTCGTGATTCCGACGGAGCGTCGTTGTCCAGGTCGGTGGTGAGGTCACGGATACAGGCCTCTAGCACCTCTGTTCGGATCTGACGGCTAGCAGAAACCACAGTCTCGGCTTCAGGAAGCGACCGTGCTACTGCCAGCGCATGTGTCGTTGCAACAAGGCCAAATCGCGCCCGGTATTGAGCAATGGACTGCTCTGCGTCTTGCAGGGTTGAAGATCCCGTGATGGCGCGGTGTAGGAACCGAGCTCCGATGGAAAGCCATCCTGACGACGGTGGGCCGCCCGTGTGGATACCTTCACCGAGGGCGATAGAAACGGCTAGAGCAGTCTGCGGGCTGGTCTCCGCTACCGCATCGAGGTTGTCTCGCACCTTACTGACCACCGGAGACCATGAGTTAGAGCCACCGAAAAGGGCGCAGGCGATCGCCGAATTTGGCTCAAGAATGCCTGAGTTGCACAGCTCACGGAACTCGGCCCGCACGGTGGCGTCGGCGATGTCTCCTTCTGGGAGCGTGAGGGTGAAATACCTGTTGAAGTACTGGGATTCAAAGATCCGGCACCCGCTGGCGGGAAATGTGGACATGACAAGTTGCCTGACCTTCGGGAACAGAACGCTGAGTAGATAAACCAGTTGATCCACCAACGGGTCATCGACGGGCAACTTCGTCTGTCCGGCGACAAGAGTCTTCCAGTTGGGCTCGGAGCTATTTGGAGAGAAGGACCAGGTGTGCGCGCCGGCAACAGTGTTCCGCGAGCGAGAAAGCCAGTCATATAGTCGGCGATGCTGCATTCTCAAATGAGTCACCAGCGCCGCGTCAACGAAGTCAAGCTCGCCTTGGCCTGCCAGGGTCATCATGATGTCGACCTGGGTGGTAAGTCGATTCACACTCCGCAATGTCATGACGCGGCGGTCCTCCTGAGGAAGAGCTTGAAGGATCAGCGCTACAGCGTCATCACCGTGTCGATCCTCAGAGTCGTATAACTCCGTGGCTGCATGCAGGCGTGCGGTTTCCGTCAACCTTGCTCTCAGGTGTCGGGCAAGCTGGGCATCCTGAATCGGCGGCAGTTGGAAGGGATACTGGATGATTTTCTCCAGATACGCTGCGGCGCGTGCACTGTCGTTGTGGGCGATGTCCGATGCCTGCAGAACATCCAGAATGGTCTGTTCGTCGTATGACAACAGGTAGTGCACGGAGTCAAAGCGGCCCAACACACGCACTGCCTTAAAAAGCGTGAGCAGCTCATCAACGTGTAAACGATCCACATCATCGACCACGACCAGAAAATTGTGCCCGGCCTCTTTGATGGCCTGCGAAACCCTTGTGAAACGGGTGATGAACGGGACTTCAGCTACCCGGTAGTTGCCAGCGCTCTCCGCTGCGGCGTCTACCGCGGCCTCGGCAATGTCACCTGTGGCGCCTTCGCCGGCGTACCTGTCGACTATGGCGCGGCCGATGGCCTTACCCACGGCTACCCCCACCGGCGCCATCGCGCGAAGCTTTTTCGCGGCGTCTTGCCCTTTCTTGCTGGGCGGCATCGCCGCAGCTATGCAGTTGTAGAACTCATCCATCAGTGTCGCTGCGTCCGCTGCCGACCAGGGCGTCAGCTCAGTCACCGTCCAAGTCGTCGAGAAGTTCTTCTCGACGACGCCACGGATCATGTTTAGCGTCGATGACTTGCCCGACCCCCACGGGCCCGCCAAGCCGAACACGATGCTCGGTCCGGTACCAGCAGCGGCAATGCGTTGGGCCACACGGTCAGCGAAGGCCCGCCGACCCAGCTGATCCTCGTCTTGGTAACCCAGTGGGACGTCGGTATTTATCCACTCGTGGTTCTCAGGACCAGACATCAATCGATCCTTGCAGAGTGGAAATCGATGCCGCTTGGGGCACGCCACTCAAATAAATGTCGACTATCCGTACCTCAGCCAGGTTGTGTTGGTTCTCCGCAACGGTGCCTCGAACAGGGTGTGCGCCAATCTCACCGATGATCCGGACAGCACTGCTGGCTGGGATTGGTACCAAGCATCGACGGATCGTCTGCCCGACTTTTGGCCGCAGCTCGACTTCTGGCTGGTACGGGGCATCTCCGACTGGACGCGCGACGGCTAGGCCAGTCCGAACATAGCCAGGCCCAGCAAAACCGAGACACCGCCGTGAACTTGGTCAACGTGACGGGGAGTAGAGCCTTCAGCGCTGTCTTGTGTCTCTAGAAGTGAGAAGGCGCGGTCATCGTGTTGCCTGTGGTGATCGACCGCTTCTGGCGCAGTGATGCTCGGTGTGCCGAGTTTGATTCCGCCGGCGATGGCCGCCGGGTCGTTGTGCCGGACGCATCAACCGTCGCTGCCCATAGGAATGACAACGCCCATGCCGCCTATCAACAGCGACTTCTGCAGTGCGAGAGAACCATTGCGACCACGCTATTCGGTCTCAGCCGGCCCGCCCGCCACCGGGTCGTCCCGAACGAAGCCACTCGACGATGGTGTCATCCCGATGGGACCGCGCGCCGGCTGCCGTCGATCCTCAACGCCAAGAGTTCGGTTCTCGCCCGCCTCGGACCCGAGGATGCAGACGACAGGGCAATCCTGCGGCTTCAGCGACCCTCACTTCCCGTCTTCACCCAGCAGCGCCAACCAAGGATGTGCCCGATCACTGGATTGAACGCTCAGCGCTCTACGGCGGCGACTCGGCCCTGCGGACGCATGCGGTGGTCAGCGCGGCCGAAGCGCCGAGCTTGTTGAGTAGCTGACCCCACGTCCGTGTCCCTTTGCTAGAGAGTGTGGACGGCTCAGATCCCGTCTCGTCACATGGGGATGTAGTCCGAATCCGTTGCACCCATTTTTTGGTGTGTGCTGTTGCGGGGTGCGCCGAAGCTCTCCCGGACCCCTAGCGCTTTGCCCAAGCCCAATGGTGCGAGGTTGCCGTAACGAGTTTCGACGTGATCTGCCGGCACCCGGTAGGTCTCATGCCAAATCCCAATGTCACCGGTACCGGCTGCATCCCGGTTGAAGGCCGCCCACGCCGGTGCATGGGTGAGCGAGGGGTCCCTGGCGAACTTGCCGAGATCTTCGACGCTGCGCCAGTACTGCACCACTATGACGTCGCGACCAGCCCGGTACGTCTTAGCGTGAAGCAGGCCGAGGTCGGGATTCCTCGCCAACTGCATCAGCATCCGGGGCATCGCTACGAAGGTCGGGAACCAGCTGCGTACCTTGCGCCACCGGTGGATTCGTGCGCCGATCAGGAAAACAACCACCTCGTCACTGCCTAGATCGGCAACGGAATTAACCAGCACGCCCTTGGGTACTCGTTGCGGCGCGTCACGATAGGCGCGGGGAATCATGGTTCGAGTCACATCAGCTCCTGAGCTAGATAGTGGCAGTATCCAATGTAGGATAGTGCCGCTATCCAGCGGTTGAGTCAACCCGCCCGCGTGAGGAGTCGAGTGCGAATCTCTGAACTTGCCGAGCAGTCCAGCGTCACGGTGGCGACGATCAAGTACTACCTGCGCGAGGGGTTGTTGCCGCCCGGAAGCAAGGTCAGCGAACGGCAGGCCGATTACGGCGACCTTCACGTGGCGCGGCTTGGGCTGCTGCGTGTCCTGCGTGAGGTCGGCGCCGTCCCGGTGGCCGACCTCAAACACATCGTGGACGCGGTGCAGAATGAAACGCTTTCCGTGCACCAGATGTTCGGCGCCACCTACGACGCACTGGCACGCTCCTCGGAGGCGGTAAGCCAGCATGACCGCATGCTGGCCAACCAAGTCGTGCAGCGGGCCGGCTGGACACACGTGCGACCGGACACGCCCGCACTCGACCAGCTCGCAGGCCTGCTCTCAGCGCTAAGCGATGTGGGATGGCCGCTTGATTTACCAAACGCTGCAACATATCTCGAACTTGTCAACGCGATCGCTGCTTACGAAGTCAGCAGGCTGACCGCGGCAGACCTTCATGCCGACCGCAACGCCGTGGTCCAGCAGATGGTGGTAGGCCAAGTGGTATTTGGCCAGTTGCTACTGAGCTTGCGGCGGCTCGCACACGAACACCACAGCGCTCTCAAATTCAATGAAGACCTGCCCGCCGCCAACCCAAGAACCTCGCCTCGGTAAAACCGACGACCTGGCTACAGGATGTCTCGTTGTGCGACAACGACGGTGGCGGGTCCGCTGGCCTGATCGGTGGGGAGACGGAGATAGGCCGCAGGTCGCAATCCCGCCTGTTGTCAACATAGGGCGAAATCTCCGCGGTGAGCGGTCTTGTCGTGCGGGGACGACGTCTTCGCCCGGATCGTTCTCCAGCTGCCATCGTCGAGTGCGGACCGGTCCTCGTCCGTTATCCGTGCATTGACGCATGTGACAAACGCGTTGCCTTCGCGGGAACGCTCCCCTCGTCTCATATTTGAAGAACCGAGACTTGGCCTGAGGCGCTCCGCGCCAACGGGAAACAGCGGACTCAGTGTCTTCGCAGTTGACACCATCATTGAGAGTCTCTGTGATCGGACCCTTCGGCGCCGCGGAGCTTGACGCGGTACCGCTGTACGCCTGGGTGCTTTTCGCCGAGCGAAGTCACGGTGAACCCCGCAGCTGAGTAGAACAGCACGGCGGCATCGTCTGCCTCGGCGACGAGCGGCAGCCCGGGGGGCGCGGCTCTACGAACCTCGGCGAGCAGCCGGCGGCCACCCCGCGACGCCGGACGTGTGAAGCGGTTGCCAGATGCAGCAATTCGATCTCGGCGGCGTCAGTTGCAACCCTGTAACCGGCGAGGCCCACGGTCTCGTTCGCGTACATCGCAACGAGGAGTTGCGCGTTCGGGTCATCGCGATACCGCCGAAGGGCCTCGTCGACTCGGTCCTGACCGCCACCGGTTACCAACGCGAGCAGCCTTTGGGCAGCGGCGTCATCGCCGAGATCCTTGGTTGCCGGCAACACCGGGATTCGGTCAGCGACTGCGATATCCGGGCGGGGCTGCGGTTCTATGCCTGCCTGCCGCAGGAGTGTGACCACGAAGTTCGTCTTGGCAGCGGTGTAGGCGTCTCGATCTACTGAATATCGTTGTGCAAGAAGTTGTTTGAGATGGGCGTATTGCTCACAAGCTGACGCGTCTGTACGCAGACGATCGCGGAAGGCGGTCAACTCCCGCAGATGTGGGTCGTCGTGCTGGATGAGGTAGAGGTGATGTGTTCGAGCCTCTGGTCGCGGGCGCAAGAACCATAGTCGCCAGGAACGGTTCGGATCGGATGGCCAAGACATCCAGCCAGCCAGCTCCAATACCGGTATTGCGTGATGTGCTTGAACTATTGATCTGACTGGCGCGGCCATGTCGATTATGGGCTTGGCTGCGAGGCCCGGCACGGCGGTCGATCCGACGTGCTGGATCGGGCCCTGCAACCAGGGCTGCAAGCTCACTGCCAATTGGTTGCGCAGCTTCTCGAACTCCCCCGGCCATGCGTGGTCGTATTGCATGATCTGCACCGGTGCGTCCCTCACCCGCTCAGGCTATTCGGGCAACCGGGCACAGTCTCACATCTGAAGATTCGAGGTCGCTCAGATCCACTTGTTTCCGAACCACTGCTGTTGACGACGGGGCGGGTTCCAGTCAACTTCGCGACAGCGACGGACTTTGTGAAGCTGACAGGGCGGCGAATAGGGCAGCGGGACAATGATCTTGGAGCGCTAAGCGCGGGCGGTGGTCGAGCTCGTGTTCGACGGCACGCGGGTGACCCTCGACGCCAGCGCAATCGGGGGCAGGCCCGGGGAGGGCAATCGGGGGCGACTACAACGTCTCGCGCGGCCGGCTGACACCCCGACACCGGCGCTTCAGATAGGCCACTTCCCGGGCCCGCACCACCAAACTACAACCCCACGTCCATGCGGTTCTAAACCATGCGAGTCGACGCGAGCCTGTCTAGATGTCGCCTCGAGTTGCGGGCCGGTAGCCGAGGATGTCGCCGCAGGCGGAACACAGCGTCTTGGCCCAATCCCGTGTTCGCTGCAGAACTCCGGTTTCGCCGCATCGTTCGCAGGTGAGTGCGGATGCCCGTTCGGCATAGTCGGTGATCGCATCGAACGCGTCGAGCAGTTCCGGGGCGGGGTCCTCGGCGCTGGGTGCGCAGTAGTAGCGCAGGGTGCCGAACTTCTCCTTGATTTGATGCACGACGTACTGGGCGTCGATCTCGGCGAGGCGCTGGTCGGTGGCGATGACGAGGGGGTACCAGCCAGCGTCCACGCTGATCCAGCGTCCCCAGCAGTCCGGGATACGGCGCAGGATCATCTCGATCGCCGCCGCATGGGGCCCGGCATCCGCGGGAATGTGCAGGGCGTTCCGCTGCTTCTGGGGGTCGATGTCCAGAGACCTCAGGCGGGCGAGCGCGCCTTCAACGTCGTCGTGTGTTGCGGTGCCGCTGCGCAGGGCCTCACCCATAGCGGTGACGTCGGATTCTGTTGCCCGGATACGGATTCGCTCCGATTCGGTCAGCTCGGGGATGCCGTCGTCACTCTTGCTCACTAGAGGTACATGCCGTTCGGGATGGTGGCGCGGTAGCGTCCGCTGCCCACCTCGGCCAGCAACGCCTCGGTGGACAGTTGACCTGTCTCCTCGGCAGACAGGACGGCCCGACGAACGATTTCGCGCAGGTCGCTGCCGCTGGTCTGTTCCGGCACCGCGGCAGCCACAGCGTGCGTGTCCACCGTGTCTGCGCCCGGGAGTTCGGTGATCAGAGCGGTCAGGATGCGGGCGGCGTCGAGGCGGGTGGGATAGCCAATCGCGACGATGGCGTCGAAGCGTCCGGTGCGGATCGCGGCCTCGTCCAGGGTGGCGGCGTCGTTGGTGGAGGCCAGGGTGAGGATGCGGGCCTCGGCGGCGATGTCCATGGCCGCCAACAACTCCGAGAGTCCCCCACCGTATCCGCTGTGGCGGGTCTGGCACCACAGATCGACGTCCTCCAGGACGAGCAGGACCGGCCCGCCGAGGCGTTGGGCTTCCTCAACGACCGCGGTCAGCAGGTGCTCGCCGGCTTTGGCTTCGACGTAGATGACCGTGAACGCGCCGACCACTTCGGCGGCGATCACCGTCGACACCGCGGACTTGCCGGTGCCCGGCGGGCCACAGAGCAGCACCCCACGCCGGGCGCCCAAGCCGTGGGTGTTGAGCAGGTCGTGGCGGTCGCGCACCGCGGTCAGGCCGAGGTCGATCTCCCGCCACACTTCGTCGTCGATGATGACCGTGTCGCGGGTGAGCGTGCTGGGAAGGTCGATCACCGACAGGTGCAAGCCGCCGGCGCTGGTCGCACGCAGAGCCCGACCTCGATACGGGTTGAGCTCCCTGGCGCGCTCGACCAGTCGGTCCAGCGCCAGGCGGGCGCCGTCCTGATGGTCAGGGGTGACGTAGGCGCTGAGTTGCGCGGATCCCATCCCGCCCCGGCGGGCATCGATGGCTATCACGCACCCGGTGTCGGCGAGAACCGTTCCCGCCGGGAAGTGCACCCGCAAGCACTGGGGGTGGCGGAAGGTTCGGCCGCCGACCTCGGTTTGAGTCCACGCTGGGGGAAGCGCGTATTCACCCGGGCCCACCTCGATGACCTTGGCGTGGAACGTGATCCACTCCGCCAAGGCGACCGCGGTGGTCAACCGCGCCACCGAATCCAGCTCGCGCTCCTCGTCGATCAGCTGTCCGGCGTTGGTGACGCCCAGGGCGCGGGCGGTGAACCGGTCGGCGGTCTCCGCCCGCAACGGCCGTTGCGTCACCCCGACCAACAGTTCCCCCAAGGCGCGAAGTCCGACGCGGGCGTCGTTGGGCAGGGTGTCCAGGTAAGCGCCGACGTCGTCGATTGGCTGCCGGCCCGGGCCGGCGCCGCCGACGGTGTCGGCGGGCGGGGGTGTCGGTTCGTCGTCGGTGAGAGTCATCGCATCATTCATGAGGGATCGGCGGTATGGAGCAAAGCCGTTCAGAATCGCACTCCACCTCCGATTCGGCAACCCTTTTAACCCCGGTTCGCGCCAGCCGCCGTAGTGCGGACACGTCGACCTTTGCGGCTGGATGAAGGCGATAGGGAAACTCGGACGACAAATTCGCCGACTGATGCCACCCTTGATCGTCGTGGACGACGACGCGGCACTGCCTACCGCAGCCGAATACGGGGAGCGCCGTGAACGCGCCCGTGTCCAGGCACGGGCGCGCTACCGCGACCATCTCACCGAGGTGCTGAGCGGGTGCGGCGTCGATGACGCCACTGCGGTGGCCGACGTGGTCCTGGATGCGCTGACCGAGTGGCGCTACGTCGATAGCGGTGAACGCTGCGCGTGTTCCTGTCACCCACGGCTGCCCGACAGTGACCGCCATGACTACGGCTTCGACTGCGGGTGCACCCGCACCCGGGACCAACGCCGCGAGTCATTCCAGCAGGTGCTCAACGCAATTCGTGAACTCTGGCAGTCACCGGACGGTGAGCAGACCCGCGCCGCCAACGAAGCAGCTGAGGCCGAACTTCACGACTGGCTGACCCAGCACCCGGGTGTGGTCGTGCACAGTCACGGGGGGTGGGCGCCCGAACAATGGCGCGGTGAGGTCGACGGGCACAGCTTCTACTTCCGTGAACGCCACGACGAATGGCACATTGAGATCGACCTACGCCCCACCGGCCAATTCCTGGACGGGATCGACGGCCGCCCTGACGATGGCACCACCCGTCATCGGCAACGAGAGTTCGAGCAAGGCGACGTCATCGCGACCGGCACCACCGACGCCGACGGCTACGGAAGCACCGTCGTGCAGCGCGCACAATTCATCGTGAACACGGTCCGCGTCCACGTGCACCGGAGCAGATGCACCCACCCTCGTACCGCGCCTGGTTCGAAGGCAACAGTGCTGGGCACGGACATGCGCTGGTGTCCGGCCTGTGGCGCACAACTGAGGGCCTATTGACGGAGGGCGGTTCGAGACGCATTGGTCGCGCCAGGACTGTCCGAAATGCCGCAAACCCGTTGGTAGCTGGCACTACCAACGGGTTGTCCCTCCTGAAGGAGGGGGCGTCTTGGAGACAGCGACAGGTTAGCTCGCCGTTCACCGTTAGTCGCACATTTCGCCCCACGTGTGTCCAGTTTCGGACTTGCACCCCACTCTGCGGGTCGGTTCAGAGTCGGTCGACTACCTGCCGCCCGACCACTTTTCCGAGAGCACTTTCATCGACGACAGGCCGAGATGTCACTGGGGGTCGTGTCCTCTGACGTCACCTCGCGTAGCGGAGTTGTGCGTCATGGTCCGCGTATCGCGGGTGGAAGTCCGCAAGACCCGTACCGCAGAGTGGCGTTGATTACGTCAGTGCTGATCGATGTCGG
>JAIEPH010000012.1 GCA_019749805.1 Mycobacteriaceae bacterium | reverse complement strand
CGCTTCGATGACTTCGTTCCCACGTGCCCATCCTTCCCAACAGAAGAACTCTCCGGACACGCCGGGGCGGATCACGGTGGCTGCGGTGCTGTCGGTGGTGCCGTCGTTGACGGTGTAGGTGAAGGTGTCGGTGCCGTTGAAGTTGGCGTTCGGGGTGTAGGTGAATGACCCGTTGGTGTTGGCGGTGATGGTGCCGTTGGCCGGACCGGTCGCGAGGGCGGCGGTGATGGCGTCGCCGTCGGCGTCCTTGTCGTTGGCCAGCACCTTGACGGTAACCGGAGTGTCTTCCCTGGTCGTCACTCCGTCCTTGACCGCCACCGGTGCACTGTTGTCGACCAGCAACGCATTGCTCAGTTGATCCCCGGCGAAGAACGTATCGGTGGAGTAGCGGCGCTGCTCCTCGCTGCGAACCCAAGCCAGCAGACCCAGCACCATCGGCGGGTCCACGGGTGTGCCAGGACCCGGGTTGAGGAGCGGCGCCAGCACCGTGCTGACAAAGGTGGTGATGACCGTCGTGGTCGATGCCGGCTCGGGATCGGGCGCCACCTTCGTGGTCAAGACCACCTGCGACTCCTGCATAGTGCTGACCGTGGTGAATCCTTGCGGATCTGAGGATGCGGACTCGAAGGTCAACGGGTTACTGGACAACGTTCGGGTCGGTTCCGGGTTCGCGGCCGCAGTGGTGACCGATGCTGACAGTGAGGGGTTCTGGCCTGCGGGGGGCGTGTTGGCCGCTAGCGAACCATGACTCCGAGCGACGGATGCCGCGAAATCGTGCAAGTCGGAGTCTTGTTCGTCGTCCGCGCCATCGTCGGCGTATTCGTCGTCCGCGGCTACGTCGGTCGATTGACCCTCGTCGTCGTCCGCGCCATCGTCGGAGTTCTCGTCGTCCGCGGCTACGTCGGTCGATTGACCCTCGTCGTTGTCCGACGTGTTCGGACCGCCGGAACTGGCGAAGTTCATGCCGCCAGGGGCGTCGTCGTCTTTCGCCGTGTCGGCGTCAGCAGGGGACGCGCCGCCAGAAGACGTCTGCTGAGCCAAATCCCCGGTCGGAGAATCGCCCGTCGGCGAATCGGCCGCCGGCGAGTCGCCCGCCGGCGAGTCGCCCGTCGGCGAATCGGCCGATGGCGAGGTATCACTCGTGCCGGTGTCATCAGCCTGGGCGACGCCAATGCCGAACCCGGTTGCGACCGCGGCGCCGATCCCGAGCGCTACCGCCAACGATCCGATGCGGCCGACGTACCGGGCGCACCCAGCCGTCGTGGAGCGGGTGTGGCGTGGGGAATCGGCGGGCATCATGCCTCCAGTGCCGGCGACCAGGTCAGGGCCTGGGCCTGCGTAACCACCTTTGCACATCCCAGCAAAAATTTACGCGTTTGATAATAAGCGTCCAACCGGGTGCTTTCCTGTGCATTGAAATGTGCATTTCCAATGCTTGAATTCGCAAGGAAGAGGGAAGCCACCGATGGCCGCAAACTGGGTCGCGCCCATCGCTGAACTCATCATGACCGCCGCGATCCGAGAGGTGCCACGCGCGATCAGGTCATGGACGCTCGTGACGACACTTGCGACCAGTAACGGCATTCCCGTTCGGTTAGCTCGTTAGAGGTGATCGCGCCGTAGGCGGCGGCGTCGCGCGCGAATCGCGCCGGTGCTTCGGGGAGTGCGTCAGGGCCTTCGAGCCGGAAACAACTCGGCGCCAGCGGCCCAAACAGCAATGCTCTGCGCAGATTCGGCCAATTCTCCAGTTGCGGCTCCACACCGGCTGCACGCGCAAAGGCCACTGCCACCAAGTTCATCCGGGTCTTCTGCGACAGCCCGCGCCCCGCGCGGTATCCCGCGATCGCTGCCCTCTGCGCGCCCTCGTCGGGCAGCGGTACCGCACCACCCCAGGTGTAGGCGATCCAGCGGGCTTGAAGTTCCAGCGGCACAAGGTATCCACCGGACTGATCCCACATGCCCACCATCGCCAGGCCCGGAAGGTCAGGGTGGAAGGTGAAACGGTCGGCGTCCAGGTGTACCGCGTCGACGTCGAATATGTCGCGGATGTCGTCGCTGAGAAACGGCAGATCCAGTGCGAACCCCGTCCCGAATAGAATCCCGTCGAATTCCTCGACCTGTCCGTCGTCGAAGCTCACCTTCGCCCCGTCGACCGACGTCATCCACGGGCGCACGGAAATTCGTCCTTCGGCGACCAGTGGAAGATAGCCCTGATTGAGCGTGACACCGGCGGCGAACAATGACGTATCAGGCGCTGGCGCACCGTACTGCTCGGGGCTGCCGTTGGCTTCGATCACGATCTCCTTGAGTTGGCGATCGATCTCGGTCGATAAGAGTGTTTCGTTCGCCAGCGCTCCATACCGCGTGAAGATCCGATGGTCGGATGGGATGCCCGCGGTGAACTTGGCTAGGACGTAGCGTTGTCGTCGCTGGGTGACGACGACCCGTGTCGCACCGAGGTGTGCCAGTTCCGTGGCGATGTCCAACGCGCTGACCGCGCAGCCCGCCACTAGAACACGCTTACCCACATAGGGATTCGCTCCCCGGTAGTCGAACGTCGACAACGCGCCTGCGGAGCCGGCGAACGTCTCGATACCCGCCACTTCGGGTATGGCGGGTGAGCGGAACCTGCCGGTTGCCACCACGACGCGGTCGAAGGCTTCTTCGGTGCCGTTGAGCGTCACCTCCCATCCGGTTCGGGTGCGACGGATGTGGTTCACCCGTTGTCCGAACCGGATACGGGTCCGCAGACCGAACATGTCGGCGTACCGGTTCAGATAGGTGAGGACGTCGCGGTTGGACAGGAACGTCTGGTCGCCGTGGTGCTCCAGGTCGCTGAAGGCCGTCAACACGCGACTGGTGTTGGTGTACATGGCCGGCCACACACCGCTGAAACCCGGCAGCCCGGTCCACTGCCCGCCCAACTGGGGCTGCTGCTCGAAGATCGTCGGCTCGAACCCCTGCGACCACAGCCACCGTGCCGTGACGAGCCCGCCGGGCCCGGCGCCGATCACCGCGACGCTTTCGGTCATCTGACGGCGGCCCGAATCACGTCAGGCGTCGATTTCGCCACCGCGCCAACCGGTTCGCGGGCTCGTGGGTCGCCGCCATCACCGCGCTCATCGGCGACGCCACCGATGCCGGGTGGGCGGGCTCGGCGCCAGGGACCGCAGACCGGTCACCTTCCCACCACGTCGGCCGAAGGAGCGCCGTCGTCACGGGGATGGCCTTGTCGAGGCTCTTTCGTCCCCACGTGCAGGCGCGGTCGATGGACGCCGCCGACGGTGCGAGATTCGCGGGCGACAGCGTCGGTGCGAATCGCACCAGATGGTCGGCATACGGAGAGTTGCGCACCATCTGCAACTGGACCGCCTGGGCGATCGGAACCAGCCACAAATGACGGGGATCCCATTGCGGGTGAAAGCAGTCGAATGCGAGATAGCAGGCATTGCGGGTGCCGAGCCTGCCGTCGCGTACCCGCTTCCACGCCAGCTCGACGGGCACGTTGCTGGCGGCGCCGCCGTCGACCAAAGCGGCGACCTCCTTGTCTTCACACAGCGCGTCGAGCATCGGGACCATTCGAGGATCGCTCGTTTCATGGTGCAGCACACCAGGAATGGCAGACGAGAAGGATGCCGCGTCAACGACGTCGAACTGGCGAGTCTGGTCGTTGTCGCCGATGATGACCGGCTTGACGACCCGCAGGTCGATGAATGCAGACACCTGCCACAACCGGGCCGCTACCTGTGGCCCAATACCGATGGGGAGGAAGGGCAACGTCCGCATCTGCAAGGCCGCCAGTTCCGGGCGGCGAAACCTCGACGGCAGAGCCGCGTACGGCTGCCTGCGCACACCGGCGACCACGACGTCGAACGGAATCGCCAAGTCCGACATCCGCATCCGCTCGCCATCGGCACGTCTGAACAGCGCATCGGCGAACTGGTCGAAGCGCAACGAAAACACACCGGCCAGCCCGTGCCTGCGGCGAAGGCGCTCGGGGCCCAGGATCGCGCCGTACGACACGGTCTTGGCCCACTCGACGTACTCCTCGATGGGCACCGGCAGAGCCCGGGCGACCACACTGCCCATGATCGATCCGAATGACGAGCCGATCATGTAGTCCGGTACCTGACCGGCCTCGAGCAGTCGTTGCATGCCGCCGATATAGACGAACCCCGCACCGCCACCGCCGCCGAGTACGGTGACGAGTTTCTTGTATCCGACCTCGGCATCGAGTTCGGCGGGGGAGAAGTCATTCCCGTGATTGTCGATCAGCTGACGACGTTGCTCGTCCTGGTCGTCGGTCAGTTCCGCCAGGACATCGCGCGCCTTCGCCAATGCCTTTGCCGGGTCACGTTCCTCACGCAGCGGACCGTACAGCGCATCGGCCACCCTGGCGCGCCACGGCGCAACTTCACCGCCCACCGAGACGTCGCCGCGTCCGCGTCTGCCGCCGGGCCCCGCGGCGCCGGGTTCGAAGTCGGCGAGCCGGGCGAAGTTGAGGATGTAACGCAGCCTGCGTAATTCTTCGTCTCTCAACACGTCCGGTTTGGCCAGATGATGCCGGACGAGCTTGTTCTCCATCTTCTGCAGGACGAGCGTGGGCTCGGCGGACGGCAGAGCGACAGTTCCGACGGAATCGACGACCTCGTCCTCGACTGCCTCGACGAGATCGAGTGCGACCTCGCGGCGGCTGAGCCGATTGAATACGGCGTCGGCGGAGGGGTCTCCCATGCGTACGTACTACGTCCAGCGTCTGTCGAAACCGGCCCGGCGTAGTACCAGTTGCTCGTCGCGCTCCGCTTGGGTGACAAACTCGTCTTCGGACAAGAATTGGTGTAGCTCGTCGTGCGTCATCACACCGCGGACGACGATATTGGGTTGATTCGGTGACATCGGATCGATGTCCTGGAATCGGATGGCAAGCGTCCCCTGGTTCAATCCGTTCGTCGAAATCCAGTTCGCGGCAAGGGGATCAGTCGGCGAGATCACGACTGTGTATTTGCCGGTGCCGACGCCATTCTCATCGAGATCCTCCCGCGCCTGTTCTATGTTCAGGCTGGCCGGCTCGTCCCAGTAGTTGTCGGTGATCGTCCAGATGTTGTAAGTGGGAACGACGAAATACCCGGCGTCGCCCGGATCGATGGTCAGCACGAGGGCTTGACCGTCCTCGAGTTGGAAGTGGCCGTTGCTCTGCAGTTGATTCGCCAGGAATTCCGCATTGCTGGCTGGCTGGCTGACGGTGTTGACGGCGCGGGGTTCGCCGGTCTCTGGGTCCGTCGTCGCCAGCGCCATGTACTTGGCCTGTTCGTTTCCGCCCCTGACGATCAGGATCGCTGCACTGAACACGCCGCGTAGCAGTGGCGGCATGTGCGGCAGTGGCGGAATCAACGACACCAGGTTGGTGAGCAGGGGATTGCCGACCACGAAGTTTCCGAGGAAGGCAAAGCCACCGATCTGGGCGAACAAGCTATCGGGCGGACCACCAACACGCTCAATGGAAAGGCTCATCGGGGTTTCGTCGTTCCAATCGCCCAATGTGTCGCGCGCCGCGATGATCGTGGAACCCTTGGTGAGCTGCAGGTGATTCGGCCGTCCGTTCGCGGGCTCCATGCTCACCGTGATGACGAAATTCCCATTTGCGTCGACTTCGAATTCGTCGTCGACTGTCAGGACCGTAGATGTAGTTCCGGCCAAGCCCTCCAGCACGCTGAAGGTGATGTTCGAAGGCCGCGCGTCCAGGTCGTTCCAATCGTGGAACTGGCCACTGATCACGTATTCCGACGAACCGTTGACGCCCATGAAGCGATAGATGGTGTCCGGGTTGTCGTACAGAATCCGGGAGCCGGGGACGTTCTGGCCGAACCAGGAGTGCGGCGGGGCGACTTGCGTCACCACCGTCGGGTTCATCGAGTCGAGCAGGAGTTGCTGAAACGCTGCGCCCATTGCGTACTCGTCGACAGCTCTGTCGAGCGCCGCCATGTTCTCCGCATCTACGCCGTCGGGGCCGGACAGATTGTGAGCGGCCGACAGAAATTGCTGCCGGAGAACAATTTTCATCAGTGTTACCGGAAGGGAATTCGCCGTCTGGGTGGCTAGCCGTTCGGCTTCCAATTGCTCCGGGGTCGCCAGCGGGCTGGCGGCGGTAGTCGACACGTCCTCGACCATCAGCGCCGCGACCGGCTGACTGGCCGCGGAAACGAGAGCCGGCGACGCGGTATTGCCGATCTCGCGGCGTGCCACGCCCAGCATCGCCCACAGCATCGGAGACTGCGCTGGTGCGAGCGGGCCGCTCGTCGCTTGCGAGCTGAAACCCAAGGCGGACAACACCGTACCGACCACGCCGCCGATGTCGGTGGACACTGTGGCGGTGGACACTGTGGCGGTGGGCGCGGCCGCCGGCGACGACTTCTTTGACGACGGTGGGACGATCGCGGCGAAGACCTTTTCGACCGGGGCAGGCGGTGGATCGGCGACCGCGGCGGTGCTCACTGTGTCTCGCGCTTCTGCTGCGTCGTTGACCGTCGACGTGGTGGCTACTGTCCGCGGGGGTGTCAATGCCTGCCGAACGGTGTTGACATGCTCGTCCAGCGAGACGCGGCTGCTACGCGTATTCAGCTTGCGGGTCATGCGGTTCGAGTCGTCGCCATCGTTTTTCTTCGCCCCAACTGATCCTTCGCCGTCATTGGGCGATCCCTCATCCTCATCGCCATCGCCATCGTCATCGTCATCGTCTTCGTCTTCGTCTTCGCCATTGTTCGCGTCGTCGTTGCCGGCGTTCACACCGATCCTCGCGCCCGATGCACCCGTCGCGCCCGATGCATCCGTCGCGGCCGTTCCGCCCGTGACACCGGTTGTGGCCGTCCCGCTCGAGCCCTGTCCTCCCGCGGAACCGGTGTCCGTCGTTCCCGCGCCGCCGGCGGACGAGTCCGAGGCACCGGACGGTCCGTCCTGTGCCCACGCCAGACCCGGGCTGTTGACGACGGCGGCGCCGATTCCCAGCGCGACCGCCAGCGCGCCGACCCTGCCGATGAAACGTCCATAGCCGGTTGGCGTCGTTGCCAGGAACTTCATAGCCATGGACGGGCCCTTCTCGTATCAGCCGATGGAGATTCGGCTGTTTGCTCGACGGTAGTGGCGGTCCAGCCGTTTCCGCATGGACTTTCGGCTGTTTGCGCGGAGCCGGATACTTCCGTACCGGCCCTAATTGATGTACCGTGCGGTACATGATTACCGACGATGGCGTCGAGATCGACGCACCGGCCGCAGTCGTCTGGGATGTCTTCAGCGACGTCGAACGCTGGCCCGAATGGACGGCCTCGGTCACCAGCCTGGTTGCGCTCGACGGACCCGGCATTTCAGTGGGCAAACGGTTCGAGATCAAGCAGCCGCGCATGCCGAAGCTCGTCTGGGAGGTCACGGATGTCGAACCGGGCAGGTCATGGACGTGGGTCCAGCGTTCGCCCGGTGGGCTGACCAAGGCGAGTCATGACGTCGAGGCGCTCGCCGACGGCCGTACCCGAGTACGTCAGCAAATCGACCAGGGCGGACCGATTGGAGCTTTGGTCGGGCTACTCATGCGCCGACTGACGCGGAGATACCTCGAGCTGGAGGCCGCGGGCCTGAAAGCGCGAAGCGAGCAGTCGCACCACCTCAATGGCCCGGCCTCCTGACCTCGAGCGCCGCCAAGAACTGCTCGACGCAGTGGTCGCGGAATTCGCTGCGCGCGGGATCGGTGACCGGTCGTTGCGCGACGTTGCGGCGGCGGTCGGGACGAGCCATCGGATGCTGTTGCACCACTTCGGCTCCCGTAACGAACTGCTGCTCGCGATAGTCGGGGAGGTTGAACGTCGTCAGATGTCGATGATGAGTGACCTCCCCACCGAACCAGCCGACGCCATCGGCGCGATGTGGGGCGACCTGCGCAGGCCCGAACTGCGCCCTTTCGAGCGCCTGTTCTTCGAGTGCTACGCGCGCGGCGCACAGGGCGAGGCGCCGTTCTCGGGAATGCTGCCGGGCGCCGTGGACGACTGGCTGACCGACGACGCCGCCCAAGCGGTCGATCCCGTGATGATGCGGTTGGGTCTGGCCGTCGCGCGGGGTCTGTTGCTTGATCTGGTCGCCACCGACGATCGCGATGGGGTCGATGCGGCCCTGGCAGCGTTTGTCGATCTGGTGCGTCGAGCAGGCGTTTAGGCCGCATCTGCCGGTGGGTAGCCTGAAGACGTCGGGGGTCGCAATTGACCAGCATTTCCGCATGTCGCGGATGCGCCGATCGAGGGAGTCGACCTGATGAGTATCAAAAAGAGCGTCGTCACGGCGATATGCGCCGGCGCTCTTGCCGCCGGTGCACTCGGGGCTGGAGCAGGTGTCGGCAACGCCGATCCGAAGTGGCCGGGCCCGCCGTGGCCTGACCCAGGTCCGGGTGTGAATGTCGGTGGCCCGGGCAATCCGTTGCCGCCGGGGCAGCGCGGCCTTCCGCCGCCAGGGCATCGTGGCTTCGTGCCGGTGTGGGCGCCACCTGCACCGCCGCCGCCTTACTGGGCCCCATGGCTCCCAGTGGAGTGGAACAGTGACCTGAACGCGTGGGGCGTGCAGTGGGAAGGTGGTTTCAGAACCGCGCCGTTCTGATGACACGTCAGCGGAAGCCCCGTCCTTTGGGCGGGGCTTCCGTGGCTTTCACTGCTCGTCGCTGCTGCGCCGGTCGCCGATGAACGCCAAGAGACGCGGATCGTCGGAGGTGAACCGTTCCATCTCCTCACCGCCGTCGCACCGCAACAATGCAACCGTGACGGAGCCGCTCTTTCGGGCGAGCACCTCCCACAAAGCCCCGGAGTCCTGCCAGCGCTGAAGTTCCGCTACGCGGTCGACATCCATCCCTTCACGATTCCACGTGCGGAGTGAGACGAACACCATCTGGGTACGAGGTGAGGTGTGACGGTCGTTCTCGCATTGCGATGTGCCGATGGGCTGGTGATGGCGTCGGACTCGCAAATCACCGATCCCGTGCGCGCAGTGAGCTATCCAGCCCAGAAGCTGCATGCACTTGGCAAGCACGCGGCGTGGGGTGGGAGCGGGTCTCGGGCCGTCTTGTTCGACCTGGAGCAAATCTTCGATGCCGAGGCGGACGCCATCGTCGAAGCGCCCGATGTCGGGCACGCCCTCCAGCAGCGCGTGGTGCCCGTGCTCGAACAGCACTACAGCACCTTCATCCCTGAGGTTCCCGGTGGGAAACCCGGTGCGACACCCGCGACGTACATGTTGGCCGCGGGCTACTCCGACGGAAAGCCGTTCATCGTCGACATCGATCCGCACGGCTTGATCGGACACCACGAAGAGACCGGTTTTCAAGCAGTGGGCAGTGGCTCGCCGATGGCCCAGCAGGCCTACGCGCTGCTCGCCCATTTCCAGATGTCCAAGCGCAGTGTCGACTACGGCGTCGTGGCAGCCCTGCGGGTACTCGACACGCTGGACACGTCCTCGCCGAGCATCGGTGGTCCGATGGATATCTGCCGGATCACACCGGATGGGGCCCGGCACTTCGCCGAGGACGAAGTCGCGCAGGTCCGCGAGCGGGTCGCCACATGGATTGACTTGGAGCAGAAGGCAATCGACGAACTGTTCGGGTGATCCGCGCCCGGCGTGCGACCATCGCCCCATGGACCTAGGACTTCACGCTCTCGGCATTGGAGCGAAGACGCGGCAGTCGCCGCGGCCTGGTCTCGGCGGTGGCGACGCGCTGGGCTTCCGGGCTGCGTTCCGAGGCGAGAGGAAGGTAGGTAAACCTACCCTCAGTCGCTCGGGTAGGCTTGGCCGGCGATGACCGACATCGACGAGGCCCCCTCACCCGTCTTGCCGCGCCAGCTGACACCGATTTCCGACGAGGTCCGCGCCGTCGGTGCACCGCCGACGCCGGCTCTGCGCGAGCCGTACGGCGTGAGGCTGGCCGACGCCACCGCAGACGCCGAGATGATCTCGGAGTGGATGAACCGCCCGCACCTGGTGGAGTCGTGGGAATACGACTGGCCGCCGCAGCGCTGGCAGCGTTACCTGCAGGCCCAACTGGACGGTGACTACTCGCGGCCGTTCATCGGTAGTTTCCGCGGCCAGGACTTCGTCTATGTCGAGCTGTACCGCGCGGCGAAGGACTCGATAGCCCCGCGCTATGACGCAGATCCTCATGACATCGGCCTGCATGCGGCGATCGCGGAGATGCGATTCGTCAATCGCGGGATCGCGCCGATCATGTTGCCTCGCTTGGTCGCCAACATTTTCGAGCTCGAACCTCGCTGCCGTCGCATCATGTTCGACCCCGACCACCGCAACGCCGGGGCACGGGCAGTTTGCGAGTATGCCGGGGGTGTTTTCCTCGGCGAGCACGACATGTCGAACCGGCGAATGGCGTTGTACGCGCTGCCACGTTCACCGTCGGAGGCACCCGACATCGGCTAGCGTTCGCTGCCATGAAGAAGCTTGTCCTGTGGGGGCTGGGCATCCTGATCGTCCTCGCCATTGTCGGGTTCACGGCCGGACCGTGGATCTATCGTGAGTTCATCGCCGGTGAGGCCGACGCCGAGCTGGCGTTGCCCGGCCAGACGGAGGCGGCGACCACCGACGTCAATGGGACGTGGACGGTGGTGCCGGGGCCGGACGACGATGCCAAACGCACGCAGGCCGGCTATCGCGTCGACGAGATCCTGCGGGGCTCACCGCTGACCGTCAACGGCCGGACCACGAAGGTCACCGGCGAGGCCGTGGTGGCCGCGCAGAAGCTGGAGTCGGCGACGTTCACCGTCGACGTGGCGTCGATCACCTCCCCGGAAAGCGCGCGCGACAACCAGTTTCGCGGCGAGGACATTCTCGACACCGGCAAGTTCCCGACCGCCGAGCTGCGTGTGACTCAGCCGGTCGACGTCGCCGCCGTGCCCGAGAGCGGTGCGTCGGTGACGCTGGACGTGCCGGTGAGCCTGACGGTCAAGGGGGTCGCACGCGACGTCACCGCCAAGGTGGATGTCCAACGCGCGGGAGACACCATCGTCGCCGCCGGCTCTGTCCCGGCCACCTGGACCGACTTCAACGTCACGCCACCAGATTTCGCCGGATTCGTGACCGTCGAACCGACGGGCACGATCGAGTTCCTGGTGAACCTCGCCAAGAACTAGGGCAGCTGGTTGAACTCGGCGTAGCCGTCGTAGTCGGGCTTCATCGCCGCGGCGACCAACTCCCACAGCACTTCGTCGGTGCCGCCACCTACGCGCGCCAGCTTCATATCGCGCCACCATCGGCCCAGCGGTGTCTCGTCCACCAGATAGCCCGAACCGCCGAAGATGTGCATACATTCGTTGAGCACCTCTTCGCCCAGCCGGGCCGCGTTGACCTTCAGGGCCGCAGCGGCGCGGAGATCCAGCGTGCCCGTCGCCGCGATGCCGTCAAGCGCATAACGCAGCATGTCGACGCGTGCCTGCAGGTCGGCCATGCGCAGCCGCAGCGCCTGGTGCTCATACAAGGTATGGCCGAACTGTCGGCGAGTCATCATGCGCGCCAGCGTGAGTCCGATGACACGCTGAGCCGACGTCGACACCAGGCCCGCCACCGACATTCGCTCCTGTGCAAGTCCCCAGGAGATCGCGGCCAGTCCGATACCCGCACGCGCGACCAATGCGTCGGCGGGCACCCAGGTGTCGATGTGGACAGCGGCGGTGTCCAGCGGACCCGCGCCGACCTTGCGGTACTGAGGCTGAATTTCGCACTGTGCCAACGGGACGGAGATGACGACCACGCTGCCGTGCTTGCTGTTCGGATCGTGGTCGACACTGCGGGCCACCGCCATGACGTGGTCGGCGACCGGGGACAGCGACACAAACTTCTTGATGCCCTTGACTTCGAACCCGTCCCGGACCGACCGGACCTCGGTCCCGACGATTTGCAGGTCGGAGCCACCCGATTGTTCGGAGGCACCGATGCACAGCACTGCCCCGCCGCGAATCGCCTGCTCGGCGATGTTGCGCAGGTAATTCGACTTACCGAACCGCCGCAGGATCGCGATCGCCGAGTCGTGCAGTCCCACGCCGACGCCGATGCCTGCCGACCCCAGCGTTCCGAGCTTGCGCGCCAGCGCGATCACCTTCGCGACGTCCGACTGCTGCCGGCCGTCGGGCCACTTGGCGGCGAAAATACCTGATTCACCAAAGTATTCGATGAGCTGGCGGGGAAATCGCTCGGTCTCTTCGGCCTCGGCCGTCCACTTCGTCACCCGGTCGTCGAAGACGCGGTCGAGCAGCTCGCAGTAGTCCTCGTCCGCGGGGAGGGCGACGGTCATCGGCTGGCTCCTTCTAGGCTGCGCTTGACCTCCAGCCGGCGCAGCTTGCCCGAGGACGTGCGTGGCAGCGCACCGGGTTTGACGAATACCACATCGGCGGGCACCACACCGCATTCGGATGCGACGCGGGCCACCACGGCACTGCGCGCTGCGGGTTCGTCATCGCCTTTGAACTCCGCGGTGATGATCAGCCGCGGGCGTGCCGTTGCCTCACCCGTGCCGATCGCGATCACGCAACCGTCACGCACGCCGTCGATTTGGCCGGCAATGCGTTCGATCTCGTTGGGGAATACGTTGCGTCCCGCCACCGTGATGAGCTCCTTCGCGCGGCCACAGACGACGAGGCCCTCGTCGGTCAGGTATCCGAGATCCCCGGTGGGCAGCCAATCGCGAAAATCGATCGGTGCCACGCCGACATACCCGTTCATGAGTGACGTGCCGCGGATCTCGATCTCTCCGACCTGACGATCGGTTACCTCGGTGGTGTGAGGCTGCTCGGTGTTCACCCGAATCTCCATGCCGTCGATCGGGTGGCCGAGAACGGCAAAGCGCCTGGTGGATTCGCCCGCATTGGTGGTGACGGTGACCTCGTCAACACGAAGACCCGAGAAGGGCTCGGGAATGGTTACCGCACAGGTAGATTCGGCAAGCCCATAGGACGGGGCAAGCGAATTAGGGTTGAAACCGAAGCGGGCCATCTCTGCGGAGAAGCGTGCGTAGCCGTCACAGTCGACGGGCTCGCCGCCGTTGAGCGTGTAGCCGAGATTGCTCAGATTGAGACCGGATAGGCCGCTGCCGTACTTGCCGATGATGTTGAACGCCATATTGGGCGCCGCGGTCATCGTGGCCCTGCTCTCGTGAAGCCAGTTCAACCAACCAAATGGATTGCTGGAAAAGGCCTTTGTGGGCGCCTGCCAAAGATCTGCTTGGGCGAGCGTGGATACGAGCATGACCGCAAGGCCCATATCGTGGTAGATCGGTAGCCAGCTCTGCAGTCGGGAATCGCCATCGATATTGATTCGCGTGGTCAGTCCGCGAAGGTTGGCCAGGGCGGCGGCGGACGAAATCTGCGCTGTGCGTGGGGTTCCGGTGGAACCCGCAGTGCCCTGCAGGATGGCGACGTCGGCTGTCTGGGGGCCTTCGAAGGTGGTGGACCGGCGGGCGTGGGCCACGTCGACGAGATCGTGAACGTCGACTCCGTCGGCCTGCTCGCGCAGCAGTTTCAGCTCGGCGCCGTGGCTGAACACCGTCGTCACTCCGATGCTGCGCCACCTGTCCAAAGTCGTCCGTGCCCATTGCGCGGGATCGGCGCGCCGAATCGGTCCCGGCAGGATCGACAGCCCCGCACCCGCGAAGAAGGCGCCCGGTATCGCGGCGAGGTACTCGATGGTCGGCTCACCGACGAGGCCGACCGAAGTGGATCCGTCGTCGACGATGCGGTCGGCAACGTTCTCCGACCGCGCGTGGACCTCCTGCCAGGGATGGTGAATCCACCTATCGCTGTCGGTATCGAGCACCGACAACTGGGTCTTGGCTCCTTGCATCGCGGCCGACAGCGCCGCGGCCAGGACGGTCACGAGTCCAAGTGGGCCGCGGGCACCTTCGCGTGGATGGCCGCTTCGAGATCGCCCACGGTGTCGCAGCTGAGCAGGTCCTCTTCGGACAGCGCCACCCCGAGTTTGTCCTCGATGGCCACCATTCCGACTGCGAATGCCACCGAGTCGAGCCCGACGTCGTCGATCAGTCTGGATTCACGGGTGACCCTGCGGATGTCTACGTTCATGTCTTCGCGCAGGATCTCGGTGAGAGCAGCGCTCACGGCTTGCGGATTAGACGAAGTCACGGCGTGGGACGGTACACGCGAATCAGAGGTGAGGCTAGCCTTACCTTTTGCGATCGAGGGTGTCGGCGCTTGTATCGCGATATCCGCAGCTAGAGCGGTACAGTCCTTCGAAGTGGTGATGGATCTCGCCCGAGCTAGTCGCTCGAACCGCCAATTGGCTGATAGTTCCTGCCGTCATTGCGATGGATCAGGTACCTAATACATGACCTCAGAACCGTCGGGCATGAAGCACCCGAACGACGACGGAGGCGTACCCGGCGAGGGGACGTCGCCGAGGGCCGCCGACTCCCACGCCGAGTTGCTGACGGATCCCGACGCGCCGGCCAAACCGCTACGGCCGCTGCACCTACGGCCATCGGCGATGGCCTTGGTATTCCTCGGCGGTATCGCCGGAACGGCGCTGCGCTATTACGTGGAGAAGGCCCTGCCGCACGATGGCGCATCGTGGCCGTGGGCGACGTTTTTGATCAACCTGTGCGGCGCCTTCGTATTGGGCGGCTTGCTCGAGGGCCTCGCGCGGCTCGGCGAGGACTCGGGATGGCGTCGCCGCGCCCGCCTCTGCGCCGGCACCGGGTTCTGTGGGGCGTTCACCACCTACAGCACCTTCGCACTGGAGATCGTGTTGCTGGGCCGACACGGCGATTTCGGAACCGCCGTCAGTTACGGCCTACTCGGCGTCGTGGGCGGTGTGTTCACCGCCTGGCTTGGCATCGTGATCACGGCAGCGGTGCACCGTAGGAGGTCGCCCGCATGATCGCGATACTCACCTTCCTCGCGGGAGCCTCGGGCGCCGTCACCCGGTTCCTGCTCGACGCATGGACGAAACAGCGCTGGCAGTCCCCGTTTCCCTTGGCCACTGTCGTCATCAACATCACGGGGTCGCTGTTGCTCGGCGTGCTCGCCGGGATGGTGCTGTTCCACGACCAGTCCAGCGCCTGGCAGACCGTGCTGGGCACCGGATTCTGCGGCGGCTACACGACTTTCAGCACCGCCAGCTTCGAGACCGTGCGACTGGTCCAGCAAGGCCGGCGAGGGCTTGCGTTGCTCAACGCGCTCGCTTCCCTGGTGCTATCGGTCGCGGCATGCGCGCTCGGACTTGTTGTGGTGCGGACGCTCTGAACGCCTGAAATTTTCGACCGATGGAGGTGGCCCGCTATGACAGACCTTGGCGAATCCACGACGCGGACCTCTGCGGAGTTGGTGGTCGGCTGGGATCGTGAGCCCGCGAGCGCCGCGGCGTTGCGTTACGCGGTGAAGCTGGCACGGCATCTTGACGCCCACCTGCACGTCGTGCACATCGCCGATATCGCCGACCTACCCATCGATCCGGACGCGTGGGATTACGAACAGCAGTTCCACGCCAGCGTGGAAGCCCACGCCGTCGCCGCACGAAAGCTGCTGGACGAACTCGGCGCGAACTGGACGTACCACGCTATGCATGGCCGTCCACCCGATGTGCTCGCCGAGCTTGCCGAACAGGTCGACGCCGTGATGATCGTCCTCGGCGCACCACGGGGTGGAGTGCACTCGTTCATCGACACCTTCGCCGGACAGTCCGTAGCCCACCAGTTGACTCGCAAACACGCCCGAGCGGTGCTGCTGGTACCCGAATCGTCGTCGCAGCAGACGTCGCTCCTCGCGTAGCCAGTGCGACGAACTGTCGCCGTCGGCCTGAATTCTCTTCGCCGCTGCGGTGCGCGGCGCGGAAACAGAGCAGACTGGACACATGGCGGCCAACCCCCGCGCCGGTCAACCGGCGCAACCCGAAGACCTCATCGATGTGGCTCAGGTAGTCACGGCCTACTACACCGTCGAACCTGACCCCGACAACGTCGACCAGCAGGTGATGTTCGGCACGTCGGGCCATCGCGGCTCCAGCCTGGATGCGGCGTTCAACGAGGCACACATCGTCGCGACGACCCAGGCCATCGTCGAGTACCGGCACGCGCAGGGCACGTCCGGCCCGCTGTTCATCGGACGCGACACGCACGCGCTCTCCGAACCCGCGTGGGCGTCGGCGCTCGAGGTGCTCGCCGCCAATGACGTCGTCGCGATGATCGATTCAGCGGACCGCTTCACCCCGACGCCTGCCGTCAGCCATGCCATCCTGACCTTCAACGACGGACGTGACGGCGATCTGGCCGACGGGATCGTCGTCACACCGTCGCACAATCCGCCACGTGACGGCGGCTTCAAGTACAACCCGCCCAACGGCGGACCTGCTGACACCGACGCCACCGGTGCAATTGCCAAGCGGGCCAACGAGATCCTGCGCGACGGCCTCAAGGATGTGAAACGGATACCGCTGGCCGGCGCCCTGAAGACCGCGGAGCGTCACGACTACCTCGACGCTTACATCGCCGACCTGCCCAACGTCGTGGATCTGCATGCGATCAGCGCCGAGGGAATCCGCATCGGCGCCGACCCGCTGGGTGGCGCGAGCGTCGACTACTGGGGCGCCATCGCCGAGCGACACAACCTGAAGCTCACCGTGGTCAACCCGCTCGTCGATGCGACGTGGCGGTTCATGACGCTCGACACCGACGGCAAGATTCGGATGGACTGCAGTTCGCCCAACGCGATGGCGTCATTGATCGCCAACCGCGACAGCTATCAGATCGCGACGGGAAACGACGCGGACTCCGACCGCCACGGCATCGTCACACCCGATGGCGGGCTGCTCAATCCGAACCACTTCCTGGCTGTGGCGATCGACTATCTTTTCACCAACAGGCCCGAGTGGCCGGCGTCCACGGCCGTCGGTAAGACCGCGGTGAGTTCGTCGATCATCGACCGCGTCGTCGCCGGGCTGGGCCGCAAATTGGTCGAGGTTCCGGTGGGCTTCAAGTGGTTCGTCGACGGATTGCTCAGCGGCACTATCGGTTTCGGCGGCGAGGAGAGCGCCGGGGCCTCGTTTCTGCGGCGCAACGGGTCGGTGTGGACGACGGATAAGGACGGCATCATCCTGGCGTTGCTAGCGTCGGAGATCCTGGCGAAGACTGGTTCGACGCCGTCGCAGCGATACGACGCGCTCGCCGAAAAGTACGGTGCGCCAACGTACGCCCGCATCGACGCGCCCGCCAACCGTGAGCAGAAGGCGCGGCTTGCCAAGCTGTCGGCCGAGCAGGTCAGCGCCACTGAGCTGGCGGGCGAGGCGATCACCGCGAAGCTGACGACGGCGCCGGGCAACGGCGCGCCGCTCGGCGGTCTCAAGGTGGCGACGGAGAACGCGTGGTTCGCTGCGCGCCCGTCGGGTACCGAGGACGTCTACAAGATCTACGCCGAGTCGTTCCGCGGGCCGGACCATCTTGCCGAGGTGCAGGAAGCGGCCAAGGAAGTGGTGAATAAAGTCATTGCGTGAGTTCTGACGCGGAGGCCGACTGCTCGACAGACAGTCCCGGCCAGGGTGGCAAGCCGAAACTCCCGCGTGAGGTCTGGCTGCTGGTTTCGGCGAACGTCGTGGTCGCGCTCGGCTACGGAGTCGTCTCGCCGGTTCTTCCGCAGTATGCCCGCCACTTCGGTGTGAGCATCAGCGCGGCGACCTTCGTCATCACGGCGTTCGCGTTGATGCGGTTGGTGGCCGCTCCGCCGGCCGGCTGGCTGGTCCAGCGGCTGGGGGAGCGTCGGGTCTACATCAACGGCCTGCTGATCGTCGCCGTGTCGACCGCGGTGTGCGCGTTCGCGCAGACGTATTGGCAGTTGCTGCTGTTCCGGTCGCTCGGCGGCCTCGGGTCTGCCATGTTCTCGGTGTCGTCGCTGGCCTTGATGATTCGGATCTCGCCTCAGGATGCACGCGGTCGCGTCGCAGGCCTGTTCTCGTCGGGGTTCCTCATCGGATCGGTCGGGGGGCCGGTGCTCGGCAGCCTGACGGCCGGGCTGGGTCTGGCGGCACCGTTCGCCATCTACGGGGTCGCGCTGCTCGTCGCGGCCGGGGTGGTGTTCTTCAGTCTGCGGGGGAGCTCGCTGGCCGCACCCGAGGAATCCGACGAGCCTGCTGTCACCCTCCGAGAGGTGTTGCGGCACCGTGCCTACCTCGCCGCGCTGCTATCCAACTTCGCGACGGGATGGGCGGCGTTCGGACTGCGTATCGCCTTGGTGCCGCTGTTCATCGTGGAGGGGCTGGGCCGCGGGACCGGCATCGCGGGCCTGGCGTTGGCGACGTTCGCCATCGGCAACGTCTCAGTGGTGATCCCCAGCGGCTACCTGTCCGACCGGATCGGGCGGCGCAAGTTGCTCATCGTGGGACTGCTGGCCGCAGCGATCTCCACGAGTTTGCTCGGCGTGACGAGCTCGCTCGTGATCTTTCTGGTGACCGCGTACTTCTCGGGGGCGGCGACGGGCATCTTCATCTCGCCTCAGCAGGCGGCAGTCGCCGACATCGTCGGCAACAAGTCCCGGGGCGGGGGACCGGTCGCCCTTTTCCAGATGATGGTCGACTTCGGATCGATCGGCGGGTCGCTGGTCGTCGGATTGATCGCCCAGCATCTGTCGTTCGGCTGGGCGTTCGTCGTCAGCGGCGCGGTTCTCTTTATTGCGGCAATCGGCTGGACGTTCGCCCCGGAGACCCGTGGCCTACCGCCAGCTGGGCATACGTCGGCGCGTCCGCTCGGGCCGGAGGCCGGCGGCGAAGTGCCCTGACCTGCGATTTTGAGGGCCTACCGCAGGTGGTGTAACTTCGATGAGCACAACAAGGGGCTATGGCGCAGTTGGTAGCGCACCACACTGGCAGTGTGGGGGTCAGGGGTTCGAGTCCCCTTAGCTCCACTTGACACCGTATGGCTTTGAACGCTGATGTAACCCGTTTGTCTGGTTCGCTGGAAGCTCGCCGCTTGGGCTGATTGTCCTAACTCTGTCCTACGGCTGGCAGTGCGAACACCGCCGACGCGGCGTTTAGGCGTTGGTCGGTCACTCGTCCGTAGACCGCCTGCGTCATCCGCTCGGTGTGACCGTGCCAGGCGGCGACGACATCGGCGGCGACGCCCGCCGCGCGCATTCGTGAGATGTTCGAGTGCCGCAGCTTGCCCAGCGTGATCGCCTTCAGTCCGGCGGCCTTTCGCTGGACGGCGAACTCGCGGGAGTAGTCGCGCACGGGCAACCACGTGCTGTCGGTCCGCGAGAGTAGCAGGTCGTCGTCAGTCAGCGGCCGGCCGACGGCTAGTCGCTCACGCAGATGCACAGACCGCATCGTCCTAATCATCGCCAGCTCGCGCGGCGGAAGCGGCAACTCGCGCGCCGACCTATCGGTCTTCGTCGGAACTATGGTGTCTTTGCCGTTGACATCGACGCGGGCCCGACGGATCCGCAGCGCGCCGGTGCCGAGGTCAATGTCGCACCATCGCAGCCCGCCGACTTCCTCGCGGCGCAACCCAAGGAGCGTGAGTGCGAAGCAGCCGCCGAGCCGGTGCGCGGCGACGTGGTCGAGGAACTTGCCCATCTGATCGGGAGTCCAAATATCGGCGGCGTCGGTGGCGGTGATCGACTTCTGTTGCGGTGACTCGAGCTCTGCGGCGGGATCGTAGGTAAGCCAGCGCATCTTGCGGGCGTGAGACATCACGGATTTCAGTCGGATGATGGCTCGCCGCTTCGTAGCCGGCGCCAGCGTGTTGCCGTCCTTACCCTTCAAACCGGCCGACCAGTCGGCAAGCGTCGCGGGAGTGAGTTTCTGCACTTGGACTGCGCCGAAAACTCGGCGTGCGTAAGCCAGCGACTCCCGGTCAGCGCGAACGGTATTCGGCCCGATCGATGGGTTTGCTTCCCGCACGGTAAGCCAGTGGTCGGCGACCTCATCGAAGGTTCGCGTTGACTTCGGCGCCCAGGTCGACGAGCTCCACTGCTGGCGCTGCTTGGTCACCCAGTCGACAGCAGCCTTCTTGGTGGCGAACACCTTGGTGGGCCTGACCTGCTTACCAGTCACTGGATCGGTCCCGAGTGTCGGCCGCGCCCGCCAGCCAGCGCCGTTGGGCAGTCGCTTGATCGAGCTGTCGGTCCGTTCGCCGCGCGTCTGGGGCGGACGTGCGGATTGCGCGTCGTTCACTTGGGTTCTCCTTGGCTGCGACTGTTCTTCTTCTTGCTGCCGGTCTTCTGTCCGCAGCACATTGTCGTAGCCAAGCAGGCGCGCCTGTTGCGCTCATTATCCCGGCTGCCGTCAGCGCCGTCGGGTCGGACCATCACCTGCTCGCCGCTGCGTTCGGAAGTTCGCGCTCGGCATGAGCAGTGATGCGCCACGGCGAGCCGTCAGTTTGATTATGCCGCAACAATCTGACGCAGTTCCGCAGTAACGACATAAACCCGCCCGCCAAGTCGTCTCGACGGCAGGTCGCCGGTAGCCACGAGCCGATAAGCCGAAGCGCGGCTGATCCCCAGCAGCACCGCGGCGCGGGGCACCGGCAGCAGGAAGGGGAGATCATCGAAAGGACTAAGAGTCAACGCTATTCACCCCCTCAGGGTCCTCCAAGGCAAAGAGGCGCCTTGGTCTTCAGCTGTTGGCTTTGCGAGTCTTTCGAAAGGCCCGTTCAGCTTCTTCCAAAGTATGACGGTCGACGAGCTGAGTCCACTACTAGAAGCATGATTGTCCCAAAATAATTGGCTAATCCTGGATTTCGTCGTTTGTCCGCATTAGATCGAGACAATGAGGACAACGTATCCCGCGTAACGGTGGAAGCTGTTCGATGTTCAGTAGGACCCGAACAACGCCAACGGAGTGCTGCAGCCCCTTCTGCTGTGTCTTTCTATGAATTCGCGGCATGACCAGTGTCAAATTTGCGCGCGTACTTATATTTGGATGAGTAGCGCGAGCGCCAAATTGTGTTCCTCGTGCACGGTCAACGTTTGCGAGATTCGGACCCACCGATTTGAAGTCAGCGGATCAAGATTTCACACCAATTAGCTTCGTCAAACCGTATCGTTGTCATTCGCGAATGATGAGTGCGCATCTACGGCACGACAATTCCAGAGTTACCTTCGCCAATCAGCATGATGCTGACCTGACTTGTTCCGGGTTTTCGTCTTCGGTGTCTGAGGCGGTGAGTCCGTAAAGCTCGGTGTTTAGAACGATGTGAAGTGCTTGGGCTCGTGCCGCGATTCTCAACGCGCTTCGAACCCTTGGGTCGGGGGCACGGCCGTCGTGCCGCCGAGTCCATTCCTCGATGCTTCGATCGCCGAGGGTGCTTGCTTGCGCCCGCACCATCCACGTGATCTTGTTTGCTTCGTATTCGATGAACTCCTCTCGCTGTGCGTCGGTCCAGCCCTCTGGCAATCCGAGGTCGGTGGTGTAGACCGTCTTTACGGCGTGCAGGATGCCGGGGGCGGTTTCTAGTGGCATGGACTCAGCGGTGCACATGCGGACCCGCTTCGTGCTCGTGGTTACTCGGCGTCGGATCGGTCTGCCCATCTCAGTCCTCCGTGTGGTTAGAGAAGGAGGAGTCCTTGGCTTCGAGGTTACTCGCCTGCGCGCAGAACCCTGGACGAATGCCGGCTGCCAGCCACCCGAGGGCCTATTCCGGTCGTTTGCCGTTACGCATCGTGGATTTCGTCCTGCGGTACGTCGATGGGGTTCTGCACGAATGCTTTTCGAGTCAGTCATCGATGCCGGTGTCGAGTGAGTGATCGGGTTCGTTGCGGGTGTGTGCGCGGTGGTGCCAGCTCAGGGTGATGTGGAGTCGGTGGGTGGATCGGATGGCTCGCGCCGCGGTGTCGTACTGGGTGAGTAGTTGGCGCCAGCGTTGACTGAGGCGGTCGCGACCGAGGCGGTCGGCGATTGTGATGGCCGGTGTGGGTGTCCTGCGGTGGTCTTCCGACGCGCTATTGGTCAGATCTATGGTCCAGGGAATCGTGTGGGCTAGAAGGC
This sequence comes from Mycobacteriaceae bacterium, assembly GCA_019749805.1. GTDB lineage: Bacteria > Actinomycetota > Actinomycetes > Mycobacteriales > Mycobacteriaceae > Mycobacterium. The sequence continues at coordinate 4,996 of JAIEPH010000012.1, read as the reverse complement.
GCAGGGCGGGTGCGCTGGGCCCGTATTGGTGGTGTGGTGGGTCGAGGATGATGACGCGGGCATCGTTGTGTGTGAGGTAACCCGTGACCGCGGCGAGTTGTCCAGGGTCGGCGTCGACGGGGTTGTCGATGATCACGATAACGTTCGGCGGTAGTGAGGAGAGCTGTTTGGTGACGTCTTGGTGTCCGAGTGTGGTGGTGATGTCGGCGAGTTCGGCTGCGCGGGCGGTCGTGGCATCGTCTTCGGTGATGCTGAGCCACAGCACTTTTCGTCCGCTGGCGTCGGCCGCGGCGCGCAGCGTCTGCAGCGCAGTGATGGTGTCGGGGTGGGTACTGTCGGCGTGGGTGTAGGTGAGTTGGTAAGGCTGCGCGGCTAGTGCTTGGAGTCGCGCGGCGATCCAGGGGTCGTGGTTCGCCATAGCGGTTTCGGGGATGGACAAGGGCGCCTTGTCGACGTCGAGGTGGCTGGCGGTGCGGAGCAGGTCGAGTTCGGATTGTGCTGAATCCAGCAGCATGTCGAGGATGTCTGTAGCGGCGGTGTTGGAGGCAGCGAATGCGGTGGCGATGTCGCGTTCGGCGTCTTCGAGCTGGTGGCGGAGGGCCTGACGGCGCTCGCGCAGCGCGTCGCGGGTGGCCAGGTCGGCGCGTTCAGCGTCACCGCGCGCGACCGCGATGTCCCGCTCGGTGATGATCTGGCCGCCGGCGGCGGCGATGCGTGCGGCGTGAGCGTTGTCGAAGGATTGCCGGAACTGGACAGCTGGCGGCTGGTCGGGCAGGAGACTCGTGTAGAAATCCACGTCGCGGCGGGCAGAGGTGATGTCGAGTTCGTCGACATCAGGGTCGGCTTGCAGGGTTTGGAGTTGAGCGCGGGCGTGGTCGATCAGCCGGAGCGTCTGGCTGTAGGTGGCCTCAGCGTCGTCCCACTGCAGGGCTACTGCGATGACGGCGAGGCTGTAGGGGCGGTCGGCGTCGATCTGTCCACGCATCCGCATGAGGTCTTGGGCGGCGGCGCGCAGGGCTGGGCCGTTTCCGGCGGCGATATCGTCGTTGAGCGTGGTGAGTTCGTCGCATACCGTTCGATATTCCTGGCGCAGGCTGGTCAATAGGTCGATGGTGATGGGCAATTCGCGTGGCGGGCGAGTTGCGGTGAGGTCGTCGAATTGCAGCCCTTCGATGGGACCCGTGCCGTATTCGAAGAAGAGGTGCGGATCCGAGGGCAGGGTCATATCGATGTCGTTGTCGAGTGGTGCGTGTTGTTCGACTGCCGGGTGGGGGTTTTCGGGGTCGGGTGGGAAGAGTGCTTCGTCGTCGCGGTCGGGCGGGGCATCGTCGGGAAGCGGGATGTCCGTCACGGTTTTCAGGTGGGCGCTCAGGCGGTGGGTGAAGGCGTCGACGACGTAGGTGATCAGTTGGGCGTAGTCACCGGGCGCGATGGGGTAATCGTGGTCGCTGGCGTCGGCGAGGTGTTCGGCGGCGAGGTGAAGCAGGTCGCTCGGAGTCCAGGTATCGGGGTCGGCGGCACCGATGGCGGCGACGAGTCCGGGCCAGGCGAGGTCGGCGATGATGGTTTCGGCGAGCACCGTGCCGAACACTGCGTCGAGGTCGGTGATCCATGGCGGGCGTAGCCGCGAATTTGTGGTGTGCAGGGTGGTGGTCGGTGAGATTGCGCCGACGATGCGCCACCATAGCGCTGCGGCGGGCAGTTCGTCGGGCAGCGGTGCACGGCGGGCGGTGGTGGTGATGATGTGGCGCAAATTCGGTGTGGCGCGGGCGATGTGAGCCAAGTTGGCGGTCAGTTGCGGCCAGTAGGCATCGGAGCGCAGGCGGCCGTCGATGGCGTCGAGGAGCTCGTTCCACCGGGTTCTGTCGGCGCTGCGCGCTGCGATGCCGGCGGCGGCATGGCGCTGCAGCAACACTTGAACAGCTCGGGTCCGCACCGGGTACTGATGGGCCCCGGTCAGTCGAGTGTCGGTCGCTGGAACCCCCACGGCGGCACGGAATACCGCGATCTCGGCGGTCAGCGCCGGGTTGACGGCGATTAGCGGGCGTGCCCACGCGGGGGCTGTCGCGTTGGTCCATCCGCGCGCGTGTGCGCGGATGTCGTCGGCGAGGGTCTCGACGAGCCGTTCGCGGCGGGACAGATAGTCGCCCCAGCTCGGGTCATGGCGCAACGCGCCGGGGATGGCGGGCAGCCAGCGCAGGACCCCGATGCCGGCCGAGTGGGTGCCCGCGGGGTCGATACGGTGATCCAGCACGGCCGCGGGATCGGCGGCGTTGTCGACGCTGCCTTTGGCCAGGGCGTCGAGGAGCAGTTGGCGTGGGTTGGCACCGCTCAGGGCCAGGACGGCGAGGTTGCGGCGCAGGACGGGCCAGGCTTGGCGGGTGCTCAGCCCGGGCACCACCTCCTCGGCGGTCTCATCGAGTCGGTCTCGGACGCCGGTGCTTTGGCGGTTCTCGGCTGCGGCACCGAGTGCGTCGTAGTACATGTCGGCCGCGGCCTGTAACCGGGCGGTGGGATCAGCGGCGTGCCGGGCGGCGGTGGTGGCCGACACCTCAGCGCCGTCGCGGGCCAGGGCGCGGGTCAGGACGTCGACGGCGGTGTCGGGGTGGGTGGCCTTCGGGGAAAGCAGCCGGTGCGGATCGGCCTCGGCGGTTGACAGGTAGAGGTGGTTTTCGTCGGTGGCTCGGGTGAGCGCGACGTAGAGGTGCTGGCGGGTCAGCATGTCGGAGCCAACCACGTGGCAGGTGCCTTTGGTGTCACGCCGTCCTGCGGTTATCCCTTGAGCGGAGTCGATGGTGGCCGCGTAGCCCAGGGTGACGTGTTGGGCGAGGTAGTCGGCGGGCAGTGTGACGACGCGTCCGCTGCGCAGATGGCGGGCTTTGATTGCGCCTTTCTGTGGTTCGCCGCCGCGATGATCGGCTCCTACGTGTTGAGTTTCCAGGTCTATCTGGCTTTGCCGCTGCACGCCGCAGCGTTGGCCCCGCAACACGAATCACTGCTCGTTGCAGCGGTATTCGTCGTTTCCGGGCTCGTCGCGGTGGGCGGGCAACTGCGCATCACGCGATGGTTTTCGGCTCGCTGGGGCGCCGGACGATCTCTGGCGATCGGCATGACGATTCTGTCGATGTCCTTCGTGCCACTGTTGGTGGTTCCCAACACCGGCCGCTTCGGCGCCGCGGCGGCCATCGTGGCATTGCTGGTGTCGGCGACGCTGCTGGCGGTCGGATCGGCGGCCGTGTTCCCCTTTGAGATGGACACGGTGGTGTCCTTGGCGGGCAACCGCCTTGTGGCGACGCACTATGGGTTCTACAACACCATCGTCGGAATTGGCATCCTGATCGGCAATCTCGCTACCGGTGCACTCCTGCAGGCCGCCCGCGACGCCGGCGCCGACGAACTGCTCTGGGGCGGACTCGCACTGGTGGGATTGGTAGCAGGATTTGCGTTGCATCGACTTGACCGCCGCGGACGTCTAGCGCCCGCGCCAGTACTGGCTACATCGGCGCGAGGGTGAGTCATCGCGCTTTTGAGCCGGCGCGCCGGGCGTGAGCACGACGAAAGGGGCGGCGAAATGGCCGCTGCACGTTGGGCCGTCGATTCGATGGGATAACAGCCCGGCGTACCCAAACCCCTAACGTCAACGCCGAAAACATAATCGGATAGAGCCCGACACATAGTGATTCAAGGCCGCGCGTTGACCGCGTCGGTGTTTTCTGCACGCCCGCTGACGCGGGCTCGTTGCAGCGCTGCCCGTAGGTGCATGTTGAGGCTGCGGTCAGGGTGAAAAGCGTTGGCACATAGGATATTTACTTGTTGCCGAATCGTGGCGCGTTTCGCTTGGCATGCGTCTACAACTATGTATCCTCGAATTAACTACTAGTTAGCGCAGTACTAAGCCAGCGATATATGTGCTGTGGTACGCGAGAGGAGAACAACCATGAAGATGACAACTGCGGCGGCCATTGCTCTTTCAGTAATCGCCACGTTCATGATCGGGTCGGCACAACCGGCCGCTGCGGCGCCAGCCGGACCGCGCACGGTGCAGGACACTGTCACCAGTTTAGAGTCAAACGGATACAAGGTGATCCTCAACAAGGTGGGGTCGGCGCCGTTGGAGCAGTGCACGGTCACCGGCGTGCGCCCAGGCCGCGACGTCACCGAATTTCGCCAGAATCGCAGGGACCAACTCGTCGAGCGCGTCTTGTACACGACGGTCTACGTCGACGCTTCCTGCTGACCTAGGGCGGGACGGGGTGGTCTCGTTGTCGTGCGACTACCCCATTCCGGCTCCTGAGGCGCTGCGGATTGGCAGCGAATTGTGCTGCACCGAAGGGCCGTTCGCGCTGTAGCCCTGCCTGAGGAAAGCTGCGAACGCAGTATCGCGCCTCAAGCGAGGGATGTATCAACGTGGATCGGACCAGCGGTGTGCGACCGCCCGTATGGGAATCAGCGTTATCGTAGATCTCCCGCTACGCGGGGCGTATCACCGTGAGTGCAGGGGTCGCGCGCCGCTCAGTCGCCACCCGATCAGTGAGGGTTTCGACTCAAATGATCACGCATCAGACGCGGACCAAAGATGTTGTGCTATCGGCCATGCCGTCGGGCCACCCGCTGGCCCGGCAATGGCTTGGCTTAAGCGGGCCAACGCCCTTGCCGGAGCGGTGAACGAGTACTACAAATCCGAACTCATCTACGGGCCCGCTCACACCGACCCCTGGAAAACCATCGAGGACGTCGAGTTGGCCACCATGAACTGGGTGTGCTGACACCACAACACCCGACTACACAGCTACCTCGATGACGTATCGCCAGCGGAAATCGAAGCCACGTCCTACGCTGGTACACACCGGACCTACCAACACCAGGTCGAAATTTGGTAGCCCGGGCCTCCGAGAGAGCCAGGGCGATTCACTACGGGTGACTAGGGCGTGTCTCCTAAATGTCGTAGCCATGCACATATCGCGGCGAGGACGACTGCGGCGCGGTAGGTCAGAGC
>JAIEPH010000067.1 GCA_019749805.1 Mycobacteriaceae bacterium | reverse complement strand
GCGGCCACGGCGGTGATTCATGTGCTCGCCGAACAGGCCACTCTGGAGGGCACCAGTGATGCGCCGGGGTATCTGCGCGGGTTCGGGATTTTGCCCGCCGAGTCGGTACGCGACGCGGCGAAGAATGCCACGCTCAAGCCGCTGACCGTGCCGACCGGGGCGGCGCCCGATCCTGGGTACCGCCCGAGCGTCAAGACCAGAGAGTTTCTGCAGTGGCGCGATCTGACGTGCCGCTGGCCGGGCTGCGACAAGCCGGTGGAGAAGTCCGATGTCGACCATACGGTGCCCTATCCGTTGGGTTCGACGCATCCGTCGAACACGAAGCATTACTGCCGGATTCACCATCTGCTCAAGACGTTCTGCGGGTGGATCGATCGGCAGTTGCCCGACGGCACGATCGTGCTGACCTCCCCGACCGGGCACACCTACACCAGCGAAGCGCACGGTGCGGCGATGTTCCCCGCCCTGGCCCAACCCACCGGGGAACTGGATCTGCCGCCCTATGTGGTCGATCCGAACACGGATCGCAGCGCAATGATGCCGCGGCGCAAGCAAACCCGCGCCAAGGACCGCCAGGACCGCATCAACGCCGAACGACGCGAACGCAGCGAACTCATCGCCGAAGAAGAACGGCAACACCAAGCCTGGCTCGCCGCCAACTACAAACCCCCACCCTTCTAGCGGTTGTCGATCCGCCAATAGCGCGAGCGGTGGTGCAGCGTGAACCGTAGAGACTCGAAAAGCGCAATCGCAGAGGCATTATCGTCCAGAACCTGGGTGTAGGCGCGGGTGGCGCCATGGTCCGCACCCCAGCCCAGCAGCGCGCTACACAGTGCCCGCGCGTGGCCGTGCCTGCGTTGATCCGGAGCCACCTGCAATGCAGACAAGCCCAGCCAGCGAGTACCGTCGGGCGCCTCCGTCACGGCCGCCCGCGCCACCGCTGCACCCGCAACCGTCGCGAAGATCACGGAGCCACCGATCACCGCGTTCAGGACGTCGATGGGTACATCGCGGTCGTAGATGCGCATCCACTCGTCATCCGGTTGTGGCGCCAGCCCTACCGCGTCAAGGTCTTCGCCCGGCTCGATATCGCAGGCCATGACGAGGTTCCCGGCCTCGCTGGACGCGTGCGGCGGAACACGAAAAAGCCGGTCCGGCACGCTCACCAACGGCGCCACCGATCGCGCCGCATACCAATCGGCGATCGCCCCCAGGTCGTTGGACACTGAAAACTGCAGTGGAACAGCAGAATTGGCGCGCCTCGTACTGCCGTGCCCGTAGCGGCAGAACCATCCGTCCACCCACTGCTGCTCGACGCCCGGCCAGGCCAGCGTCGCCGCGTGCTCGAGGTTGCGAATGTCGGCCGTGCGCACCGGTGCGTTGGCCAGCGCCTTGATCACGACAACGTCGTCGACCGCCACGGCCACGACGTCTCCGCGCTTCGTGCGCACCTGCAGCGTCGGCCCCGCATGCACCAGGTGACCGATCACGTCCGTCAGCGGCCGGACCGACCCGGCGGGCAGGCGGTGACGAATCATCACCCGCGTACCCACCGGCGGGATCTGCATCAGTGACCGAACGGGTCGGGATCCTCGCCGGGATTCCACGTCAGGCCCGGCACGCCCCACCCGTGTGACTTCACCGCGCGTTTGGCGCTTCGGGCATGCCTGCCGACCAGGCGATCCAGATACAGGAAGCCGTCCAGGTGCCCGGTCTCGTGTTGCAGCATCCGCGCGAACAGACCGGTGCCCTCGAGCGTGATCGGCGTTCCGTCGGCGTCCAGGCCCGTCACCCGCGCCCAGTCCGCGCGCCCGGTCGGAAACGATTCGCCGGGCACCGACAGGCAGCCCTCGTCATCGTTGTCCGGGTCGGGCATCGTCTCCGGAACCTCGGACGTCTCGAGTACGGGATTGACGACCACACCTTTGCGCCGTGTGACCCTGCCGCGTTCATCGGCGCAGTCGTAGACGAAGACGCGCTTGGCCACGCCGATCTGATTCGCGGCGAGCCCGACACCGTTGGCTGCCACCATCGTGTCGTACAGATCGGCGATCAGGTCCGCGAGATCCGCCGGCAGCGAACCGTCCTCACCGACGGGTATGGGCTCGGTCGCGGTGTGCAGGACGGGATCTCCTACGATGCGTATCGGTACAACGGCCACGCGGAACAGCTTAAGTCGGCAATCCTTATCGCCCGACTCGCGGGCATGTCGGACGCCTCAGCTTGCAAACCCGTGGTTGAATGAGCGCCGAACCACAGCGATGTCATTTCGAATGTTGGAAGGGTCCAGGAGCGAGATGGACGGCGCAATCGCGCGGACTGAGCAGTCCGGAAACGACCCTGCGCTGGCCGATGGGCTGACCCGGCGCGAGCACGACATCCTGGCGTTCGAACGTCAGTGGTGGAAATACGCGGGTTCCAAGGAAGACGCGATCAAAGAACTTTTCGCCATGTCGGCGACCCGCTACTACCAGGTGCTCAACGCGCTGGTAGACCGCCCCGAGGCGCTCGCAGCGGATCCGATGCTGGTCAAGCGGCTGCGGCGGTTGCGTGCCAGCCGGCAGAAAGCGCGGGCGGCGCGCCGGCTGGGCTTCGACGTCACCTGAGGCCGTAAGGGCATTCTCCGACCTGCTTGTCCGGCTGGATACAGTGAACGCAATGAATCAGCAGAACTCCTCTGGCCTACCCCTGCGTGCCATGGTGATGGTGCTGCTGTTCCTCGGCGTCGTGTTTCTCCTGGTGGGATTCCAGGCGATGGGCTCAGGGGACGACGACGGCGAACAGTCGCCCATCGCGACGAGCACGCCGGCCGTCACCAGCGCCAGTCCGACAGAGTCCCCGGAACCGGCCAGGCCCGAGGTGCGGGTGTTCAACATCTCGACGGTGCAGGGCGCTGCGGAGGGCACCGCCAACCGGTTGCGTGAGGGCGGCTGGACCGTCGCCGAGACCGGCAACCTCGAGCTGCCCGACGTGACAGCCAACACCGTGTATTTCACCGAAGCCCCAGGGGAGCGGGAGGCCGCCGAGGAAGTCGGCAGGTTGTTGGATGCGCCGGTCGAACCGCGACTTCCTGAATTGGCCGAGCAGCCGCCGGGCGTGCTCGTGGTGGTGACCGGCTAGGCTCTTGCACATGCTCAAGAACGTCGCCGTTGCAGCTGGCTTCGCTATCCCCGCCCTCGTGTTGAGCGCGTGCAGCGCCCCCGAACAACCCGCAACCACACCGGGCACCACGCCGTCGGTGTGGACCGGTTCGCCGGCGCCGTCCGCGGCGCCCGGTGAGCACGGCGGTGGCCACGGAGGAGGTGGCGCCGAGGGTGAGGCCGCCAGCGGCGAGATGCTGAAGACCGAGCTGAAACTCCCGAACGGGACGACGGTCGCCACGGCCGAGATCGCGTTCTCGGGCAACTACGCGACCGTCACGGTCCAGACCACGGAGGCCGGTGAACTCGCGCCCGGCTTCCACGGACTGCACATCCACTCGGTCGGCAAGTGCGAGGCCAACTCGGTCGCGCCGACCGGCGGTGCGCCCGGCGACTTCAACTCGGCCGGTGGACATTTGCAGGTGGCCGGACACAGTGGGCACCCCGCGAGCGGCGACCTCTCGTCGCTGCAGGTTCGCGAGGACGGTTCGGCGTTGTTGGTGACGACCACAGACGCGTTCACCGCGGCGGACCTGACGGGTGAGGCCAAGACCGCGATCATCATTCACGAGAAGGCCGACAACTTCGCCAACATCCCGCCGGAGCGCTACCAGCAGGTCAACGGAGCGCCTCCGCCGGACGAGACCACCCTGGCAACCGGCGATGCCGGAAAGCGCGTGGCCTGCGGTGTCATCGGCGCCAGCTAACCGCCACATAGATTTCGTCGCCTCACCCCGGCCGACGCTGGGAGTGGAGTGGGAGTTCGCACTCGTCGACGCCGAGACCCGGGACGTGAGCAACGTCGCGACCGAGGTGATCGAGGAGCTCGGGGAGAACAACCCTCGGGTCCACAAAGAACTGCTGCGCAACACCGTAGAGGTCGTTACCGGTGTCTGCGATTCCGTCCCCGAGGCGATGGACGACCTGCGGTCGACGCTGCGGACCGCCCGCAAGATCGTCCGCGATCGCAACATGGAGTTGTTCTGCGCGGGTACGCATCCGTTCGCCCAATGGACCTCGGAGAGCCTGACCGATGCGCCCCGCTACGCAGAGCTGATCAAGCGCACGCAATGGTGGGGTCGGCAGATGCTGATCTGGGGCGTCCATGTGCACGTGGGCATCTCGTCGGCGCACAAGGTGATGGCGATCAACACCTCGCTGCTCAACCACTACCCGCATCTGCTGGCGCTTTCCGCATCGTCGCCGTTCTGGGATGGTGAGGACACCGGCTACGCGTCCAACCGCGCGATGATGTTCCAGCAGTTGCCGACGGCCGGGCTGCCATTCCACTTCCAGACGTGGCGGGAGTGGGAAGGCTTCGTTCACGATCAGAAGAAGACCGGCATCATCGACCATATGAACGAGATCCGTTGGGACATCCGCCCTTCGCCGCACATCGGAACGGTGGAGGTGCGGGTCTTCGACGGCGTTTCCAACATCCGTGAGTTGAGCGCGCTGGTGGCATTGACTCACTGTCTTGTCGTCGACCTCGACCACCGTCTGGACGCGGGCGAACGGTTGCCCACGATGCCGCCGTGGCACGTGCAGGAAAACAAGTGGCGCGCAGCCCGTTACGGCCTGGACGCGGTGATCATCCTCGACGAAGACAGCAACGAGCGTCTGGTGACCGACGATCTCGACGACCTGCTCAATCGACTCGAGCCGGTCGCTGCCTCGTTGAACTGCGCCGACGAACTCCGGCTGGTCTCCGACATCTGCACCTCGGGCGGGTCTTATCAACGGCAACGGCGGGTCGCCGAGGAGCATGACGGCGACCTGCGTGCGGTGGTCGACGCGCTGGTCGCCGAATTGGACATCTGAGGATGCTCGTCACGCCCATGTTCCCGCTGCAGGTGGCGATGCTGCCCGGCGAGGAACTCCCGTTGCGGATTTTCGAACCTCGTTACGCAGCATTGGTTTCGGACTGCCTGGCTCAGGCTGAAGCTCTTCGCGCAAGCGGCTCATCGGACGCCGCTCCGGCGTTCGGCGTCGTGTTGATCTCGGCGGGCCGGGAGGTGGGCGGCGGTGACGTGCGCAGCGACGTCGGTGCCATGGCACGCATCACGGAGGCCGCCGACCTCGGGGACGGCCGCTATCGCTTGCGCTGCGTGATGGCCGAGCGGATCCGGGTGGTCGAGTGGCAGCCGGACAACCCGTACCCGCGCGCGGCGGTGGAGGAGTGGCCCGACGAACCGGGTGAGGCCGTCGACGTGGACGCGATCAGGGACATCGAGGACCGCATGGTCGCGCTGTTCGAGCGGATCGCTCAGGCGCGTGGAGCACAGGTGGTGGCGCGGGACATCGTCGCCGGCGCGGACGCGTCCGGGGATGCCGCAATGTGGATGTACGCGTTGGCATCCCGCCTACCCATGGGACAGGCCGACCGATACGCCGTACTGGCCGCGCCCACTGCCGCCGCGCGGGTAGCCGCGCTCAGCGAAGCCGTGGACACCGTCACCGCGATGGTCGAATTCCAGCTCTCCGAGTAGGTTTCGGCTAGCCCCGCACGCCCTCGACGAACGTGGTGCGGGGTGCGATGTCCTCCGTGGGCGGGCGGCGGTAACGCAGCATCAGGGCGTCAGCTTCCTCCGACGACACCCGCCAGCCGTGATCCATCAGCCAGTCGGCGACGTCGGCGCGGTCCTGTTCCTGGCGGTTGGCCAGGTATTCGGGATCGAAGAATCCGGCGCGGTCCTGTTCGACGCCGATCCGGCTGCCCGGCGCGCTGAGTTCGTGAATGCGCTCGAACAACAGGACCTGACTTTCGGCGGAGAGGTAGGGCAGCAGGCCCTCGGCAATCCACGCTGTCGCTTCCTGCGCGTCGAAACCCGCGTTGCGCAGGGCTTTCGGCCAGTCTTGGCGCAAGTCGATCGGCACCGGGACGTAGCGCGCGGCCGGTCGATCGCCGGTCAGCGTCTCGGCCTTGAAGGCGAGCACCTTCGGCTGATCGATCTCGAAGACGACGCTGTCGTCCGCCCACGGCAGCCGCCACGCCCTGGCATCGAGCCCCGCCGCGAGGATGACAGCCTGCACGACGCCGTGTGCATTGGCGGCGATGAAGAAGTCGTCGAACCGTTTGGTGCGCGAGGCGGCGTAGTTCGAAATCGCCGGGATCCGTTCGACCATGTGCGACGGCGGCAGCTGCCAGCCGCGGGCCATCGCGGCATCGACGAAGCGCTGGGCATACGAGTCGGTAAACAGCGGACAACTCGCGGAGGCTTCCTGCGCCCGGGCCCACGCCACCCCGAGCGCGGTGGCGCCGACGCTCTCGGTGATGTCCCAGCGGTCGTCGTCAGTTCTTGCCATTGCCACCATTCTCGGGTTCGGCGAACTCGTACAGCTCGTCCTTGGTCAGCAGGTCGTCGCGAACGTTCTGTTCCCGGTAGGCCAGCTGGCCGACCCGGTTGGCCACCACCGGTGCGGTGATCACGGTGAACAAGCCGGTGAGGACGAGCATGCCGACGTCGATGTTGCCGCTCAGCCGGATCGCCGCGCCGGCGAGCACCAACAGCAGTCCGAGCACCTGCGGTTTGGATGCCGCGTGCATGCGCGTCAACGTGTCTGGGAACCGGACCACACCGATCGCCGCGGTCAGTGCCAGCGCAGAGCCGCCGAGGATGAGCACCGCGACCGCGACGTCGAGCACGTTCATCGTTCTCCCCTTGTGATGCCTGAATTGTCGATGTCCGGCACACGGAATCGGGCGACGCTCACCGAGCCGACGAAGCTGATCAACGCCAGCGCGGCCATGCCGTACGTCACCGTTGTGTCGAGGCTGAACGCAGCCCAGGTGCCGATGCCACACATCGTCACGGCGACAAGGGTGTCCAGCGCCACCAGCCGATCGAGAGTGCTCGGGCCTGCGAGTAACCGGATCATCGTGACGCCGGCAGCGGCCGTCAGCATCACCGCGGCGGCGATCCAGACGTAGTTCATGCGCTCTCCTTGTTAGGTGAAGGCCGCCAGTCGGTTTCGCGCTCGAACGCCCGCACCAGCAGCCGCTCTACCTGGGAGACCTGGTCGTAAAAGCGGGCCACGGCGCGTTCGTTGCCGACATCGATCACATGCATGTAGAGCATGCGTCGGCTCTGGTCGATCTCCAGCACGATCGAACCCGGAATCAGGTTGAAGATGTTGACGGCCAATGCGAGCACGAGATCGGACTTGACCGCGAGGTGGGCACGCAGGACCGCCGACAGCGGCGGCGGGCCAGGCCTGACGGCCAGGAACGCGATCTGCACCGAGGACAGCACCAGGTAATAGCCGACGGTGACGAGCAGTCGAAGCAGCGACAGCGGGTGCACCCTGCCCTCGACGGGCACCGCGGGCAGCGGCAGCAGCAGCGTGATGACCAGCGCGACGAGCAGGCCTGAGAGGATATTGGCCGCAGAGAACGTGCCCCACAACAGAATCCACACGAGGATCAGCCAGCACAACACCCAGACGCGGAGCAGAACGTTTCTCATTGTCTCAACACCGCCGAAATGTACTGACCGGGGTCGAGGACCTCGCCGGCGGCCCGCTCGCTGAAGGCGAAGAACGGCCCTGCGAGCAGTGTCATCGACAGCCCTACCGCGATCAGCGCACCTGTCGGCACCAGCATGCCCACCGGCATCCGTCCGACATCGTCGCGATTGATGAACTCGACGTCCTCGGAGTCGTCGAGCAGTGCCGCGGGCGCGGCCGCCGCCAGATGTCCTTCCGGTGCGTCCGCACGGGAGCGCCAGAAGGCCTTCGTCCACACCCGCACGATGACGTAGAGCGTGAGCAGGCTGGTGACCACACCGCCACCGACGAGAATCCAGGCCAGCGCGGACCCGTTCTGCGCGCCGGCCTCCAGCAGTGCGACCTTGCCGATGAACCCCGAAAACGGCGGTATGCCACCGAGGTTCAGGGCAGGCACCACGAACACGAAAGCCAGGATCGGGCTGGCGGCAGCAAGTCCGCCGAGGCGCTGCAGCGTCGACGCACCGGCCTGGCGTTCGATCAGACCGACGACGAGGAACAGTGTCGTCTGCACCACGATGTGGTGGGCCACGTAGTAGATCGCTCCCGCCATGCCGAGTTCACTGGACAGCGCGATGCCGAACACCATGTAGCCGATGTGGCTGACCAACGTGAACGACAACAGCCGCTTGATGTCGCTCTGCGCGATCGCGCCGAGGATGCCGACGATCATGGTCAGCAGCGCCGCCACGAGCAGCAGTGGATCGAGCCCGCCGTCGGGGAACAGCAGCGAATGCGCGCGGATGATCGCGTACACACCGACTTTCGTCAGCAGTCCGGCGAACACCGCAGTGACGGGCGCGGGCGCGGTCGGGTAGGAATCCGGCAGCCACGCGGACAGCGGAAAGACGGCCGCCTTGATACCGAACGCCACGAGCAGGACCGCGAACAACGCGCTGCGGGTGCCCGACGATACGTGTTCGAGTCGCACGGCCAACTCGGCCAGGTTCAGCGTCCCGGTGGTGGCGTAGATGAGCGCGATGCCGAACAGGAACACCAGCGACGAGACCATCGACACCATCACGTATGAGATGCCTGCGCGAACACGGTCCTTGCTCGCCCCGATCGTCAACAGCACGAAGCTCGCGGCGAGCAGCACTTCGAACCCGACGAACAGGTTGAACAGGTCACCGGCCAGGAACGCGGTGCACACGCCCGCCGACAGCACGAGGTACGTGGGCAGGAAGATCGACACCGGCTGGCGTTCGTCGCCGTCGCGGATGCCCTGTCCGATGGCGTAAAACACGACGGCCAGCAGCACAATCGCCGACACCAGCAGCATCAGCGCCGACAATCGGTCGACGACGAGGGTGATGCCGAGTGGTCCCAGTCCGGCCTCCGTCGGTCCCCAGCCGCCGACCTGCAACGCGAGGGTGCCGTCGCGGTCAGCGAGGTACAGCAGGACCGCGCACACGACTACGACAACCGACAGCGCGCCGAGCGCGATGAGCCGCTGCAGTCGCGGTTTGCGGCCGGCGAACAGCGACGCGGTGGCGCCGAGAGTCGGGATCAGTACCGGCAGCGGTGTCAGGACCGCGGAGAGGCTCATCGCGAACCCTCATGTCCGGGTAGGGCATCCAACTCGTCGGGCGCGTCGGTGTCGCGGGCACGATCAGGTTGGGGACGGTCCTCATCGATGGCCACCGTATCTTTGGCGGCGATCTCCGAGACCTTGGCGTCCTCGGGATCGTCACCGACCTCCTCGTCGGTGGTCAGCCGGTACGTCCGGTACGTCATCGCCAGCACGAACGCGGCGATGCCCATGGTGATGACGATCGCCGTGAGGATCATGCCCTGGGCCAAGGGATCCGCGGTGTTGGTCTGGCCCTCGCTGGTGCGTCCGCGAATCGGCGGGTTGCCGGACGGGCCACCGACGGTGAGGATCAGCAGGTTGATGGCGTTGCTGATCAGCAGCAGCCCCAGCAACATTCGCGTCAGGTTCCGTTCGAGCAACAGGTAGACCCCAGTGCTGGCGAGTCCACCGATCATGATGAGTGGCACAAGATAGGTGGTCATCGCGTGTTCACCACCTCACGCTGCTTGCCCATCTCGACGTCGATGCGGGCGCCGAGGCTGCGCAGCACGTCGAGCACGAGTCCGACGACGATCAGGTAGACGCCGACATCGAAGAACAATGCCGTGACGAACTTGACCGTTCCGAGCACCGGCACGTCGACCTCTATCAGGGCTGAGGAGAGCACCGGCGCGCCCAGCAGCAGCGAGGCGGTTGCGGTGCCCGCGGACAGCAACAGCCCTGCGCCCAGGATCTTGCCCGCATCCAGTGGCAGGGTCTCACCCAGCTCGTAGCGGCCGCCCGCGAGATAGCGCAGCACCAGGGCGAGACCCGCGGTGAGTCCACCCGCGAAACCGCCACCGGGCGTGTTGTGCCCGGCGAAGAAGAAGTACGCCGACAGCACCATGATGAGCGGGAAGATGATGCGCGTCGCCACCTCCAGCACGAGTGATCGGTGTTTCGGGTCGCGTAGCTCGCTGCCGCGTAGCCAGGTGACGTCGCCGATCGCCGGGCTGTGCGTCGTCACCGGCAACCATCCGATGTCGGGCTGGCCGGCGTCGGCAACCCGCGGCGCGGTGCCGAAACGCTGATGCCGGAACACCATTGACGCCACACCGGTGGCGGCGACCAACAGCACCATGATCTCGCCCATCGTGTCCCACGCCCGGATGTCGACGAGCAACACGTTGACCGTGTTGGCGCCGTGCCCGCGGAAATATGCTGCATCGGGCAGTAATTCGGCGATCGGTGTGCCCGTGCGGGCGGCCATCGCGTAGACCGCCAGGGTGGTGACCGTCCCGCCGACCGCGATCGCGAGCGCCGCCCTCGCCCACCGGAATCTGTTGATGTGAGTGCGGTCGGCCTCGGCGGGCAGCGCGCGCAGCACCAGGACAAAGATGACCAGCATGAGCGTCTCGACCAGGAATTGCGTCAACGCGAGATCGGGTGCGCCGTGGAACGCGAAGATGGCACCGCAGCCGTAGCCGGTCACGCCGACCAGCAGGACCGCCGCCAGGCGGTTACGCATGACTGTCGCCCCGAGTGCGGCCGCGAGCACGATGACCCCGACCACAATCTGAACGGGTGAGCCTCTGAACGCGAGATCCGGGTGATCGCGTGCGCCCAGCGCGAGCACGACGGTGGGTACGAGTACCAGGGTGGATAGGATCACCGACTGTGTCGCCGGGATGGAACCGCGCTGGGTGACCGCGGTGAGCCGGATCGACAGGATGTCCAAGCCGCGGACGACCGAGTCGTAGATCTTGTCGGCGTTGCCCAGGGGCTCGCGCACAGTACGGATGCGGCGCAGCCGGGACCGGCCGAAGAACGCTGCGGTGCCGACTCCGAGGACGAGCACGGACAACAGCAACGGCACGCCGAGCCCATGCCACAGCGCGAGGTCGTAGTCCGCGCCGCCGGGCACCGTGTCCGCATAACTGTCCAGCACGGAGTCAAGCTCCGTCGGCCACACCCCGAACAGCAGTCCGGCCGCGGCCAGCAGTGCGGGCGGAATCATGAAAGTGATTTCAGGACGGTGCATTTCGGAAACGCGGGTGCTGGGCTCCGGCCGACCCTTGCGGCCGAACGCGCCGAACAGGAAGCGCAGGCTGTAAATGGTGGTGAACACCGAGCCGAGGACGATGCCCGCAAGGACGAACGGTGCGGCCGAGCCGAGCACCGGACTGTGCAGCACGGTTTCGAAGTCGGCCTCCTTGGCCACGAAGCCGAAAAACGGTGGCAGCGCCGCCATGCTGGCGGTGGCGGCGACGGCGATGACGAGCAGTCCTCTGCTGCGGGCGCCCAGCCACGCGAGTCTGCGGATGTCGCGGGTGCCCGTGGCGTGGTCGATGACACCGACGACCATGAACAGCGACGCCTTGAACATCGCGTGTGCGCACAGCATCGCCAACCCGGCCAGCATCATGTCGCTGCCACCGGAGCCGACCATGACGGTGATCAGCCCGAGTTGGCTGACCGTGCCGAACGCGAGGATCAGCTTGAGGTCGTACTCCCGCACCGCCCGCCAGCCGGCCAACAGCATCGTGAGGATGCCGAGGGTGAGGACGATGGGACGCCACGGCGGGGAATCCGCGAAGCCCGGTGTCATGCGCGCCAGTAGGTAGACGCCGGCCTTGACCATGGCCGCGGCGTGCAGATACGCGCTGACCGGGGTCGGGGCCGCCATCGCGCCCGGCAACCAGAAGTGCATGGGAACGATCGCCGATTTGGACAGCGCGCCGACCAGGATGAGCACCACAGCGACCGAAGCCGCGACGCCCGTCGGCGGCGAGGCGACCAACTCCGAGAGCAGATAGGTGCCCGCCAGGTTCCCGAGCACGATGATGCCGACGAGCATCGCCAGCCCGCCGAACGTCGTCACCAGCAACGCCTGCGTGGCGGCGCGGCGGCTGGTGGTGCGCTCGGCGTAGTGGCCGACGAGCAGAAACGACAACACCGAGGTCAGTTCCCAGAATACGTAGAGCAGCAGCATGTTGTCGCTGGTCACGAGGCCGAACATGGCGCCGGAGAACGCGACCAGCTCGGCCGCGAAGCTGGGCAGCCGCTTCTCGGTGCGCCCGTCGTGGTGCTCGAAGTAGTCGGCGCAATAAAAGAGCACCAGAGCGCCGATCGCCAGCACGAGCACGCTCATGATCGCCGCCAGCGAATCGAACCGCAGCTCGATGTTCATCGACAGCTCGGGCACCCACGGCACGTCGACAGTCGCGGCTTCACCGGGCGTGGGCCAGTTGGTCACGACCCAGATCAGCGAACCCAGCGGCACCAGCGCCAACGGGTAGAAGGCCATCCGTCCCCAGCGGTGAACGAGCAGGGGTGCCAACGCAGTAGCGACCGCGTGGGCGATGAGGATGGCGAGCAAGGGCACTCCGGATAGCGGGGTGTCAGCCGGGTGAGGGCTCTGGGATTAACGCCAGTCTACGTGGGCCGATACAGCTACCATCCGGCCTCATGGACACAGTGGATGTGGTGGTGGTCGGGGCCGGACCCACCGGTCTGATGCTGGCCTGCGAACTCGCCCTCGCAGGCGTGGCCGTCCGGGTCCTCGAGGAACGCGCTTCGGCACCGAACATCACCAGGGCCTTCGCCGTGCACGCTCGCACCCTGGAACTGCTCGACGCGCGCGGGATGGCCGAGGCTCTGGTGCCACGCGGGGTGCAGGTGTTCGAGCTCGCTCCGCCCGGCGGTACGACCGTCGACCTGCGGGAGTTGCCCGGCAGGTACGCGATGCTGTTGATCGTCCCGCAGAGCGGCACCGAGCACGTGCTCGAGACCCGCGTCGGCGAACTCGGCGTTCCCGTCGTGCGCGGAGCCGAAGTGGTCGGGCTGACCCAGGACGACGGTGGTGTCACGGTCGCGTGTGCCGACGGGGCGACGATCCGCGCGAAGTACGTGGTCGGCTGCGACGGTGCCCACAGCACCGTTCGTGGCGAGGTCGGCATCGACTTCGCAGGCAAGCAGTACGAGACGCACATCCTGCTGGCCGACGTCGCGTTGACGCGCGCACCGTCCGACACCCTGACCGGGGTGACCAATGACCGCGGTGTCGTGCTGATGATCCCGTTCGGCGATGGCTGGTTCCGCGCCATCGCATGGGACCGCTTGCGCGAACAGGCGCCGCTGACCGAACCGGTGACGCTGGACGAGATCCGCGAATCGTTCGTACGCGTCGCCGGTGAGGACTACGGCATGACCGAGATGAGGTGGAGTTCCCGGTTCCTGTCCGAACGCCGACAGGCGCGGCATTACCGGTCGGGCCGGGTGTTCATCGCAGGGGACGCCGCCCATGTGCATTCGCCGCTCGGCGGCCAGGGCATGAACACCGGCATCGGGGACGCGATGAACCTGGGCTGGAAGCTGGCGGCCGCGGTCAACGGATCGGCGCCGACGTGGTTGTTGGATACCTATGAAGCCGAGCGGCATCCGGTCGGCGCGGCGGTGCTTCGCACGACCGACGCCTTCAACCAGGTGGTGCTCGGACGCTCGAAAGTGCAGCGCATCGCACGCACCATCGTCATCGGAACGCTGACCCGGGTCCCGAAGACCAGGCGACTGATGCGCGAGTTCCTCAGCGGTATCGGAATCGCCTACCCGCGCTCGCGCGGCGACCACCCGTTGGTGGGCCGCCGGATGCCCGACGTGGACTACAGCGGCGAGCGCGTCTACGAATTGTTGCGCGCGGGGAAGTTCGTGTTGATCACGGCGACGCCGGTGGACACCGGCCGGTCCGACATCGTGCACGTCGTCGGCAGGCATCCGGAGCTTCCCGCCGCCGTTCTGGTGCGGCCCGACAGCTACGTGGCTTGGGCCGACGAGCGGGTCCCGAGCGTCGCCGAACTTGTTGCAGCGGTGGATAACTGGACGCGTTGACGCGCCGCACATCCACCGGGGACCGCGAACCGGATCGGCACCGCGTGTCCGATGACGCCGATGCCGGCGCCGAGGATCGGCCACACCGGCCAGAAGTACCAGGCACCCGCGGTGAGGCCGACGACCAGCCACACGGTCAACACGATGACGACCATCGCGAGGTAGGCCGCGAAGTGCAGCTGCACGCCGCGCCAGGCGGCCCTGCGGCGCGCCTGCCGACGCGCCGGGTCGTTGCGCCGGATGCGGTCCAGCGGCAGGTCTGCGACGAGTGCGTGCAGTTCGGCGGTGGTGTGGGCGGCGAATGTGGTCTGCAGGCGGGTCTCGTACTCGTCCAGTGAGAAATAGCCCTGCGCGAGGGCTTGGCCCAGCAGGTTGGAAGTCTGCTCGCGCTCGCGATCGCCGGCTCGAACGGTCAATGGAGCGGTCATCGTGGCCTCCCGAAGCTCAATCTTGACAGTGTCTAGTTCTGGCATCGACTATGCACCCCTAACTAGTCACTGTCAAGATCTATTTGCCTGGGCACAGACGCTCGGATGGGAGAGGTCAATGTCCGACGCGGGCCGCTCATCGCGCCCACTATGGGGCTATGGCTGTCGACGAAGCGAAGTTGAACGAGTTCCTCGGCAAGGCGGTGGGCGACCTCGGCGCCGCGATGAGTGCGACGCTGATACTCGTCGGCGATCGACTCGGGTTGTATCGCGAGCTGGCGAAGGGCGCCGTGACGTCGTCCCAGCTGGCGCAACGCACCGGAACCGACGAGCGCTACATCCGAGAATGGCTCGGGAATCAGGGCGCGGGCGGATACGTGGAGTACGACCCCGCATCCGAAGAGTGGTCGCTGAGTCCAGAGCAGGCGCTGTGCCTGACCGATCCGAACGGACCGGTCGACATGCCCGGCGCGTACAACATCGTCGAGGCGACCTTCCACGCGCTCGAGCACACGCTCGAGAACTTCACGTCCGGGAGCGGCATGGAGTGGGGAGATCATCACCCCTGCCTGTTCGAGGGAACGGAGCGCTTTTTCCGCGCGGGCTACAACTCGAACCTGATCGGCTCGTGGCTGCCGGCGCTCGACGGCGTCGTCGAAAAGCTCGAGAACGGTGCCAAGGTCGCCGATGTCGGATGCGGCCACGGTGCCAGCACCATCCTGATGGCGAAGTCATTCCCCGAATCGGAGTTCGTCGGCTACGACTATCATGACGAGTCGATCACGGTCGCCACCGAAAAGGCTGCTGCCGCAGGCGTTACGAACGCGCGCTTCGAAGTCGCCGATGCCGTCGGCTACCAGGACAAGGGCTTCGACCTCATCGCGTTCTTCGACTGCCTCCACGACATGGCCGATCCGGTCAACGTGTCGCGCCACGCGCGCGAGGCGATCAACGACGACGGCACCGTGATGCTCGTCGAGCCGTTCGCGAATGACCGGGTGGCCGACAATCTGAATCCGGTGGGTCGCGTGATGTACGGCGCGTCCACCCAGATCTGCGTCCCGGTTTCCCTGGCCCGCAAAGGTCCCGCGTTGGGCGCCCAGGCAGGTGAAGCGCGGCTACGCGAAGTCGTGGTCGACGGTGGCGGGTTCACCCGTTTCCGCCGGGCGACCGAGACTCCGTTCAACCTCGTGCTCGAGGCCCGGCCGTAGTCGACGAATGTCGTCAGCGGGCGGCAGAGAACGCCCGCAGCGACTCGACCTGGGCGGGATCGAGCGACGGCCGCACGGTTTCGCGGGCCTTGGCCACGTCGTCGGCGGTGACCGCGGCGGCGTCGATGGAGCGCCGCATCGCCGTCAGTGCCGACTCCCGCAGCAGCGCCACGCAGTCGGCGGCGCTGTAGCCCTCGAGCCCGGCGGCCAGCGCGTCCAGGTCGACATCGTCGGCGAGTGGCACGGATTTGCCTGCCGTGCGCAGGATCTCGCGACGGGCTTCGGCATCGGGCGGTTCGACGAAGACAAGCTTTTCGAGCCGGCCGGGCCGCAATAGCGCCGGGTCGATCAGATCGGGCCGGTTCGTCGCGCCGAGCACCACCACGTTGCGTAGTGGTTCGATGCCGTCGAGTTCGGTGAGCAGCGACGCCACGACCCGATCGGTGACACCTGAGTCGAAGCTCTGGCCACGCCGCGGCGCCAGCGCGTCGAGTTCGTCGAGGAAGACCAGCGACGGCGCCGAGTCACGCGCGCGTCGGAACAGGTCGCGGACCGCCTTCTCCGACGCGCCGACCCACTTGTCCATCAGCTCGGCACCCTTGACGGCATGCACGCTCAGGCGACCCGAGCTGGCCAGCGCCCGCACCACGAATGTCTTGCCGCAGCCGGGCGGTCCGTAGAGCAGGACCCCGCGCGGAGGCTCGACGCCGAGGCGCTCGAACGTCTCCGGATGCTGCAGTGGCCACAAAACGGCCTCGGTGAGTGCCTGTTTGGTCTCGGCCATGTCGCCGACGTCCTCGAGCGTCACCGAACCGACCGACACCTCTTCGGTCGCCGAGCGCGAAAGGGGCCGGATCACGCTCAGCGCGCCGGTCAGGTCGTCCTGTGTCAACGCGGGCGGCTCGCCGTCGGTGCTGGCCCTGGCCGCCGCCCGGAGTGCGGCCTCGCGCACCAACGCGCACAGGTCGGCGACGACGAAACCCGGTGTACGTTCGGCTATTTCGGTCAGGGCGAGATCGTCGGCGGGCACGTCACGCAGCAGCACCTCCAGCAGCTGCTTGCGGATTGCGCCGTCGGGCAGGCTCAAGCCGAGCTCGCGGTCGCAGAGGTCGGGTGCGCGCAGGCGCGGATCGACGTTGTCGGGCAGCGCGGAAGTGGCCACGAATGCCACGCCGCGGGTGGCGACGGCGTTGCGCAACTCGGTGAGGATCAGCGTCGCAACGGGTTCGGCGGGTGAGGGGAGCAGCGCGTCGATGTCCGTGATGAGCAGGACGCCGCCGCCGTCACGGACGGTGGATACCGCCGCCGCAACACGGGTGAGCCGGTCCTCGGCGCGTAGTGCTCCGACCTCGGGCCCGTCCAACTCGACGAGACGCCGGTCGGTGCAGACCGTCCGCACCATGGTCGCCTTTCCGACGCCCGCCGGCCCGGAGACGAGCACGCCGAGATTGGCTGTCGCGCCGAGTGTTTCGAGTAGCTGCGGTTGGTCGAGGGCGAGCTTGAGCCACTCGATCAGCCGCGACGCCTGAGCGTGTGCGCCCTTGAGGTCGTCGAAACTGACGGTGCTCGCCGTCGACTCCTTGGCGGCGGTGACGGTCGGTTGCCCCGACGATGCGGTTGTGGACGGAGTCACCCCGTCGCCCCAACTGACCAGCGAATTGGGCTGGACGCTCACGGGTCCCACGGGATCGACACCAGTCACCGTCAGCAGTTCCGACGTCCATGTGATGCCGACCGACGACGCCAGCGCCGACGTCGCCGCCGACGTCGGGATGTCGGGACCGAGTTCGCGGGGAAGCAGCGAGACCGTGTCGCCCACCGTCATCACCTTGCCCAGCAGTGCCTGACGCAGCGTCGCCGGTGAGATCGACCGGGTCGCGAGGTTCGAACCGGACAGTGTCACCGATCGTGCGCCGTACACCGTGGCAGGCGCGACGAGCACCGCGGTGTCCTCACGTACGCCCGCGTTGGACAGCGTCACGTCGTCGAGCAGCACGGTCCCCGCGGGCGTGCCCGGCGGCGCCACCCCGGCCACCGCGGCGGTGGTTCGGGCACCCGTCAGCGACACCGCGTCCCATTCCCGAATGCCAAGCGCTGCGAGGACTTCCGGATGAAGACGGACGACTCCACGCCGAGTGTCCAGCGCTGAGGTGTTCAGGCGCGCCGTCAGCGTCAGCTGCTGCTTGAGGGCGGGACGGTCGGCTGCCGACTTCCCAGAATCGAAACCGGTCACATCAGGAGCCCGGCCTGCGCAATCCGAGTCGCATCACCGATCGCCGGTGCGGCTGCGCGCGACGAATCGCCCGCCGAGCCGCCCGCTGTTGTCGGGGTTTGTCATCCCAGACCTCGGGATGGGCCGCGAGGAAGCGCCGGGTTCGGATCGCGAACGGGATGTGGATGACGTACCCGAGGATGATCGCCAGGATCACGAGGTAGCCGTACAGGATCGACGCGGCGACCAGGATCGCGACTGCCACCAGGAGCGGAGCCACCATGTTCGGTGGCACTGAGAAGGTGTGGATCTTGCGCATCGGCAGGGTGCTGACCGTCAAGAGCGAGACGCCGATCATCCAGATGATGACGGCGATTTCGGAGGTCCACCAGCCGTCGCCGAACTGCATCTTGGCCGCCAGCGGACCGATCGCGCCGATCGCTCCGGCGGGGGCGGGCATGCCGACGAAGTACTTGCTCTCGTAGGCAGGCTTCGCGACGTCGAGCATCGCGTTGAACCGGGCCAGCCGCAACACGATGCACACCGCGTACAGCAACACCACGATCCAGCCGACTCGGGAAGACGAGAGCAGCGTCGCGTAGACGATGAATGCCGGTGCGACACCGAAATTCACCGCATCGGCGAGCGAGTCGATCTCCTCACCCATTCGGGACGTGGCCTTCAGGATCCGGGCCATGCGGCCGTCGAGCGCGTCGAGTATCGCCGCGACGGCCAGGAAGGCCATCGACTCCGTCGGTCTGCCGTCGAGTGCGAACTTCACCGAACTCAAGCCGAGACAGATGGCTGTCACGGTCATGGCGCTGGGCAGGATGCGCAGGCTGATGACCGGCGTCTTGACGCGGGGTTTGATCACGAAGCGGCTCCGGCCGCGACAACAGACGCGGGAGCCGCTGGCAACTCGGCCAATATCGTTTCGCCGCCGAGGGCGCGCTGACCGAGGGAGACCAGGACGTTGGAGCCGGCGGGCAGGTAGGTGTCGAGCCGAGATCCGAACCTGATCAGGCCATAGGTGTCGCCCATCGCGAGTTTGTCGCCCACCTTCGTGTCACACACGATGCGGCGGGCCACCAGGCCGGCGATCTGCACGGCGATCACCTGTGCGCCTTCTGGGCTGCGGATGACGACGCTGTTTCGTTCATTGAGTTCGCTGGCGGCCTCCAGTTCGGCCGAATGAAACTTCCCTGGCCGGTGGGAGACCGCGACCACCTCACCGCCGATGGGGGCGCGCTGCACGTGGGCGTCCAAGATCGACAAGAAGATGCTGACCCGCGGCAATGGCGTTGAGGGCAGGCCGAGTTCGGCGGGCGGCACCGCCTCCTGGATCAAGCAGACCAGTCCGTCTGCGGGCGCCACGACAAGGCCGGGACGGGTTGGTGGCACCCGCGGCGGATGCCGGAAGAACGCCGCGTTGGCCGCGGCGGATGCGAGCCCGGCGCGCCGCAGCCAGCGGCTGCGGTACCCGAGCGCGGCGACCGCGAGGCTCGCGCCGACGAACGGTAGGCCCGCCCGGTGCATCGGAGGTACGGAGGAGCGCACCAGCGCGGCGAACCGCGCGGGGCCGGATTGAATGTCGGGGCGTCTGGCCATCGTGGGCCGATTCTACGGGCGAGGCGTGCCGCCAATAGAGCTATGTCAAGTCCCAGATGTGAACAGTGGATCCACCGGCGAGTTCGCCGATTTCCTCATCGATCTCCAACAGACAGTTCGCCGACGCGAGCCAGCGCAGGTGGTGTGAGGCGGGCGGTCCGTAACTGGTGACCGTGCCCGCAGCCGAATCGAAGACTCCGCGGCGGAATTGGCGCTTCCCCCGCGGTGAGGTGAGGTCCTCGATCAGGACGGCGGTCCGCCGCGGCCGATCGGGATGGGGCAGCCCCATCGCACTTCGCACCGGAGCGCGCAGGAACACCTCGAAAGACACCAGCGCGCTGACCGGGTTGCCCGGCAGCGTGATGATCGGCGTGCCGTTCACGACGCCCGAGCCCTGTGGCATGCCGGGTTGCATCGCCACCTTGACGAACTCCACCTCGCCCCCCAGGCCCAATGTCGCCGGCCCTCCGGCTCCGAGGGCGTCCTTGACGACCTCATATGCACCGGCGCTCACCCCGCCCGTCGTGATGATGAGGTCGGCGTCGCGCATGTGACGGGTCAGCGCGTCACGAAACGCGGCGACGTCGTCTCCGGTCGTCGGTGACGCCACCACCTCGGCCCCGGCCTCGCGCAGCGCCGCGGCCAGCATCACCGCGTTGGATTCGTAGATCTGTCCAGGTCGCAGCGGCGTGCCGGGCGGTACGAGTTCCGATCCGGTCGACATCACCAGCACCCGCTGCCGGGGAATGACCATCAGCTCACCCAATCCGAGCGCCGCGGCCAGCCCCACCGCCGCGGGGGTGACGACCTGCCCTGCCCGCAGCACGGTGGTGCCCGAGGTGACGTCCTCGCCCGCGCGTCGAATGTGTTGGCCGGGTTTGGCACTCACACGGATCTCGACGGTGTCGGTCGCGGCGTTGGTGGCCTCGACCGGCACCACAGCGGTAGCGCCCTGCGGCAGCGGTGCGCCGGTCATGATCCGGTGTGCGGTCCCCGATGTGAGGGTGAGGGGGTCGGTGCGGCCGGCCGGGATGTCCTCGGCGACGGGCAGCAGCACGGGCTGCTCCGCCGTTGCGGTCGAGATATCCTCGGCCACAACGGCATAGCCGTCCATTGCGGAGTTGTCGAAAACGGGCAGCGACAGCGGTGCCACCACGTCGTCGGCCAGGACCAGCCCCAGCGAGTCGGCGAGCGCGACGGTGATCGGCGTCCGGCGGTGGATCAGGCCGGCGACGACACGCTGATGTTCCTCGACGGACCGCATCAGACGGGAAAGGTAACGCCGGTCAGTTCCTCGGACACCGTCCACAACCGACACTGGATGGCCTCGTTGTGTGACTGTGCGCTCGAGGCAACCACTTTGGGGTTTCCCTTGGCCTCGCCGATGCCGTCGGGACCGTAATACTGGCCGCCCTGTGCCCCCGGATCGGTGGCCGCGCGAAGGGTCGGCAACGCGCCCATCTCGGCGGGTTGGGCCACGACCTTCCACAGCGAATCCGGGATGAAGCCCGGCAGGTGCCGCATGAGTTCGGTGTCGGAGAAGCCAGGGTGCGCGGCGAGCGCGACGGTCGGGGCGCCCTTGGCCGCGAGCCGACGCTGCAACTCGTAGGTGAACATCAGGTTGGCGAGCTTGGACTGGCCGTAGGCCTTGACGCGGTTGTAACTGTGCTCCCAGTTCAGGTCGTCGAAATGGATCTTGGCCATGATCCGGTGACCGACGCTGCTGACCGTCACCACGCGGGAGCCGTCGACTCCGATCAGGTTGTCGAGCAATAGACCGGTGAGCGCGAAGTGGCCGAGGTGGTTGGTGCCGAATTGCATTTCGAAGCCGTCGTCGGTGGCTTCGCGGGTCGGCACGTACATCACGCCCGCGTTGTTGATCAGCAGATCGATGCGCGGATAGGCCGACCGCATGGCCTCGGCGGCCTTGCGCGTGTTGTCCAGCGAAGACAGGTCGAGTTCGTGCAGGTCGACCTGGGCATTGGGGTGTGTTCCCTGGATGCGCTGCAGGGCCTCGTTGCCCTTGCCGAGGTTGCGCACCGCCATGACGACATGTGCACCCTTGCCGGCGAGGAGGGCCGCCGTGTCGTATCCGAGTCCGCTGTTCGCGCCGGTGACGATCGCGACGCGACCGGATTGATCGGGGATGTCTGCCGCGGTCCATTTGGCGCTCATGCGATCAACATACTGAAGCCCTGCTGCCTTGCGTCGCCGGTTACTTTCGTTCTATGCGAGTGAACCGCTCTTTGGACGTCGTTCGGACAAGACGTATGAGACCCCTGTCGACATCATCGACTCTGGAAAAATCGTGATCTCGTGAACGTGTTGAACATGAGGGATCCCGCGAATCCGCCGAGTCGCAAGGCGCCGCTGGTGTGGGCGCTCGGCGCGCTGATTCCGTGGGCTTTGCTGGCACTCGCTCAGCTGGCGTGGTTCGTCGTCGACCACCGCACGTGGTGGGTGCATGCAGTCGCCGCGGTGATCACGGCGATGTGTGTCTTCCTGTTCGTCGTGGTGGTTCCCTTGTGGCGGTTCCGAGTTCATCGCTGGGAAGTCTCCCCCGACGCGGTGTACACGCGCTCGGGATGGCTTGTCCAGGAGCGCCGCATCGCGCCGATATCGCGGGTGCAGACCGTCGACACCGAACGTGGACCCCTGGACCGGCTGTTCGGGCTCGCGAACGTCACGGTGACGACGGCGTCGTCGGCTGGTGCGGTGCGCATCGTGGCCCTGGATGTCGATGTCGCGGACCGCGTCGTGGCCCAACTCACCGACATCGCGGCGATCGGGGCCGAGGACGCGACGTGAACTCCCCGACCGGCGCCGAGTGGAGTCGGCTGAGCGCCCGCATGCTGCTGGTGCACCCTGTCCACGAAGTGCTGCGCCAGATCCCGGTGATCATCGGAACGGTCGTGCTGGGCTCTGCCACCGGCAATCCGATGTATGCGGTCGCCGTTCTGGTGGTCACGGTGGGTATCGGGCTCGCACGCTGGTTCACCACGAGCTATCGCATCGGCCCCGGCGAGGTGCAGCTGCGAAAGGGGATTGTGCAGCGCAAAGTTCTTTCGATGCCGCGCAACAGGATTCGTTCGGTGTCCACCGACGCCAGGTTGCTGCACCGGCTGCTCGGCCTGACCGTGGTACGGGTCAGCACCGGGCAGGAAGCGACGGGAGACAGTGTTTTCGCGCTCGACGCGGTCGCAGCCACGGAAGCGCCGAGGCTGCGCGCCATGCTGCTGGCCGGATCGTTGGCCGCCGATGAGGACCAGACGGTCACGCCGGGCAGGGTGCTCGCGCGTTGGCATCCGACGTGGCTGCGGTACAGCCCGCTGAGCTTCACCGGCCTGGCGATGATCGCGGCCGCCGTCGGAATCGCATATCAGGTGGGAGCAGCTGCGGCGCTGCGGGATTCGCGGATCGAGCAGTCGGGCGCGGCCATCGCCGACCGCTTCGGGGTAGCGGCTGCCATCGCGGCGGCGACGGTCGTGGTGCTCGTCGCGTCCGTCGTGCTGTCGGTCTCGCAGTCCCTGCTGAGCTACGCGAACCTCGACCTGCGCCGCGATGCCGACGTCCTGCACCTCAAGCACGGGCTGCTGCGGGTGCGGGAGCGCACGTTCGACATGCGCAGGCTACGGGGTGGAACGCTGCGAGAACCGCTGCTGGTCAGGCTGTTTGGTGGCGCCCGGCTCGATGCGGTGATGACGGGTGTCGGCGGCGCGGGCGAAGCGTCGATGCTGTTGCCGCCATGTCCGAAGTCGACTGCGCAAACGGTCCTGGCCGATTTGATCGCGCGACCCGACGCGGTCACCGGCACGCTGCGCCGCCACGGGCCCGCCGCGACCCGCAGACGCTGGACCCGTGCCCTGGCGTGTCCTGCGATCATCGCCGTCGTCCTGGTGGTCGTGCCGGTGCCGGTGTGGGTGTGGATGACATGGGTGGCGCTCACCGTGTGTTGTGCGCTGCTCGCCCTGGACCGGTCGCGGTCGCTGGGGCATCTTGTGAGCGACGGGTGGTTGGTCGCGCGGACGGGGAGCCTGCAGCGCAGGCGTGACTGCATCGCGGCTCCCGGCATCATCGGATGGACGGTGCGCCAAACCTTCATGCAGCGCCGGGCCGGTGTCGCCACGCTGATCGCCGCCACCGCGGCAGGCGTCAAGCACTATCACGTGATCGACGTACCGGCCGGCCTGGCGTGGACCATCGTCGGCGAAGCATCCCGGTGGGTCGCCGCCACCAGGTGGGCGCGCCCCGCCGAGTAGAGGCGGGTCCGAGTTGCGCCGAGACGATCGCCGTTTACTGTCGGGCAATGGCAATCGGTGGTGTGTTGTTCGACATCGACGGCGTCCTGGTGACGTCGTGGAAGCCGATCGCCGGTGCCGCGGAGACGCTGCGGGCCCTGGCCGACCATCAGGTCGCCTGCTCGTACCTGACCAACACCACCACCAGGACGCGGGCGCAGATCGCCGAGCTGCTCAACGACGCCGGGATGGCCGTGCGCGCCGACGAGGTGATCACCGCCGCCGTACTGACCGCCGAGTACGTCCGCCACAACTTCCCCGATGCGCGATGTTTCCTCGTCAACAGCGGGCAGATCGCCGAGGACATGCCCGGAATCGACATCGAGTACTCGAGCGTCTTCAGCGGACCGACCGCCCCGGAACGCCCCGACGTGGTAATTCTCGGCGGGGCGGGACCGGAGTACAGCCACCTGACGCTGTCGTGGGTCTACGACTGGATGGCTCAGGGGGTTCCGGTGGTGGCGATGCACCGCAGCACGGTGTGGACGACGACCGATGGTTTGCGCGTGGATACCGGCATGTACCTGATCGGTATGGAGCAGACCTCCGGCCGGAAGGCGACCGCGGTCGGAAAGCCCGCGCCCGAGGGATTCCTTGCCGCCGCAAGCCGACTCGGCGTGGACCCCGACGAGATGTACATGATCGGCGACGACCTCAACAACGACGTGCTGCCCGCACAGGTGGTGGGCATGTCCGGAGTGTTGGTGCGCACCGGCAAGTTTCGTCAGGACACGCTCGACCGGTGGGCGGCCGATGAGTTCGCGATGCAACCCAACCACGTCATCGACTCGGTCGCGGACCTCCCGCGGTTGCTGGGGCTGTAGCGGTGTCGGAGCCGCGGATGTGGGTGCGTATCGAACGGATGCTGTTCGATCGCGGCATCAACACATTCCTGGAGCTCGCGTTGTGGATCGCGTTGATGTACATCGTGATCGGCGTCGGCTACACGATTTTTCACATCGAGCTGATGGGTCAGCTGCAGCAAGCGCTCACGGGTGCGTTCCCCATTTTCTCCGACATCGCAGCGCTGGTGGTGATGGTCGTCGCCTGGCCGTTCCTGTGGGTCACGTCCGTTGTCTGCGGTGTCGCGGGCTGCGGCCTGTTCTGACGGTGAGTTTTGACGGCCGTCGAAGTGGTCTTCGACGTGCTGGCCGACCCGTCGACACACCCGGCGATCGACGGCACCGGATGGGTGCGCGACGCACTCGATCCCCGGCGTCTTACCGACGTGGGCCAGATTTTTCGGATGGCGATGTATCACGACAATCACCCCGAAAAGGACTACGAGATGGCCAACCGGGTCGAGGTGATCGACCCGCCGCGGGCCATCGCCGGGCAGCCCGGGCAGGGCCCGGACCAGCGCGGATATCTCATGGGTGGCAACGAGGTGGCATTTGGCGGGTGGGTCTGGCGCTACGATCTCGAACCGGCGGGGCCTGGCCGGACGCAGGTGACGTTGACCTATGACTGGTCGGGGGTGCCGCCGCAGATGCGCGACATCGAGTTCCCGCCGTTCGAGGTCGACCACTTGGACAACTCGCTGAAGAACCTGGCCGGGCTGGCCGAGCGCCGTATCGTTAGCTGACGTCACTTCACGCCGATGGGTAGGACAGCCGATGCCGCAGAGAGGCCCAGTGTTTGGTCTTCTCGGACCGCTGCAAATGTCGGTCGACGACACCGTGGTGCCGATCGGCACGCCGAAGCAGCGAGCGGTGCTGGCGTCGCTGGTGATGAACCGCAATCGCCCGGTGGCGGCGGATTCCCTGATCAACGCAGTCTGGGGTGAGGATGCCCCGGCCGAAGCGCGCGCGAGCCTGCACGCCTACGTGTCCAATCTGCGTCGGCTGCTCGGATCGGTCGGCGTGGACGGGCGGAGCATGCTCGAGAAGGTCTCGCCGGGATACCGGCTCAACATCGACGAGTTGAGCGTCGACCTGGGGCGGTTCATCCGCGAGCGGAACGCGGGCGTCCAGGCCGCGACGGCCGGCCGGTTCGACAAGGCGAGCACCCACTATTCGAACGCGTTGGCCCAGTGGCGTGGCGACGTGCTCGAGGACCTGCGCGCTTTCGACTTCGTCTCGGTATTCGCCACGGCCATGACCGACGAGAAGGTCGCCACCCACATCGCCCTCGCCGAATCCGAAATCGCATGCGGGCGCGCGAAACTAATCACCGGGGAGCTGGAACGGCTGGTCGCCGAACATCCCTTCCGCGAGCCGGCCTGGGAGCAGTTGATGATCGCGTACTACGTCTCGGCGCGACAGTCGGATGCCCTCGACGCGTATCAGCGGCTGAAGACCGTGCTGGCCGACGAGCTCGGAATCGACCCGAGCCGGGCGCTGCGCGACCTGCACGAGCGGATCCTGCGGCAGGAGCCGATGGACGCCACACCCCCGCCCGACACCACACTCGCGGGTACGTTCATCAGCCTGGCGAACCGCACCGCTATCAACACCGGCAAGGAGCGTGCCCAACTGCGCTCGGCTACCGGCGAGTGCTATCCGGTGAAGGGTGTGGCCACCAGGATCGGGCGACGATCAGACAACGACATCGCCCTCAACGATCCGAGGGTCAGTCGCCACCACGCGGTGATCATCGACACCGGTACCAGTTTCGTGCTCATCGACGCGCGCTCGGCCAACGGCGTCGAGCTGGACCACAAGCGAATTCGCGGCAGCGCCCCGCTCAGTGACGGGTGCCATGTACGCATCGGCGAAAGCGATTTCCGCTTCGAGCTGTCGCCTCGCTAGTCAGAGAGTGCGGACCGCCTCGATACGGGCGAGCAGATGGTCGGTGGTCGCCGCCGCGATCGGCGGGCCGCCGCAGATTCTGCGCAA
>JAIEPH010000091.1 GCA_019749805.1 Mycobacteriaceae bacterium | reverse complement strand
AAGCGCTCCAACATCCGGGCCCGCCACCAACCACCCTACGAGCCAGCACGTCGCTTGACATCCATTAGGAACTCAAGATTGGCGAGGGTAGGGCTTTGTCACGGCACTTATCCACAAGCGTGACAAAACCCGACGCTCGATGATCAATAGTGCGCGAATGCCTAGCTCAACGCTGTGATTGGCACCATTTCTGGAACGTGTTCTATCCTCATGGGTCATGAAGACCAAGGGCGCTCTGCTGTGGGAGCTCAACACGCCGTTCCGCGTCGATGAGATCGAGATCGGCGATCCCGTGGACGATGAGGTGCAGATCCGCGTCCACGCCGCGGGTATGTGCCACTCCGACTATCACCTGACCACCGGCGCCACCCCGATCGCCCTGCCCGCGCTCGGCGGCCACGAGGGCGCCGGCGTCGTCACCAAGGTCGGCTGCAATGTCTCGGGCATCGAGGAGGGCGACCACGTCATCCTCGCGTTCATCCCGGCCTGTGGCGAGTGTCCGCCGTGCCTGAAGGGCTACCGCTCGCTGTGCGATCGCGGCGCGGTTCTACTCGGCGGCAAGGCGATCGCCGACGGCACTTCGCGCGTGCACGCAGGCACCACCGAGGTCTCGCCGATGAACCTGCTCGGCACCTTCGCCCCGTACATGACGGTCCACAAGGATTCCGTCGTCAAAATCGACAAGGACATCCCGTTCGAGACCGCCGCGATCATGGGTTGCGCGGTGCCGACGGGCTTCGGGTCGGCCACCAACGTCGCCGACGTACAGCCCGGCGAGACCGTCGCCATCATCGGCGTCGGCGGCATCGGCATGAGCGCACTGCAGGGTGCGGTGATCTCGGGCGCCCGCAACGTCATCGCCATCGATCCGAACGAGTGGAAGCGCGACCAGGCGATCAAGTTCGGCGCAACGCACGTCTACCCGTCGATGGCCGAGGCGATCGCGCCCATGATCGACGTGACACACGGCTTGATGGCCGACAAGACGATCATCGCGGTCGGCGACATGAAGGGCGAGTACATCGAAGAGGCGATGATCCTCACCGCCAAGACCGGCACCTGCGTGCTGACCGGCATGGGTTCGATGATGGACGCCGACGTCAAGCTCAACATGTTCCTGTTCACCATGTTGCAGAAGACGTTGAAGGGCAACATCTTCGGCGGTGGCAGCTCGCACGTCGATACTCCTAAGCTCACCGGGCTGTACAAGTCGGGCCTGCTCAACATCGACGACATGATCACCAGGACCTACCGTCTTGAGGACATCAACCAGGGCTATCAGGACATGCTCGACGGCAACAACATCCGCGGCGTCATCACGTTCGACGAGGCGGACTGGTAGTCAGCCGCTCGGAGACGGCCTTGGCCACCGCGCCGAAGGCGCGCAGCTGCGCGTCCGGCATTCCGTCGAACATCGCGGTGCGCACCAACTCGACATGCCCCGGCGCGGCCACTTCGAGCGCAGCACGGCCGGCGTCGGTGAGGTCGACGGTCGCACCGCGGCGGTCGTCGTCACTGCCCTGACGCGCGACCAGACCCCGACCACGCATCCGGCGTAATTGGTGCGACAACCGGCTCTGCTCCCACGCCAACGCATCGCCGAGTTCGTTGATCCGCAGTGGCCCGCGCTCGGACAGCGCGACCAGCACGTCGTAGTCCGAGAGCGACAGCTCGCAGTCCTGCTGGAGCTGGCGGTGCATCGCCGTCTGCAGCCGGCTCGCCATCGCCAGGTAGTCGCGCCAGATCTCCTGTTGCTCATCGGTCAGCCACATGGAATACATGACACATCATCCATGTTGTCGTGTCCAGTGGCCGCACCTAGGCTGGGCCCGGAGCGAGAGGATCGCTGATGACCACCCCGACCATAGACATCCGTCGTGCCGACGACCGCGCGAGAACCAAGATCGCATGGCTGGACTCCAAACATTCGTTCTCGTTCGGCAGCCACTACGCACCAGAGAACACCCACCACGGCCTGCTGCTGGTCAACAACGACGACATCGTCAAGCCGGGGGCCGGCTTTGATACCCACCCGCACCGCGATATGGAGATCGTGACCTGGGTGCTGCGGGGATCGCTCGTACACCAGGACTCGACGGGGCACTCCGGCGTGATCTATCCCGGCCTGGCGCAACGCATGTCGGCCGGACGCGGCATCCTGCATTCGGAGAAGAACGACTCCTGGACCCTGACCGGTGAGCAATCCCATGCTGACCCTGTGCATTTCGTGCAGATGTGGGTGGTTCCCGACGAGTCGGGCATCGAGCCCGGATACCAGCAGCTCGAGATCGACGACGAGCTGTTGCGTGGCGGCCTGGTGACCATCGCCTCGGGCATGCCCGAGCACAGCGACCAGGCCGCCATCACAATCCGCAACAAGTATGCGGCGCTGCACGGCGCGCGGCTGCAGGCCGGCAGGAGCGTCGAACTGCCCTCGGCGCCGTACCTGCACCTGTTCGTACCCCGCGGTGCCGTCACCCTCGAGGGGGCGGGGCCGTTGCACGAGGGCGACGCCGTGCGATTCACCGCTTCGGGCGGCCAGCGCGTCACCGCCACCGAACCCGCTGAAATACTGGTCTGGGAGATGCATGCGGGTTTGGCTGCGGCGTAACAGGATTGGAATCGGCATCGTCGGCGTGGCGCTGCTCACCGCGTGCTCCACAGCACCGACCCCGGCACCGGAACGCCCTGCACCGACTTCGGCCACCCCGGCGGCGGAACCTGCCGCGGGACTGAGCCCCGTGGCGGTGCAGGTCGGCGACGAGCTGGCGCAGACCCCGTTCGACGAGCCTCGGCAGGCACTGGTGCCACCGGGATGGACGATGTCGGTGTGGGCCCGCATGCCCAAGCCGCGACTGATGGCATGGACGCCCGACGGTGCTCTACTCGTATCCGTCCCCAGCACAGGCGAAGTCGTACGCCTGCAACCCACCGATGGGTCGCCAACGCGGTCCGTACTACTCGACGGTCTCGACCAGCCTCACGGGTTGACCTTCGCTGGAAATTCCTTGTACGTCGCGGAAAGCGACCAGGTCGACGTCTACGACTACGCCGACGGGCAGGCGATCAATCGGCGGACCGTCGCCGGGGGTCTGCCCGACGCGAACAGCCCGGACCTTCGCGGTGCCTATTCGCACGCGCTCAAGAGCGTCGTCATCGGCCCCGACGGCGCCGTGTACTTCTCCATCGGGTCGACGGGCAACGTCTCAGCGGAGGATCGCGACGCGGATCCGCCGCGCGCCACCATCATGCGCGTTCCCGCCGGCGGCGGACCAGCAGAACCCTTCGCGACGGGCGTCCGCAACGGCACCGGCCTGGCGATCGCGCCGGACGGGTCGTTGTGGACCGCGGTCAACAACCGCGACAACGTCGCCGATCCACGCACCGGCGAGATCGATCCCGAGTACGTCGACGAACATCCACCCGAATCGGTGGCCCGGCTGACGCCGGGACGCGAATTGGGTTGGCCCTACTGCAATCCCGATGGCGGTCCGGCCAATCTGCCGTTGATTCGTGACGTGCAGACCAACGCCGACGGCGATCGCATGGACTGCGCGTCCCTGCCGCCGATTGAACAGAGCCTCGGGGCTCACGCCGCCCCACTCGGCATGAGCTTCACCACCGACGTACTACCCGCGCCCTACACCAGCGGGGCGCTCGTCGGCGTCCACGGATCGTGGAACCGGGAGCCGCCCCGTGCGCCCGAGGTGTCGTTTTTTCCGTGGCGCAACGGGGTCTTGGGCGATCAGCAGACGCTCGTCGGTGGGTTTCAGTCCGCGGACGGTTCGCGGTGGGGCCGTCCAGTGGCCGCGGTGACCGGACCGGACGGCGCGGTCTACATCACCGACGATTACGCCGACGCCGTCTACCGCCTGGCCCCTCCGCGCTAACGGACCGTGGTGTTTTTGGCGCCCCGCTTTCCAGTGACGCCCACGTAGATCGCGATCAACACGATCGCGACGATGACGCCGACGAGGAACGGAATGACTTCCCAGCCGCCGTTCGAATTCTGGTAGCCGAACTGGTAGGTCAGCCAGGAGCCGATGAAGGATCCGAGAGCGCCCAGCACGATCGTCATGATCACACCGATGCTCTGCTTGCCGGGCATGATGAGACGCGCCAGTGCCCCGACGATCAGGCCGACGACGAGCGCGCTAAGGATGGTGCCGATCATTTCTTCTCCTCCATTTGTAGACGGTTGAGTACCGACGTCAACTGCTTCTCGGTGTCACTGGCGAGTTTCTCGAAGTACAACTTCAGCAGCGGGTTCAAAAGTGCTATCGGCCCGCGTATTTCGAGGTCGTTGCGGTAGGTGATCACAGAACCTGTGTTGGCCGCGTCGACGTAGATGTTCTCGGTGGATGTCGACGACTTGTTTCTGCCGACGAACACCAGGTTGCTGTCGCTCATTTTTTCGAGGGTGTAGGTCAGTTCAGCGGTGATGCCTGCGATCTTCGATACGTTGTGCCATGACGCGCCTTCACCGATTGGTCCGCTGTCGTTGCGCGTGCATTGCTGCGTGCCCGGATCCCACTCGACCGCGTGTGCAAAATCCTTGAGGTACTCGATGACCTGGTGCGGCGACGACCTGACCGAGAACGTTCGCGAGACAGTGGGCATGCGGTGCGATTACCCGGTTCTTCGGGGAACTAACGCGCGCCAGTCCATGACAGGTAGCTGACAGTGCCGTGCCGGGGCGAAGCCCTATCGTGATGCAGTTGTTACGAAAGTTGACAGTGTTGCTACCGGGGTTAATGTGGTTTTGTCGCTATGTCTTCCGGAGGCCCCTTTTGTCGATCTCAGTCACGATTCTTCGGCGCTTCGCGGTCTGTGCCGCGGCGCTGATGCTGTGTGCTGGGCTGTCGACGACGGCCGGGGCCCCGAACGCGAGCGCAGCCAGCGGCCGCGATCTGCTTGCCGGGGCCATCGCCAACACCCGCGGGTCCTACCTCGTCTACAACTTCGGCAGCGGCCATCCCGCACCGATGCTCAACGCCGGCGGCACCTGGTACGAGTTGAGCAACGGCGGCCACTTGATGATCATCAAGTCGGCGTCGCAACGGCTCGCCCCGCGGCTGCTCGTCGACTCGCACAGCGGGTATCAGGGCCGCTGCGAACGTGATCCACGCGCGCGCACCGGCGAGGGCCTCCGGCAGGCATCCGAGATCTTCTCGCCGCTGCAGGCATGGCAGGCGCTGGGCCAGCCCACCATCGCGATCAACGCCAACTTCTTCGACGTCCGCGGACAACAGGGCGGCTCATGGAAGTCGACGGGCTGCAGCTCTCCACTGGGCGCCTACGTCGACAACACCCGCGGGCAGGGTCGCGCGAACGCGGCCGTGACCGGCACCCTCCCGTATGCGGGTAAGCAAGGTCTCTCGGGCGGCAACGAGAACTGGAAAGCGTTGTCCACCATGATCCTTCCCGTCGCAGGCGCCCCCTACGTGGTGCCGCCGAAAAGTCCCGACGATTACGACGCCGCGACGCCGGTGATTCACGACCTGCTCGACAAAAATGTTCGCTTCGTCGCGGTCGCGGGCATCGGGTTGTTGGCGCCCGGTGACATGGGTCAGCTCAACGACGGCGGCCCGAGCGCGGCCCGCACCGCGCTCGCATATTCCAGGACCAAAGACGAGATGTACGTCTTCCAGGGCGGCAGCTACACACCCGACCAGATGCAGGATCTGTTCCGTGGCCTCGGCAGCGATACGGCCGTGCTGCTCGATGGTGGCGGCTCATCGGCGATCGTGTTGCGTCGCGACACCGGCGGTATGTGGTCGGGAGCCGGTGTCCCGGACGGCAATTGCGATACCCGGCAGGTGCTGTGCGATTCGCGGGAACGGGCGCTGCCGAGCTGGTTGGCGTTCAACTAACGCAGGGCATTCAGCGCGCTGCGCGCCGCCTGCCCGGTCTGCTCCGCATAGCTGCCGCCGAACAGCGCGACGTGGGCCAGCAGCGGATACAACTGGTGCAGTCCGACCCGGTCGCGCCAACCCCCGGACAACCTCCGCTGCGACTCATAGCCGTCGATGACCGCCTCGAAGTGCGGACAACCGAACAGCGCGAGCATCGCGAGATCGGTCTCGCGGTGACCACCGTGGGCCGCGGGATCGATCAGTACGACGCCGTCCGGCGTCCACATCACGTTGCCGCTCCACAGATCACCGTGCAGACGGGCGGGCGGATCGTGATCGTCGAATCGACCGTTCTCACAGTGCGCGATCACCGCATCGATATCCCGCCGGATCGACGCGCTGAGCCGGTCCGCCGAGCGCTCCGACATGGGTACCAGCCGTTCACGGGCGTAGAAGGTCCCCCACGAGTCGTGTGCGGTCAGCGACATCGGCAGAGGATGGTGCAGCGGTCCGAAGAAACCCGGCCCCGGCCATCCGGGGGGCCCGACCCCGAACGCATCGGCGCCCGAGTCGTGGGTGCACGCCAATCGCCGACCGAACTCGCGGGCGGTGTCACAGTCGGGCGCTACGGTGTCGAGCCGTCCCAAGGTGAGGGCCTCTTCGTCATAGTCGACGACCTCGGCGCACGGCACCCCACCGTCGGCGGACGAAAGCCATTGCAGCCCTGCAGCTTCGCATGCGTAGAAGCCCGTCGGCGCGCCGGGATTGCGCTTGACGAAGGTCCGCATCTCAGGGTTGGCCGGAAACCTTCCGCAGCGCGATGTCGCGCATCTTCGTCGGCATCACGCTCATCAAGGCCACCTGCGCCTTGGGCACCAGTCCGACGATGTAGCGGGCGCGTGGCCGCTTCGCGGTGAGCGCTTCTTCGACGACTGCGGACACCTTTTCCGTCGGCACCGCGATCTTCTGCGACACCGGGACCATCTTCTTGAAGCCCGCGATGTGCTTGGCGTAGAGACCGCGGTGCTCCGGGGTCAGGCCGGCCTCCAGGTCTTCCACCATCGCGTCGGCGGTACGCCACATGTCGGTGTCGGTCTGCGCAGGCTCGACGACGATGACGCGGATCTTCCAGGGGTTCAGCTCCATTCGCAGCGCATCGGCCGCCGCCTCCAGCGCGAACTTGCTCGCCGCGTAGGCGCCGATCAGCGGCATGGACAATCGGCCGTTGACGCTCGAGATGAAGACGACACGTCCGCGGGATTTCCGAAGCCGAGGCAGGACCGCCTGGGTGACAGCCAGCGCCCCGATGACGTTGATCTCCAGCTGCTTTCGCCACTCCTCGGGGCTCAGGGTCTCCATCGCTCCGCCGACGGCGATG
This sequence comes from Mycobacteriaceae bacterium, assembly GCA_019749805.1. Taxonomy (GTDB): domain Bacteria; phylum Actinomycetota; class Actinomycetes; order Mycobacteriales; family Mycobacteriaceae; genus Mycobacterium. The sequence goes on along the minus strand of JAIEPH010000091.1, from coordinate 17,903 downwards.
CCCGCGTTGTTGACGACGGCGTCCAGCTGTTGGGGCAGCGATTGGTCGAGCGCGGCAATGTCGTCGGCGGAGGTGACATCGAGGATCACCGACGAAACCCGCTGCGGGTCGAGCCTTGTTACCGCATCGGCGTCCTGCTGGCTGCGGACTCCCGCGATGACGTCCCAGCCGCGGGCGGCCAGATGCTCGACGATCCCCTTGCCGATCCCCCGTGAAGCGCCGGTGACGAGTGCTGTTGGCATACGCCGAGACTAGTCACTCCCGGAGCTGATGCCACCGACTCAACAAAGCTCCCACTCGGCGGCGCTGACGATCTCGAGCGCGGCGTTGGTTCCGACCGTCAGGTCGTTCATCACCATCGTGGTCTTAGCGGGTGAAAGCACGCCGGTGCGCTCGGCGGCGCACACCCTTTCGCCCTCGCTGAGCAACTGCTGCGGGGTCAGGAATTCGTATCTGTCCTGCAGTTTCGCCAAGTACTCCCCCTCGTCCGCAGTCGCCGTGGGCGCCGACAGTACGGCCGCACCAACCAATGCACCCAACACACCGATCATTCGAATCACGAGCCCCACCTCCGCAAACCGGAGTTTCCACGGGTCAATGGGGTTAAACACGCATTTGCGCGAGTACTTGCGAACGTTAGGAAATTTGTTCTACGACGAATTGCGCCGTCAACCGATGCCACCGACTCCAGTCGCTGAGTAGGTAATGCCCGGCGTTGGGGATGCCGACCCATTCGGCGTCGACACCGCGATCCCTGGCCCGCAGGGTCTGCTCCCGCGACGCGCGGGGATCGGTCCGCGTATCGCCGGTGCCGTGGATGACCAGGAGCCGGCAGCCGACGGGCACGAGGTCGGCATCGTCTCGCGGCCACCATGGGGCCAGTGCCACCACGCCGCCGATGTCGGAGCCGGCACTCAGGTGCGCGGCGACCCGTCCGCCCATCGAATGGCCGACGAGAACGACCCGGCGCGGGTCGACGTCGTTGAGCATACGGTCGAGCTCCGCCTGGGCATCGGGTACGGGATCTCGCCGAGCGCCGTTCCACCCCCGCAGGCGGTACTGCACACGGTGCAACCGGACACCGCTGCCGAGCCTGTGCCGAAGTGCCAGCGCCAACCAGTCCATCCTCAGGTTGGCGAGCTGCCGCGCGCGCGACGTTTCATCGCTGTGCGGCTTGCCCCCGGGAAGGATCAGCACGCCGCCGCGCGCTCTGCTACTCATGGCCGCCCGGGTGGCGGCGGGGCCCGAACCAGAAGATGGCCGCACTGGTCGCCACCAGAGCGGCCGCCAGGGTGATCACGGGTGCAACCGCGAACCGAGTCAACGTCGCACCCAGCGTCGCACCGGCGACAATGGTGAATACCACGCCGTAGCGCAGCTTTTCGCGGTCACCGGTGCCGCCCGCCAGCCGGCTGTCGAAGCCGAGACCGGAGATCGTCGTCGTCAGCACCGTGGTGGACAGTTCTTGGATACCGAACTGCCGCGCGGTGGAGTTCTGGATGCCGAACGCGATGGCCAACCCCGCGATCAGGAGCAGCTTCGTGTGGTCGCGGTAGTCCAGAACCCCGGTTCCCGCGAGGATCGACAGCGTCACGAGCATCACGACTTCCAGTGAGAGCGTGATGCCGAGCCAACGGTGCACTTCGCGGTCGAGGTGGCGGGCCAACCGGCCGCCGAACACCGCGCCGGCCACGAAGCAGACGAGCGCGACCAACGCGGCGGTCACGTCAACGACCGTACGCGGGGCCAACCAGAGACCGAGGAATATGACGTTGCCCGTCATGTTCGCCACGAACACATGGCCGAGTTCCAGCACACTGACCGCGTCGACGAGACCCGTTGCGAAGGTCAACAACAGCAGCGCGACGTGGGTGAGCCGGTCGGACACCGGTGATTCGACGGCCACGGTCTGCGGATGGCCCGTCCTACAACTGCGGTGTGAGGTCAAACGATGTCACGGTGGACATCTTGGTGATCAACCACTTCGCGTGATCGCGCTGCATTGTCAGCCGATAGGACAGATACCGCAGCGAGGGAATGTTTTTCGTCACCGGGCTGGTCGCCACCGAGTTGGTGTACACGATCGCGGTGGCTTCATCGGCGGACAGCGATTCCACGGCGGCGCCCATCACCTGGGTGGTGTTGGTGACCTGGGCCTGCTTGTTGGGTGCGACGATCGCGTCGATGTACTTGCGATATTCGTCGGCGAAGTCACCACCGAGGAAGACCTCGGCGCGGTCCGGAAGCGCTTCCATGTTGTCGGGGGTGTATGTCCACAGCGTGGAGATCGCACTGGCCGCGGTGCGGGCGACGTCGAGCTTCTTGTCGACGGTCGCGCGTTCGGCCAGATAGGGCTGGACCGTGGCACCCGCGAAGGCGCCGGCCGCAACGAAGAGCGCTGCCGCGGCGGTGGCCGCGATGAGCAGTCGCTTCCCGGCGGGACGGTGCGGCACCAGAATCCGGTCGTCGTCGGATTCGCCGGCCGGTTCGGTGTCATCCTCCGACTCAGGCAGCTCGGTATCCTCCACGGGTTCCGGTGTCTGCACACCTTCGGAATCGTCTTCCACCGCTTCCGCTTTGGGGGTTCGCCGCTTCTTGCCCACGGGGGTGCGCGGCGCCTTGGCGGGCTCGTCCGCATCGACGGGCTCGACGGGCTCGGTAACGGTCTGGAGCTCAGGCGTTTTCGGGCGGCGCCGTAGCGAGAACCGGCTGCGGCGTGGTTCGGCCGGTGCATCCGCTTCGGTGGTCAGATCACCTGGATCAGCTGGCTGATCTTCCACTGTTGTCCTTCCTTGATGGCGGTCGCGACCCAACGGTTTCCGCTTTCGATCGTCGACTTTCCGTCCGGCGACTTGGACGTGATCTTCGTCGCGACCAGCACGTCGGCGCTTCCGTTGTCGTTCCACCGCTGTACGCCCGCGGCGACCACGGAACCCGTGGTCGGTTCGGCCTGTGCGACCTGGATCAGGATCTCGTTTTGCTTCTCCTTGAACATGCTCGCGAACTCGCCGGTGCCCTGCGCCAGAATCCGGTCGGTATAGGCGTTGGCGTTGAACGGGTCCAACGTGGTGTAGGACGTCATGAACGCCTGTACGTAGTCCAGAACCTGGGCGTTGTCGGCGGTGTTGCGGACGTCGGCCCGGTGGCTGACGAGCATCAGGGTGCCAGCCGTGAGCGCCGCGGCGATCAATACCGATGCCAGGGCGGCGATGAGCGGCAGGCCCCATCGCCGCGGTGGGTCCGGTTTCACCTCGAAGAAGTCGGGCTCGTCGGCCTCGATTCTGCGCCGCGGGCTCATTGGCCCGGCGCATTCATCTGCGGCTTCTTCAGCACTACGAGATTGGCGACCTTCCACTGGCCGTCAGCTGCCTTCTCGAACTCCACCCGCAGCGTCGCGGTGATGAACTTCAAGTCCTTCGGATCGGTGCCGCGCTGCCCCTGCAGCGCGATCAACATCGAGGCCTGCTCGGCCGTCGCCGACAGCACGGCGCTGCTGACCGCGAAGTACTCGTTCGACGTGGCGCCCGACTGCAGCACGAGCTGCTGTTGCGCGATCAACTGTTCCCGATAGCCGTCCGTCGTCAGCGACTGCGCATGCGAGAAGTCCTGCGGCAGTGACTCACTGTTGTAGCTGAGCAGCTGTTCGACGATCCGGGGACCCTGCTCGGCGATCTGCTGCCGGGCGACGTCGACCGCCCGTTCGGGTCGGTACACCACGAGGTAACCCAAGCCGACGGCCACCGCGCACAGCACCGTCGCCACGACCAGCGCGATTGCTGCGGGCCTACGCGTATCACGTTGTGGCCGTTCGACGTTGTGCACCTCGGTACGCAGCAACAGGTCGGCGAACGTGCGGCGCCTCCCGTCCCACAGGGGCCACAACCAGCCGACGAACAGCGCCGCGGTGTCCAGCAGGTGCACCAGATCCCGGCCGACCAGGCGCAGCACGCCGGGAGCGGCACCGTCTTGGGCGCGGACCGCGATGCCGAAGACCGCTCGGCCCAGGCTCCAGCCGGTGATCGTGGGTAGCAGCAGCCGATTGACCGCCATCGCGACGATCACACCCGCCGCCGTCGCGACGTACACCCACCACAACCAGCCGAGCCACGGTGCGCTCCACGCCGACACCGCCATGGTCGCGATGACCGCAACCCCGAGGAGGACGTCGATGGCGATCGCACCCGCCCGTGCCGGCCAGGACGCCAGCGACGCTCCGGCCTCCACCTCGGTCTGCGACGAGTCCACAGTGTCCAGTACAGCTGTCACGAGGTGACCTGGTCCAGCTGTGCGATCTTGTAGGTGCCGTCGGCCGGCGCCATCTGCAGCCGCAGCCGGTAGCCCTGCTCCTGGTCGGCGGCCTCGGAGTTGGTCACCTTCACCCGCACCGCGACCAGGACCTCGAAGGATCCGTCGTCGTTGTGCCGTTCCACCGCGGCGCGCATGTCGGACACCTGCACCGTCACGTTGGCGGCCTGGTAGGCGTCGACCAGGACCCCGCTGTACAGGCTGGCCTGCGCGCCGAAATCACCCGTCGAACATTCGATGATCTTCGACTGTGCCGCGCTCATCGCCGTCACATCGGGCGCGTGCGTCGCGGCCACACAATCCCGGGCTGCCTGCAGGGCGGCGGATTCCTCACGCGCAGCCTTCTCGCTCTGCTGGTTCGCCTTCAGCAAGAGAAAGCCCGCCACCGCCCCGGCCCCGGCGAGCACCAGCAGGCCGGCGCAGATCGCGGCAACCCAACCGCGACCAAGCCGCGCCGGGCGATGCTCGTCGGCGGATCCTTCGGTTTCGGGTTCTACTGCTAACGACTCGTCGAGCGCCTCATCAGCATCGGTGGGGTTCAGCTGGCTGGTGCCAGCATCTCCTTCCATCCGTCGTCTCCTGGGTTGCTCGAATTTGTGACGTTGTACCTGACACCGTCCGGTCCCACGACCTGGCCGCTGGACGGGCTGTAGACGGCCGTGGAGCCCGGGGGCCCTGGTGCCGGAGTGTAGATGCACGGGTTGGGCTGCTGTCCACTGCAGGTGACGCTGCCCTGGCCAGGGGGGCTGAGCGGGTCACTGATCGGCGCCGTCGACTGCGGCGGAGGCAGTACGTCGGCAGACGCCGGATTCACACCGTTGTTGACGCTCGGGGCCGGAATGACACCGCGTCCGGGGTTGACGCCCTGATCGCAACGCGCACCCGGCGCCGGGCAGGACAGGACCTGGTTCGGATCGCCGTACCACGGATTGGTGCCCAGCGGCACGTACGGTTCGGGACTGCGGCATTCCATCGGCGTGGCCGCGCGCTTGCCCGGCACGTCAACGCACGGATAGTTGCGGGCACCACGAACGACGTTGCCCTGGTAGTCCTTCGGGATCTTGCAGTAGGTGCCCTTGGGCAGCGGTGCCATGCTCGTATCCGCCGGCGAACGCCACTCCGACGCAGGCAGGAAGCCGGTCAGACACGGCGGCGGCTGGTTGATCGCCAGCACGAGCGGCAACTGGCCGAGGTCTTCGAAGATCGTTCCCGCCTGGGCGGCCGACGCGCCCTGCGGCAGCATCACCAGCGACTGTTCCAGACCCTTGTTGTAGCGCTTGAGCATGTCGATGACGATCGACAGGTTGGCCAGTGTCTGGGGCAGTGAGTCGCGCACACCGCCGAACACCGCGTTCACCTGATCGAGCGTCGGGGCGGCGTCCTGGATGCCACTACGCAGCGCAGCATCCTGCTCTGCCGTCTGTGCGGCGATGACGTTCAGGTTGCGCGACCACGCCTCGATGTTGTCGCCGGACTGAACCTGGCTGTCCAGGATCGGTGCCGAGTTGGCGATGATGTCGTTGACCTGCGGCAGGTTGTCCTTGAAGCCCTCCGCCAAGTTGCTGGTCGAGTCGACGAGCCGTTGCAGCGCCGGCCCCAAACCGCCCACGGCGTTGGACGTCTCGGTGAGCAGCGCGTCGATCTTCTCCTTGGGCAGTACCGCCAGGCCTTCGTTGGCGGCGTCCAGTGCGGGCCCGACCTCGCTCGGCACGGTGCTGTCGGTGATGGTCGACCCCGGGCTGAGGAACTGGCCCGGATTGCCCGTCGACACCAGGTCCAGGTACTGCTCGCCGATCGCCGACACGGAGTGCACGTTGGCGGATGCATCCGCGGGGATCTTGTACCGGTCGTCGATGCTCATCGTCGCCAGCGCGCCCGACTCGGTCGGCACGACGCTGGTGACCTTGCCGATCTGGGTGCCTCGGTAGGTCACGTTGGCCGTCGCGTACAGACCGCCGGAACGCGGTAGCTGCGCCTTCAGCTCGTACTGCCCGATGCCGATCAGGCTCGGTATCCGCAGGTAGTACACGCCGAGCACGGTGATGGCGATGATCGTCAGGATGGTGAACAGCACCAGCTGGAACTTGATGAACCTGGTCAGCATTGCTCACTCACCCCTTTCGACCAGTGGGCCGCCCGGTGCGTTGTGCGGGTTCGGCGTGAAGCGAACGTCCGGGATCATCGTCGCCGGGTCGCGGCCCCAGGACTGCTCGAGTGCGCGCAGCATGCCCGACACCCCAGTGCCCGACAAGGCGGCGTTGTCGAGCGCCGACAGCGTTAGGTCGACCATCAGCGACGCGTTGAGGTAGTCACCGCGAATGACCTTCGGCACGTTCTCGATCGAGAACGGTGCGGTGAGCATCAGCTTGAGCGCACCGATCACATACGGTGACGCCCGGCCAAGCTGCTTCAGCGGCCGCTGCAAGTTCTGCAGGTTGGTGTTGAGGTTGTCGCTCGCGGGCGCCAGTGCGTTGTCGGCGGCGACGCTGACCCGGCCCAAGGCCTCCACCGCATCGGCGAACAGATCGCGGGTATCCGCGAAATGCTTGATCAGCGGCGGGAATTCGGTCAGCACCTGATCCAGCGTGTCGTTGCGCTGAGCCACGATCGACAGCAGCCGGTTGGTGGAGTCGATCGCGCGGGTGATGTCCTGGGTCTGCTTGTTCAGTTCATCGGTGAACGTGTCGAGCTTGTTGAGGAACTCGCGGATCTGGTCGGCCCGGCCGTTCAGCACGTTGAAGATCTCGGTCTGAATCGTCTCGAGGTTCGACACACCGCCGCCGCGCAGGATCGTGGCGATACTCGCCAGCACCCGCTCGGTGCTCGGGAACGCCGTGCTGTTCTTCAACGGAATCGTGTCGCCCGTGCGCAGCGGTTGGCCCGACGGATCCGGCGGCGGCTCCAGCTCGACGTGCTGGCTGCCCAGCAGGCTGGTCTGGCCGATCCTGGCCAGCGCGTTGGACGGCAGCCCGAGGTTGGGCTCCATGTCCAGGGTCAGCGTCGCCACCCAGTTCTTCAGCTCGATCGCGCGAACCCGGCCGACGAACACGTCGGCCACCCGGACGCGGCTGTTGACGTTGAGCGCCAACGTGTCCGGCATCTGGACATAGATCGTCATCCGCTCCGAGCCGGTGCCGGGACCACCGGGCAGCTCGACGTTGGAGATGCCGCGCCACGGCCACACCCCGCACGAACTCAGCGTCAGCGCGATCGCCACCAGCGCAACGGTGCGTAGCGCGATTCGACTCCATCTGCGACGGGTCATCATCAGCCTGCCTCAGCGGGTAGTGACGGTCCGACCGGCGCGGGCGCCGCTGCCGGGGCTGGTGCTGGTGCGGATCCCGGGAAGGGCAGCGGACCTGTCATTGCCGCACCGCCCGGATCACCCGCGACCACACCCGGCGCCGGGCCGGGCACCGGACCCGGCTGCGGATACCACGGCGGCGGCAGCGGAGTGTTCTCGGTGTACGCGTTCGGCGGGCCGGCCTGATGTGGACCGCCGAAGGTCGGCGGTGCGGGCGGGATCACGCAGTCGGGTCCGCCCATCAGTTCCGCGAGGCACTCAGGGAACATCATGTTCTTGGTGAGCGGCTGCACCTCGACGCCCTGCATGCCGGGCGCGGTCACCCAGCCAGGCTCGTGGTTGCCGTGCGAGAACAAGGTGTCGCGCGACCAGATACCCGGCACGGTGGTGTCCTTGTATCCCGGTGGCGGCTGCAGCCTCGGCTCCGAGTAGGCGATGTGCTTGGGCAGGGTCATCGCCGTGGTGGTCTGGTTGATGCCGAACGGCAGGAAATTGAACTTGATCGCGTCCAGGATCGGCGCGAGGTACTGCGCGCACATCTCGGCCGACTCCTGATAGCCCAGCCGACTGCCCGCCTGAATCGAGCTGCAGATGAACTGGATCGGGTTCGCGAAGTTATTGATCACCGGGAAGCTATTCACGCCACCGGTGACCGGGGACACGATGTTCATCAGGTTGGCGCCCAGGTTGGGGAACACATGCAGCGCGGTCTCCAGCCCGTCCTTGGAATCCGGCTGCAGAATCGCGTTCGTGACGTCGGCCAGGTTGTTGACGTCATGCGTCAGCACCTCGGCGTTCTCGTCGAGGAAGCTGCGGGTGGTCGCCAGAAGTGTGTTGAGGTCCTGCAGCGCGTTGGCGACCTCGCGGTCGGTGTTGGTGAACGCGTTGGTGAACGTCGCGAGGTCGTCGTTGAGTGCGACGAACTGCTGATCGCTCTGGTAGAGCGCGTTGACGAACAACGCCAGGCTCTTGACCACGCCGAAGAAGTCGCCGCGGCCTTCGTTGAGCGTGAACAGCGCCTCGGACAAACCGTTGAGGGTCTTGTTGAGCTGCTCGCCCTTGCCGGCGAAGCCGTCGGCCGCCGACTCGATGATGTCGCCGAACGGGCCCTTGGGTTGTTCCGGTGTCGGCCCCAGGTCGCGCAGGATGCGGTTGATGGAGTCGCGCAGTTCGTCGTACTCCACCGGCACCTGTGTGCGGTCGAGGTCGATGACGGCGCCGTCTTCCAACACCGGTCCGCCGGTGTAGGGCGGTGACAACTGGATGGTCCGCGAGGCGACCAGGCTGGGGTTGAGGATCGACGCCGTGGCGTTGGCGGGCACCTTGAACTTGTTCTCGTAGTTGAAGGTCACCTTCATCTTGTCGCCGGCCGGATCGATCGATTCGATCGTGCCGACCTTGACGCCCATGATCTGTATCTTGTCGCCGGGATACAGCGCCAGCGTTTCCGGGAAGTAGGCGACGACGGTGTTGGTCGTCAACTTCTTGTACAGGTTCCACCCGACGATGGCGGCCACCAGCGCCAGGATCACGATGATCGTGCCGACGATGACGGCAGCACGGGATACCTTCGGCAGCTGCATGTTTCGTACGTTGAAGATCGTTGCCATCGGTTACACCCCCTACTGGCCCTGTGAAAGTGGTGGAAGGAACGGCGGGTTGCCCGGCAGTGGCGGCTCTCCGGCCGGCGGCAGGTTCGGCCCGGGTCCCGGCGGCGGTGGCGGTCCGGTCAGTGCCGGCGGCAGCGGAGCGATACCCGGCGTGAAGTCCGGCGGCAGCGGAGGCTGCGGTCCCACCGGAACCGTGCGAGCGCCCGGCGGAGCAGGCGGCAGCGGGGCGGGGGCACCGGGCATATCCGGCGACACCTGACCGGGAATCGCGGCGGCCGGCACACCCGGCGACGGCTGCGGGCCGTGCACGTTGGGGTCGGACGTGACGACGTTGGGCGGACCGTACGCGGGTCCACCGAACGGCCCGATCGACAGATTCGCACACGGCAGCGGATTGCCCGGGGTCGGGATCCCGTCGGGCGCCGGCGTATACGAGCATGGCGCACCCTTCAGCACGCCGGGTCCCGGGTTCTCCGGCGTGCCCTCCAGGACGGCCGGCCCGGGCGCCGGAGCGCCGTTCGGGAATCGGGCCCCGTTCGGATCCGGGAACCGCCAAGCGGGCAGACCCGCGTCGCCCCAGAACTTCTCGGGGTCGATTCCGCGCTTCTTGAACGCGGCGTCGACGAACGGCTGCAGGATCTGGCCGGGCAGCAGGTTGACGAGCATCACCTTGAAGTAGGGACCCGACGCGACGGCTTCACCGAGGGACGCCACGAAGCTGGCGACCGTGGTGAGCGTGTCCATCAGGTCGAACCGGCGCTCGGACAGGACATCGCTGACCACGCGCAGTTGTTCGAGCACGCGGTTCAGGTTCGGGTTGTCGTCGATGAATCCCTTGACCTGTTCGGAGAACGAGCCGACGCGTTCGAGCAGCATGCTGACCGCGTACTGGCGTTCGTTGATCGCACCGAGCAACTGCTGGGCGTTGACCAACAGCTTGTTGATCTGGTCGCCGCGGTTGCCGAGGATTCCGGCGATCTGGTTCGCATTGGCCAGCAGCTGCTTGATCTGGTCGTCGCGCTTGCCGATGGTGTCGGAGAACCGCGCCACGCCGTCGAGTGCGGCGGACAGGTGCGGATAGGTCTGATCGATGGTCTCCGACAAGACATTCAGCGACCTCTTCACGGTCTGGGTGTCCCAGCCCGAGGATGCTTCGGTCACGTCGAAGAACGCGTCGTAGATCTGATACGGCGTCGTGGTCTGACCCAGCGGCAGAGTCCCGTTGGCTTTCAACGGTTCTGAGCCGCGCGGTTCTATCTCGATATTGCGGCGGCCGAGGATGGTGTCGGTGCGGATGGCCGCCCGGCTCTCGGTGCCGATCTGCGTACCGTCCAGCGAAAAGCCGATCAGCACCTTGTCACCGGCAATCTCCGCGCTGCGCACCACACCGACATCCACACCCGCGATGCGCACCTTGTCGCCGTTGTTGAGGCCACCGGTGTCGGAGAACTCTGCGTAGTACGTGGGTGTCGCGAACAGCATCGGGACGCTGGCAAAACTTTGCCCGACACCGATGACCAGGATGAGGACGAGAATGCCCATCAGCCCGTTACGGACGCGGTTCGATCCCTCCAGGGTTCTCATTGCGGCGTGCACCTACCCGACGGCTGGCTGAAGAGTTTGACGGTGCGTATCGGACCGCCGGGCTGCAGCCCGTTCATCCGGATCGAGATGTCGCAGGAATAGAAGTTGAAGAAGTCACCGTAGATGCCGCCGGCCCGGCCGATGATCTTGAACGCGGTGGGCAGCCTGGTCAGGATGTCGTTCAGCTTGTCCCGCTGGTCGACGAGCGGCTGCTGAACCGCCTCGAGATGACCGACGGTGCTCTGCAGCAGCGGTCGGTTGTCCGCCAACAGATCCGCGATGGTGCCCGCGGCGTCGCTGATCTCGGCCACCGATGACGCGATGGGATCGGCGCGGTCGTTCAGCCCCGTGATCAGGGTCTCGAAATTCTGCACGGTCTCGTCGAACTGCTGCTGGTGCTTGACCGTGGTGTCGAGCACGGTGTTGAGGTTTTTGATCACCTCTCCGATCGCCTGGTCACGGTCGGCCAGCGTCGACGTCAGCGCTGCGGTCTGGTCGAGAATGTCGTTGATGGTGCCGCCCTGGCCCTGGAAGATTGTGATGATCGACTCGGCGATGGTGTTGACCTTGTCCGGATCAAGGGCCCGGAACACCGGGCGGAATCCGCCGATCAACGCGTCGAGGTCGAGGGCGGGTTCGGTCTGCGTGACCGGGATGGTGCCCCCGCCGGGCAGCCGCTTGTCGCTCTCGCCGCGCTTGAGCTCCATGTACCGGTCGCCGATCAGGTTCAGATAGCGGATCGAGGCGGTGGTGCCGTCGAACAGCGGCAGTGATCGGTCCACATCGAAGTCGACCCGAACCTGCGAGCCGTCGTTGATGAGTTCGACCTTGGAGACCTTGCCGACCTCCACACCCGACGCACGAACGAACTGTCCGGCGCGGAGCCCGCTGGCGTTGGAGAACACCGCCGAGTAGCCGGTGGTGCGGTCGAAACGCATCTGCCCGAACACCACGATGATGATCGCGGTGAACAGCAGCAGCACCAGGGAGAAGGCGCCGAGCTTGATGGCTGTACCGGTGATTTTCATGGGTTGATCGTGTTCTCCCCGATTTGGCGTCCCCAGACGTACTCGATCAGGAGCGGCTGGCCCAGCTCGAAGTGGTTGTACGGCGCGATCGACGCACCGGTGTCCATCACGAGGTGTGGTGCCGGCCATAGGTCGCGCGTAATCGGTTGCCAGCAGCCGGGTTTGCCCTCGGGGCCGCCCCTGGCATTCACGCGTGGCAGGTTGTCTGGATAGACGTAGGGGTTGCCTGCACCGAGACCCATGAGTGCCGACAGCGTCCGCAGCGAATAGCCGTTGCCGCCCAATGACGCCGCCACCTTGGGTTCGACGTCGTGGAAATTGCGGATCGTGCAGAACAGCGCCGGGCTGTACTCGTCGAGGATCTCCGACGGGCGGATCAGATCCTCCGCGCCGCGCACCAGGTACGGGCCGCCGCGCTCGAAGACGTCGGCGCCGGTGTTGCCGAAACCGACGGCCGCCATCAGCGCCTGGTCGATGGTGCCCTGCTCCTGGTTGAGCGTGCGGGCCGTGGTGACCGCGTTCTGCAGGCCGTCGAACAGATCCGGTGCCGCGTCGGCGTAAACCTCACCGAGATCGGCCAGCAGCTGGTTGTCCCGGCGGAGCTGGGGCATCTGCGGATTGATGTCGTCGAGGATCGTGTTGCCGTTGATGATCGACTGACCGAAGCGGTCACCCAGCCCGTCCAGCGCCTCGGCGGTGGCCGCCAGCGTCTGGTTCAGCTTGATCGGATCCACCTGCGACGAGACCTCCACGACGGTCTCGAACAAAGTGTTGAACTCGGTCGTCACCTTGGTCACGTCGATCACGTCCGACGGCGTGATCCGTTGCGGTGACGGGTCTTTCGGCGACGTGAACGAAATGTACTTGTTGCCGAACACGGTGGTCGCGCTGATGTCGGCGGTGACGTTCTTCGGGATCAGGTTGATGTACTTGGGATCGACGTCAAGGACGATCTTGGCCCTGGGCTCACCGTCGACGTCCACCGCGTTGACGGTGGCCACCCGGCCGATCTCGACACCGTTGTAGGTGACCTTGGCACCGGGGTCCATCGACAGACCGGCGCGCGCCGACATCATCGTCAGCTGCTCGCGCGGCAGGAAATCCCCGCGGAACTGGAAGTACACCAGCACCACGGCGGCGATCGTCAACAGCGTCAACACCAGCCCAGCCAGCTTGTACGGCGGGGTGCGCGAGGCGTTCAGGGGTGCGGTCATGGCGCTACACCGTCAGGTTGAAGTTCGGGTCGACGCCGTAGAGCGCCAACGATGCGAGCAGGACCACGCAGACGATCGCGACCAGAGAGGCGCGCATCGAGCGGCCGACGGCCTCGCCGACGCCCACCGGCCCGCCACTGGCGAAGTAGCCGTAGTAGCAGTGGTTGAGCATCACGATGACCGAGATGACGATCGCCTGGACGAACGACCACATGACGTCGTCGGGGCGCAGGAATGTCCGGAAGTAGTGCTCGTAGGTGCCGATCGACTGTCCGTAGAAGAACGTCGTGGTCACCTGGGCCGACAGGAAGCTCATGATGATCGCCATCGCGTACAGCGGGATGATCACGATGAAGCCGGCCATGATGCGCGTCGACACCAGGTACGAGATCGACTTGATGCCCATCACCTCGAGGGCGTCGATCTCTTCGCTGATTCGCATGGCGCCCAGCTCCGCGGTCGCTCCGGCACCGACCGTGGCGGCCAGCGCCTGACCCGCGACGACGGGGGCGGCGATGCGGACGTTGATCAGGGCGGCGAAGAAGCCGGTGAACGCCTCGACACCGATGTTGCCCAGCGACGCGAAGCCCTGGATGGCGACCAGCGACGAACCCGACAGCGTGACGAACCCGACGATCGCGACGGTGCCGCCGATGACGGCCATCGCGCCGGTACCCATGCCGATCTCGGCGATCAGCCGGAGTGTCTCCTTGCGGTAGTAGCGCAGCGCGTGGCCGATCGAGCCGATGGCGGTGACGACGAACCACGCGACGTGTCCGACGCTGTCCAGGAATCGCGCCGGGGCCGTGACGACACCGGTTCCGCGAGAGACCGCCCGCGGGAACCGAGAACGCAGGACCTGGGTTGTCGACACGTCAGCTCCCCGTTCCGAATCGGACGCCGATCGTGGTCAGCACCACGTTCACCGCGAAAAGGGCGATCACGCACAGCACCAGCGTCTCGTTGACCGCGGTACCCACACCTTTGGCGCCACCGGCGACCGTGAGGCCGCGGTAGCAGCCGACCAAACCGGCGATCAGGCCGAAGGTCATGGCCTTCACGACCGAGATCAGCACCTCGGGCAGCCCGGTGACGAGCGTGAGGGTGGAGACGTAGGCGCCTGCGGAGACGTTCTGCAGGTAGACGCCGAAGATGAAGCCGCCGACCAGGCCGATGGTGATCACGGCCCCGTTGAGCAGCAGCGCGACGAACGTCGAGGCGATCACGCGTGGGACCACCAGGCGCTGGATCGGGTCGATGCCGAGCACCTCCAGCGCGTCGATCTCCTCGCGGATGGTGCGGGCGCCGAGGTCGGCACAGATGGCCGTCGAGCCGGCGCCGGCGACCACGAGCACGGTCACCAGCGGCCCGAGCTGGGTGACGGCGGCCAGCGCGGCGCCCGCGCCGGAGATGTCGGCCGCGCCGAACTCGGTCAAAAGGATGTTGAGCGTGAAGATGAGGAGCACGGTCAGCGGGATGGAGACCGCGACTGTCGGCAGGAACGCCACCCGCATCAGGAACCAGCTCTGAAGGATGAACTCGCGCCACTGGAACGGCGGCTTGAAAGTCGCTTTGGCGGTGAGCACGCACATCCGAACGAATCCGCCGACGGCGGTCAGACCTGGCCGAATCTGATCGCGGACGTAACCAACGATGTCGGTCTGCGCCGTCACCGACATCCTCCTACGACGAGACCCCGCCCATCGTGGCGCGACGGCAAATCCTGTCGCACGCGGCCTCCTTGCCCCGACCCGCTGACTGTGACCAGCGTCTCCCTACTCGTCAGTAGTAAGACAGACCACAGGACTGTACCCGATGCCATCCCCGCGTTGCATGGCATCTGGAAGATTGTGTCCTTAACCGTTAGCAAACCCGTCCCAATTCCCTAAATCTCTTGTGCGCCAGCAGAAACCGTTGGGGGAGCACCACTTTCGCCTGCGTCAATCTGCTTTTCGCCGCCGAAACGCACCCGTAGTTCCGTTTTGAGTACTTTGCCAGCAGGGTTGCGGGGGAGCGCGTCGACTATCTCCAGCGCCTTCGGATGCTTGTATCTGGCGAGGCGTTCGGACAGGAATTTCTCGAGGTCCGCGAGCCCGAGATCACCGTCGCCGCCGAGCGCGATCACGGCCACCGGCACCTCACCCCACTTGTCGTCCGCGCGGCCGATCACGGCCGCCTCGGCGATCGAGGGATGCGCGGCCAGGACATTCTCGACCTCGGCGCAGTAGATGTTCTCACCGCCGGAGATGATCATGTCCTTCTTGCGGTCCACCACCCAGATGTAGCCCTCGTCGTCCTGACGGACGAGATCGCCGGAATGGAACCAGCCGCCTGCGAAGGCTTCGGCGGTGGCCTTGGGGTTGTTCCAGTAGCCGGCCATCAGCGTGGGTGCGCGATAGACGATTTCGCCGACCTGGCCGATCTCGACGTCGTTCATGTCCTCGTCGACGACGCGCGCGGACACCGTCGGAATAACCTTGCCGACCGAACCCAGCTTGCGGATCGCGTCATCGCCCAACAGCATGCACGTCACCGGCGACATCTCGGTCTGGCCGAAGGCGGCGAGGATCTGTGTCCCGGGGAAAGTCTCAGACATGCTGCGCAGCAATGTATCCGAGGCCGGTGCGGCACCCCACGAGAGGACCCGCAGCTTCAGGTTCCTAGGACGCACGCGTTGCTCGGCGACGACCGCCTGCCATTGCGCTGGCACCAGGAAGATGCCCGTCACAGCTTCGGCGTCGAGGACGTCGAGCAGTGCGCCCGGGTCGAACGCGCCCAGCGGGTAGAGCACCGTCGGCCTGCCGAGCAGCAGGCCGATGATCATGTTCCCGATGCCCGCGATGTGGAACAGCGGCACCCCGACGAAGCCGACGTCGTTGTTGAGATCGGCGCCGTTGGTGAACAGGAACGTCATCGCCTGCCCGGCGAGGTTGTGGTGGGTGAGCACCGCGCCCTTGGGCCTGCCGGTGGTTCCCGAGGTGTACATGATCAGCGCAGGCGAGTCGTCGGGGATGTCGAGGCCCGATGGCGCGTCGCGCGCTTCGGCGATCAGGTCGTCGTAGCCGATGAGGCCTTCTTCGGTGGTGCCGCCGGCCACCACGACAGTCGTCAGCGTCGGATCGATGTCGCGGACCGCGGACGCCACATTGGCGAGCACCGATTCGGTGATGACGACCTCGGCCTGACAATCGCTGACCAGGAAGGCGATCTCGGGCGGGGTCATCCGGAAGTTGACCGGCACGGCGATGGCGCCGAGTTTGTTGATCGCGAGGAACGACTCGATGAACTCGGTGCGATTGAGCATCAAGATCAGTACGCGGTCGCCGAATTGGACTCCGCGCCTGCTCAGGGCACCTGCGAGGGCGGTGACGCGGCTATCGAGTCCACCCCAGGTCGTGGTGCGGCCGAGGAAACGCAGGGCGGTTTCGCCGGGCTGCATCAAGGCGTGCCGCGCGAGCTGGTTGGTCCAGTTCTGCCGTCGTGCGAGGTAGGGCTGTTCAGTCGGGGCGGGCATCGAAGGCGATGTCAACGGCGAGCGTCCCCTCCCCTCCCAAGCTGGGGCCCACCGGCCCGGTTGCGCTGCGTTCGTATTTGATCAAGGATATTTGATCAGATTTGGTGTTGCCCCGGTCACAGTATGGCCTCGGCGGCTCGGGCACAACCCCATGCCAGACGGACCGGAGAGCCAGTGAACGCACCCTCGAAAGCACGGGCGAAGCCCCGACGCGAGGTGCGGCGCGAGCAGCTGTCCGAACAGGTGGCCGCCCGGCTGCGCACCGACATCATGACCGGTGTCCTGCGGCCGGGGACCTTCATCCGACTCGATGAGACCGCCGCTGAGCTGGGCGTCAGCATCACGCCGGTCCGCGAGGCGCTACGCACCCTGCGCGGCGAGGGCATGGTTGCGCTCGAACCGCACCGCGGTCACGTCGTGGTTCCCCTGACCCGCGGCGATGTGGAGGACATCTTTTGGTTGCAGGCCACGATCGCCAGGGAGTTGGCGGCGACGGCGGCCGAGCGGATCACCCCGGCGCAGATAGCCGAGCTGGAGCAGCTCAACGAAGCACTGGCCGAGGCCGTCGACCACCATGAGCCCGACGCGATCGCGTCCGCGGAGTTCGCGTTCCACCGGGCGTTCAACCGATGCACCGGTCGCATCAAGCTCGCGTGGTTCCTCTTACATGTTGCGCGATATTTGCCAGGCCACATCTATACGGAAAGCCCGCAGTGGGGGGTTTCCGCGATCGCCACGCACCGCGCGATGATCGCGGCGCTGCGCAAGGGCGATGTCGAGACGGTGGTCAGGCTGACCGGCGGCGAGTTCGACGACGGCGCGCAGCGGCTGATCGCCCGGCTCGACGAGACGAAGTTGTGGGGCTGAGCACTACTTCTCGCCGCTAGGAAGCGGAGAGTTCCTCGGCGCGGGCCTTCAGATTGTCCGCCAGGTAGTCGAGCGTGTCACCGATCGCCTTCTTCACGAACTGCGCGGGGATCGGCAGTTTGGTCTCGACATCGAGGTCCACCGTCAGCAGCGACGTCGGCCCCATCGGGACGACCGCGAACTTCTGCTCCTGCTTCTCGAAAAACTCACCTTGCTGCAACACCGTCTGGATCTGGCTCTCGTCGGGGTAGTAGACCGCGGTGATGAAGGTGCCCGCCTGGCCCTGGACGACGACGTCGAGACGCAGCTGACTGGGCCGGCCGTCGTCGTAGCGCGCCAGCACCCAGCAGCCCTTGATCTCCTCGTTCCACACCGGATACGACTCGAAGTCCGCGACGATCCCCATGATCGCCTCAGCGGGGGCGTTGACCTCGACTGTCTTGCTCACGAACGGCATTGCACGAGCATATCGACTAG
>JAIEPH010000040.1 GCA_019749805.1 Mycobacteriaceae bacterium | reverse complement strand
GCGGTCTGGGAGGTGATCTTCGCCAAATACGCCGCGCCCGGCATGTGCAACCCCGACGATCCCGAACCCTGCACCTCAGGCACACCGACGCAGGCTCAGATCGACAACGACCACCGCACCCTCCAACAGCGTCAACACGATGCACTGGTCGTCATCGGTCGAATAGCACTGATGAGCGGTGAACTCGGTTCGCTCAACGGACTGCCGGTATCGCTGATCATCCGCACCACCCTGCAAGACCTCGAATCGCGCGCCGGGGTGGGCACCACCGGAGGCGGCACCATGATGCCGATCCGCGACGTGATCCGCCTGGCCGCCCACGCCCACCACTGGCTCGCGGTGTTCGACCAATCCACCGGACAAGCGTTGGACCTCTTCAGGGCCCGCCGCACCGCCTCTCCCGCCCAACGCATCATGCTCATCGCGCGCGACGGGGGTTGCACCAAACCGTGCTGCGCGGTCCCGGCCTACGGCACCCAGGTCCATCACGCGGTACGCGACTGGGCCGATGACGGCAACACCAACGTCAACGAAATGACCCTGGCCTGCGGCCCCGACAACCGCCTCGTCGGAAGAGGTGGCTGGACCACCACCATCAACGACCACGGCGACGCCGAATGGCACCCCCCACCCGACCTGGATACCGGCCAAACCCGCACCAACTACCACCACCGCCCCAAACTACTCCTACGCCCACCAGATGAGGACGACGCAAACACCGAACGCGGACCTTGATTCGCGAACGGCTCTGTCACGAACCGCCGAACCGTGCCGCCAGCGCCCGCCGGTCGACCTTGCCGATGCCGCGGCGTGGCATCTCGTCGATGACGTGGATTTCCCGCGGTGCCGCCGTTACGTCCAGTGTGGTTGCGACGTGCGCGCGGATGTCGGGCAGCGTTGGGGCGGTACGTCCCGGTGCCACCACAACCGCAGCCGCAACCCGCTGCCCCAAGCGTTCATCCTCGACGCCGAATACCACGCATTCGGCCACCGCGTCGTGCGACGCCACTGCTGCCTCCACCAGTTGCGGCAGTACGGTCAACCCCCCTGTGCTGATCGCATCGTCGACTCGGCCCAGAACCGATAGCAGCCCTGAGTCATCAATAGCGCCAACATCATCGGTGCGAAACCAGCCCGGCTCGACGAACGGATCGGGATCGACGGGATTGCGGTAGCCCTTGGCCAGCGTCGCGCCGCCGAGCACCACGCGTCCGTCGTCGATACGCAACCGCACACCGTCGAGCGGCAACCCGTCGTACACGCAGCCGCCGGCGGTCTCGCTCATGCCATACGTGCGGACCACGGGAATACCCGCGGCCGCGGCTCTGTGTGCGACCCCGGCAGGCATCGGCCCGCCGCCGATCAGCACGGCATCCATCGACGCCAACGCTGCGGTAGCGCCGGCGTCGCGCAGTGCCTTGTCGAGCTGCGCTGCCACCAACGACACATACCGCCGGCCCGAACCGAGGGAGTCGATGGCCCAAACCAGTTCTACCGCAGAGAAACCTGCCGGAATGGCGGCCGGCGCGGTCCCCGCAATGACACTGCGCACCAACACCTGCAGCCCGGCCACATGATGGGCGGGTAGCGCCAGCAGCCACCGTCCTGCGCCGCCGAGGCGGGCGTGGGTGGCCTCGGCGCTGGCCGTCAACGCCGACGCGGTCAGCAACGCGCCCTTGGGTGTTCCTGTTGTGCCAGACGTCGACACCACGACGGCCACATCGTCGTCGACCTCGGAGTCTGCCCGCAATGCCGTTGTGATCAATGCGGTTTCGCGCTCGTCTTCCTTCGGCACCGGCAAGAGCGCCGCGCGTCCGGCGAGCGCCTTTTCCACCATGGGCAGCACCGAAGGCGCCGTAGCACCAGAGGGAACGGCGACGGCGCGTAGGACGGCTATGCCCGCTCCTCGCCGTCACGCAGATCGTCGAGCGGCCAGCCCTTCGCGGCCAGCCGTGTCTGTACGCGCTCGATGTCGTCTGGTATCGGCAGTTCGTCGGTGCGGCGGCGCTTGAGGGGCGCGGAGAGCGGCACCCGGTCTGGGCCAGGCACGCCCTCCGGATAGCCGGCGGTGGTCCACGCGACGATCCTCGCCAGAAAGGTCACGGCTCCTCCGTACTATCGTGTGCGATCTGCGAATTCCGATGTTAATCGCGCCCGAGGCACGGTGCGATCGGCGCGACAGGCAAACGCTCGCTCACCGAGGAGGAGATCCACCAGGTCGCCGCCCGCCTGGCCTCGGTGGGATGGCCGTTGGCGGCCGCGCGTTGACGTTAGTTGCGGTTGTCGCGGCGCAGCGGATGGTTCTCGGGGACCTGCACGAAGATCAGCAGTGTCCCGTCGGGATCGGTGACGTGCATCTCGTGCAGGCCCCACGGCTCCTGACGTGCCTCGCGGTCGATCGGCACGCCGCGGCCGGTCAATTCCTGCTCGGAGGCGTAGATGTCGCGGACCTGAAGCCACATCGTCCCGCCCGCGGCCGGGGTGCCGTGGCCGGCGATCTCGATCAGTGACTGGCCGGCGTAGAACACCGTGCCCGCACCGTAGTCACGGGCGATCGCCAATCCGATCTCGTCGCGGTAGAACGTCAGCGAGCGTTCGTAATCCGCAGGCCGAATGAGCATGCGGCTGGCCAGGATCTCCATACGGACGTGTCTATCACGCTCGGTCAGCCGATTCGACGGTCGACGCCGGCCCAATACGGCTCGCGAAGCGCTCGCTTGAGCAGCTTGCCGCTCGGGTTGCGGGGCAGCACTTCGGCGAAATCGACGGACTTGGGCAACTTGAAACCGGCAAGCCGTTCGCGCGCGAAGGCGATGAGCTCGGCCTCGGTCGGTGCGGCCCCTGCTACGGGCACGACGACGGCCTTGACCGCCTCGCCCCATTTCTCGTCGGGGATTCCGATGATGGCCACATCGCCGACGGCGGGATGGGTCATCAGAACGTTCTCGACCTCGGTGGGGTACACGTTCTCTCCGCCGGAGACGATCATGTCCTTCTTCCGGTCGTGCAGGTAGACAAAGCCGTCGTGGTCGACGTAGCCGGCGTCGCCGGTCTTCAGCCACCCGTCGTCGGTGACCGTCGCTGCGGTGGCGCCGGGGTTGTTCCAGTAGCCGCGCATGTTCTGCGCCGACCGCGTCCACACCTCACCGACCGTGCCGGTGGGTACCTCGCGACCGTCGTCGCCGACGATGCGCAGCTCCACCCACGGGTAGGGCTTACCGCAGGACCGCAGCAGCTCCGGACGTCGCGACGGATCGTGAACGTCGAGTTGCGTTACCGAGCCGGTCGTTTCGGTCAACCCGTACACCTGAATGAACTCACATCCGAAGCGGGCAAGCCCCTTCACCAGCACGTCGTCGGTGATGGGCGAAGCGCCGTAGACGATGGCCCGCACGCTCGAGAAGTCGGCGCTCTCGACACCCGGTGCGCTCAGCATCATCTGGATCACCGCGGGCACCAGCAGCAAGTTGGTGATCCGGTGCCGGACAACGGAATCCAGGATCGCGGCCGGATCGACATCGCGCAGCACCACGGTGGTGGCGCCTTCGTACATTCCGACGAGCACCCAACCCGAGCCGGCCATGTGGAACATCGGCATGACCGCGAGGCTGACGCTGTCGTCGGTGAAGCGCCATTGCTGGGCGATGCCGCTGGACTTGCAGAGGTAGTTGCCGTTGGTCAGCATGACACCCTTGGGCAGCCCGGTGGTGCCCGACGTGTACATCAGGAAGGCGATATCGTCGGGACCCGTTGTGACACCGGGATCTTCATTTGGCTGTCCGGCCAGCCAGTCCTCGAACGACGGCCACCGGTCGTGCGCTCCGATCGCCACGATGTCGCCCACCGTCGTCAGCCGATCCTCGACGGCCTCGAGATGGCCGAAGAACTCGGATCCCACGACGACGATGCAGGCCTGTGCGTCCTCGATGATGTGCAGCATCTCCGGTGCCGCCAGCCGCCAGTTCACCGGTACGCCAACGGCACCCAGCTTGGTGAGTCCGCATATCACCTCGAAGAACTCCGCGCCGTTCTTCTCGATGAAGGCGACCCGATCGCCGAATCCCACACCGGCGGCGCGGAACGCCTGTGCGGCCTGGCTGGATCGTGCGTCGAGTTCGGCGAACGAGATCGTCCGTTCACCCACGATGAGCGCGGCGGCGTCGGGCCGACGCCGCGCCTGGACGCGGACGATGTCGGCGATCGTGGCGATCTCGGGTGCGGTCATCAGCTGCTGGGTTGTACGCGTTGACGTTTCATCACCGCGTTCACCGCGCCGGGGGCGAAGGTGTTCACCGCCTGCGCGGTGACGGCCATCCGTGGCGCGATGCGCACCGGACGGACCCGTGCCGCGGTGATCATCCAGTCGGAGGCCTCGTCGGCGCTCAATCCGGGCAGTCCGTCGTAGGCGCGGGTCGGCGCGATCATCGGTGTGAGGACGAGCGGATAGAACAGCGTCGTCGAGTGCACTCCGTCGTCGCCCCACTCGGTTTCGATGATCCGGCTGACGGAGGTGAGCGCCGCCTTCGACGCGTTGTACACCGAGAACAGGGGTGACGATTCGTTCAGCACACCCCACGTCGACACGTTGATGATGTGCCCGTCGCCACGCTTACGCATGCCCGGCGCCAGGCCGCGGATCAGCCGCAGCGGCGAGTAGTAGTTCAGTGTCATCGTGCGCTCGACGTCATGCCAGCGGTCCAGGGACTCCGCCAGCGGCCTACGGATCGAGCGCCCCGCGTTGTTGATCAGGATGTCGATGCCGCCGAGGTCGCGCTCGACGGTGGCGACCAGTTCGTCGACGGCCTCCATGTCCGACAGGTCGCAGGCGTGGGCCGTCGCGGTGCCGCCGTCGGTGGTGATCCGGTCCACCAATTCGTCGAGGAGCTGCTGGCGACGGGCGGCGACCACCACGGTCGCACCGCGGCGGGCGAACTTCGCGGCGGCGGCCTCACCGATGCCCGACGACGCCCCGGTCAGCAGGATCCGCTTGCCCTTGAGCTCGATCTCGTCGCGGTCGGGGCGGCGCAGCATCAATTGCGGGGCCAGCGGTGGTCGCATGCCGGCCAGCAGCACCTGTTCGGAGAGCCAGCGCAGCGGGTTCTTACTCACAGGGCCTGAGTTTAGAAGGCCTACCTTTTGGGCTGCCTGGCGCGCGCCCCGTCTATGACCACGCAACATCGCTTCGGGTGAGGGTCGAGCTCCGCACGGGCCTTCTTCGCGACACAGCCCGCGAGCACGCCCTCGACGAGACGCAGATTCAGCCCGCAGACCACCTCCGTGTGATCCTGAGCGACCACGTGGAACGGACAGTTGCGCAGCTCGATGCGGCCGTCGTCGACCACCCGGGGCTGGTAGCCACAGCTGTGCAATGCCTCGATGATGTCGCGGCCCGACGCGTCGCCTGCTCGCCGGCCGGCGTCGAATGCAGCGTCGTTGACGACTGTCCGCACGCCCGCGTCGAATTCGAGCGATTCGACGAGCAGCTGGGCCAGCAAAAGGTAGTCCCGAGGCGGAACGCTGACGCTTATCTCTCCGGTGGCGCGGGTGTACATCTTCGCGGGGCGGCCGGCGCCGGGCCCCCCTCGTCCGCACGGGCGCTGATAGTGAATGTCGAGGAGTCCGGCGTCGGCCAACTTATCCAAGTGATAGGCAGCCAGCGTGCGACCGATGCCGACCGTGGTCGCTGCGTCGTCGCGTGACACGGGCACATCGGCGTCGGCGACGTGCCGATACAACCGCCGCCGCAGCGGGTCGTCCAAGTTGCTCAGGCTCTCCAGCGCATCGCGCTCGTCGGGCGGGTTCGACGCCATGGACGAACTCTAACACCAAGAAGTATTGACAAATCTGGCTGAACGCGGTCGAATCTAAAAATAAAAACAGTTAACGTTAGAAGGGAGACACGATGATCACCTCGAATTCCCGAACCGGCGACGGAGTACTCCATCGGGCCGCGAGCGACCCGGCCTATGGGGCGTTTCTCTTGCTACGAAGTGGTTTTGCTGTGCTGCCGATCCTGATGGGTGTGGACAAATTCACGAACTTTCTCGTCGACTGGGAGATTTACCTCGCCCCGTGGATCATCGACCTGAGCCCGCTCAGCGCTCACGGCACGATGCTGGTAGTCGGGGCGATTGAGATCGTGGCCGGCATCGCGGTCGCGATTAAGCCCCGATATGCCTCCTACGTCGTCGCGGCGTGGCTGGCCGGCATCATCGTCAATCTGCTGACCTACTCGGGCTTCTACGACGTCGCCCTGCGGGACTTCGGCCTGTTGGTGGCCGCGTTGACGCTTGGTCGACTGGCGTCGGTGTACGACCCGGCCTGGCGGCGTGGAGCCAAAGCCTCTGCCTAATCGACGGGACCGTCCGCCCAATGGCCAAGCAGCTCGACCGCTTCATCGACGAACCGGTCGATCACCAGCGCCGCGGGCTCCTCGTCGGTTAATGCGCGGACACCTTGGCCTGCGTTGACCGGCGCAAGCGAGTGATCTCGAGCAGTGACGGCGGCCGTCAACTGCTTTCGTGCGTTGTCGTCGTGGACGAGTTCATCCTCGTGGCCGGCCCAGCGGTCCACGAACGCGTTTCGCAACGTCCGCTCGGGGAGGTGGGTAGGCCAGCCATACCCTTGGGCGATATCGAACACTCGCGTCGTCACTGTGGACATTTCGTCGGCTGCGAGCAGTGCACGCCGGGTGACGGCCGGCGTCAGCGCCTCGGTGCAGGCGCAAAACGCGGTGCCGATCCACGCCCCCGACGCGCCGGCCGCCAGCACGGCTGCCAGACCGCGGCCAGACGAAATGCCGCCTGCCGCAAGTACAGGAACGGACACGTGGTCGAGCACCGCCGACAGCAGTGGCAGCGTTCCGACGGTCGGTGCACCGTGCCCGCCGCCTTCGGCGCCCCGCGCGATCACCACGTCCACGCCGGCGTCGATCGCGCGGTGCGCCGCCTCGACATCTCCGACTTGCGTCGCGGTGCTGACGCCGGCGTCGTGGGCGCGCTGCACCCACGACCATTCGTCACCGAAGCTCACCGTCACCATCGATGGCTTGGCGGCCAAAGCCGTCGTCAGAAGTTCCGGTTCAATCGCGATTCGCCAGTGCACCAACCCGATTCCGAACGGACGGCGTATTTCACCGGCCACCGCGAGCTCCTCTTCGAGCAGCGCAGCGGAGCCGGAACTGCCGATGCCGATCATTCCCAATCCGCCCGCACGCGACACCGCGGCTGCAAGTGCGCCTCCGGCGGCACCGCCCATCGGCGCGTTGACGATCGGCACCTCCAGTCCCATAGCGTGTGACCATGGCGTCGACAACATCTTCATGCGGCCATGGTGCCGTTGCGGCGTCGTGCTGATTTCAGTGGGGCACGGCTCGCTCGGCCGAGACGCGCTGGGTGAGCTGCTTCGCAGCGCGGAGATCGAAGTGCTGATGGATATTCGGCGCTTTCCGAACAGCCGACGCAACCCGGATGTCGAGGCCAATACGATGAATGACTGGCTTGCGGACATCGGAATCGACTACCGAGGGGACCCAAGGCTTGGCGGGCGTCGCCGACTGCCTGCAGACGCCGTGCGTGAGGACAGTTGGTGGCGGGTCGATCAGTTCGCCGCGTATGCGGCCTACACGCGGACCGTACCGTTCAACGATGGGTTGATTGAGCTGCTCGACCTGGCTGCTCGGCAGCGGACGGCGATGATGTGCAGCGAAAGCGTTTGGTGGCGGTGCCATCGGCGGCTGGTCGCCGATGTGGCAGTGCTGAAATTCGCCGTGACCGCGCACCACCTGATGCACGACAGGCGCCTGGTGCAGCACGTCCCGGCGGCCGGGGCGCGGCTGCGCGCGGACGGTCAGGTGGTCTGGAATCTCGACGGCTGAAGCCTAACCGTCATGGCGATTTCGGTGCGCTAACGTTCGCTCAGCGATCGTAAGCGCACCGAAATCGCAATCAGAAGTAGCGGGGGAACTGGCTCCAGTCCGGATCGCGCTTCTCCAGGAACGCGTCGCGGCCCTCGACGGCCTCATCGGTCATGTACGCCAATCGCGTTGCCTCACCGGCGAACAGCTGCTGGCCCACCAGCCCGTCGTCGGTCAGGTTGAACGCGTACTTGAGCATGCGGATCGCCTGGGGGGACTTGCCGTTCATGGCCGCCGCCCACTCGAGCCCGACGGTTTCCAGTGAGGCGTGGTCGACGACCTCGTTGACCGCGCCCATCGCGTGCATCTGTTCGGCCGTATACGGCCTGCCGAGGAAGAAGATCTCGCGGGCGAACTTCTGGCCGACCTGCTTGGCCAGATACGCGCTGCCGTAGCCGCCGTCGAAGCTGCCGACGTCGGCGTCGGTCTGCTTGAACCGCGCGTGCTCGCGGCTGGCCAGCGTCAGATCGCATGTCACGTGCAGGCTGTGCCCGCCGCCGGCCGCCCAACCGTTGACCAGGCAAATGACGACCTTCGGCATGAACCGGATCAGCCGCTGCACCTCGAGAATGTGCAGCCGGCCGGCACGCGCGGGATCGACCGACTCGGCGGTCTCACCGGCTGCGTACTGGTAGCCGCTGCGCCCACGGATGCGCTGGTCGCCACCCGAGCAGAACGCCCAGCCGCCGTCCTTTGGGCTGGGCCCGTTACCGGTGAGCAGGATGACGCCGATCTCCGGCCACATCCTGGCGTGGTCGAGCACTCGATACAGCTCGTCGACGCTGTGCGGCCGGAACGCGTTGCGCACATCGGGACGGTCGAAGGCCACCCGCACCGTCGGCTGTGGTTTCCCGTCGACGACATGACGGTGGTACGTGATGTCGGTCAGGTCGAACCCGTCGACCGCCTGCCACAGTGACGGGTCAAAAGGGTTGTCCTTCATGCGTTTACCGAATCGAATCGGAACACCGGGCAGCGGCCGGCGAGGGCCTCGTACTCGTCGGGGTTCGGGCCGGTGATGAGGCCCGCGTTTTTCATGAAGCCGACACCGGTGGGCACCTCGACGGGGAACAGCCGCAGCAGTGGCTTGGCCTCCTCGGGCGGCAACTCGATGACGCGGACACGTTGGGAGGTTCTGCCCTGCTTCAATTCCGCCTCACCGGCTGCCCGCAAGTTGGCCGCCCAATCACTGCCCGGCAGGCCGCCGAGCACGTAGCGCTTCCCGTCGACGGTCATCGGTGTGATCGGCGTCGAGCGCGGCTTCCCCGATTTCCGACCGGGGACCACGAGGATCACCGGTCCCTTCTCGCCCATCGGCAGGCCGATTTTCTGGATACCGATCATGACTTTGTTGACGTACTTCAGCCACCACGGCGGCCGGATACGCGCGCTGTCGGACATGGCTGGAACGCTACGCGACCGGATCGATGCGAAACACGGGCAGTCGTCCCGCCAGGCCCACCAACTCGTCGACGGTCCCCGTCTTCAGCACGCCCGCTCGCTTCATGATGTCGACGCCGTCCGCCACCTGAACGGGGAACGCCCGCAGGATCGGTCGAGCATCCTCGGCGCTCAGTTCGACCATCCGCACTGTCTCCGACTGCCTGCCCTGGGTCAGCGTCACCTGCGCGGCGGCGCGCACGTTGCGGACCCAGTCGGCACCCGGATAACCGTTGACGACAAATCGTTTGCCGTTTACGTGCATCGGCGTGACCGGAGTCGAGCGTGGCCTGCCCGTCTTTCGGCCCGGCACCGTCAGCACCACCGGTGACTCATGTCGTGAGATCGGCACGCCGACCCGCACCAGCTTCACGACCACTTTGTTCGCGTACTTCAGCCACCACGGCGCTCGGATCGGCTCGGGGCCCGTCATAGCTGCACACCGTAATCGGCCAAGACGGCGCGCAACCCGTCGTGGCGCTCTGCCGTCGGCAACGGGTCAACGAGCACGAATCCACAGCCCAGGGCGCGCGCACCGCCGTCGGCCTCGTCGCTGTCGCCGACCATGACCGCCCGCGCGGCCTGCACGTCGAGCCGGTCCAGCGCGGTCTGGAAAATCGCCGCGTCGGGCTTGACGGCACCGACTTCGAACGACAACACGAATTCGTCGACGAACTCGGCGGCGCCGATCGACTCGAACGCCGGCCGCACGTCGAAGGCGATGTTCGACACGACAGCTGTCTTGATGCCCTGGCTGTGCAGGCCCTCCAGCACACCGGCGGTGTCGGGGTACGGCGTCCAGTTCAGCGGGTCGATCATCAGGCCGTAAAGCGCTTCG
This sequence comes from Mycobacteriaceae bacterium, assembly GCA_019749805.1. Taxonomy (GTDB): domain Bacteria; phylum Actinomycetota; class Actinomycetes; order Mycobacteriales; family Mycobacteriaceae; genus Mycobacterium. Next base: position 13,630 of record JAIEPH010000040.1, on the reverse strand, counting down.
GCCTGGTGGTCGGCCACCCCCGACTCGCGAAGGACATGCAGGTAGGCCTCGCGGTGCAGGTGCGGGGCGAGGTCACGGTTGATCCATGCGTGATGGGCGTCGGGAGGCATGTCTACGTGCTGGCCCGTGGGTGCGGTCATCCTGCGCATCAGCTCGGCCTGTACGTGGCCGTCGATCCGGCGTTCGTCGACTTCGATGCCGTGGAACCAGCTGTCGTCCTCCTCCAGCCGGAACAGCGTGCCGGAGAAATCGAACAAAACAGCTTTGATGCGATTCACCCGCACCATGCTGCCAGGTGTGAGAATTGGCGAAATTGGCTAATTAACCACCCGTGATGGAGTTCGAGCAGGCGGTCGTGGTGGTGCCCGCGCACAACGAGATCGACCGTTTGCCGCGCAGCCTGTCCGCGCTGCTTGCGGCGTCGATGAGCGCGCAAATGCCGGTGCTGATCGTCGTCGTGCTCGATTCTTGCGATGACGGGAGCGATCGACTCATCGGGCGGTACGGCCCCAACGTCCACTTCATCTCGACCGACGCGGCCAATGTCGGCGCCGCCCGCGCCGCCGGGTTCGAATACGCGCGCTCGGTGTGCACCGACGTCGAGCCCGCCCGCACCTGGTTCGCCACCACGGACGCCGACACCATCGTCGGCCGTCGGTGGCTGTCGCGGATGACGCAAGCCGGCGCCGATATGGTGCTCGGCACGGTGCGCATACCGGTGTGGCGACTCCCCGTCGAGGCGGCCCGCCGCTACCGAGCGGCCTACACCTCGAAAGGTCCGGGCCACAATCACGTCCACGGCGCCAACATGGGCTTCCGGGCCGACGCATACTGGGGCGTCGGCGGCTTCCGTGCCCTGAGCACCGGTGAGGATGTCGACCTCGTAGAGCGATTCGAGGTTGCGCACCTGAGCATCCACCGGGACGCGAAGCTCACGGTGGCGACTTCGGCCCGCGAGCAGGGACGCGCACCTGGCGGATTCGCCGCCCACCTTCGCGGGCTGGGTCGGCCACGGCGCAAGGTGCGTGCCGAGACATGACAAGTGGACTGCTCGCCGTCAGGGAGGTGGTGTTCTGATGCCCACTCGGCTATCGACCGGCTATTTCGATCGGATCTACTCCGAGTCCGAAGATCCGTGGCAGCTCGGAGGTCGGTGGTATGAGCAGCGCAAGTACGCGATCACGTTGGCGCTGTTGCCCTATCGGCGCTACCGCCATGCCTTCGAACCGGGCTGTTCGATCGGTGTGCTCACCGAACAACTCACCACACGGTGTGATCACGTCACGAGCACCGATATCGCGAGTGCGGCGCTGGACGCCGCGCACCGACGGCTGATCGACGCGGGCCGGCGCCAGAACGTGACGCTGCTTCGAAGGTCGGTGGACGACCCGTGGCCGCAGGTCGGATTCGATCTCGTGGTGCTGTCCGAGCTCTGCTACTACCTGCATCCCGAAGTGCTGCGCGACACCCTGGACCGCGAGATACCGCGATTGCGGCCCGGTACGACCGTCGTCGCCGCGCACCGGCGTCACCCGGTGGCCGAATACCCGATGACGGGGGATTACGCGACGGACGTCATCGCCGCGACGTCGGATCTGCATCACCTGGGCGGATACCGCGACGCGGACGTGATCGTCGAGGTATTCGATACCGGTTCCTCGAAATCGGTGGCGGCGCGCACGGGTGTGCCAGGGGCTTAGCCGCGCGCGCGAACGGCCTTGTCGGCCAGCACTTCCCGCTCCCGCTCGTTGTCGGTCAGTTCGGCGGCGCGATCGAATTCGTCGGCGGCCTCGGCGTTGCGGCCCAGCCGGATGAGGAACTCCCCGCGCACGCTCGGCACCAAATACGAGCCGTCGAGACCGGTCAAGCCCTCGACAATCGCCAACGCCTCGGCGGGTTCGCCGGCCATCGCCACCGCGACGGCACGGTTGAGATGGACGACGGGCGACGGTGACACCTGCACCAGCCCGTCGTACAGCATGACGATGTGCTTCCAGTCGGTGTCACCGGCCGTGGGTGCGGTGGCGTGGCATTCGGCGATTGCTGCCTGCAGGCCATACGAACCCCAGCCGACACCCTTGCGCCGCAACGCGTCTGCTGATCGCTCCAGTGCCCCCACGCCGCGCTGAATCTGGGCGCGATCCCACCGGGCCCGGTTCTGAGCCTCCAACAGAATCGGCCTGCCGTTCTTGTCGGTGCGGGCCGCGAATCGCGACGACTGGAACTCCATCAGCGAAACCAGGCCGTGCACTTCGGGCTCGTCGGGTACCAGCGCGGCGAGCACACGGCCCAATCGCAAAGCCTCACTACATAATTCATCGCGGATCCAGCGCTGTCCGAACGACGCCGAATAGCCCTCGTTGTAGATGAGGTAGATCACCGACAGCACGGCCGACAGGCGTTGCGGAAACTCCGAGCGGTCCGGCACCTCGAACGGCACCTTCGCTTCGGAGAGGGTTTTCTTCGCCCGGGTGATGCGCGCCGCGATCGTCGCCTTCGACGTGAGAAAGGCGCGGGCGATCTCCTCGGTCGTCAGTCCGCCGACGACACGCAGCGTCAGCGCGATCTGACCCTCGCGGGAGAGCACGGGGTGCGCCGAGATGAACACCAGACGCAACACGTCGTCGTCGATGTGGTCGGGATCCCACGCCTCGGGCGAGTCCTGGTCCTGCGTCTCCAGTTCGTGCGCCAGCACGGCGTACTTGGCGTCGAGATTTTCCTGACGCCGCCACTGGTCGATCGCCTTGCGCTTGGCCACCGCGGTCAACCAGGCGCCGGCGTTGCGCGGCACACCTGAGGCGGGCCATTGGGTCAACGCGTCGAGGAGCGCCTCTTGCGCCAAATCCTCCGCGAAGCCGACGTCGCCGACAACCCGCGTCAACGTCGCGACGATCTTGGCGGCCTCCATCCGCCACACCGCGTCGATGGTCTGCTGGATGTCCGACACCCCACCATTCTGCCGAGGACCTGGGCCCACACCGAAGGTTGGGGAAATGTGCTCCGACACGCCGCGGAAATGGCGGCCATTGCCCGTGTTCGCGCAGGAGAGTTGAGGGTGATGACGCACCGACTCGTGACCGCCTACCGGGAAGGCCGTAAGGCCTACCCGCAGAGGATCGCGAACCCGTACGCGGGTATCGGGGACCGGACCGTCGCGCGGATGTGGCGGATGGGCTGGCGACGCGCCGCCGACGACAGTCGCGGCATCCCCAGTGAACAAGAGCGCATCGATCGGCTGGCCGCCGAGATCGATGAGTTCCTGGAATAGCCGTCTCGCGGCTCTGCTCGCCCGGGAGAACCGCGTCATCGTCGGCATCACCGGGTCGCCCGGCTCGGGCAAGTCGGCGTTGGCGCGTCAGATCGCGTCATCGGTTGATGACGCCGTGCACGTGCCCATGGACGGCTTTCACCTTGCGGACGCGGAGCTGCAGCGGCTGGGCCGGCTCGATCGCAAGGGCGCGATCGACACCTTCGACGCGTACGGGTATCTCGCGCTGCTGCAACGCATCCGCCGAGGCGCCGAGGCTGTCTATGCCCCGGCCTTCGACCGCGACATCGAGCAACCGGTTGCGGGCAGCATCCGCGTGGAGCCGACGGCGAGGCTCATCGTGACCGAGGGCAACTATCTGCTGGACGACGACGAGCCGTGGCCACGGGTGCGGCGCGCGCTGGACGAGGTGTGGTTCGTCGCATGCGAGCCCGATGAGCGTCGACGCCGGCTCATCGCACGCCATGTCGAGTTCGGCAAGTCACCCGAGCGGGCACAGGTGTGGGTGCGCGACATCGACGAGCCGAACGCCGAGCGGATCGAACGAGGCCGTCGTAAGGCCGACCTAGTCATCTAGCGCATCGAGCGCGCCGACGAAATCATTTGTCTCCCAGTAATTCAGGAAGTTCGTCATCATCAATAGCCGGCTGCGGGCCTGCTCGTTGTCGGCGATCCGTGCGTCGAACCGGTCGGCCACCGGCTCCGGCAGCAGTCGCAGCAGATAGGACGGAACGTCGAGCAGCCAGGCCAAACCCATGATCGCGACGTACAGCATCAGTTGCTGCTTCACCAGTGTCGACGACAGGGTGGGGCCACCCGCAGCGCTGAACTCCGATAGGAACACGCCGAGCAATTCGTCGAGATCCTCGTTCCACATGGAGGTCTCGGCGCTGCACATCGCACCCCAGATCGCCATCGCCACGTTCATCTGGCCGACGCAACCCCAGTCCATCAGCCCACATTCCAGGCGGCCGTCGCGGCGCCAGAACCACGCGTTGTCCACGTTGGCGTTCCAGTGGCACAGCGCCACATGGTCGGAGTGCGCGGCCAGCCAACGCCAGATCGCCTTCTCCTGCTCGGGAAACCGGGTCACTTCATGCCGGAGCCGGGAAAGGAATTGGGGGGAGCGGACGTTGGCGGGCAGCAGTCCGGGCTGGGCGACCGCCAACTCAGCGAGTCGGTCGACGCGCCGCTGCAGCTGGTCGGCCGTGTACGGGTCGCGGTCGCCGACCGACAGCCGTTCCATATCGACAGGGAAATGCTCGACGAGGTCGGCCGGCAGCCGGCCTGCCCTGTGGGCGCCCGCGAGCCGGCCCAGCGCACCGAGCAGGGCCCGGTAGTGCTCGACCGGTTCAGGCATCGCGTAGTCCGTGCATTTGTCGTAGTGCGGTTCGATGTCGTTGATTCCGTAGGGGATCCGGTCGGTGATCAGCAGTCCGGTTCCCGATGGGCCGTGGTAGTCGGCGAACACACAATTCGGCACCGCGATCGGAAATCCGGGAGTCCGGGACAGCAGCGCGAAGCGAACCTCGAACTCCATCTGTGTGCGCCCGCCGTCACGGCCGACGTCGTCGAAGTCGCGGGAGAACTTCACGAAGAGATCGGTCGGCAGGTCGGCGCCGTCATGGTCGACGGACAGCAGTGCCTTGCGACCGGTGCTGCCACCGCGGAACTCACGAAGTTCGGTGACGGCGGCGACGATGCCGTCGGCGCCGAGCACACCGGTCGCCCGGAACGCCTCGGTGAGGAAGGGCGCACCGCCGTCGCGCAGCGCGTCGATGTGCGCGGGTATGTCGATGCCGAGGTAGTCGCCCCGCACCCAGGCCGCGTCGTTCATCGCTCGCGAAGCAACTCAGCCGATCGCGCGGTCGGCGCCCTCCCAGAACTGTGCGCGCACCGCCTTCTTGTCCGGTTTGCCCAGCGCTGTCACCGGCACCGAATCGACGATGATCACCTGTTTGGGCGACTGCACCGAGCCCTTGCGCTCCTTGACCGCCGACTGGATCTCGGCCGTCATCGTCGCGATCGCCGCCTCGTCGGACGGGGCGTCGGGCCGCAGCACGACCACCGCGGTCACCGCCTCACCCCACTTCTCGTCGGGTGTGCCGATCACGCACACCTGCGCAACCGAAGGATGCTCTGCGACAACGTCTTCCACCTCGCGCGGGAACACGTTGAAACCGCCGGTGACGATCATGTCCTTGGTCCGGTCGACGATGTACCAGAAGCCGTCCTCGTCCTCGCGGGCCAGGTCGCCGGTGTGCATCCAGCCGTCCCTGAACGTCTCGGCCGTCGCCTCCGGCTTGTTCCAGTAGCCGCCGGACACCAGCGGACCGGACACGCAGATCTCGCCGACCTCACCCTGGGGCACCTGGTTTCCGTCGGCATCGAGCAGGGCGGTTCGTGCGAACACCGTCGGCCGCCCGCAGGACGTCAGCCGCTTCTCGTCGTGATCGCCTTTGGGCAGGTAGGTGATGACCATCGGAGCCTCGGACTGGCCGTAGTACTGCGCGAAGATGGGGCCGAACCGGTCGATCGCCTCCTTCAGGCGCACCGGGTTCATCGCCGAGGCGCCGTAGTACACCGTCTCCAGTGACGACAGGTCGCGGGTGTGCGAGTCCGGGTGATCCATCAGTGCGTAGATCATCGACGGCACCAGCATGGTCGCCGTGATCTTCTGCTCCTCAATGGTTTTCAGCACCTCAGCCGGATCGAACTTCGTGAGCACCACCAGCTCGCCGCCCTTGATGATGGTCGGAACGAAGAAGGCAGCGCCTGCGTGCGACAGCGGCGTGCACATCAGGAACTTCGGACGATCGGGCCACTCCCACTCGGCGAGCTGAATCGTCGTCATGGTGGTGATCGACTGCGCAGTGCCGATCACGCCCTTGGGCTTACCGGTGGTGCCGCCGGTGTAAGCCATGCCACCGATGTGGTCCGGCGGCAGATCAGCGGCGACCAACGGCTGCGGCGAGTACTTGGCGGCTTCGGCGGTGAGGTCCACGCCGACCTCGGCGAGTTCCTCGGGGACCGGGCCTATCGTCAGCACCTGCTTGAGACCGGGAACCTTCTCGAGCAACCCCTTGGCCCGCTCGACGAACATCGGGTTCGGGTCGATGGTCAGCGACGTGACGCCGGCGTCGTTGAGGACGTATGCGTGGTCGTCCAGTGAGCCGAGAGGGTGTAGTGACAGGCGTCGGTAACCCTGCGTCTGGCCGGCCCCCAGGATCATCAGCACCTCGGGCCGGTTCAGTGCCAGCAGGCCGCTCACCACGCCGGTGCCCGCGCCCAGCGCCTCGAAGGCCTGAATGTACTGGCTGATGCGCTCTGCCAGCTGGCCGCCGGTCAGTGTGGTGTCGCCGAGGAACAGCACCGGCTTGTCCTTGTTGCGCTTCAGCGCGCCGACCGTGAGGTGCCCGGAATGGATGGGATGACGCAGCAGCGCTGACGAGCGCTCGCGCGAGGAGGAGACTGCATCAGTGCTCATGCCTTCAGATTAGAACGTGTTACAGAAATGGTTTCAAGGGAACCCCGAACGGGCTTCTTCCGATCAGTGAGTGAGAAGCGGTTGCGCGAGGCGATTCTGATGCTGGCCCGCGAGCGGGCACCGGCCAAAACCATCTGTCCGTCGGACGCGGCACGCGCCGTCGGGGGTGACGACTGGCGCGATTTGATGGCGGACGCCCGTGACATTGCGCGAGACCTCGCGAGAGCCGGCGACGTGGAGATCATGCAGCGCGGCGAAGTGATCGACCCAGACGCACAGTGGCGCGGACCCATCCGCATTCGCGCTCGCTCGCGGTGACGCTCAGCAACGTGAACGGTTAGTTTCGCTGATTTGCTGTCGGTCCGCTTTCGATGGGCTAGCGTGCGAATGTTCCACCCGTCGGCTCAGTAGGTATAGGCGAATTTGCCTTGGCGTCAATAACATTGGGCCTCACATCGCCTTTCCGGAGCACGAAGGAGCGAAAGATGAGCTGGACCAATGCCTCCCGTGTCGGCAGCATCGTGGCTAAGGGTGCTCTGGCCGGTGCGCTCATCGTCGTAGCCGCGACGGGCGCGGCCGGCCCGGCGATCGCGATTCCCGTCTTCGGGGGAACGTCCATTGCGCCGGCACCGCTTCAGCCGCCTGGGCCACCGACCGGACCAGACGATCCCCGATGCATCAGCCAGCCGACCAACCCGGTGTGCCAGGGCGGCCCGTACGCGCCGCCGCCTCCTCCACCACCGGCGACGGGGTCGCCCACCGGCCCAGCTGATCCCGCGTGCATCAGCCAGCCTGCCAATCCGGTGTGCGCGGGCGGTCCTTACGGGCTGCCGACGCCGCCTCCACCTCCGCCGCCTCCGCCGTCTGCACCTCCGGCACCTCCGCCACCCCCGCCGGTCGCGCCGCCACCGATGGCGCCGGTCGCACCGCCACCGATGGCGCCGATCGCGCCGCCCCCGATGGCGCCGATCGCACCACCCCCGATGGCGCCGGTCGCGCCGCCCCCGATGGCGTCCGCGGGTATGGGCGGAATCGGCGGCGCGTCCGCGGGTATGGGTGGAATCGGCGGCATGGGCGCCGGAATGGGCGGAATGCCCGGACACGTGTAACGAGAGGAACGGCATGACCATCACTCGCGAGCTGCCCGCGGCGATCATCCTGGCCGCCGGCGTGGCGATCGGATCGGCAGGTACCGCATCGGCCGACGGGCCTCTCCAGCCTTCACCGGGCGAACTGAGCGGTACCTACACCTATGAGTCCGACACCGGCCGAGTCAACACATGGGTGATTACGCCCTGCGGTCCCGGATGCGCCGACGTAGCCGTCACGCCGGTCACCGACCCGAGGATCGTCCCCTATGGCGGGCGGGCCCTGCTGAACAACGGGCGCTGGGACATGGCCGTGCAGTACGTGCATGCGGTTCGGTGCAATCCACCCAATGACAACGTCACCGCCCCTGGCACAGTTGTGTTTTCGTTCGAGGCGGCAACGTTGAACGGCACCGCGGTCAACACGCAGTCCGTCCCGGCATGCGGCGATCCTGCCGGAGCCACTTACCAAAGCGGCTTCAGCTTGGCGAAAGTCGCGTAGGGCACGACGAAGCAGCGCTGCCTGACTCGTAGGCAGCGCTGCTTCATGGCTAGCCGGGCCGGCTCAGCGACTCGCGAACTTGTCGGCGTCCGCGCGCGCCTGCGCCGCGATCTTCTCGGCCAGGTCGGCCTTCCACTGGATCTCCTTCTGGACCCACGGGTTGTCCTGCGGGAACTCCTCGGTCTCCGACACCCGGCGCACCTCGACCTTGACGCCCTTGCCAAGCGGGATCTTTTGAGCCCACTGCTTGGCTTCCTCCTTCGACGACACGTCGAGGATCCAGAACCCGTTGAACAGTTCCTTGGCCTCGGTGTACGGGCCGTCGGTGACCACCGGCGGGTCGGAGTTGAAGTCGACGACGAAGCCTTCCTCTGGTCCCGTGAGGCCCTCACCGGCGAGCAGCACACCGGCCTTGATGAGCTCCTCGTTGAAGCGGCCCATGTCTTCGATGATCTGGTCGAAGTCGATCTCCGCCTCGGCCATGGCCGCCTCGGCCTCGGCGCTGGACCGCATGATCAGCATGTAGCGCGACATTGTTGTCTCCTTCTAGTTGGGAAGGGGCTCGTTCCATCGTGCCCTCGTGCATACGTCGAACGGCAACCCACTGGAATCGACACGGACAACGAGAAAAACTCATCGAATTTTGGCAACACGTCTGAACTGGTGCTTTGAGGCTCAGAACCGGCCGGGTACGCGTCCTCGTTCGCGGATCCAGCCCTTGCGGGCGGCGGGGTACCACTTCAGCGACGCTGGGACGTAGGGCCACCCGGCACGGATGCCGGCACGAATGGCGCGATATCGGCGTTCGTCGCCACGGCTCCACGAGATGTCGAACCGCTCGCGCACGGACGCGGGCAGTCCGCCGAAGATGACCAGCCGCATGGGCGGCGCCAGCGCCATCCGCACCGGCAGGGTGGGCAGCAACGCGTTGGTCAGTGGCCGCAGTCGCGGGTGAGAAGGATAGTCCGGCGACGCGCTCATGTCCGGTATCGAGCGGCGGTTGATGAATTCGATCAGGTAGGTCGACGCGGGGTTCGGCGCGAGGACCTCGTCGCAGTAGCGCTCGACCTCGCGCTCGAACGCCGCGCGGTCCGGTGGCACGACGCTGCCGGTGACGCCGTAGCGGCGATACCACTCGCAGCCCTCGGCATAGAGCTGCTCGCTCTGTTCGGCGGTCAAGCGGTGGCGATCCCAGTGCAGCGCAAGACGGTCGACCATCCGCTGGAATGTGGCGTGCGCCCACCAGAAAGTCTCCGGTTGCAGCGCGTGATAGCGATCCCCGTCGGGTAGCGAGCCCTTGATGTCGCGGTGGAAGTCGCGAACCTGCACCCCGGTCGCCTCGGCCAGTTCGCCGTTGTAGATCGTTCCCAGGATTCCCGGGAGCGAACGAAAGACTCGGTCGACCGGGTCGTCGAAGAAGTCGGAGTGGTCGATCAGTCCCTGCCCGATCGCGGGATGCATGGTCTGCAGGAGTCCCGCGGTGCCGCCTTCGAAAGCGATGCGCATATCGCCGGCCCATCGCCACAACAGCGATCGCGGCCCAAGCGCGGGTGGCCCGGAATCGTCAGGCTTCGACACGTCAGACGGCGAGTTCACCGACGTCATGCTTCTGCTCCCCGAAGTATTTCGCCAGCAGCGCGTCGCTCGAGCGCTTGCCCCATCGCTCGAGGTAGCCCCTGCCCACCCGAGTCCGTGCAAGAAGTTGGTAGCGAACGCAGTTCTTCGCCACGATCGGGATGACCGCCCAGGGAATCGCCCGCGGTAGTTCGAGGTCGCGCATTCCCTCGGCGCGCAGGAAGTACCGCAGCATGCTCAGAAGTCGGGCGCGACTGTAGCTGCCCCGGACGCCGGGCAAGTTCGGGTAATGCAGATGTCGCTGCGCTTCGACGATCGCATTCGCCAGTGGGGGACCGGCCACGCTGACGGTCGATTGCGTGATGAGAAGGTGGTAATTCAGCCGGTGTTGTTGGGCCTCGGTCTCGCACAACCAGTCTTCGTCAACCCCCATCAACCAGCCGACGTAGCGCCACAGATGCATGATCGCCGCAGACTCGGATTTGCTCACCCGCACTCCGATAAGGCGGATGCCGAGCAATAGGGCGCCGTTGAACAGACCCAGCGTTGCGGCCTGGTCGGTCTGGTTGATCGGCAGGCCCCACTGGTCGATGTCCCAGCGGCCGTTCGTTTCGAACTGGTGATTCACCAGCGCGTGCATCAATCGGACGTGGACGGTGAGCTTGAAGCCCTCGCCGTCGCGACGCATGGCGTCATGTTGAGACACGGCGACCGCCCACTTCTGCGTCTCGGCCAGGCGGCGGACCGTGGTGCGCCCGGTCAGACCTCCGGTCTCAACCAGCAGATCGGTGGGACCGCCGAATCGATAGCCTCCGATCAGCGATAACTGCAGCATGACATCGGCGGCATTGGTGCCCAGCCGTCGGTAGGCTGCCGCACCCTCGTTCATCAGATCCCAGTCCACCCAGGCGGGTACACGCTCAACCGCGGAGAAGAACTCGCGTAGCGCGCCGGGGCAGTCGGGTACGGCGTCGACGCCGTGCTCGAGCGCTGCCTTGAACTGACCCATGGACACGCGGTCGCCGTCCCGGTCGCTGCGCATCGCGGCGACCAGCGCCGCGCCGAGTTCGTCACGCTCGAGCAGTCGCCGGCCGATCAGGTCGATGAGCTCAGGATCCGGCCGCGCCGTTCTGGTCAGTATTTGCAGCGGACGCCCGAGACGACGATTGCGGCGGGGTGCCTCCATGAACCGACCGGGATGAGAGGGCCGGGCTTGCTGTGCGACCATGACTCGATGTTCACACGAGCAATGACTCGCATTCAATTCGCCTTCTGATGGCGAAGGTCGATCCCGCGCTGCGCCGGACGCCGCGCCAGGAGCGATCACGGCTGATGGTCGATCGCATCCTCGACGCCGGTGAGCAGATGTTGATCGCCCATGGGTATGACGGAGCCTCGACCAACCGCATCGCCGCGGCCGCGGGGATCAGTCCGGGCTCGCTGTATCAGTACTTCCCCAACAAGGACGCCATCGCGGCGGCCGTGATCGACCGGTACAGCGATCAGTTGTCCGCCCGGGTCGCGGCGAGGGTGTCAGAACGGCTCAGCCGGCCGGCGCCGGACTATGTGCGCGAGTCCATCGCCGCACTGCTGGACGCCCTGGACGTACACCCCGAATTTCTGCGGGCGGTCATGGAGCAGACGCCGCGCCTGGGTGCCGGGAGCAAGCTCGTCGCGTTCGAACAGCGCATCGGCGACCTCACCAAGGCATATCTGACCATCAATCAGAAGCAGCTTCGGCCCGTCGGCTCGCATGACACAGCCGCGTGGATGCTGGTGCGCATGGTCGAGCACCTGTGCGTGCGGTTCGTCCTCGACCAGCCGCCGATCAGTCGCGGCGAGTTCATCGACGAGCTCACCACCATGGCGCTGAGCTATCTGCGTCCGTGGCCGACCCCGCCGCACGGCCGTCGGTGATGCCGCCCGAAACGCGAATTGAACGCGAGTCACCGCTCGTGTCAGCATGTGGTCGCCTATCGGGATTCGGCGGCTGACGGCTACCAGAAGTAAACGAGCGTCACCGTACCTAAAAGTATTGAAAGCGCCGCAGAGCATCGGCGACTGGTCGTAAGGTCGGTCCTGAACTAGTCAGACGGTGTGAACGGCGTGTGTAGAAACTTCGCAGTAACTCAATTATGTTAATGACCATTCATGAAAACCTTGACGTTGAAGGGTCGTCAGCCATAGCGTGTCGGGCGGTAGCGAGGTTGCTAAGAACAAGCCGACGCGGGATTGCCGGGTTGGTGTCCGAACGTGAGGGTTGACGTTGACTCGGCACAAGCAAGTGGGCGGCTGATCGTCTTGACGCAAGGGGTTCGAGGCTGGTGACCGCTCCACCTGCAGACCGGGCAAGAGCCGGCGACGCCGACGACGGCCTCGAAGCCATCCAGAACTGGAGCGCGGGATACGTTCGTCGCCACCCCTTGGCCTCGCTGACCACCGTTGGCGATCAGTTCGTTCTTGCCGTCCGCACCGTTCAGTACTTGGTCGTCGACCTCTTCACCGGTCGCTTCCAGTGGCAGGAGTTCATCCGCCAGGGAGCCTTCATGGCCGGCACCGCGGTCCTGCCGACGATCCTGGTGGCCCTACCCATCGGCGTCACCTTGTCGATTCAGTTCGCGCTGTTGGCCGGCCAGGTGGGTGCTACCTCGCTCGCCGGTGCCGCGAGCGGGCTGGCGGTGATCCGACAGGCCGCATCGCTGACGGCCGCGATATTGATGGCCGCCGCCGTCGGATCAGCGATCACCGCGGACCTCGGCTCGCGCAAGATGCGTGAAGAGACCGACGCGATGGAAGTCATGGGAGTCTCGGTGATCCGGCGTCTGGTGGTGCCGCGGTTCGCCGCCGCCATCATGGTCGGTGTCGCGCTCACCGGCGTCGTCTGCTTCGTCGGCTTCCTGGCGAGCTACCTGTTCAACGTCTACTTCCAGAACGGCGCACCCGGCAGCTTCGTGGCCACCTTCGCTTCGTTCGCGACCACCGGCGATCTGATCGTCGCGTTGTTGAAGGCCGTGATCTTCGGCGCGATCGTCGCGGTGGTGTCGTGTCAGAAGGGCATGTCCACGGTCGGTGGTCCGACCGGTGTCGCCAACTCGGTGAACGCGGCGGTCGTCGAATCGATCCTGATCCTGATGGTCGTCAACGTCGTCATCAGTCAGCTCTACATCATGATGTTCCCGAGAGTGGGGCTGTGACATGGCCGTAGCCCCCTACCGGCCCAAGGCCTTCGTCCCGGTGATCCGCGCGTACCGCAGGATCAGCACGCCGCTGATGCGGCTGGGGCACATGTTGGTGTTCTTCGTCAGGGCGTTGACGGGTGTGCCCATCGCGCTGCGTCACTACCGCAGCGAATTCGTCCGCCTGCTATCCGATATCGCTTGGGGCAACGGATCTCTGGTGGTTGGCGGCGGCACCGCCGGCGTGGCGATCGTGTTGGGCGTCACCGTCGGGGCTCTCGTCGGGATCGAGGGTTACAACTTCCTCGACCTGCTCGGACTGGGACCGGCGACGGGAATCATCTCCTCCCTGGTCAACACCCGTGAGCTCGCCCCGATTGCCGCTTCGCTGGCATTCGCCACCCAGCCGGTTGCCGGTTCACCGCCCAGCTGGGCTCGATGCGCATCGCCGAAGAGATCGACGCTCTGGATTCGCTTGCCATTCGCCCCATTCCGTATCTGGTGACCACGCGGCTGATGGCGTCGGTGGTCGCC
>JAIEPH010000113.1 GCA_019749805.1 Mycobacteriaceae bacterium | reverse complement strand
TACCATCGCCAACGGCACCCTCATACCGAGGAGGCACTCAGATAAGAGAACCTCCCGACATGCCGGGGTGGATCACCATTTACTGCTCCAGACAGGCACATTGGGCGTCACCGGCCGCTCGCCGATGGCCGTGCCGGAACGGCCAGAATTCCGGCGCAGCGAAGATCGTCGTCCGATCACGATCCCGTCAGGCCGCCTTTGGATTTCGCCGCTCGTCGCTGCCGGGTGACGACAAGAGTTGATTCTTTCCCAAGTTGCATCTGGTGGTGGACGCCGTTTCACCCATTCATCTACGTTGCAATTCATCGAGATCCCTATCGCTCTGTCAGCCTGCAGCGAGGCTGCACAATGACCGCCCGAGCCATCACGCATGACCTCTCAAGAGAACCTAGGAAGACAATGATCGTCGAAACTGTAAGACTCAGAAAGTATTACCGATGAGCTGGAAGGCGCTCGACTGGGCGATAGCCATCGAGGTTTCGAGTCCGATGATGCGCCTTGTCCTCATACTGCTCGCGAACCGGGCAGACGACAGATTTTCGTGCTACCCGTCAATCCGAAAGCTCGTCTCGGAATCTTGCGCCGCGCGGAGCACCGTGTTGGAGACGCTTCGCAAACTCGAGGATGAGGGGCTCGTGCAACGAGTTGCTCGGTATCACGAGTCGGGAGCCAGGCGTTCGAGCCGCTACCTTCTCAATCACCCAGATGCGACGCACAGTTCTCCCCTTCCGGAGATCGGACTCCCCCAGTCTGCCAACACGACGGGCGCCGTGCGACCTCCGGAAGGGGATTGTCCGCCGGTCGTACCCCCGCGGGTCCAGAGCACTGACGCCTTGAACCTTTCAAGAGAACCTTCACATGGACCGTCGTCGGCAGCAGTGTTGAGTTCACTTCCAAGTCCCTGGCAAGTCAATCGGGAGGACGCGAGAAAACTTGCACCGGCGATCGAGGCGGCCTTCGGCGCGGGCTGGACATCACAGACGCTGTTGGCCCATCTTTCGTCCCGGCCAGAAGGGGTGCGCTATCCCGCTGCAGTTCTCGCGCGACGTCTCACTGAGCTTCCCGCCCCACCAACACTTTCCGTACAACCAAGGCCATCGTGGTGTGGCAATTGTGAAGACCCGATGTCGCGCACGATCACAGTCACACAGTCGGACGGCACTGAGGCAGCGGCGTTTTGTCCGCGTTGCAGCCCACAGCAGCACTTAGCGAGAGTTGCAGACTCCATAAATTTCGAAGGGGAGGTGAAATGAATGGAATCGAACGTATTTGATCATCTTCCACTGCTTCTCGCGGTTCCCCGCGCTGCGAGCATTCTGGGAATCAGTCGCGCTGCGGCTTACAGACTCGCCGCGTCTGGCGAGCTCCCAGTCCGCAGACTCGGCGGACGCGTCTATGTCGTCACCGCCGAGTTGCGCCAGTTAGTTGCATCGTGAAGGGGTCCGTCTACCAACGTGGAAGGACGTGGACATACCGATTCCGAGCGCCTGAGCGAGATCCATCCACCGGCGAGTATCCGACTATCTCAAAGGGTGGTTTTCACACGGAGAAGGAGGCTTGGAAGGCCTGTCGCGATGCCATGCGGGGAGCCGATCAAGGTCGCGTTGTACGACCCTCGACTCGCACGGTAGCTCAGTTCTTCGGCGAATGGTTCTTAGCCGTCGAAGCTTCTATGGACGCAACGACTTGGCAGAACTGGAACGACTACGCTAGATGTTATGTAGTGCCACACATTGGGGCAGAAAAGCTCCAACGACTCGATGAGCCACAACTGCTGAAGCTTTACGCGAAGTTACTTTCTGAAGGCCGGATCAAGCAGGACCGCAACTACGCGATGTATCACTACTGGCATAATCATACGGTCGATGGTTCGACACCGAGTCCGCGCGAAGTCGCTAAGGCGTGTGGCACAACGATTCACGCTGCCAGGGCTGCGGTGCGCCGGTACAACGCAGGCATCGCTCCGAAGCAGGTGCATCCCGGACTGGCGCCGAAGACCGTGCGAAACATACATGCAATGATCCACCGCGCACTTGTCGATGCCGTCGCGTGGAAGTACACGTCTCATAATGCGGCGGCTAATGTAAAGCCACCCAAACGCTCCCGTGCGCGGCGAACCGTATGGAATCTTGAGCACATACGGACGTTTCTGCAGACGGCGAGCCACGACCGCTTCGCTGCGCTTTTCCTGCTTGAACTCACCACTGGCATACGACGCGGCCAGATCTGCGGCCTCAGGTGGCACGACGTCGACCTGGAGGCGCGCGAGATCACTGTGCATGACAATCGGGTCGTGGTTGGCGGCCACGCGCGCGACAAAGCCGGCGGCAAGACGCACAATGCCGATCAAACGATCGCGATAGATCGGACTACTGCTGCGGCACTTCAAAAGTGGCGACACTTACAGAATGAAGAGCGGGCGTTCTTCGGGAGCAACTACCACCCTGGAAACTACGTATTCACCTTCCAGGATGGTCGACCGCCGCACCCCGATTCTATCCGTCAACGGTTCGATCGCTTGGCGGCCGCGGCCGGCCTGGAGCGAATTACCTTCCACGACTTGCGGCATTCCTACGCGACGGCCGCGTTGAAGGCTGGCGTCAGCCCAAAGACTGTGAGCGAGCGTATCGGGCACGCCGACGTCGGGTTCTTCTTGCAGACGTATGCCCACGTACTAAAGAACGACGACAGAGAGGCTGCTGAACAGGCAGCGATGTTCCTGATCGGGGATGGCTACCCGTCGTCAACGGGAGTGGACTAAATGAACACCTCGATACGGCGAAGTCGCGGAACTATAGAGCTGCCACAGCCGAGTACCAGACTCCAGCCGGTTGTGGTCGACGGCAGAAAGCTAGCTTTCACGGCGGCTGGCGTAAGTGTCGCGCGCCGCGCGTCTCTCTGCGTTGGTGTCCTGGGTGTTGAACGCGGGGGCCAGCTGGGCGTATGCGGTGTCGAGGAGATCTTCGTCGATCGCCTGCGAGGCTACCTGTGGGGACCGGTTGGGAGTAGGCGTCGGCATGGGTCTAACGAAAGGCCGCTTCGGATTCTGCTAAACATTTGTTGGCGTGCGGTTGGTGCGCTCATAGCCGGGTGCATTTGGCGTCTTGATGAGCACGCGGCGGATCTCTTCTCGGCTGGCAGCGATCCGGGCCCCGCGCGGCGTCGGTGTGCGCCACCGGTCGCGGCGACTGGTCGTCAGGAGGTGCTACGTTCACAAACGCGTTCACAAACCGAATGAAAACGGCCCCCGGAGTGTCCTCCGAGGGCCGTTTTACCTGGTAGCGGGGACAGGATTCGAACCTGCGACCTCTGGGTTATGAGCCCAGCGAGCTACCGAGCTGCTCCACCCCGCGACGGGTGAACGCAAGGTTACCCAAGACGCGGGTGCACCTCCAAATCGAGTGCTCAGCGAGTTGACTGGTACTTCTCCACCGCGTCGTCTAGGCGTTGCAGGGCCTCGCCGTACTCCGCGAAGTTGCCACCCGTCTGGGCGCCCTGAAGGGCTTCCAGGGCAGCGTTGATATCTTGCAGCGCTGCGGCTTTGGCCGCCGACAACTGCACGGGACCACCCGGCGGCACGGCCGCTGCCGGGACCTGCGCCTCAGGCGGGCGCTGATTCCCCGGCGACTGCGCGGCCGGCGGCTGCCCATCCGGAGCCGGCGTGGCCGCCGGCGACTGCCCGTTGACCGGACCCGTCGGCGCCGGGCCGGTGGCGGTGGCGTCGGCACCCGCCCCGAACAGCTCGGTGAGCGCGTCGCGCACCGTGGGGCCGTAACCGACCTTGTCGTTGTACATCATCGCCACCCGGATCAAGCGGGGGTACGACGACGCGGCATCGCTAGCGCCTGGAGATGCGTAAACCGGTGCGACATAGAGCAGACCACCCTGGGCCACCGGCAACGTGAGCAGATTGCCCCACCGGATGCGGTTCTGGTTGTCCCGTCCGATGACACCGAGATCCTGGCTCACCGCGGTGTCGGTGCTGATCGCGTTGAACGCCAGCTTCGGGCCGTTCACCTGGCCGGGAATGGTCAGCACGGTGAGCTTGCCGTATGTATCGGGGTCCGAACTGGCGCTGATGTAGGCCGCCAGGAAGTCTCGGCGGAACCTGTTCATCGCGCTGGTCAGCTGGAAAGACGCCGAATTGTCGTTACTTACAAGGTTTTTGGCGACGATGTAGTACGGCGGCTGATAGCTGCTGGCTGTGGGGTTCGGATCCAGCGGAACGTCCCAGAAGTCCGACGTCGAGAAAAACGTCACGGGATCGTCCACGTGGTACTTGGCCAACAGCGCACGCTGAACCTTGAACAGATCCTCGGGGTAACGCAGGTGCTGTTGCAGCTCGGGAGTGATGTCGCTCTTGGGCTTGACGGTGTCCGGGAACACCTTCATCCACGCCTGCAGCACCGGGTCGGTCTCATCCTGCGCATACAGCGTCACCGTGCCGTCGTACGCGTCGACCGTCGCCTTCACCGAGTTACGGATGTAGGACACCTGCTTGTCGACCTGCAAGCGGTTGACCGCCACCTCGCTGGAGTCCGCTGTGGCGCTCGAAAGCGTCGTCAGCTGCGAGTACGGGTAGTTGTCGAGCGTGGTGTAGCCGTCCACGATCCACACCATCTTCTTGTTCACGATGGCGGGGTAAACGGTCGTATCGGTGGTCAGCCACGGCGCAGCGGCTTCGACGCGCTCGGCCGGATCGCGGTTGAACAAGATCTTGCTGTTCTCACCGATCACGTTGGAGAACAAGAAGTTCCGCTCCGCGAACTTCGCCGCGAACACCGAACGCGCCAGCCAACTGCCGACGGGCACACCGCCCGATCCGCCGTAGGTGTAGTTCTTGGTCTCGGTGTTGGTCTCGTAGTCGTATTCGCGATCGGCGTCGCCGTTCTTGCCGACGATGGCGTAGTCGGCTGCCGTGTTGGCAATCACCGGACCGAAATAGATTCGCGGCTGATCCAGCGGCGCGGGTCCTGGCGAGACGACGCTGCCGTTCGCGCCGACGACACTCGCGAGAAACTCGGGGTACCCACCGTTCTGGTTGGGGTCGTTGGCGACGCCGCGAACGGTGTTGGCCGGCGAGGCGATGAAGCCGTTGCCGTGCGTGTAGACGGTGTGCCGGTTGATCCAGTCGCGCTGGTTGTCGATCAGCCGGTCAGGGTTGAGTTCGCGGGCGGCGACGACGAAGTCACGCAGGTTTCCGTCCCGGCCCGTGTAGCGGTCCATCGCCAGATGGTCCGGGAAGTAGTAGAAGTTCTTGCCCTGCTGGAACTGGGTGAACGCCGGGCTGACGATCGTCGGATCGAGCAACCGGATGTTCGACGTCGTCGCACGGTCATTGGCCACCTGCTGAGCCGTCGTCTGCGCATCTCCGCTGTAATCGCGATACGTGACGGTCTCGTCGGTCAGCCCATAAGCCTGTCTGGTCGCAGTGATACTTCGACTGATGTATTCGCTTTCCTTTTGCGCTGCGTTCGGTTTGACGCTGAACTGTTCGACCACCAACGGCCAACCGGCGCCGATCACCAGCGACGACAACAGCAGCAGGACCACGCCGATGGCGGGAATCCGCAAGTCACGCAACACGATCGCAGAGAAGACCGCCGCCGCGCAGATGATTGCGATGGCCATCAGGATGAGCTTCGCGGGCAGCACCGCATTGATATCGGTGTAGCCGGCGCCGGTGAACGGCTTGCCGCCGCGGGTGTGGCTCAGCAGTTCGTAACGGTCCAACCAGTACGCAACGGCCTTGAGCAGCATCAGGATACCGACCAGCGTGATCAGCTGGATGCGTGCCGCACGGCTGAGGGCTCCGCTGCGACCGGACAACCGGATGCCGCCGAACAGGTAGTGGCCCACCAGGTTCGCGATGAACGCCAGGAAGGTGGCGACGAACAGGAAGGTCAACACCAGCCGGTAGAACGGCAGCTCGAACGCGTAGAAGCCGAGGTCCATACCGAACTGCGGATCTGTGATCCCGAAGCTGCCGCCGTGTAGGAAAAGCTGGATACGGGTCCAATAGCTCTGCGCCACGATGCCCGCCAGGACGCCGATGAATGCCGGAACACCGATGCCGACGAGCCGCAGCCGGGACATCACGGCGGTGCGGTAGCGCGCGACCGGGTCGTTGGGGCCGGTGGTCGGGACGAAAACAGGGCGGGTGCGATACGCCAGTGCCAGCCCGGCGAACACGATCGCGCCGATCAACACCGTGGCGATGAGGAACACCACAAGGCGGGTCAACAGCTGCGTGGTGAACACCGAGCGGTATCCGAGCCCGCCGAACCACAGCCAGTCGACGTACGTATCGATCAGGCGAGGCCCGATCAACAGGACCAAGACGAAGATCGCGGCAATCGCGATGAGGACCCGGCTACGTCGTGTCAGCTTCGGCATTCTTGCCGCTGGCCGCATACCCACTCGTCAACTCCAGTTTCTAACCGTTCCCACACGTCTTTTGCCGACGTGCCCCAACTCTACGCATGCGTCGTACAGCGTTCGCTCAGCATGCGGGGCGTTCGCCACCGGCTGAGAATGTCTTGAGCGCGGCGACGGCCTGATCGAGGTTTTCGACCTTGACCAGTTCCAGTCCGTCCTGATGGGCCGTTTTGGCTTCCTCGCAGTTGTCGGCGGGCACCAGGAAGATGGTCGCGCCCGCATCCCTGGCGGCCAGCATCTTGTGCGTGATGCCGCCGATCGCGCCCACCTTGCCGTCGCCGGTGATGGTTCCGGTACCCGCGACGAACCTGCCGTCGTTGAGATCACCGGTGGTGAGTTTGTCGACGACCGCGAGGCTGAACATCAACCCTGCGGACGGCCCGCCGATGTTGGCCAGGTTGAAGTCGACGGTGAATGGCGCCCACGGCGCGTCGAGCACCCCGATCCCGAGGTAACCCTGGTCTTTGTCCGGGTGTTTACCCAGCGTGATGGTCGCAGCGCCGAGGTCACCGTTCTTGCGGCGGTAATCCAAGACCACCTGCTCACCCGGCTTGGTGTCCTTGATCAGCGCCTGGAAGGCGTCGAGGTTGGCCACCGGCTTTCCGTTGACGTAGTCGATCGCATCGCCGTCCTCCAGCTTGCCCGCCGACGGGCCGTCCTCGGTGACTGATTCAACCGTCACAGCCATCGGGTACTTCAGGTAGAGCAGTGCGGCGTATTCGGCGCTGTCCTCGGACTGGCGGAAGTCGGTGTTGTTGGCTTCGTCGACCTCGTCCTTCGACTTGTCCGGCGGGTACACCAGGTCGCGCGGCACCAGTTGTTCTCGGCCCGACATCCACAGCGCGAGCGCCTGACCGAGAGTCAACTGGTCGCGCTGAGACACCGTGGTCATGTTCAGGTGTCCCGAGGTCGGGTGGACCTCGATGCCCTCGATGTCGACGACCTCCTTGCCGTCGACCTCACCGAGTGTGTCGAACGTCGGCCCCGGCCCCAGCGACACGAACGGCACCGTCACCACCGACACCACAATTCCGAACGCCACAATCGGGACCAGCGCGACGAGCAACGTCAAAATGCGCCTGTTCACGCCGCCCAATGTAGAGGTTGGCTCCGAAATCGAGAGACTTCGCTCTCGGCGTGACCTGCCTTCTCACATGGCGCGGCACCTGTGAGTACCGTTGAGGGCATGGCTGACCTGCCTTTCGGCTTCTCCTCCGGGGACGACCCCGAGCGAGACAAACGTAAGAAGGATCCAGAATCGGGTTCCGGCGATGCCGGCGGCCCCACCCCCGGCGACCCGTTCGGCATGGGTTTCACGGGCGGGTCGGAGTTCGACATGTCCCAGTTGGGTCAGATCTTCAGCCGTCTCGGCGAGATGTTCAGCGGTGCCGGCAACGTGATGGCCGACGGCACCAAGGCCGGCCCGGTCAACTACGACCTGGCACGACAGCTCGCGTCGAGCTCGATCGGTTTCGTCGCCCCGGTCGCCGAGAAGACCAACGCGGCCATCTCCGACGCCGTCCACCTTGCCGAGACCTGGCTCGACGGCGTGACGGCACTGCCCGCCGGCACCACCAAAGCCGTGGCATGGACGCCGACCGACTGGGTCGACAACACGCTCGACACGTGGAAGCGGCTGTGCGATCCGGTGGCCGAACAGATCTCCACGGTGTGGGCGTCATCGCTGCCCGAAGAGGCCAAATCGATGGCAGGCCCGCTGCTGTCGATGATGACGCAGATGGGCGGCATGGCGTTCGGCTCGCAGCTGGGTCAGGCGCTGGGCACGCTGTCGAAGGAGGTGCTCACCTCCACCGACATCGGATTGCCGTTGGGCCCCAAAGGTGTTGCGGCACTGATGCCTGCCGCCGTCGAATCGCTCGCCGAGGGGCTGGAGCAGCCGCGAAGCGAGATCCTGACGTTCCTCGCGGCGCGCGAGGCGGCGCACCACCGCCTGTTCAGTCACGTGCCGTGGCTGGCGAGCCAGCTGCTCAACGCGGTCGAGGCGTTCGCCAAGGGGATGAAGATCGACATGAGTGGTTTGGAGGAACTTGCGCAGGGCTTCAACCCGGCGGCCCTGACCGATCCGTCGCAGATGGAACAACTGCTGAACCAGGGAATCTTCGAGCCCAAGGCGACACCCGAGCAGACCGCCGCGCTCGAGCGACTGGAGACGCTGCTCGCGCTGATCGAGGGATGGGTGCAGACCGTCGTCACCGATGCGTTGGGCGACCGGATCCCCGGCACGTCGGCGCTGTCGGAGACATTGCGTAGACGACGGGCCACCGGCGGCCCCGCCGAACAGACCTTCGCCACCCTCGTCGGCCTGGAACTGCGGCCGCGCAAGATGCGCGAGGCCGCGGCGTTGTGGGAGCGGCTCACCGAAGCCGTCGGCTCCGACGCCCGCGACGGGGTGTGGCAGCACCCCGACCTCCTGCCCAGCGCGGAGGACCTCGACGAGCCGGCCGGCTTCATCGACCGCATGATCGGCGGTGACACCAGCGGCATCGACCAGGCGCTCGCCGATCTCGAGAAAGACTCGGGCACAGACGATTCCGAGGGCTGATCCGGTGCCTGTGGATAACTCGGCGGCGTCTCGCCGCTGACGTGCCACACTCCTCGCATGGCGGGATACGTCCTCGACCCAGCGAGACCGGTGCTGTTGCGGCCTGACGGCGTCGTGCAGGTGGGCTGGGATCCACGGCGGGCGGTCCTGGTCCGTCCACCGATGGGAATGACCGCACGCACGCTGGCCGTTCTACTGCGCCGCCTGCAGTCCGGCGCGACCCTGGCGCAGCTCGACGAGCACGCCGACGGGATCGGGACGCACGTCGTCGCGGAACTGGTTTCGTCGCTGGTCGACGCCGCGGTCGTCACGAGCACTTCCCGAGGGCGGTGCACGCGGGCCGCGTCCATCCGAATCCACGGTCGAGGTCCGCTGTCGGATCTGCTCGCTTCGGCACTGCGTTGCTCGGGCGCCCTGATCACGCAGAGCAGCCGCACGCATGCCGGTGCGCCCGCCGACTTGGCGGTGTTGACCGACTTCCTGGTGTCAGACCCGCGGGTGGTGCGTGACCTGCATGCCGACGGGGTGCCCTATCTTCCGGTGCGGGTGCGCGACGGTGTCGGCCTCGTCGGACCGTTGGTGCTACCCGGGGTGACGTCCTGCCTGGAATGCGCGGATCTGCATCGCAGCGACCGGGATTCGGCGTGGCCGGCGGTCGCTGCACAGCTACGCGACACCGTCGGCAGCGCTGACCGGGCGACGGTGCTGGCAACCGCGGCGCTGGCGCTCAACCAGGTCGACCGCGTCGTGCGCGCGGTGCACGGCGGTGACGACATGGCGCTCATATCGGAGCCACCGCCCACGCTGAACACCACTCTGGAGTTCGACGTCAATCTCGGTTCCATCGAGGCACGCCGGTGGCCGCGGCACCCGCGCTGCGGTTGCTGACAACGCCCGTAGGCAAGTCGGTGCGGTTCGTTCACCATCGTCAGGGATGATGGTCTGATGAGCGAGATCAAACGGGGGCGAGCGGCGCGGAACGCCGCGCTGGCGGGTCTTGGTGCAGGCATGGCTGGCCGGGCTGCGCTCGGCTTCGGCAAACGGCTGACCGGCAAGTCGAAAGACGAGGTCAACGCCGAACTCATGGACAAAGCGGCCCAGCAGCTGTTCACCGTTCTGGGTGAGCTCAAGGGCGGCGCAATGAAGGTCGGCCAGGCGCTGTCGGTCCTGGAGGCGGCCATTCCGGAGCGGTACGGCAAGCCGTACCGCGAAGCGCTGACCAAACTGCAGCGAGAAGCCCCGCCGCTGCCCGCTGCCAAGGTGCACCGGGTCCTCGATGGACAGCTGGGCACCAAGTGGCGCGAACGTTTCACATCATTCGACGACAAAGCCGTGGCCTCAGCGAGCATCGGCCAGGTGCACAAGGGGGTGTGGGTTGACGGGCGCGAAGTCGCCGTCAAGATCCAGTACCCGGGAGCCGACGAGGCGCTGCGCGCCGACCTCAAGACCATTCAGCGGTTGGTCAGCGTATTCAAGCAGCTCGCCCCCGGAGCCGATATCCAAGGCGTTGTCAACGAACTGATCGAACGCACGGAGATGGAACTCGACTACCGGCTCGAGGCGGACAACCAACGCGCGTTCGCCAAAGCCTATGAGGGACACCCTCACTTCGTGGTCCCGCACATTGTGGCCAGCGCACCCAAGGTGGTGATCCAGGAATGGATCGAAGGTGTCCCGATGTCGGTGATCATTCGCGAGGGCGTGCAGGAACAGCGTGACTTGATGGCCGCCCGATTGTTCGAGCTGACCTACGACGCGCCGAAGCGTCTCGAGATGATGCACGGCGACACGCATCCGGGGAACTTCATGCTGCTGCCAGACTCCAAAATGGGTGTCATCGACTTCGGTGCGGTAGCGCCGATGCCGGGCGGTATACCGCCCGAAATCGGTATGGCCACGCGCTACGCACTGAACGACGATTACGACAATCTGCTGGCGACCATGCAGGCGATCGGTTTCGTCCAGAAGGGCGAACACGTGTCCAAACGCGAGATGGACGAGATGATGAAGCAGTACGTGGAGCCGCTCAAGGTCGAGGTGTTTCACTACACGCGCAAGTGGCTGCAGCGGAACACCGTCGGAAACCTCACGCCCGACCGCGCCGCGGGCCAGCTCAAGGCCGCGCGACAGATGGACATTCCGTCCAACCTGGCGATCCCGATGCGGGTGATCGCGTCCAATGTTGCGATCGCGTGTCAGCTCGACGCGCATGTTCCGGCCAGACGCCTTGCCACAGAGCTGATCCCGGGTTTCGCCGACGAAGCGGCCTGATACTGCGATCTGGCCGGGGCAACCCGGCAGGGCTCACGCCGCTGCCGGGCTGTCCTCGGTGTTCTTGCGCGGCCGACCCCTCGGACGCTTGCGCTCGATGACGATGCCGCGATCGAGGATCTCGCCACCCCAGACGCCCCACGGTTCCGCGCGCTCGAGCGCGGCCGCCAGGCACTCGCGCCGGATCGGGCATTCGGCACACAGCGACTTGGCGCGTTCCAGTTCGACAGGGCTCTCGGCGAACCACAGGTCGGGGTCGTTCAGGTGGCAGGGCACCGCCAGCTTTGTCCGTTGTCGGCATGTCCCGAGTGACATGTCCAGTCCTCAGCTTCCTGGTCGTCGGTTTCGTATCTCATCGGTCTTTTCGATGGATCCTGACCAGGTTTTTCGGTGTCCGACTGACTCCCAAAAAACTTCGGCCACGGATCCGGTGACTGCGGGTCCGTGGCCTTTGGGCGAAATCGTGGCTTGCCTAGATGGTGCCCCGATTCACGGACTCTTCAGTCGCGGTGGCGGTGCGGCGCTTGCGCTGCGGGGAAATAGCAGCTGCGGCACCCGCGGCGACGTACGCCATGGCGGGATGCTCAGCGGCAGCGGGGACACGGAGGGTCCACGAACCGCCGGCGATGCCTACGGCGTCAAAAGCGTTGATGCTCGACATGTTCTCGGGACCCTCCTTTCACACGACAAATCACACGGCTGGTGTGTGCGATCTTGAGGCTAAGCGTAACAGGGAAAACTGACAACTGATTTTCTGACCTGCGGCTTTGGCACGATCTTTACGAGGATTGGCGGTGTCCGATGTCGCCGGCCGGGCCGCTCCGGCCTTTCACCAGTGCGAGGACGTCGGCGCCGTACTGCTCCAGCTTGCGCGCACCGATGCCGGGAATCGCCACGAGCGCGGCGTCGTCGCCAGGCAACGTCTCGGCGATCGCGATCAACGTGTTGTCGGTGAACACCACATATGCCGGCACGCTCAACTCCTTGCTGGTGCGCAGCCGCCAGTCCTTGAGCTCCGCGAGCAGGTTCTCGTCGATATCGGACGGGCACGCCTCGCAGCGGCGCAGCACGATCGCCGCAGGGGCCGTCAGGGCGGCGTTGCACACACGGCAGCGAGGCGCAGCGCCCTTGGGCCGACGCGGCTTGCCGGGGCTGCTGTCGGCCGACGCCTGCGGTGCGACACCGTTGAGGAACCGCGACGGTTTACGACTCTGTCGACCACCAGGAGCCCTGGCCAGCGCCCAGCTGAGCGCTAAATGTATTCGCGCCCTTGTGATTCCGACGTAGAGCAGTCGACGTTCCTCTTCGACCGGCTCGCTGTCCGGCCCGTGCGCCAATGCATGAGAGATCGGCAGCGTGCCGTCGGCGAGACCGACGAGGAATACCGCGTCCCACTCCAGACCCTTGGCGGCATGCAGCGACGCGAGCGTGACGCCCTGGACAACGGGCGGGTGCCGCGCGTCGGCGCGCTGCCGAAGCTCGACGAGCAGAGCACGCAGGTCCAGCGAGGGGCGCTGCGCGACCTCCTCGTCGACGAGTTCGGCGAGCGCGGTCAGCGCCTCCCACCGCTCGCGGGCTTTGGTGCCGGCCGGCGGTTCGGCGGTCAGGCCCAGCGGCTCCAGCACGGCGCGGACGATCTCCGGCAGTGGTCCGTCGACATCGCGATCGGCGGCGCGCTGCAACGCCACCAGAGATTGGCGGATCTCCTGGCGGCTGAAGAAGCCCTCGCCGCCGCGCACTTGAAACGGGATGCCCGCCTCCGTCAACGCCTCCTCGTAGACCTCGGACTGCGCGTTGATGCGGTACAGCACCGCGATCTCGGCGGCTTCGGTACCCGCTTCGATGAGTCGCTTGATGCTCTTCGCGACGGCTGCTGCCTCAGTGACCTCGTCGCGGTGCTCGGCGAACGTGGGCACCGGGCCGGGGTCGCGCTGGCCGACCAGGTGCAGTTTGCTGCCGGCCATCCGGCCGCGGGCCGCCGCGATGACGCGGTTGGCCAGCGACACCACCTGCGGGGTGGAGCGGTAGTCGCGCTCCAGTCGGACGACCGCGGCGTCGGGAAAGCGCCGCGAGAAGTCGAGCAGGTACTGCGGTGTGGCACCGGTGAACGAGTAGATCGTCTGGTTGGCATCGCCGACGACGGTGAGGTCGTCGCGGTCGCCCAGCCATGCATCGAGCACACGCTGCTGTAGCGGTGTGACGTCCTGGTATTCGTCGACCACGAAACAGCGGTACCGATCGCGGAACTCCTGGGCCACCGCCGCGTCGTTCTCGATAGCGGCGGCGGTGTGCAACAGGAGGTCATCAAAGTCCAGCAGTGCTGTCCCGTCGCGGCGGGCCTTGAGCGTCTCGTATCCCGCGTATACCGCCGCGACCTTGGCCGCGTCGAAGGGGATGTCACGTCCTGCCTTCGCGACGGCGGCGGGATAAGTCTCCGGACTGATCAAAGATCCCTTGGCCCATTCGATTTCGCCCGCGAGGTCGCGCACGTCGTCGGTGCCGGCATTGAGCCCGGCGCGGTTGGCGGACTGTGCGACGACGGCGAACTTCGTGTCCAGCAGTTCCCATCCGGTGTTGCCGACGACGCGCGGCCAGAAATACGCCAACTGACGGCGGGCCGCGGCGTGAAACGTCATCGCCTGCACCGACGCGGTGCCGACGCCATCATCGAGGGCACGCAGCCGGGCACGCATCTCACCGGCGGCGCGCTGGGTGAACGTCACCGCCAGCACCTGTCCCGGTGCGACGTGCCCGGCGGATACGAGGTGGCCGATGCGACGGGTGATGGTGCGCGTCTTTCCGGTGCCCGCGCCGGCCAGCACGCAGACCGGACCGCGGGGGGAGAGTACGGCCTCGCGCTGCTCGTCGTCGAGGTCATCGATGATGCGCGAGCATGCGACCTCTAACGGCATGCGGACCATCTTGTCAGGGTGGGCCGACAAAACCGGGGCATGCCGCGGGCATGTTCGGCGCATCGACTACGTTGACTGCTTTATGAGTGCTGAGTTGACCATGTACACCACGACGTGGTGCGGCTATTGCGTCCGCCTGAAGAAGGTGCTGAAGGCCGAGGGCATCGCGTTCGCCGAGGTCGACATAGAGGCCGATCCCGCTGCGGCGGAGTTCGTCGCATCCGCGAACGGCGGCAACCAGACGGTGCCGACGCTGAAGTTCCCCGACGGCTCGACGCTGACCAACCCCAGCGGCGCCGAGGTCAAGAAAAAGCTCGGCCGCTAGCTTCCTCATCGCCGCACGGCAGACCGCCGAGCCTCTCGCGGCGACATCAGTCCAGCGCCGCCCACGACTCGATGATTTCGCGGGCGATCGAGATCGATCCGGGCAGCAACAGGCGTGACGGCGAGTCGCTACTCCAGTCGCCGTCGGCCAGCGCGGCGCGGACCTCGTCTCTGGTGAACCAGGCCGCCTCCGCGATCTCGCCGTCGTTGAACGAGAACTCCTGCTCCGGATCCCCGATCGCGTGGAAACCGACCATGAGAGATCGCGGAAACGGCCACGGCTGGCTACCCAGGTACTGGACATCGGTGACGTGCAATCCGATCTCTTCGGCGATCTCGCGCACGACACACGATTCGAACGACTCCCCCGCCTCGACGAACCCGGCCAGCAGCGAGAACAGCCGCTCCGGCCACACCGTCTGCCGGGCCAGCACGGCGCGGTCGTGACCGTCATGAACCAGACAGATCACCGCCGGGTCGATGCGCGGAAACTCCTCGTGGCCGGCGGCGGAGTTCACCCTGGCCCAGCCGCCCTTGATCGGCTTCGTGGGCGCGCCGTCGATGGCGCTGAACCGTGCGCTGTCATGCCAATTCAGCAGGGCGGTGGCGGTCGCCACGAGCTGAGCGCTGACATCGTCGAAGATCGGGCCCGCACGACGAAGGTCGAGTACCTCTGTTTCGGTGTGCGGGTCCTCGGGCCCTTCCAGCACCGCGCGGATCCCCCACACGTGCGAACCGTCGGCGAGCCGCCCTAGGAACACGGCGTTCTCGGGAGGCTTGGCAGCCAAGTCGGCCGCCCTGCCCAGCACGACGCTGCCATTGGCGATCAGCACCTGATTTCGGCGATCGACCCGCAGCACGCGGGCATCGGCCCAGCCGGCCAGCGCCGCGTCGAGGTCGGTGCGCAGCGTGTCGGACCGGTCGGCGCCGACGCGGGACAGCAGCGGGACGTTGCGGAGCCGGAACCCGCCGGTCATCGCGGTCTGTCCCCTCGCCTCCCCTGCGCTGCGCGCGTGGGCCCATCGGGCTGGGGGCCCCACCCTCGCCTCCCCTGCGCTGCGCGCGTGGGCCCATCGGGCTGGGGTCCCCACTTCGCGCAAGCGTCCCCCGCAAGCGGGGGGTACCCCCACATCACCGCTCCGCGTCCGCGCTGCGGATGTACAGCAGCCGGTCGCCGTTCTCGAGTGAGTCGACCCGCTCATCGTCGACACGCATCAGCTTTCCGTCACGTACAACGCCGAGCACGATGTCGGTGTTGTGTTTCGGCGATCCGCCGACCTCTTTGGGGGCGACTTCCCGTTCGGCGATCGCGAAGCCGGCGTCGGGGGTCAGCAGGTCTTCCATCATCTCCACAACGCTCGGGGTTTGTACCGCGATACCCAGCAGCCGGCCGGAGGTCTCGGAGGTGACCACGGTCGAATCCGCGCCGGCCTGCTCGAGGAGGTGTTGATTTTCGGCCTCTCGAACCGCGGCAATGATCTTGGCATTGGGCGCCAGCTCGCGCGCGGTGAGGGTGACCAGGACCGCCGCATCATCGCGATTGGTCGCCACGATGATCGCCTTGGCGTGCTGGGCGCTGGCCAGCCGCAGAACCTCCGAGTCGGTCGCGCTGCCCCGAACGGTGACGAGGCCCGCGCTCTTGGCGCGTTCGAGCGCGACCGGGTCCTCGTCGACGACGACGATATCCGCGGGCGCCACCTCGTCGCCCACCATTGCGGCGGCCGCGGTCCTGCCCTTCGTGCCGTAGCCCACGATGACGATGTGGTTGCGCACCTTGTTCCTCCATCGCTGGATTTGGTAGACCTGCCGCGACTGCGTAGTCAGCGTTTCCACCGTCGTACCGATCAGCACGATGAGGAACGCGACCCGCATCGGGGTGATCACCAGGACATTGATGAGTCGCGCCTGGGGGGTGATCGGCGTGATGTCGCCGTACCCGGTGGTGGACAGCGACACCGTCGCGTAATACAAGCAGTCCAGGAAGGACAGTTCGTTGTCCTGAGTATCGCGATAGCCGTCGCGGTCGAGATAGACGATGATGACGACGGCAAAAAGGAACAGCAGGGCATAGATGACCCGAGTGGTGATGCGTCGCGCGGGGCTGATCGGTTCGGTTGGAATCTGCACCGTGTCGGTCAGCGCGTGGACCGGCTGATCGGCCAGCGACTGATCGAATCGGCGGAGCCGACGGCGCAATCTGCCCTTAGCCATCAGAGCCAGTCGTTACTGGGAGTCGCCGCACGCCATTATGTAACCATGACCACACCCGCACCCGAACTCGAGCAGATCGCGAATCCCAACCGAGCCCACCTGATGGGTGCCGGCCTGCTCGGCATGGGCGTCCTCCATTTCGTGGCGCCAAAGCCGTTCGACACGATCATCCCGGAGGAGCTGCCGGGCAGCGCACGCTTCTACACCTACGCCTCCGGCGTCGGTGAGTTGGCGGTGGGCGGCCTGCTGCTGGCGCCGAAGACCCGTCGTCTCGGCGCGCTGGCGGCCATCGCCTTGTTCATCGGCGTGTTCCCCGGCAACGTGAACATGGTCCGGCTGTGGTTCAAAGATCCCGCCAAGACGCTTCCTATGAAGCTCGGGGCGATGGCCCGCCTGCCTTTGCAGATCCCGATGATCACCGAGGCAGCCAAGATCTATCGCTCGACTAAGCCGCAGTAGCCCATCCCAGTAGCGCCAGCAGGCCGGCGGTGCCGGGCAGATCGTCGGGGGTGACGGTCACCCCGCTGCGCACGTAGTGAAACGACGCACGCACCGATTCGACCGGGCAGCCTTGGAGCGCGGCCCATGCCAGCCGGTAGACAGCGAGCTGAACGGCTGCGTGCTGCTTGGCTTCCGGCGTGTCCGGCGGGTCACCTGTCTTCCAGTCGACGACGGTCGCTCCGCCGCCGTCGTCGTCGGCGAAGATCGCGTCGATCCGTCCGCGCACCACCCGCCCGCCGAGCACCATGTCGAATGGCACCTCAACATCGATCGGGGTCCGGCCGGCCCACGGCGACACCGCGAATGCCGCCTGCAGTTCGGCCAGTTCGTCGGCGACAGTGGTGGCGTGATCCATGGCGCCGGGCAGGTCGTCGAGATCGAACAGCCGATCGGCGTGATAGAAGCGCTGCACCCAATCGTGAAAAGCGGTGCCCAGTAAGGCATGTGGATCCGGTCGGCTGGGCAGCCGGCGTCGCAGCCGCTGTGCCACCAGGTCGGGGTTGCGACCGAGCTCCACCAGCGCGCTGACCGAAAGCTGTGCCGGCAACGGAGGAACCGGACGTTCGGCGGCCCTGTTGCGTTCGGCCAGCAGAGCGTCGACGTCGGATGCCCAGCCCTCGTCGCCCTCTGCGGGCGCGTCACCCTTCTCACCCGACATGGCCTTGGTGACGAGTTCGGCCCCCCGGCCCACGTCGTGGCGGCGGGCTCCGGCGGGGTCCGTGGGCCAGACGGCCTCAACGACGTTGTCACGCAACGGGTTGGGTTCACCGTCAGCCGGTGCGGGGGTCCACTGCTCGACAACGCCGCACGGTTCGCCGGCCGCATCCGCTTGCTCGATGATCTCCTTGAGCTCGTCGAGGAACGCCGACGGACCGCGCGGCTTGGTCTCCGTGGCTCCCCAGTGGTGGCCGGACAACAGCAGCGTGCCCTCCGCGCGGGTGATCGCCACGTAAAGCAGCCGTCGCTCCTCGTCGATGCGACGCTGCGCCAGGCTGTCCTTATGGTCGGATATTCTGTCCGAAAGCTTCTTTCGATCATTGACGTCGGAGGTGTCCAGGACCGGGACACCGTGCTCCGACAGCGTTGCCCGATCGCCGCGCAGCAGCGGTGGCAGATCGCCCGCGTCGGTGAGCCAGGTCCGCGCGGACGCGGTCGACGGGAACACCCGGCCGCTGAGGTGCGGAACCGCCACTACCTGCCATTCCAGCCCCTTGGCGGCGTGCACGGTGAGGATCTGCACCCGGTCGTCGGCGACAGACACTTCCGCAGGTGACAGACCGTTCTCCACCTGCTCGGCCGCATCGAGATAGGCCAGCAGGCCGGCGACCGTGGCGCCGGGACGGCTCGCGAAATCCGCCACCACGTCGGCGAATGCATCGAGATGTTCGGTGCCCGCCCACCCGGCCGAAACCCGCCGCGACGCACGCACCTCGGTATCCACCCCGAGCACCCGCCGCACCTCGGCGACCAGTTCGGGCAGCGGATGCGTGAGATGTCCACGCAGCGCCCTCAGTTCGCGGCCCAATTCCACGATGCGGGCATACCCCGCGGGTGAGTACGCGGCGGCGGGACCCGGATCGCCGACGGCGTCCGTCAGGCAGGCGGTGTCCGCATCGGGTGCGGCTTGCGCGACCACCCGGTCCGCCGCGACGCTGTCCGCCGGCGCTCCGACGTCGTCCAATTCGACAGCGCGCCGCCACAGCGCGGTGACGTCACGCCCGCCCAGCCGCCAGCGCGGCCCGGTAAGCACCCGCATGGCGGCGGCGCCGGCGGTGGGATCGGCCACCATCCGCAACGTCGCCACCACATCGGCGACCTCGGGCACCCCGAGCAACCCGGCCAGTCCGACGACCTCGACCGGAACCCCGCGTGCGGTGAGCGCATCGGCGATCGGTGCGGCATCGGCGTTACGCCGCACCAACACCGCAGCCGTCGGCGCGGCGACACCGTCACCGCGCGCCTCGTGGTAGATCCGCGCCAAATGGTCTGCCACCCAGTCGCGTTCGGAAAACACGTCGGGCAGCAGTGCACACCGGACGGTGCCCGGGGTCGCATCGGGCTTGGGCCGCAGCTCGCGTACGGCCACGGAACGGCGCCGCGCCTCGGCGGACACCGCGTTCGCCAAATGCAGGGTGTCCGGCGGGTTGCGCCAGCTGGTGCGAAGTTCCAGCGTAGGCGCGGGGCGACCGTCGGAATACGGGAAATCAGAGGTGAACCGCGGCAGGTTGGTGGCGGACGCACCGCGCCAGCCGTAGATCGACTGGATCGGGTCACCGACGGCGGTCAGGGCGAGCCCGTCGTCCACTCCACCGCCGAACAACGCCGACAGCGCGACTCGCTGGGCGTGGCCGGTGTCCTGGTATTCGTCAAGCAGCACAACCCGATACCGGCTTCTCAGCTGCTCGCCGACCTGCGGGAAGGTCGACGCCAACCGCGCGGCCGATGCCATCTGCATGCCGAAGTCCATGACCTTCTGCTCGCGCATGCGCCGGTGCAACGCATCGATCAGCGGGACGAGATGTGTGCGTTCCGTCTGGGTGGCCAGCAGCCGCAGCAGCCACTGGCTGGGCCCGCGGTCCCGCTGGTACGGACCCGCGGGCAGGGTGTGCACCAGCCGTTCGAGCTCGACGTGGGTGTCGCGCAACTGCTCGGTGTCGACGAGGTGTTCTGCCAGTTGACCGGCCAATCGCAGCACCATCGCGGTCACCGCGGCCGGTGTCTTGTCGGTATCGAGATGCTGCGGATGTTCGCATACCACCCGAAAAGCCAACTGCCACATCTCGGTCTCGCTCAACAGGCGGGTGTCCGGTTCGACGGGGAGCAGCAAACCGTGCTCGCGCAACAGGTTTCCGGCGAACGCGTGGTAGGTGCTGACGGTGGCAGGGTCGTCGATGATGTCGGGAAGTCCAGGGTCGGCGGGGACGAGACCGGCGCCTGCGAGCCTGGCCAGCCTCGTGCGAACTCGGCGCAGCAACTGTCCGGCCGCCTTACGGGTGAACGTCAGGCCGAGCACCTCACCCGGGCTGGCGTAGCCGTTGGCCACCAGCCAGACCACCCGGGCCGCCATCGTCTCCGTCTTGCCGGCGCCGGCGCCGGCAATGACGACCAACGGCCCCGGCGGCGCGGCGATCACGGCGGCCTGCTCGTCAGTGGGGGCGAAAAGCCCGAGCGCCGAAGCGAGTTCGTCAGGGCTGTAGCGCGGGTTCACCGCTGACCTCCGGTTGGCGTCTGCGCCGGGCACATCTTCTGCACCGGGCAGTGAGCGCAGCCGTCGTTGATCCGCGCGACGTACTGCGGGCCCTGTGTGGCCGCCGCCGCACCCTGCACCTTCGCCCGCCATTCCGCGTGCGATTCGGGCATCAGCGCGTCCTGCTCACGCTCGGCCGCCTTGCCGCCGCTGGTCTTGCCGAGATACACCAGCTTGCCGCCGCCCGGTTCCTCGCCTTGGGGCAGCAGCCCCTCGGCGATTGCCAGCTGATACATCGCGAGCTGGGCATGCCGCTGAGCCTCGTCCTTGGTGACCGGGCTCTTGCCGGTCTTGACATCGACGACCACCAGGCGCCCCATGCTGTCGCGCTCCAGCCGGTCCAGCCGGCCACGGACCCTCACTCCGGGGCCCTCACCGGTCGGTTCGACGATGTCGCCCGCGACGTCGATCTCGGTACCCACCTCGGTCAGCTGATCGCGGCTCTGCGCGCGCCAATGTGCGAACGTCGACAGCATCAACCGGTGGCGCTCCAACTCGTTGTCCGAATGCCACTGCGCATCGAACGGCAGCTTTTCCCAGACCTTTTCGAGTTCGTTGAGCATTTGATTCTCGGTCTTGCCCGGATCGGCGACCAAGACGTGTAGCAGCGAGCCGATTGCGGACCGCACATCGCGTGTGTCGTTGCCGCCGTGGCGTTCGAGCAGCCAACGCAGCGGGCAGTCCGTCAGCATTTGCAGCGTCGACGGCGACAACGTCACGGTGTGCTCGTCACCGCACCACAGGGGCTCGTCGGTGGACAGCTGCGTGCTGGCGTACCACTGGCCGGGATCAGCACCGGGGACGCCGCCCGCCGCCAGCCGGGCCAGTTGGGTTGCCGCACAGGCGCGTACGCTGTCCTCGACATCGTCGGCAGGGGCGCAGACCACCGCGCGCAGACGCCCGACCAGGGCCGTCGGCGCCAGCACCTTCGGTGCGTGCACCGGAACCGGGGGCTCGGGATCGGGATCGGTGACCAGCGAGGTCAATTCGTAGCAGAACGGCGACGGCAGCGTCGACTCGTCTCCGCAGTCGCTGTCGACCGCGGTCACCAGCAGCCGGTCGCGGGTGCGGCCCATAGCCGCGATGAGCAGCCTGCGCTCCTCGGCCAGCAGCGGTGCGCGAGTCGAGACCGCCCTGTCGTTCGGCGTCACCACGCCGTCGAGCACATCGACCAGCTGCTGCGTTCCCAGCACGCCCCCGCGCGGGATCATGTTGGGCCACAGCCCCTCCTGCAAGCCTGCGATCACGACGAACTGCCACTCCCCACCGAGCGCCGCATGCGCGCTCAGCACCGGAACGGCGTCGGAGCCCGCGCGATCGTCGCGGGAGGCAGACGGCAGGCCGAGCGCGCTGACGTGATCGAGGAGTCCACGCAACGATGCGCCGGCGGTGCGATTCACGTACTGCTCGGCGATGTCGAAGAAGGCGGTGACGGCATCGAGGTCGCGGTCGGCTTGTACGCCCGCTGCGCCGCCGCGTTCGCTGACCGTCAGCCAGCGGCGCTGCAGACCGGACCGGTGCCATGCCTGCCAGAGTGTGTAGCGCGGATCGACACCCTCGGCCGCGGAGCGGCGCGCGGCGGAAAGCACCGCGCCGACCCGGCGCAGCGGGCGCGCGAGGTCGGCCGAAAGTCCTTCCGTATTCACTTCTGGGGCGCCCTGCAAGGCGTCGACCAGCAGCTCGCCGAGTTCGCGGGGCGGCGCAGAACCGTCCAGGCGACGCAGCGCCCGCCGCAGCTGCCGCAGCGACACCGGGTCGACCCGGCCGATCGGCCCGGTCAGCAGTGACAGCGCCTGCGCGCCGTCGAGCTCGCGTTCGGTCGCCTCCAACACCGTCAGTAGCGCCTGCACCGCCGGCTGCTCGGCCAGCGGCGCGGTCGGGTTCGGCAACTCCACGGGCACGCCCGCCGTGGTCAGGGCGCGCGCGAGGGTGGATCCCAGTCGCGGCACCGATCGCACGATCACCGCCATCTGGGACCACGGCACCCCGTCGACCAGATGGGCACGCCGCAGCGCGTCGGCGATCAATGCGGATTCGGCGTGCGGCGACGCCGCGATGCGCACTGTCACCGAGCCGCGGTCGCCGTTGATGCCATCCACCCGGCGAGCGTCATCAGCACCCGGCAGCCGCTGGGCGACTGCGGTGATCGCTCGAGCTATGGCGGGCGCGCAGCGGCGAGACTCGGTCAGGGTGAGCGTCGGCTCGTCGCCGCGTAGCAGCTCGGGATCGGCTCCGCGGTAACCGAATACCGATTGGTTGGGGTCACCGGCGAGGATCGTGAGATCGGCTCCGACGGACAGCACCCGGACGAGCCGGGCGGCCTGTGGATCCAAATGTTGGGCGTCGTCGACCAGGAGCAGTTTGATGCGTGCACGCTCGGCGGCCAGCAGATCGTCGTCGGTCGCCAGCGCTTCCAACGCCGCGCCCACCAGTTCGGCGGCGCCCAACGCCGGCACGGTGGCCTGCGGCGCGGCCATTCCGACCGCCGAACGCAGCAGCATGATCTGCTCATAGGCCTGGGCGAACTGTCCGGCCGCCAGCCATTCGGGTCGGCCGGCCCGCCGCCCGATGCGCTGCAGCTCGACGGGATCCACACCGCGTTCGGTGCAGCGCGCCAACAGGTCACGCAGTTCGGTGGCGAATCCGACGGTGCTCAGGGCGGGCCTCAACTGCGCGGGCCATGCCACGACCGACCGGTCGCCGTCCTCGAGGTCGCCGGCGAGGAGTTCGCGGATGATGCCGTCCTGTTCGGCGCTGGTGATCAACCGCGGTGGCGGATCACCTTTGCGCTGTGCGGCGAGACGCAACACCGCGAAGGCATAGGAGTGCACTGTGCGGACCAACGGTTCGCGGACGACTGCGCGAGTGCCCGCCTCGAGCAGTGCCGACGTGATCGCGGCGCGCGCCTGCACGCCGAGGCGCGCCGAACCCGTCAGCAGCAGAACCGATTCCGGGTCAGTGCCTGCCGCAATGTGGGCCGCAGCGACATCAACGAGCAAGGTGCTCTTGCCGGTGCCCGCTCCCCCGAGCACCCGTACCGCGCCGCGCGTTCCGGGTTCGGTGAGCGCGGTCGGCGTCAGATCGGTGTGCGGTGCGGACATGCCGAAATGACACCACGGGGGTCCGACATTTAGCCTTTGTGTGGGTCCGCGGGTGGTCCGAACGTCCGACCGGGACACGTGGGTGATCCCTGAATTT
>JAIEPH010000122.1 GCA_019749805.1 Mycobacteriaceae bacterium | reverse complement strand
CGGCGGCTCGGTTAAACAGCGTCACCCGCAAAAGGGCCTATAACGCGGAGGCTCGCTGTTCGATACCCATTAGCTGCGTTTTGTCTACATGTCCAAGCAGCTGCTCCCCCCGTCGCTGGCCGGGATGTCGATGTTCTTTGCCGAGAACTCGGCAACCACACCGTTATTCGTGACTTCGAGCGAATCCACGCGCAGGTTGTACTTGTTGTCGGTGAGCTCGCTCGTCATCTCATCCAGCTTCTCCTGGAGATCTTCCTGAGGGAGGTCAAGATCTCCGCCGAGTGTGAAACCGTCCGGCTGGATTTCCAGCTTGATTCCGCCGTCGGCGGTCGTCTCCGGCTTGACAGCGATCCTGCTGTCGAACATCCCCTCCAAGGTGACGATCCCCGTCGAAGGATCGGTTTCGACGTTCGTCACCACTTCGTCAGTCGAGATCCAGTCCGACAGGAAGCTCAGGAAGCTGCCCTCGAGGTACTCGTCGATGGCCTCCTTGAGGGCGGCGTTGGCAGACTCCCGCATTCCTTCCGACGTCCAGTCGATGGTCGCGTTGATCGCGCCGATGGTGCCCCGGTCGTTCGCGCCGCCGTTGAGGTCGAGGTCGTCGACCGCGATGTCCGCGGTGACCCCGTCGACGCCGCGGATGGGTCCGTCGGTGGCGATCGTGAACCCGGAGTACTTGTCGTCGAAGTACTGCATGAGAACCGGCGGCGAGGTCTCGAACGTCACATCGACGGAGTCCGCAGACCCCTCGATGAAGCATGCGGCGGCCGATTTGACCTTGTCGACCGCGACGGTGCGTGCGTAGAACTCGGCGCCGAGCACTGCCGCGGCGCCGGTCGCGAGAACGATCACGAGGATGAGGACGATCGCGAGCGGGCCACGGCCGCGCTTGCGTTTCGCGGGCGGCTGGGCCGGGGGAGCCGGCGGCTGAAACTGTGGAGCCGGCTGCTGGAACTGTGGAGCCGGCTGCTGGAACTGCGGAGCCGGCCGCTGGAACTGTGGAGCCGGCCGCATGGGATAGCCCTGAGTGGGCGCGGAATGGAACTGCGCTCCGCGCGTCGGGCCGAGCGTGTTGGCGGCGTACCTGGGGTAGGTCATGTCTTGGTCCTTCAGAGTCAGTCGCGACGACGAGGCGGTCGTCGTGATTGACGAAAGACTGAGCGAGTGCGCTTGGAGAATTCTTAACGGCTGGAGCGACGGCTCGTGTCAGAGCCGGGCCGCCAGCTCGGTCCCCTGTTTGATGGCCCGCTTGGCGTCGAGTTCGGCGGCCTGCGCCGCACCGCCGATGACGTGCGGCCGGATGCCCCTGGAGCGCAGCGCGTCCTCTAGGTCGCGCACCGGCTCCTGGCCGGCGCAGATCACCACGTTGTCGACGTCGAGCACTCTTGGGCTCGACCGATCGGAGCCGAAGCTGATGTGCAGGCCGTGGTCGTCGATGCGTTCGTAGTTCACACCGGACAGCTGCTGTACGCCCTTGGCCTTCAGCGCGGCCCTGTGCACCCAGCCCGAAGTCTTGCCCAGTCCCTTGCCCTGCGGGCCTTTCGTGCGCTGCAGCAGGTACACCTCGCGGGCGGCCGGCGCGGGGATCGGTGTCGTCAGCGCACCGCGGGCCTCTTGCGGATCGGCCGCGCCCCATTCGGCCTTCCACTCCTTGAGAATGATCGACGGCGACCTGTACTCGTCTGCCGGCCCCGCCGGCGTGGTCACGAGAAACTCACTCACGTCGAACCCGATTCCACCGGCGCCGACGACGGCCACGCTCTTACCGACCGGCCGGCCGGTGATGGCCTCGGCGTAGGACAGCACCATCGGATGGTCGATGCCGGGGATGTCGGGCATCCGCGGCGAAACCCCGGTCGCCAGCACCACCTCGTCGAAGCCGGCCAGGTCGTCAGCGCTCGCCCGTGTCCGTAGCCGGAGTTCGACGCCGTGCTTGTCGAGCATGCGGGTGTAGTAGCGCAGCGTCTCGCTGAACTCCTCCTTGCCGGGAATCCTTCTCGCCAAGTCGAATTGGCCACCGATGACGTCACCCGCCTCGAACAGCGTCACCCGGTGGCCGCGCTGCGCCGCACTGACGGCGGTGGCCAGTCCCGCGGGCCCGGCGCCGACCACCGCGACGCGCTTGGCGCGTCGCGTCGGGCTCAGCACCAGCGTTGTCTCGTGACCAGCTCGGGGGTTCAGCAGGCACGAGACCGTCTTGTGCACGAACGCGTGGTCCAGGCAGGCCTGGTTGCACGCGATGCAGGTGTTGATCTCGTCGGCGGCATCGGCCTGCGCCTTGCGCACCCAGTCCGGGTCCGATAACAGCGGACGCGCCATCGAGATCAACTGGACATGTCCCTCGGTGAGAATCTGCTCGGCGGCCTGAGGCATGTTGATTCGGTTCGACGCCACCACCGGAATGCCGACGTGCTCGGCCACCGCATTGCTGATGTCGACGAACGCGTTGTTGGGGACTGAGGTGACGATCGTCGGCACCCGCGCCTCGTGCCAGCCGATGCCGGTGTTGATGATCGTCGCGCCCGCTGCCTCGACTTCAGTTGCCAGCGCGACGGTTTCGTCCCAGCTCTGGCCGTCCTCGACATAGTCGGCCATCGACATCCGGTAGCAGATGATGAAGTCCTCGCCGACGGCCGCGCGGGTGCGGCGGACGATCTCGGTGGGGAAGCGCCGGCGATTCTCCGGTGTTTCGCCCCATTTGTCCTCGCGCTTGTTGGTGCGCGGCGCCAGGAACTGGTTGAGCAGATAGCCCTCGCTACCCATGATCTCCACACCGTCGTAGCCGGCGTCGCGGGCCAGCAGCGCACATTTCACGAAGTCGTCGATCGTGCCCTCGACGTCGCGCAGGGTGCGCGGCCTGAACGGGTTGATCGGCGCCTTGATCGACGACGCGCTGACCGAAAACGGGTGGTAGGCATAGCGTCCCGCATGCAGGATCTGGAGCAGGATCTTACCGCCCTCGTCGTGTACTGCTGAGGTGATCCTGCGGTGCCTGCGGGCGTCCGACGACGTGAGCAGCTGCGCGGCGAACGGCAGCAGCCAGCCGGTGCGGTTCGGCGCGTAGCCACCGGTGATGATCAGCCCGACGCCGCCACGGGCGCGTTCGGCGAAATACGCGGCCAGCCGGTCGGTGTCGCGTGCGCGATCCTCGAGGCCGGTGTGCATCGACCCCATGACGACGCGATTGCGCAGGGTGGTGAAGCCGAGACCCAACGGCGACAACAGGATCGGATACGTCACCGGTCCGCCCCCGAGGACCTCTCGAGGGCCGCGGCCACTTCGTCGAGCCAGTCGATGGCGCTCTCCTCGGCCCGGATCCCGCCGCGTAGCACGAGGTGCTGGTGCAGGGCGGCGCCGCTCAACGCGCTGGGGTCGGGGAACTGCTGTTTCTCGAAACCCCGGTAGATGTCGAGCAGCTCGGCACGCTCGGTACGCAACGACGCGACCTGGGTGCGCAGCGCGTCGATGTCCCCGTGTTCGGCGCCGCGCACCTTGACGGCCAGATCGCGGGTTCGGTTGTCGGCCACCGTGCTGCCGCGTCCGGACAACGGTTCGGCGATCCACCGGGCGAGTTCGCCGCGGCCCGCCTCGGACACCGTGTACACCTTCTTGTCCGGTCTGCTTTGTTGGGAGACGGGAGTGACGAGCACCCAGCCGTCGTTCTCCATCGTCCGCAGGGTGCGGTAGATCTGCTGGTGGGTCGCCGCCCAGAAGTACCCGATGGACCGGTCGAACCGGCGCGCAAGTTCGTATCCGGAACCGGATTGCTCGCATAGCGCGACGAGGATTGCGTGGGGCAGGGCCACCTGGGCAGCCTAGGTCGGCGGTCTATTGATATGCAACTTGTTGCATTGCGCTCAGGCACCCAACGGCACCCGCATCCGAGGCAATGCTGAGCACCCGATCAGCGGGTTGACATGATGGGGTGTGGTGACTGGTCTAGCTGTATCTGCGACGTCTAGTATCAGTAACCACGCGCAACCCATAACCGGGCGGCGCGTGAAGTTAGGGCACACTGAGACGACCGTCCAGGTATGGATTCCGCATACTTGCTCAGAACTCATGGGCCTTGACCCAGGATGGCAGCCCCATTGGACAGGAGATCGAGGAGCAACCTGTGACGTACACGATTGCCGAACCCTGCGTTGACTTGAAAGACAAGGCATGTATCGAGGAGTGCCCTGTCGACTGCATCTATGAGGGCGCACGCATGCTGTACATCCACCCGGACGAGTGCGTGGACTGCGGTGCCTGCGAACCTGTCTGCCCGGTGGAGGCCATCTACTACGAGGACGATGTGCCGGACCAGTGGTCCAGCTACACGCAGATCAACGCCGACTTCTTCGCTGAGCTCGGATCCCCGGGTGGTGCGTCCAAGGTGGGGCAGACCGACAACGACCCCCAGGCGGTCAAGGATCTGCCGCCACAGGAAAAAGACTGATAACGGCTCGCTTGCAGCGCGTATCGGCGTCTCTGCCGGTGTTCCCCTGGGACACCCTGGCCGACGCCACCGCGCTGGCCCGGTCACACCCTGACGGCATCGTCGACCTCTCGGTCGGCACACCCGTCGATGACGTCGCCCCGGTGATCCGTGATGCACTGGCCGCGGCCAGTTCGGCCCCTGGCTACCCGACGACCGCAGGCACGCCCGCGTTGCGGGCGTCGGCGGTGGCGGCGCTGCACCGCCGATACGGCATCACCGGGCTCGCCGAGCATGCCGTGCTGCCGGTGATCGGCACCAAGGAGCTCATCGCGTGGCTGCCGACGTTGCTCGGCCTGTCACCTGACGATCTGGTCGTGGTGCCGGAGTTGGCGTATCCGACCTATGAGGTCGGTGCGCGGCTGGCCGGAGCGCCGTTCGTGCGCGCGGATTCACTGACGCAGCTGGGCCCGCGGTCGCCCGCACTGGTGTACCTGAACTCGCCGAGCAACCCCACGGGCAAGGTGCTGGGCGTCGACCACCTCCGCAAGGTCGTCGGCTGGGCCCGGGAGCGCGGCGTCCTCGTCGCCTCCGACGAGTGCTACCTGGGACTGGGCTGGGAGGACCAGCCGCTCTCGCTACTGCATCCCGACGTCTGCGACGGTGACCACACCGGGCTGTTGGCGATCCATTCGCTGTCGAAGACGTCGTCGCTGGCGGGGTACCGGGCCGGTTTCGTCGCCGGCGACCCGTCGGTGGTGGCCGAGCTGCTGGCCGTGCGTAAGCACGCGGGCATGATGATGCCGACGCCGGTGCAGGCCGCGATGGGTGCCGCACTCGACGACGACGAACACGAACGGAAGCAGCGCGCGCGTTACGAGCGGCGCAGGACCGTACTCATGCCCGCGCTGCAGGGGGCCGGCCTGACGGTCGACAATTCGGAAGCGGGACTGTACATCTGGGCCACGCGCGGCGAGCGGTGCCGCGACACCGTCGCCTGGCTGGCCCAGCGAGGCATCCTGGTGGCGCCCGGGGAATTCTACGGGCCCGGGGGAGCGCAGCATGTCCGGGTCGCGTTGACCGCTTCCGATGAGCGCATAGCCGCTGCGGTACAACGACTTACGGGCTAGGGATCAGTCCAGCAGACCCATCGACATCGCGGTCGTCACCGCCGCCGTGCGGTCGGAAACGCCGAGCTTGTTGAACGTCCGCAGCAGATGGGTCTTCACCGTGGCTTCGCTGATGTGCAGTGCACGCCCGATCTCGGCGTTGGTCTTACCAGTCGCCACCAGCCCGAGAACCTCGACCTCGCGGATCGACAACGCCGCCGAAACAGGTTGGCGCACAAAGCGGACAAGCCGATCGGCAACCGTCGGCGCCAAAACCGTCTTACCTCGCGCTGCGTCGCGAACGGCCTCGGCGAGTTCGGATCGCGTCGCATCCTTCAGCAGATAGCCCGCCGCACCCGCTTCGACCGCGCGCAGGATGTCGGTGTCGGACTCGTAAGTGGTGACGACGACGATGCGTGTCCCCGGCAGCGCCGCGAGGATTCGCTCGGTGGCCGTGACGCCGTCGACGTCCGGCATCCGCAAATCCATGAGAATGACGTCAGGTCGCAGGGATTCGGCCATGACAACCGCCTCCGCGCCCGACCCCGCCTCGCCCACGACGGCGAGGTCGGCCTCGGCGTCGATCATGCCGCGCAAACCCTCCCGGACCACCGGATGGTCGTCGACGAGCAGCACCTTCGTGACGGCGGCCGTCATGTCGGCACCTCGACTGTCAGCGTCGTCCCGCCGCCGGAACCGGTGGACACGGTCATCGCACCTCCCACCTGCGCCACCCGGGCTCGCATTCCGCGCAGCCCGAAGCCCTCGGGGTGCCCGCTGTCCATACCAATGCCGTTGTCTGTCACGGTAAGCCGGACCCCTGAAGCCGATGGTGCCAGATCGACGGTGACCGCGCTGGCCTGCGCGTGTTTGCGAATGTTCGCGAACGCCTCCTGCGTGGCACGCAGCAGCACCACATCGGCGGCCATGCTCTGGGTGGGCAGATCGTCGGCGATGCGGGCCGTGACCGCGGCGTCGGTCTCGGCGGCGAGCCGATCGCACTGTCGCGCGATGGCGGCGGGCAGCGTTTCCTCCAGCGGACTCGGCGTCAGTTCGGCCACCATCGCCCGCGCTTCGGCGAGGTTCTCCCGTGCAGTGGCGCCGATCAATTCGACGTACCGCTTTGCCGCGGCGGTATCGGTTTCCAGCTCGGGTTCGACGGCCTGGGCGAGCATGACGATGCTGGTGAAGCCCTGAGCCAGCGTGTCGTGGATCTCGCGGGCCAGTCGTTCCCGTTCCGCCGCAGTGCCCGCCGCACGCGACAACCGGGCACTCTCGGCGCGAGTGGCCGCCAGCTCGGATACCAGGGCGGCCAGCTGTCTACGTTGCCGCATCGAGGTGATGATCACAGTGCCGATCACCGGCGCGATGACCACCCCGATGAGGGTAAACGCAATAGCGATACCGAGATTCGGCGAAGCAATCCCTTCCCTGACTATGACCAGGGTCAGCGGGATCAGGTTGATGGCCGTGGTGATCACCAACGCGGCGCGCAGCGTCAGTGTCGCGAACACAATCGGGTAGATCGTCGGTACCGCTGCCACCGCGACCGGAGAGGCCCACAGCGCGAGGGTCCACAGAGCGACCACAACTCCAACGAATAAGACTGCAGCCCAGCTATTTTCAGGAAGAACAAAGATCTTGCGACCAAATGTCACCACACAGAGCACCATGCCTGCGATCGCGGCGACGGCGACGGGTATGTCACCCGGAAAGCGATGATCGAGCACGACCACCGCGAACATGGCCGCCGCGCAGACGCCGACGACATAGACCATCCACAGCCAATGCCATTC
Organism: Mycobacteriaceae bacterium; assembly: GCA_019749805.1. Classification (GTDB taxonomy): domain Bacteria; phylum Actinomycetota; class Actinomycetes; order Mycobacteriales; family Mycobacteriaceae; genus Mycobacterium. The sequence goes on along the minus strand of JAIEPH010000122.1, from coordinate 16,070 downwards.
GGCGCCCCGCGGAGCGTCCACGCTCATGCCGCGATTTTCCCCTAGCTTCGCTGTGGGCCCTATCCCTGGGTCGGTGCCCAGTTGCCGTGAAATCCGTGCGGTACGCGGGCCGGAAGGTGCACCGTTGCGACCGTTTCCAGCGTCTGCGCGTCGACGATCACAAGCTCACTGCGGTCGGTGGTCGGGTCGTACACGAACCCCATGACGACCCCGTCGTCCTCGGCAGCGTCTGCGCTGGATGGGACGAAGACGAACTCGCCGGGTTCACGACCTGCTCCGAAAGACACCGACTGGGTGCGTTTGGTTTGCAGATCGTGCTTCAGGATCGAGTCCGCTTCAGTGATCCCGGCGGAGCCTCCGGCATATCCGACCGCGTACCCGAACCTGTGCGGGCGACCGACGCGCCGCTCGTCGACCCGCGGGAACTCCTGAACGGTGTCATCGAGGCGTTCTTCCCGGACTCTGCCTGCGGCCAGATCGACGGTCCACCGGTCCAGAGTCTGCGTGCCGGGTACCAAGCTGGTGCCGGTCGTGAAGACCGACGAGTGCCGCACGATGTCGAGCACGATGCTGTCGCCTTCGGGAGAGGACACGTCGTACGCGTTCAGCGGGTGGAAGACGTAGCACGGCTGCACTTCGAACCAACGGATGTCAGAAGCGGTGCCCTCACGAGGCATCACCCCGACGCGGGCCTGCCGTTCGGGGTCCCAGCGATAGGGCATGCCGCCCGATGGCGCCCCGCCACCCTGGTCGGATTTGCGCATGGCCCTTCGCAGCATGAAGTCCGGCAGCGCGTGGCGCTCCACGACATGGGCCAGCAGACCCGTGGCAGCCTTCGCCGTCGCCGTCTGTGCTCGGCCGCTCAGGTCCAGCGCGACCGGCAGGTCGTAGAGCACGACATATTCTTCGGTGAGCGAGAAGTCGTGCATCATCGTCTGCGCCTTCAAGCGGATGTCGACCGTGCGACGCACCTTCCCGTCGACACCTGTCACGGTGTACCTCACGATGTTGCCGCGCACCGGGCTGTATGAGACGGCGTGCAGCTCACCGGTCACCGGGTCCCGCTTGGGGTGGGCGGAGTATCCGCCGAACAGCGTGCCGCAGAAGTCGGAGGGGCCGACGGTCTCCAGCTCGTCGGTCAGCTCGTACGGACGTCCACCGGCCTCGACAATGGCCAGGGTCCTGCCGCCTTGTTCGAGGATGTTGGTATTCGCCGCGAAGTCGAAGCCGCCTGCGGTCGGACCTCCGCGCCTGGTCTCGCCCAGCCGGCGCGCCACGGCCGCAGAGCGCACCCACCGGTTGCGATACCACTGCGCCTCACCGTCGCGCAGACGTAGTCCGTGCGCCATGCCGTCGCCGAGGAACCAGTGGTAGCGGGCGGGATCCGGATCGCCGAGAGGGTTGGGTCCGATGCGGAGATAGCGACCGTCGAGATACTCCGGGATGCTTCCGGTGACCTCTAGGTCGAGTGCGGTGATTTCCTCCTTGACCGGCGCGTAGTTGCCGTTCAGATAGGGATTTTCCGTGCTGCGGGTCCGGGCTGCGGTCGTCATGCACTGATCGTGCTCCGTTGGCGAGCGGCGCGCGACAACCTTGGGGCTGATTGCTGTGTCCGTCGACCGGTGGACAGTGATGACGTTTGCGTGACTAATCGATGCAGTAACGATGCAATTCGGCGTGAAAACGGGTATCGATGTTCGTAGGTTGGGCTCGCCGGCCCTGGGTAAGTTGAAACGCACACGGCGCGGAAGGAGTGGCGCGTGTCAGCGATCGGCTCACGCATGCTTGACGAAGTGGTGGCACAGGCGGCCAACGGGTCGCAGCCGGCTGCCGACCTGGGCGGCGAGCGCTGGCGCGGTGCGTTGCGCCGTGCTGTGCGGGGAATCGTCGCCGAGTTCGTCGACACCCGATGCGCACCCGAGCTTCAGGCTGCCGGGATCGACATCGCGGCCGACGTGTTGCGCGACTTCCTCGACGGTGGCAAGTGCGTGCGGTCGACGTTCATGTACGTGGGTTGGTTGTGCGGCGCCGACCACGATCCTGCGGCGCTACGAGCAGCCGCCGGCCTCGAGCTGCTGCACGCGTTCGCCCTCTTACAGGACGATGTCATGGATAGCTCCACCATGCGCCGTGGCCGAGTCGCCGGCCACGTCGCCTTCGCGCAGTGGCATCGGCGGCGGCCGCTGCGCGGATCGCCGGATCGTTTCGGAGAATCCGCCGCGGTGCTGCTTGGGGATCTGTGTCTGGTCTGGGCGGCCCAGATGATGCGGGAGAGTCGCGTTCCGACCGCGGCCCTCGAGCGGGTCTGGCCTCGCTACGACGCGATGCGCACCGAGCTCGCGATAGGGCAATTCGCCGACCTGATCAACGACTCGAGCAGGTTCCCAACCCTGGACCGCGTGCTGTCCGTGTCGCGCCGCAAGTCCGGCAACTACACCGTGCGGCGACCACTTGAAATGGGCGCGGCCATGGCGGGCTGTGACGAACCGGTGATGGCGATGCTCGGCGGCTACGGTGACGCCATTGGTGAGGCCTTCCAGATGCGTGACGACTTACTCGGCATCTTCGGATCGCCTTCGATCACGGGAAAGCCCAGCGGCAGCGACCTTTTGGAGGGCAAGGCGACAACCGTCGTAGCGGCCGCCTACCACCTGGCGGACAGGGTGTTGCGCAGGCAACTGCGCGGCCTGATGCGCGCGGACGCCCTCGACATCGACGACATCAACCGCTGGCGTGAACTCATCGTCGCCACGGGGGCCGTCGATTGGATCGAGAAACTGATCGACTCGCGGCTGACGCATGCCCTGACGCTCGTCGACGGTGCCGACGTGCGACCAGAGGTCCGAGTGGCCTTGGCGGACATGGCCACGGCGTGCACTGCACGGACGGCGTGATCGTGAAGACCATTGGAGGCAACGCCCAACGGGTGGTCGTGGTCGGTGCGGGCCTTGCGGGGTTATCGGCGGCTCTGCATCTCGCAGGGCGTGGCCGGGAGGTCACCGTGATCGAACGGGCGCCGCATCCCGGGGGACGGGTGGGGCGCCTCGACATCGACGGATACCGCCTCGATACGGGTCCAACCGTGCTGACGATGCCTGACCTCATCGACGACGCATTCGCAGCCGTCGGAGAATCGCTGTCCGATCGCCTCGACCTCATGCGGGTCGATCCCGCCTACCACGCGTCGTTCGCCGACGGCAGCTCATTGAACGTGCACAGCGACCGAGAGGCGATGGCCGCCGAGATCGAGCGGTTCGCGGGCCGTGGACAAGCCGACGGCTACTTGCAGCTACGTGACTGGCTGACCCGGCTCTATGACGTCGAATTCGACGGTTTCATCGCGGCGAACTTCGACTCACCGCTGTCTCTGCTCACCCCTGCGCTGGCGCGGTTGACGGCCATCGGCGGCTTTCGTCGGTGGGATCGCATGGTACGCAAGTTCATCAGCGACGAACGGCTGCAGCGGGTGTTCACCTTTCAAGCGCTGTACGCCGGCGTTCCGCCGCAGCGGGCATTGGCCGTATACGCCGTCATCGCCTACATGGACACCATCTCCGGCGTCTTCTTCCCGCGCGGCGGCATGCGCGCGCTGCCTGATGCGCTGGCCGCGGCCGCCGCGGGTGCAGGTGTCCAATTCCGCTACAGCGCCGCAGTTTCCGCACTGGAGCGCAGCGGATCAGAGGTGACGGCCGTGCGCACCAGCACCGGTGAGCGTGTCCCGGCGGACGCGGTCGTGCTGACCACGGAGCTACCGGAGACCTATCGCCTCCTCGGCCGTGAACCCCGCAGGCTGCTTCGGCTTCGGCCCGCACCGTCTGCCGTCGTCGCGCACGTCGGTTGCCAGGCGGTCGATCCCGATGTCGGGCACCACACCATTCTGTTCGGCCAGGCCTGGCAGCAGACATTCCGGGACATCATCGACGACGGACAGGTGATGACCGACCCCTCGTTGCTCGTCACTCGGCCCTCGGCGGGTGACGCCGGGCTGGCGCCCGCCGGTCGCGATCTGCTGTACATCCTGGCTCCTGCGCCGAACACCGCTGTGGGCAATGTTGATTGGGCCGCAACGGGTCCGGCATACACCGACAGCATCTTGCGGGCCGTCCAGAACCGGATGCCGTCGCTCGGCCGCGACGCCGAACTACTGCACGTCGTCGACCCTGCGGCCTGGGCGCGCCAGGGCATGCTTGCGGGCACGCCGTTCGCGCTGGCCCACACCTTCGGGCAGACCGGTCCGTTCCGGCCGGCGAACACCGTGCGCGGTATCGACAACGCCGTCCTCGCCGGATCCTCGACAGTGCCGGGGGTAGGTGTGCCCACAGCGTTGATGTCGGGCCGCCTGGCCGCCGACAGAATCACCGGCGCCGTGACCAAGCGACGCCAACTACGGGTGGTGCAACCATGATCAGCTCAGAACTCCATGCCGCCGGTGTCCACGACCCCGTATTGCGGGACGCCTACCGACGCTGCCGCACCTTGAACTCGCAGCACGGGCGAACGTTCTTCCTTGCCACGAGGTTGCTCACGCCGCAGCAGCGTCCCGCCGTGCACGCGCTCTACGGATTCGCTCGGCGCGCCGACGACATCCTGGACGACTTCGACGCGTCGGTCTCCAGCTCGGAGCGTGCGAATGAATTGCAGCGGTTGGCGACACGGTTGTTCAACCGTATGACGGCCGGCGCCACCGATGATGGTGACCTGTCGTTGGCGGCGGTGGTCGACACCGCGCGCAGATATGACATTCCGTGGGAACACTTCGACGACTTCTTGTCCTCGATGCGAATGGACCTGTCGACCACCGACTACCCCGATCGCGCCGCACTCGACCGATACATGTATGGCTCCGCCGAAGTGATCGGTCTCCAAATGCTGCCCGTCCTGGGTACCGTGTGCGAATCCACCGAGGCTGCACCGTACGCCGCAGCACTTGGAAAAGCGTTCCAGCTCACCAACTTCCTGCGCGATGTCGATGAAGACCTGCAGCGCGGGCGGATCTATCTACCCGCCGACGAACTGGCCGTCCACCAGGTGGACCGCGACGTTCTGAACTGGTGTCACGACCATCGCCGTACCGACCCGCGAGTGCGGCGCGCTCTGGAGGAACAGCACGCGGAGACCAGGCGCATCTACCGATTCGCCGAGCAGGGCATTGCCCTGCTTCACCCTCGGTCGAGACCATGCATTTCGGCTGCGCTCACTTTGTACTCTGAAATCCTCGACCGCATCGAAGAACTCGACTTCGCGGTATTCGATCAACGCGCCACCGTGGGCACGGCCCGCCGACTCCAGGTCGCTGGTCGCGGATTCGTCGAAGCGTGGGTCGCCCGAATCCGCCATTCAGGGACGTGACGATGGACCGTTGGCAGTACCTGCTCGTGCTCGCGGCGTGCCTGGTGATCACCGCACCCCTGGAGTTCCTCGGGCCCGGTGTGTATCGCTACGCCAAACGCACCGCCCTCGCGGTTCTTCCGGTTGCTGCGGTGTTCATATTCTGGGATCTGATCGCGATCACAGCGGACGTGTGGACGTACAACCCGCAGTACGTGACGGGCCTGGACCTCCCAGGGCAGATGCCCATCGAGGAACTGTTGTTCTTCGTGGTGATACCGCTGTGCGGGTTGCTGACCTACAACGCGGTCGACGGCCTGCTCGGACGAGTCCGTGCCCTGCGGAAGAACAAGGCAAGGCAGGCGCAGTGACCGGCATCGGCTATACCGTGCCCGCCGTGGTCGCGGTGATCGTCGTCATCGTGCTCGAATTGGCGATACTGCGAACGGGACTGTTCCGCCGTGCGGCGTACTGGATCTCGATGGCGATCGTGCTGGGCTTCCAGATCCCCGTCGACGGTTGGCTCACCAAGCTCAGCGCTCCGATCGTCATCTACGACGAACAGCACACCAGTGGACTGCGGTTTCCGCTCGACATCCCGGTCGAAGACTTTCTGTTCGGCTGGGCGATGGTCACCGCGGTGCTGTTGCTATGGGAGCGTCAACGGCTTCGTGAACAGACAAAGGAGACGTTGTGAGTCTGTCCTCCAACGAGATTCCCGGGGCGTTCGACCTCGGGGCGCCTGCCTACGACAAGCTCGTTGGCGCCAACCCCGGCTACCACGATCACCTGCGACTCTCGGCGCAGCGTATGCGGATCGTTGACGAGGGCCGTGGGTTACGCCTGTTGGACGCCGGATGCGGCACCGGGGCGTCGACCGCGGCACTGCTGGCCGTCGCGCCCAAAGCCGAGATCGTCGCGGTCGACGCGTCGGAGGGGATGCTGGCACAGGCGCGGGCGAAGGCGTGGCCGACGTCGGTCAGCTTCGTGCAGTCTCGGATCGAGGATCTCGCCGACGCCGGCGTCGTCGGACCGTTCGACGGCATCCTGGCGGCCTACCTGATCCGCAACGTAACCGACCGGGACGGCCAGCTACGCAGGTTTCGTGAACTCCTGCGACCGGGCGGAACGCTTGCGGTGCACGAATACTCGGTCCGCGATTCCAAGCTCGCCACGGCGGTGTGGAACGCGGTGTGTACCGCGATCATCATTCCCAGCGGTCGCTTGCGCAGTGGAGATGCCTCGCTCTACACCTACCTCCGGCGCAGTGTGAACACCTTCGACGGCGTGGGAGCCTTCCGACACAGGATGGCCGCGAACGGCTTCGAGTCCGTCCGCAGCGAGACGATGCCCGGTTGGCAGCGCAACATCGTGCACACATTCCTGGGGCAGGCGCCACGATGAGCGATCCGCGCGCTCAGACTCATTTCGCGCCGTCTGGCGTGGCGAACGCAGCCGAACTGGCAGAGCGCCCTCGCGTCGTCGTGGTCGGCGCAGGCATCGCGGGCCTTGCTGCCGCCACGGGATTGGCTGAGCGCGGCGTCGCGGTGGACCTCATCGAGCGCCAGTCCTACCTGGGCGGCCGAGTCGGCGGATGGACCGAGCGACTTTCCGATGATTCTGAGGTCGCGATGAATCGCGGCTTTCACGCGTTCTTCCGGCAGTACTACAACCTGCGAAACCTCCTGCGGCGCATAGACCCTGCGCTCGCGATGCTCAAGCCGGTGGATGACTACCCACTCATCGACGCGGAAGGCCGCACCGACACCTTTCGGGGTTTGCCGTTGACGCCGCCGCTCAACGCGATGATGTTCGCTCTGCGCAGTCCCACGTTCCGGCTACGAGATCTCGTCCGACTCGACGCGCGGGCGGCCGCGCCGCTGGCGGCGGTGTCGGTGCCGGACATCTATGACCGCCTCGACCACCTAGATGCTGACTCCTTCCTGCGCGACATCAACTTTCCCGTAGCGGCGCGGCATCTGGCGTTCGAGGTCTTCTCCAGAAGCTTCTTCGCGGAGCCGACTGACCTGTCGGCAGCCGAACTGGCAGCGATGTTCCACATCTACTTCCTCGGCTCCCGTGAGGGGCTGATCTTCGACGTGGCCGATGCCAACTTCGATGCGGCGCTGTGGAACCCGCTGGGCGCCTACCTCGAGTCGCTTGGTGTTCGCGTCCACCGTGAGACGTCGGTGAGCGAGGTGCGACACGGGCAGGGTTGGATGGTCGGTCTCGACGGCGGAGCGAAACTAGACGCCGACGGTGTCGTTCTGGCCACCGATATCGCCGGCCTGCAACGGATCGTCGAGAACTCGGCTGGCATCGGTGACGACGACTGGCGCAAGAGCGTGGCGAAACTCGGCAAAGCGCCGCCGTTCATCGTGCATCGGTTGTGGCTGGACAAGAAGGTGAATTCCGACCGAGCGCCGTTCATCGGAACAGGCGGCAGGCCACCACTGGACAACGTCAGCGTGCTGGAGCGATACGAACGCGAGGCGGCGGACTGGTCGCGCAAGCACGGGGGGTCGGTGGTGGAACTGCACTCGTACGCGGTGAAGACGCCTGACGATACTCTGCGTGACCGGCTGCTGGGTCGCCTCCACGAGCTGTATCCCGAGACCCGCAGTGCTCAGGTCGTCGCCGAAAAGGTGCTCTGGCACAACGACTGCCCGCGCTTTGCGCCTGGCGACTTCGCCGACCGGCCGGTCGTGAGATCGCCAGATGACGGACTGGTGCTTGCCGGTGACGGTATCCGCATCGATCTGCCTGTCGCGCTGATGGAACGCGCCGCGACGACGGGATGGTCGGCGGCGAACCAACTTCTCGATCGCTTCGGCATTCGAGGTCACTCACTGCAGACGGTTCCGAATTACGGGCGGATGGCGCTCTTGAGTCGAGTCGCCGAACGTGGAGGGCCCAGGACAGGATGAGCAGAATCGCGAGACTTCGGTCGCGGCTTTCCAAGACGGTCCCTTTCGACCTGCTGCCCGCGCTGTCTTGGCCCGCACAGCGGCCGACCTACCGTGACGCCGTACCGGCGGTGATCGACGCGGCCTTGCGACGTTCGCAACAGCGGCCGAGCGGTAACTGGTATGTCCTCGGCGCCAGCGACGCCATCAAGAACCGGCCATACGGCACGTCGGTGGCGGGACAGGAGCTGGTCGCCTGGCGTGGCGCGCACGGTGCTCTGAAGGTGGGACCCGGCGCGTGCCCCCATCTGGGAGCCGACCTCGCGACCGGGACCGTCGACTGCGGTGCGCTGATATGCCCATGGCATGGGCTGCGACTGGAGGGCGGACGCGAGTTCGGTTGGCGGCCATATCCTTGCCACGACGACGGGGTGTTGGCGTGGGTGCGGCTCGACAGCATCGGAGGAGAAACACCGACCGAATTGCCCGTGGTGCCGGCACGCCCCGACGGCGAGCAGATGCACGCTGTGACAAGACTCGTCGGAACGTGCGAGCCGAGCGACATCATCGCCAACCGGATGGATCCGTGGCACGGGTCGTGGTTTCACCCGTACTCGTTCAGCCGTCTGGAGGTGCTGTCGGCTCCGCCCGCTGACGATGACCTTCCCGAGGAGATAGACCGCTTCCTCGTCGCAGTCACCTTTCGCATCGGCAGACTGGGGGTGCCGGTCGTCGCCGAATTCACCAGCCCGGAGCCGCGGACCATCGTGATGCGCATCGTCGACGGCGAGGGAACGGGCAGCGTCGTGGAAACCCATGCCACACCGGTGGGTTCGGACCGCGACGGATCACCGCGCACCGCGGTGGTCGAGGCCGTCATCGCTCATTCGGACCGATCGGGCTTCGCCTATGCGACGCGCGCAGCGCCGTTGATCAAGCCGGTCATGCGGCACGCGGCAGCGCGGCTGTGGCGTGACGACCTGGCGTACGCCGAACGAATCTTCAAGCTGCGCAGCCTTTGATCAGTGTGAGACGACACCGGATCACGTGTCCGCGGTCGCGCGCAGTCCGAGCGAGAAGAGCAACCGCACGTCGGGGTCGTCCAGCGTGGTGGACAGCAACGTCTCGATGCGCCGAACCCGGTACCGCACTGTGTTGGGGTGCACGTGTAGGTGCTTGGCGACGGCGGCCACGTCGCCGAAGCCGTCGAGGTACGCCCGCAGCGTCTCGGCCAGCATCGGATCCTCGTCGCGCAGGAGTCGCACCCGCGGGTCGACGAGCCGCGACCGTGCGGCGACATGCGACACGATCTCGTCGAGGAGCACGGTGGTGTGCGCCTCGTCCAGCGAGGTGATCTGTCTGATAGCGCCGGGATGGCGATCGGCGCTGTCGAAGACGCGGTCGATCTCGACGCGGGCGGCCGCCGCGCCTGCCAGTCCGCCGAGCGGGGCCGCGACGACGGCACGAAGCGTGAGGCCGAGTTCGCGATGCATCGCGGTCACGACTCCACGCACCCAGGACATCACCGACGAAGGTGCACCGATCTTGGGTAGCAGCACGTAGACCCGGCCGCCAGCCGAGACCGTCTGGGCATCGGCGCGAAAAGCGCTGGCGCTCAACGCGATGACACCGGTTGGCGCAGACGGGCCGCCCTGGAAGCCGACGAGCGCCGCCCGGCCGCCGACGGTGATTCCCAGCTCGCGCGCTATCGCTGCGATATCGACATCGTCGCCGGCCAGCCCGAGCAGTTCTTGCACCTGCACCGCATGGGTCGACGGCGTCGCTGCCAGTCGCGTCATGATCCGCGCCGCCAGCACCGCACCGCCGCGCAGAATCTCCTCGGCGTCGTCGGCCAGGGGCGCGGAACCCTGCTGCAGCCAGATCGTGCCCGCGAAGGCCGGCGGGCGACGGGTATCGGTACTGGGCAGGTGAATGCCGACCGCCAGCCGCGGGCGCAGACCCAACTCGGGGCGCTCGGCGACGCGCACGACGTCGCCGCCCGCACGCAGCGCGTCGAAGATGCCCCACTGCGCGATCCATTCCAGGTGTTCGGGCGGACCGGCGCGGCCCAGGATCGTCAGGCGGCGCAACTCGTCTGCGTCATCACTGGATGCCGAGTACGCGAGCACGTGTGATTGTTCGTCCTCGATGCTGACCATGCCGCGGGTGCCGTCGGCGATCGATTGCGCGAGGCCGAACAGGTCGGTGCCCGAGTCGCGGTCGTCCCGGTCGCCGTGATGTTCGAAGGCATGGGTGACGAGGCGGTAGAGCGACTCCCACCGGGCTCGCGGGTCGACGGCCACGACCGCGGTACCGAGTGCGACGGCCCGCCTTACCGCGGCGTCGCTGGGTTCCTTGACGAAGATGGCCGTCGGCACCGTTCCCGATCCCTCGAACTGCTGCTCGAGCCACCGCACCGCCTCGGCGTCGGCGACGCCGAGCAGGAAGAAGAGATCGGCGGAACCGGCACCGACCGCCAGACCCAACCGGACGTCGTCGGCGTCGACGAGCGCCACCGAACCGACCGGCATGTCCAGGCCGCGGGGGGCTTCGACCAGCGTCACCATCGTGCGGTCCAGGGCCAGCAGCAGCTTGCCGAGCCCGAGGCCGGAAGACGGTGCCGTCATCACGCCCTCCTTTGTCTGATCCAACTATAAGGCCACCGGCTCTTTGTCCGATCAACCATCGGTTGAAGACGGTGCGAACGGGGATCCTTACTGGATGGACGCCATCAGCGACGTGCCCGCCCCGGCCAACGAACCGGTTCTCGACTACGCCCCGGGTTCAGGGGAGCGCTCCCGGCTCACCGAAGCCCTTTCGACGCTTGGCCCCGATCCGATCGACCTGCCCCATGTGATCGGCGGCGCCCACCGCATGGGTGGCGGGCAGCGGGCCGACGTGGTGCAGCCCCACCGCCACAGCGCACGGCTGGGTACCTTCACCAACGCCGTGCACGCCGACGCGACCGCTGCCATCGACGCCGCGATCGCCGCCAAGCCCGGCTGGGAAGCAACGCCGTTCGACGAGCGCGCCGCGGTCTTCCTGCGCGCCGCCGATCTGCTCGCCGGACCATGGCGCGAGAAGTTGTGCGCGGCGACCATGCTGGGCCAGTCCAAGACCGCGTACCAGGCCGAGATCGACGCCGCATGTGAACTGATCGACTTCTGGCGATTCAACGTCGGATTCGCCCGCGAGATCTACGCCGAACAGCCCATCAGCGCGCGCGGCGTGTGGAACCGGACCGACTACCGGCCGCTCGAGGGATTCGTCTACGCCATCACCCCGTTCAACTTCACCGCGATCGCGGGCAATCTGCCCAGCGCGCCCGCGCTGATGGGCAACACCGTGGTGTGGAAGCCGTCGCCTACGCAGACCTTCGCCGCATACCTGACCATGCAATTGCTCGAGGCGGCCGGCCTGCCGCCGGGCGTCATCAATCTGCTGGCCGGTGACGGCATTGTGGTTTCCGATGTGGCACTTGCCGATCCGCGGCTGGCCGGCATCCACTTCACGGGGTCGACGGCGACGTTCCAGCATCTGTGGCGTGAGGTCGGCACCCATATCGACCGTTACCACACCTATCCGCGATTGGTCGGGGAGACCGGGGGTAAGGATTTCGTGCTGGCGCATTCCTCGGCTCAGCCCGACGTGTTACGCACCGCGTTGATCCGTGGCGCGTTCGACTACCAGGGCCAGAAGTGCTCGGCGGCGTCACGGGCGTTCATCCCCCGATCGGTGTGGCAACAGATGGGTGACGACTTCCTCTCCGCCACGGAAGCATTGACGTACGGCGACGTCACCGACCTGACCAATTTCGGCGGTGCCCTCATCGACGAGCGGGCATTCGCGAAGAACGTCACCGCGATCGAGCGTGCCAAGAGCGCCGCGAACGTCACCGTCGCCGTAGGCGGCGAATACGACGACAGCGAAGGCTATTTCGTCAAGCCGACGGTCCTGCTGTCCGATGATCCGACCGATGAATCGTTCTCCACCGAGTACTTCGGTCCGATCCTCTCGGTGCACGTGTATCCCGACGGCGACTACGAACGTGTCATCGGCGTTGTCGACGAAGGCGCGCGCTACGCGCTGACCGGAGCGGTGATCGCCGATGACCGTGCGGCGGTGCTGACGGCGCAGCGTCGGTTGCGTCACGCGGCGGGCAACTTCTACGTCAACGACAAGCCGACCGGTGCGGTCGTCGGGCAGCAGCCGTTCGGTGGCTCACGGGCATCGGGAACCAATGACAAGGCCGGCTCGGCACTGAATCTGTTGCGCTGGACGTCGGCCCGGTCGATCAAGGAGACGTTCACCCCCGCGACGAACCACACCTATCCCCACATGGAGGCGTGACGTGGGTGTCTTCGAGCGGGTCGCGCGCCCGGCGATCATGGCCGCCAGCCGGTCGGACGGATTGCGCCGCACAGCCGAGCGCCTGCCCGTCACTCGGCAGGTGGTGCACCGCTTCGTACCCGGTGAGACGGTGACGGATGCGCTGGATTCCGTTGCGCAGTTGCGGAATTCGGAGCGGCTGGTGTCGATCGACTATCTCGGCGAGGACGTCACCGACGTCGACGCGGCGAACGCCACCGTTGACGCCTACCTCGCGTTGCTCGATACGTTGGACCGTCGCGACGAGCCCGTGGCGGCCGTGCGGCCACTCGAGGTGTCACTGAAGCTGTCGGCGCTGGGGCAGGCGTTGCCCCGCGACGGCGAGAAGATCGCGCTCGAGAACGCCCACACCATCTGCGAGCGGGCGCAGCGTGCCGGTGCGTGGGTGACCGTGGACGCCGAGGACCACTCGACCACGGACTCGACGCTGTCCATCGTCCGCGACCTGCGCACCGAATTCGGTTGGCTGGGCACGGTTTTGCAGGCGTACCTGCGGCGCACCGAGACCGATTGCAGGGAGTTCGCCGCCTCCGGCGCGCGCATTCGGCTGTGCAAGGGCGCGTACGACGAGCCCGCATCGGTGGCGTACCGCGATAGTGACGACGTCACCGCGTCCTATCTTGCGTGCCTGCGAGTGCTGATGGCGGGCGACGGCTATCCGATGGTCGCCTCACACGATCCTGCGATCATCGAGGCGGTTCCAGCGTTGACGCGCGAGTTCGACAGGGGCGTCGATGATGTCGAATATCAGATGCTGTACGGAATCCGCGACGCCGAGCAGCGCAGGCTGGCCGCCGAGGGCAACCACGTCCGGGTCTACGTGCCGTTCGGCACGCAGTGGTACGGCTACTTCGTGCGCAGACTCGCCGAGCGACCCGCCAACCTGACCTTCTTTCTGCGTGCCCTGGCCGAGCGCCGTCACTGAGCGGGAAACGCCGCGACGTTCATGATGACGCTGCCGTCGCACGGTCCGCCGTCGATATCGGTGCGCCAGACCCCGCGTAGCGTCCCGTCGGCTTGCGGGGTGTAGTACGCGACCGAATGCGCGGGGTTGAACTGCTTCGGCACCCCTTCGCCCAGATAGCAATCCCACTGCCAGTCGTAGACGTGCACCCATCGGGTGCCGTCCCATGTGTAGCGGGGCGGTAACGGCAGCGTGGGATTCGCAGGCTTGGGGCCGCCGACGACGGTCGACACGCAGGCGCCCGTCGAACAGTCGGTAGAAAACAGGTAGACATCGCTGAAGTCGGGTTCGTGTTGGCGGGCGGCCATGCTCGTGCCGGTCTTCGTGGCCGCGTGGCGCAGCAGCGAGAACTTGCCGTTCCAGATCTGGCCCGTGGCATGCGCGTGCGGGGCGGTCACCAGGGTGCCGAGGACGACGGCGACGAGCAGCGCGGTGAGTGTTCGCCTGGACACGATCGTGACGGTATCCGTGCACGCCCGACGGACGTCGACGGCGCGCCGCGCTAGTCGGTCAAGCAGAACGAGTGGTGTTCGTGGGTGACGACCCAGCGGCCGTCGCGTTTGCGCAGCCCGATCGTCAGCCTCAGCCGGTTGTCGGGGTTGGCCTCGAACTCCTCGGGCTTGCCGCATCGCAGCAGCGCCCACGCGAACGCGGCATCCTCGCCCGCGGTCACCTCGAGTTCTTCGATGTCGAATGACGCGCCCTGACGCTGAAACTCGAAGAACGGCGGCCAGGAATCCCGGTATTCGTTCATACCGCGCACACCCCGGTAGGGCGGTGGGACATCGAACATGACGATGTCCGAATCGTGGTCTGTCAGCACAGAATCAAGATCGCCGGTATGGACCGCCGCGGCCCAATCGGTGATCAATTTGCGGATCGTCGCCTCGTCGCTCATACGGGGTAGACCACGGCACGGTTGGAAACTCATCGGGAAGCCGGCGGTTGCGACAACAGCAACAGCGCATACGCCGCGATGGACTGGGCGTCGGTGATGTCGCCGTCGCGCATCATCCGCTCCACCTCGGTGCGGGCAAACCATGCGCTGCGCATGTCCTGTTCCTCGTGTTCGCGGGCGTGTGCGCCTTCGGTGATGCCCGTCGCATGAAACACCAGGCCACGCTGGCTGGTCATCCCCGGGGCAACGTCGAGCTGACCGATGATCGTCATCGCCTCTGCACGCAGCCCGGTCTCCTCACGCAGTTCCCGCGCGGCAAGCTCGAACGGCTCGGGATCGGTGTTGTCCTGCACGGTGCCCTGGGGGAACTCCCAGCGCCGCATGCCCAACGGGTAGCGATACTGCTCCACCAGGTGGAGCCGATCGCCCTCCTGCGCGATCACCAGCGCGTACGTCGGTTTGTCGACGACCGCGTAAATGCCGTCGCTGCCGTCGGGCCGACGGATATCGTCTTCGCGCAGCGAGAACCAGTTGTTCCGGTAGATCTGCCGCGAAGCAACTGTCTCGATGGAATCCACGCGCCCAGTATCCTCACGAACGTGCTGCTGTCCTCCTTGAACCCCGCGACAGTGGCGGCAGGCGCCGACATCGGCGACGCCGTGCGCATCGACGGAGCGGTACTGAGCCGTAGCGACCTGGTCGGCGCCGCCACCTCGGTCGCCGAACGCGTGGCCGGTGCACACCGTGTCGCCGTGCTCGCAACCCCGACCGCCACGACCGTGCTGGCGGTGACGGGCTGCCTGATCGCCGGGGTGCCCGTAGTCCCGGTGCCCGCCGACGTCGGCATTGCCGAACGTGCACACATCCTCACCGACTCCGGAGCACAGGCGTGGCTGGGGGAGAAGCCGTCGGACACCGGCGGGCTGCAACACATCCCCGTGCGGATGCACGCACGCTCGTGGCACCGCTACGCGGAACCGCACCCCGATGCGACGGCGCTGATCATCTACACGTCGGGTACCACGGGTCCGCCCAAGGGAGTGGTCCTGAGCCGGCGCGCCGTGGCCGCGGACATCGACGCGCTGGCGCAGGCCTGGCAGTGGACGCCCGAGGACACTTTGGTGCATGGACTGCCGCTGTACCACGTGCACGGGTTGGTGCTCGGTCTGCTCGGTTCGCTGCGCATCGGAAATCGGTTCGTGCACACCGGAAGACCGAAACCCGACCTCTACGCCGCCGCAGGGGGGTCGCTGTACTTCGCCGTTCCGACCGTGTGGTCGCGGGTTGCCGAGGACGCCGCTGCGGCGTCGGCACTCACGTCCGCTCGCCTGCTGGTTTCCGGCAGCGCACCGCTGCCGGTGCCCGTGTTCGAGCGGCTCGCCGAACTGACGGGGCACCGAGCCATCGAACGCTACGGGTCCACCGAGTCGCTGATCACGATCAGCACTCGCGCCGACGGTGACCGCCGGCCCGGGTGGGTGGGCCTGCCGCTGACGGGAATCGAAACGCGACTAGGGCGTGTCTCCTTAATGTGAGGCCGGTGGTCGGTCAGTGTGTTTGGTGTGACTCGTGATGCGGTGTTGAC
>JAIEPH010000097.1 GCA_019749805.1 Mycobacteriaceae bacterium | reverse complement strand
AGACACTCCGACGCCCGCCGCGGGGCCCTGGACGACGGCGACCACCGGCTGCGGGAGGTTCACGATCGACCGGACTGCGCTATTGGCGGCGTCGAGTACATCGGCGGGTGTGCCGGTGGCATCGGGATTGGCGTGGTCCTCTTCGCTGATGCCCGCGCCGGACGAGAAGCCGCGCCCGGCCCCGCCGAGGCGCACCACGCGGACACGGGCATCGCCCGCCGCTCGCTGCAAAGTGTCGGCGATGGTGGCGAGCATTGGTTTGGTCAGCGAGTTCAGGCTCGCCGGCCGGTTCATGGTCAGCGACAGCACACCGTCGACCAGGTCGACGGACAGGTCGTCGATACCGCTGTAGGTCTGCGCGCTCGAGTCGACGGTTGTCATGGCTGCACCCTAGGACCGAAGCACTTGGTTATACAAGTAAGCTATGTCGGCGTCGACAGGGTTGTTCGAAGGCAGTCGGATGATAGGGCGGTAATAGGGCATGGCTGGACCACTTCAGGGATTGCGTGTCGTCGAACTGGCCAGCATCGGCCCAGGTCCGCACGCTGCGATGATCCTCGGCGACCTCGGCGCCGACGTCGTGCGCATCGATCGGCCGGGAAAGCTGGGCGGCATTCCGAGCTCCCGACGTGAAACCGCGCTGCGCAATCGCCGGTCGGTGACCGCTGATCTGAAGTCCGACGAGGGTCGCGAACTGGTGCTCAAGTTGGTCGCCAAGGCCGACGTGCTGATCGAGGGACTGCGCCCCGGCGTCACCGAACGGTTGGGCTTGGGCCCCGAGGATTGTGCGAAGGTCAACGAGCGCTTGGTCTATGGCCGCATGACGGGGTGGGGCCAGACCGGACCGCGGCGGCTGCAGGCCGGACACGACATCAACTACATCTCCCTCAACGGGGTGCTGCACTCGATCGGGCGTGCCGGTGAGCGGCCCGTGCCGCCGCTGAACTTGACCGGTGATTTCGGCGGCGGGTCGATGTTCCTGCTCGTCGGGATCCTCTCGGCGCTGTGGGAGCGTCAGACGTCCGGCAAGGGTCAGGTGGTCGACGCGGCGATGGTCGACGGCTCCAGCGTTCTGGCGCAAATGATCTGGGGCTTTCGTCAGGACGGCATGTGGTCGGACGAGCGTGGCGTGAACATGCTCGACGGCGGCGCCCCCTATTACGACACCTACACGTGCGCCGACGGCAGGCACATCGCGATCGGTGCGATCGAGCCGCAGTTCTACGCCGAGATGATCAAGGGTCTCGGTCTGGAAGGCGCCGATCTGCCCGCCCAGAACGACATGGCCCGCTGGCCTGAACTCCGCGCTGCCATCGCCGATGCCGTCGCCGCCAAAGATCGCGACCATTGGGCGAAGGTGTTCGCCGAAAGCGACGCGTGCGTCACGCCGGTGTTGTCCTTCGGCGAGGTCGAGTCCGAACCGCACATCACCGAGCGCGACACGTTCTACCGCGACGATTCGGCCGAGGGCGGTTACCTGCAGCCGATGCCCGCGCCGCGGTTCTCGCGCAGCGTGCCGCCCACCCCGACGCCGCCGGGTCCGGCTGGCGCCGACACCGAAGCCATACTCCGAGACTGGGTTTGACGCCGGGTCTTTCCAACAGAGAGGGAACAGAGTAAGTGGAGATCAAAGACGCCGTAGCCGTCGTCACCGGGGGAGCTTCCGGGCTGGGCCTGGCGACCACCAAACGGCTGCTCGACAGGGGCGCATCCGTCGTGGTGATCGATCTGCGGGGCGAAGACGCCGTCGCAGCGCTCGGTGACCGCGCCAAGTTCGTCGAGACCAACGTCACCGACGAGGCCGCGGTCAGCAAGGCGCTCGATGTCGCCGAGTCGATGGGCCCGGTGCGCATCAACGTCAACTGCGCCGGCATCGGCAACGCGGCCAAGACGCTGAGCAAGGACGGCCCGTTCCCGCTGGATGCGTTCAAGAAGGTCGTCGAGGTCAACCTGATCGGCACCTTCAATGTGCTGCGGCTGTCAGCAGAGCGCATCGCCAAGAACGAGCCGCTCGGGGAAGAGCGCGGCGTGATCATCAACACCGCGTCCGTCGCGGCCTTCGAGGGCCAGATCGGCCAGGCGGCGTACTCCGCGTCCAAGGGTGGCGTCGTTGGAATGACCGTGCCGATCGCCCGCGATCTGTCCCGCGAGCTGATCCGCGTGTGCACCATCGCGCCCGGGCTGTTCAAGACCCCGCTGTTGGGCTCGCTGCCCGAGGAGGCGCAGCAGTCACTGGGCAAGCAGGTGCCGCATCCGGCCCGGCTCGGCGATCCGGACGAGTACGGCGCGCTGGCGGTGCACATCATCGAGAACCCGATGCTGAACGGCGAAGTGATTCGTTTGGACGGTGCGATCAGGATGGCTCCCCGATGAGCATCACCACGAAGTTCACCGAGACCTTCGGTGTCGAGCATCCCGTGGTTCAGGGCGGTATGCAGTGGGTCGGTCGCGCGGAACTGGTTGCGGCAGTGGCGAATGCGGGTGCGCTCGGGTTCATCACGGCGCTGACGCAGCCGACGCCCGCCGATTTGGCGAAGGAGATCGCGAAGTGCCGCGATCTGACGGACAAACCGTTTGGGGTGAATCTGACGATCCTGCCGACCATCAACCCGCCGCCGTATGACGAGTATCGGCAGGTGATCGTCGACTCCGGCATCAAGATCGTCGAGACCGCGGGCTCCAACCCGGCACCGCACCTGCCGATGTTTCACGACCACGGGATCAAGGTGCTGCACAAGTGCACCTCGGTGCGGCATGCAGTCAAGGCCCAGAGCCTCGGCGTGGACGGCATCAGCATCGACGGTTTCGAATGCGCGGGTCATCCCGGTGAGGACGACATTCCGGGGCTGGTGCTGATCCCCGCGGCGGCGGTCAAGATCGACATTCCGATGATCGCCTCGGGCGGGTTCGCCGACGGTCGTGGGCTGGTGGCTGCGCTCGCGCTGGGGGCCGACGGCATCAACATGGGCAGCCGCTTCATGTGCACCGTCGAGTCGGCCATCCACCAGAACGTCAAGGAAGCGATCGTGGCGGGCAGCGAGCTCGACACCGAGATGATCTTCCGGCCGCTGCGCAACACCGCCCGCGTCGCGAGCAACGCGGTCTCGCGCGAGGTCGTCGAGATCCTCAACCGCGGTGGCCAGTTCTCCGACGTCAAGGACTTGGTCGCCGGATCACGCGGCGTCAAGGTCTACGAGGTCGGTGATCTGGACGCGGGCATCTGGTCGGTGGGCACCGCGATGGGCCTGATCAACGACATCCCGACGTGTGGCGACCTGGTGACGCGGATCGTCACCGAAGCCGAGGAGATCATCACCGGCAGGCTCGCCGGCATGGTCGAGGCGGATCGAGAAGAGAACGTCGCGTAGGACGGGATTTCAGAACACAGGAATCAGCGAAATGAGCCCCGCACTGGGGCAAACCCTTGCGGAAGAACGCGCGCCCTCAGGGCGCGCGTTTTTTATACCGCGGTGGGCAGGGTGTGCTCGTCGTCGAGCTGCTCCGAGGTATCGCCCTCTACCAGGAAATCCCCGTGGTAAAGCGCCTCGAAGTCAACCTTGATGACATCAGCACTGGTGTCGTCGATCCACATGTACTGAACAGTAACCATCGCTATTAAGGAATCTTTGAGTCACGATTCGGAAAACTGTGGCAATTCTTACCGACGGGTAGGGTCCGTCACTACCCGTCAGTAAGTTTCAGCTGGTCGGGGCGTCGAAGTGGATCGGGTTCGTCCCGTTGAGTAAAACCCAGGTGAAAAGTGCCGCTGCGATTGCCACGATCAGTAGGCCGATCGCAATCCTGGCCGACCACACCGTCCTGCCGAACAGTCGCGCGTCGACCGAGTACGCGCCCGCACCCGCGAACAGGAGCGTTGTGCCGCCGAGCGCGATCAGAAACGGTGCGTTGAACGGGTCCGCCCACACCTCCGCGGCCGAGATGTTCACCGCCCACGCGTCGATCATCGCCGCGATGACAGCGCATGCCGCCAGCGGCGTCAGGACGCCGAGGAGCAGTCCGATCCCGCCCAGTAATTCAGTCGCCGTCACCATCAGCGCGGCGAAGATCGACGGCGTCCACCCGCCCGCCTCCATGAAGCCGGTGGTGGCCTCGAAGCTGAACACCTTCAGTAGGCCGGCATGCAGCATTGCCGCGCCGACCCCGATACGCAGGATCAACAGGCCGATTTCGATCAAAGGCGTGGTGCTCGAGGTGGTCGGTTCGGCGGTCGAGGTTGTCATACATCGATAGACCGGCGGTGACCACGGATCTCATCGCGGCGGTCATTGAACGTGGCGTCGGTCCGCGTCGTGCCTAAAGGAAAGGACACCTTGCAGCAGTAACTTATCGTTGGTAAGTTATCGACGGTATCCAACTAGCGGGAGGTCGCGACGTGCTTGAACGCATCGCAGGGCTGGCGATCAGGGCACCACGGCGCATCGTGGCGATTGCGGCGCTCGTCATGCTGGCGTGTGGGATTTTCGGCATCCCGGTTGCCAAGAGCCTGTCCGCCGGAGGCTTTCAGGACCCCACCTCGGAGTCGGCGCAGGCGACGCAGCTGCTGGTCGACAAGTTCGGCCAGGGCGACATGGAACTCGTCATCAGCCTCACCGACGACAGCGCAAGTGCCCAGAGTCCGGCGGCGCGCGCGGTAGCCGCGGACATCGTCACGCAGCTGCAGGAATCCCCGAGCGTTGCGCAAGTGACATCCGCGTGGACCGCACCGCCGTCGGCCGTCCCCGCGCTCGTCAGCAAGGACGGTAAGACGGGTCTGATCGTCGCCGGCATCACCGGGGGGGAGAGCGGCGCACAGAAGCACGCCAAGGATCTCACCGACCAGCTGGTCCACGACCGCGACGGCGTGACGGTGCGCGCAGGCGGTGTGGCGATGACCTACGTCCAGGTCAACGCGCAGAGCGAAAAAGACCTGCTGATGATGGAGGCCATCGCGATTCCGCTGAGCTTCATCGTGCTGGTCTGGGTGTTCGGGGGGCTACTGGCCGCGGCGCTACCCCTGGCCGTCGGCGGGTTCGCGATCCTCGGATCGATGGCCGTGCTCCGTGCAACCACCTATGTCACCGACGTGTCCATCTTCGCGATGAACCTCACCATCGCCATGGGTTTGGCGCTCGCCATCGACTACACACTGCTCATCATCAGCCGATACCGCGACGAGCTGACCGACGGCGCGGATCGGGACCGGGCGCTGGTCCGCACGATGGCGACGGCCGGTCGCACGGTGCTGTTCTCGGCGCTGACCGTCGCGCTGTCGATGGTTGCGATGGTGCTGTTCCCGATGTACTTCCTCAAGTCGTTCGCCTACGCGGGCATCGCCGTGGTGACCTTTGCGGCGGTGGCGGCGATCGTGGTGGCACCCGCGGCGATAGTCCTGCTCGGGGACCGGCTCGACGCATTGGACACCCGTCGGCTGTTCCGCCGGCTCCTCGGCAGGCCCGATCCGGTGCGCAAGCCGGTCGACCAGATGTTCTGGTACCGCAGCACGAAATTCGTCATGCGCCGGTCGATTCCGGTCGCTTTCATCATCGTCACCGTGCTGCTCTTGCTCGGCGCGCCCTTCCTGGGGATCAAGTGGGGCTTCCCCGATGATCGCGTGCTACCGCAATCTGCCTCGGCGCGCGAGGTCGGTGATGAGTTGCGAAATGACTTCGCGGTGGACTCGTCGACCAACGTCACCGTCGTGATACCCGACGCCGCGGGGGCGACCCCGGCCGAATTCGATCGATATGCGAGCGCACTGTCGCAGGTGATCGACGTGTCGTCGGTGTCCGCACCCGGTGGTTCGTTCGTCGACGGCCGGCTCTCCGGGCCGCCCGCGGCGGCGACCGGCATGAAGGACGGCAGCGCGTTCTTCACCATCGGCAGTACGGCGCCACTGTTCTCCGACGCCTCCGAAGCTCAACTCGACGCGGTGCACGCCGTCGGGACACCGGACGGAAAGCCGGTGCTCGTCACCGGTCTTGCCCAGATCAACCAAGACAGTTCACAGGCGATCACGTCGCGGCTGCCCCTGGTTCTCGGTGTCATCGCGGCCATCACCTTCGTGTTGCTGTTCCTGCTCACCGGCAGCGTGGTTCTTCCGCTGAAGGCATTGGTGCTCAATGTGTTATCGCTGACCGCCGCGTTCGGTGCACTGGTGTGGATCTTCCAGGACGGCCACTTGGGTGCGCTGGGCACCACCGCGACCGGAACTCTGGTCGCCAACATGCCGGTGTTGTTGTTCTGCCTCGCATTCGGGCTGTCGATGGACTACGAAGTGTTCCTGATATCGCGGATCCGCGAATACTGGCTGAGGTCCGGTAAGACGCGCGCCGACAGCGACGAAAGCGTCGCGTTGGGCCTGGCCAAGACCGGCCGAGTGGTCACCGCGGCCGCGTTGCTGATGTCGATCTCGTTCGCCGCGCTGATCGCCGCGGAGGTGTCCTTCATGAAGATGATGGGCGTCGGGATGACACTGGCGATCATCGCCGATGCCACACTGGTTCGTATGGCGCTGGTGCCCGCATTCATGCACATGCTCGGCCGATGGAACTGGTGGGCGCCCAAGCCCCTGGCCAAGTTGCACGAACGGATCGGCATCAGCGAGTCCGCAGACGATCCGGCGCCGGTCCCGGAAACGCCACCGACGGCCGTGTCCGCGCGATGAAACGGCGACGCGCCCCACGTGGATCAGGTGAGCAACTTCGCGACGAGATTCTCGACGCGACCACCGATCTGCTGCTGGAAACCGGGCACGCCAAAGAGGTGTCCATCCGGTCGGTGGCCAAGCGCGTCGGAGTGACACCGCCCTCGATCTACCTGCACTTCACCGACAAGGACGCACTGCTGGACGCGGTGTGCGCGCGGTATTTCGAGAAGCTCGACGAGGAGATGCAGGCGGCCGCCGCCGGTGAGGCCGCGGCAATTGACGCGCTGCGCGCGCAAGGCCTGGCGTATGTGCGTTTCGCGGTGAAAACCCCTGAGCTTTATCGGATTGCCACCATGGGCGAGGGGCGGCCGGGCAGCGACGTGGACACCATGCTGAACAACTCGGCGTTCGTGCACATCTGCAACACCGTCGAGGCCTTGATGACCGAGGGTATCCTGCCCGAAAGCGATGCGACCACCGTCGCACTGGAACTGTGGACCACCGCGCACGGGGTGGCGGCGATGCTGATCTCGCGGCCATACCTGCCGTGGGGTGAGACCGAGGCGTTCGCCGACCGGGTACTCAGGGCCGTCGTCGTCGGAGAGATCGTGTCGGGGGCGATCGGGCCGATGACCGAGCCGCAGGACGCCATGGCCAAGTTGAAGGGACTGCTGGATGCAGAACAACGTCGATAACCCGTTCTTCGCCCGCTTGTGGAAGGTGATGTCCACCCACGAGACCGATGCGATCCGGCGGCTGCGGCGGGAGAACCTCGCCGGCCTGTCGGGTCGCGTGCTCGAGGTGGGTGCGGGCACGGGGACGAACTTCGAGTTCTATCCCGACACCGTGACCGAGGTGGTCGCCGTCGAGCCCGAACGTACGCTTGCCGAGGTGGCGCAGCAGGCGGCCGCCGCGGCCCCGATACCGGTCACGGTCAGCACCGACACGGTGGAGCAGTACATGGCAGCCGGTGGTGAGCAGTTCGACAGTGTGGTGTGCTCGCTCGTGCTGTGTTCGGTGGAGGAGCCCGAAAGTGTTTTGCGAGAACTCTATTCGTTGTTGAGGCCGGGCGGCGAGCTTCGGTATCTCGAGCACATCGCCAGTAGCGGGGCGCGCGCACGGCTGCAGAAGGTCGCCGACGCCACGTTCTGGCCGCGGCTCTTCGGCAACTGTCATACGCATCGGCACACCGAGGAGAGCGTCACCGGCGCCGGGTTCACGGTGTCGGGGGCGCGGCGCGAGTGGACGATGCCGAAGTGGGTGCCGCTGCCGGTGGCGGAGTTTGCGATTGGCCGCGGGGTCAAGGCGAGCTAGTCGAGCAGCGCGGGCAGTCGCTGCAGCAGGCTCGGCAGCGCGCCCGCTGCGGTCTCTCGCAGGGACACCGTCGCAGCCGCCGACAATGGTGTGGGTTCGGGGTTGACCTCGATGACCACTTTGCCGTTGGCCAGAGCCATCTCCGGCAGCCCCGCCGCGGGATAGACGATCGACGAGGTGCCGACCACGATCACGATGTCAGCCCCCGCAACGGCCTCCACCGAGCGTTGCCACTCGACGTCAGGCAACGCTTCCCCGAACCACACCACGTTGGGCCGGATCATGCCGCCGCACACGCACTGCGGCGGGTCGACGGCCTCGGCCGGTTCGGGCATCGGGGGTAACTCGCCGGTGTACGCCGATCGACAGCGATCACAACGGAATTCGAACAGGCTGCCGTGCAGGTGGTAGACGTTCTTGCTGCCCGCCCGCTCGTGCAGATTGTCGACGTTCTGGGTGACGACGTGCACTTCGGCGTAGTCCTGCCAGGCCGCCACGGCTCGGTGGCCGTCGTTGGGGTCAACCGAGCCCATCATGTAGTGCCGCCACAGGTACCACGCCCAAACCCGCTCGGGGTTGGCCTGCCAGCCCTCTGAGCTCGAAATTTCGTAGGGATCCACCTTGGCCCAGAGCCCGGTCTCGGCATCCCGGAACGTCGGCACGCCGCTTTCGGCCGAGATGCCCGCACCGCTGAGGACCGTCACTTGCACATGACCAAACTAGCGGCTTAGGCGATACTGAGCACGTGACCAAGTTGGGGGATTGGGTTTGCATCGACCATCGCGCTTCGAGCCCCCTGTTTAACCAGCTCAGAGCGCAGATCATCGAAGGCGTGCGCGACGGCAGGCTGCCGCCGGGCACCCGATTGCCGACGGTGCGCGAATTGGCCGGTCAACTCGGCCTGGCCGTCAACACGGTGGCCCGCGCCTATCGCGAGCTGGAGTCGGCGGGCGTTCTCGAAACTCGGGGCCGCTTCGGCACTTTCGTCGCGCGCGTCGACCCCGCCGACGCCGCGATGGCCACCGCCGCCCACACCTACGTGGCGGCGGCCAAGGCGCTGGGAATCGACAAGGCGGATGCGCTCCGCTACATCGAAATCGCGTTCGGCTAGCCGAATTCCAGCAGGGTGTTCACCGGGCGCACGGAGTCGAACAGGCGCACCCGCTGAACCGTCGACACGATGGCGTTGAAGGCTCTGCCGCGGCCCTGCGGCATCGGCAAATCGTGGACCGCGCGAATGCCGGGCACCTCGTTGACCAGGTTTGCCAGCTGCGACGGTGTCATGCTGAACGGCATCGGCGGCACCCGATAGCGCAGCGTGGGCCGCAGCATGCCGCGGGTGATCCCCTTGGCAAACCACGCGGGCGGCAGGTCGAACATCATTCGACCGCCGCCGAAGCGCTGCGCACACGCGGCGATCAAGCCGAGCGCTTCGTCGGGCTGCAGGTACATCAGCAGGCCCTCGGCGGTGATGAAGACGCCGTCGTCGACGGGCACCTCGTCCATCCAGCTGAAGTCAAGGGCCGACTGCGCGCGCACCGTGATGCGCTCCGACGGCGGGAGCAGCTTGCGGCGCAACTCGATCATCGGGGGAAGATCGACAGTGAGCCAACGGAATTCATCCCCGACCCCGGCCGCGTTGAGACGAAAGAAGCTGGTTTGCAGGCCCTCGGCCAGCGCCACCACGGTGGCCCGGGGGTGATCGGCGAGGTAACGGCGAGTCTCGGTGTCGAAGGCCAGCGCGCGCACCGCCATGTCCTGCCGACGGCTCATCCCGAACTTGGCCCACTCGAAATCGATGGAATCCATCAGCAGGATCGCCATCGGGTCGTCGATGATCGAATCCGGTCTGCGCGCCTCGTTCGCGCGGACCTGCAATGTCAGCAGCGCCGTCTCGGACACACCGGACAGAACGGCGCCGTCGGCCTTCGCGGGCGTTTCGGAAGTCACACGCCCGAATGTACCTATCGCAGAACTTTCTCGACTGTGCGCAGGTTGCGAGTGGTTGTCGACGACTTGTAGCGCTTCTTGCCCATCGTCTTGCCGATTGTGGTGTCCAGCGTGCCCTTGCTGGGAACCTGCCAGTAGATGACACCCTGCCCACGCGCGATCTTCTCGTCGAGTCCCGCGTCGTCGCCGAGGGTCGCGAGTTCGTCGAGGACGTCGGAGTCTGTGACGAACGTGACGTAGGAGTGGTAGCCGTCGACCTCACGCTCGAACGGGTACTTCTCGGATATCTGTTGCACGGTTTTCAGATCGTAGGCCAGCACCCAGGCCTCGTAGCCGAACGCGTCGCGCAGCGCCTTCTCGGCCTTCTTCCTGACCGCGTCCACCCCGGAACGGCTGTCCAGCAACACGTTTCCACTCGCGAGGATGGTCTTCACATTGGTGAATCCGGCGTCCTCGAATGCCTTGGCCACCTCGGCCATCTTGAGGTTCACGCCGCCGACGTTCACCCCGCGGAGAAATCCGGCATATCTGGTCATATCGCGAGATTAGAACTCCAGCAGGGTGTAGCTCGGGCGATTGCGCCGGTAGAAGCCGAGGCGATCCAGCGGTCGCCAGGCTGCCACCTTCCATACGAGGCCCCGCCCCGCGGGCTGCGACCTGTCGTGCGCCGCACGCACGCCCGGAATGCGGCCGGCCAGGGCGAGCGCCTCCTCTGCACTGAGCGCGAACGGCATCGGCGGGGTGACGTACCGGTCGGACAGCTTGAGCCCTTTGAGTGTGCGCCGGGAAAGCCAGTGCGGGATCGAGTCGAACATCATCTGCCCGCCGGGAAAGCGGGCCGCGCAGGCGCAGATCAGGCCAAGTGCATCCTCGGGTTCGAGGTACATCAATAACCCCTCGGCGGTGATGAACACGCCGCGCGAGTCGTCGACGCGGTCCATCCAGCTCAGGTCCAGCGCCGACTGGGCCAGCGGCACGATCCGCTCGTCGGTGGGCAGCAGCTTCTCCCGAAGCGCCATGACGGGCGGAAGATCCACTGAGTGCCAGGTCAATTGGTCGGCAACGCCTGCGCGTTGCAGCCGCCAGAAGCTGGTCTGCAGACCTTCGGCGAGCGCCACCACCGATGCTGTCGGATGCGTGCGCAGATAGTCGCTCGTGGCGGCGTCGAAGGCCACCGCGCGTAGCCCATGCGACTGGTTGGGTTTGCCGAACTTGCGGTAGTCATAGGAGATCGCGTCGAACAGCGTGACCGCCCACGGGTCGCGGATCACCCCGTCAGAGCGCTTGGCCTCGGTGCCGCGGTTGTGCAGTGTCCACAGCGTGGTGGCCGAGACGCCGTCGAGAACTTCTCCACTGACCGTCATGATCTGCCCCATGCTAGATATGTCGCAATCCACGCAGGGATTCCGACGTAGGCTCGCACAATGGGACGTCACGTTCTCGACGACAAGCTGTTGGCGTTGCTCGGTGGGAACTCGCTGGGTGTCCTGGCCACGATCAAACGCGATGGCCGCCCGCAGTTGTCGAACGTGTCCTACTACTTCGACCCGCGCAGTCTGACGATCCAGGTGTCGATCACCGAACCGCGCGCCAAAACCCGTAATCTGCGGCGCGACCCGCGGGCCTCGATCCATGTCAGCTCCGACGACGGGTGGTCCTATGCCGTCGCCGAGGGCGACGCCACCCTCACTCCGCCGGCCGCTTCACCCGACGATGAAACCGTCGAGGCGCTGATTGCGTTGTACCGCAATATCGCCGGTGAGCATCCCGACTGGGACGACTACCGGCGGGCGATGGTCGACGACAGGCGGGTCGTCATGACACTGCCGATCTCGCACGTCTACGGCATGCCGCCCGGCAAACGATAAAGCACGCGACGGGTGCGGTGGGGCGCGTTAGGCTGCGGACATGCCTGATGCACCGGAAGACGAGACCAAACGCAAGTTCCGGGAAGCGCTGGAGCGGAAAAAGGCCAAGTCAGCCGGTGGGTCCGACCACAAAGACAAGGGCGCGAAGCAACCGCGGGCCCATGGCCCCCTCGAGAGTCGCCGCGAGTTCCGGCGTAAGAGCGGCTAGCTCACGACTTCGACGCCGGCCCGCCGGGAATCTCGGGCCTCCTGGGCCAGGATCGCGGCTAGACAGACGCCGGCCAGGATGGCGACGGCGACCGCGAAACTCACCCCCGCGGTGCGCAGTCCCCAGGCCTCAGCGGCCAGTCCTTCGCCGACGACCGGCAATGAGATGGCCACGTACGCGACCACGAAATAGGTGGAGCTCACCTCGGCCCGGCGCGCTGCCGGCGTGCGTTCGATCACGGCCGCCAGCCCACGGCTGAACGTCATACCGTGTCCGACGCCTGCGACGAGGCCCGCCGCGACCAGCCCTGCCAGCGAGGACAAATAGAGCGCGACAACGACAATCGCCATCGCTGCGACCAGCACTACGCAGCCGATCGCGACCGCGCGGTGCGGGGCGATGCCCCTGGCGCCGATTTGCGCGACCGCCGACGCGGCGAAGATCGAAGCCGCGACGAGCCCGGCCAGGGCGTCGTTGTCGATGCCGACGACGTCGGCCACGAAGGACGGCGCGACCGCCATGAAGAGGCCGGTGACCGAGAATCCCGCGAACGCGGCAAGTCCGGCGATGACGAACACCGAGCGCACTTCCGCAGGGACGGAAAGCCGCTGGAAACCGATGCTTCCCACGCGTTGAGAAGTCTCGGGGACGACCAGCACCGCGATGCCCGCGAGCAGTGCGAGCGCGATGTGCAGGATGAAGCTCAGCTGCAATGGATGCGGTGCGTATTGCACCAGCACGCCGGCCAGCACCGGTCCGGCGCCGAGACCGCCGACATTGGCGATCGTCGCGACGGCGGCGGCCCTGGTATGCCAGTTGGGCGGGGCGGCTTCGATGACGGCGGCGGTCGCCGTCCCCGTGAAGACACCCGCAGACAAACCGGACAGCACCCGGCCGATCAAGAGCATCGACACGTCGTCCGCGCAGAGGAACACCGCCGCGCTGGCAAGTGCGAAGACCACTCCCGCCAGCAGCACGGGCCGTCTGCCGATGACATCGGACCAGCGGCCGAACACCAGGAGCGCGAAAAGCACACCGCCCGCGTAGGTCGCGTACACCACAGTGGTCGTCAGCACCGAGAAGTTCATCTGCTCGGCGTAGAGCGAGTACATCGGCGTCGGCAGCGTTGTGCCGACCATGATCGCGGCGAACGCGTACGCCAGCAGCGGGAAAGCGAAGCGTTGCGAGCTCACGCGAGAAACCAACCCCGATCGCGGGTGAAGTAATCCCGAGAGTACGCGATTTCGGTGCGCCTACGACCGCTCAGCGACCGTGGGCGCACCGAAATCGTGGACGATCAGTGAGCGACGGCCTTCTCGGCGCCGACGCCGGTCAGGCAGCGGACCTCGAACTCCGCGTTGATCTCCGGGTCGCCGCGGTCCGGCGAACTCAGCGTGCCGACGATGCCGAGGATGAACGCCAGTGGAATCGACACGATGCCGGGGTTGGCCAACGGGAACCAGGCGAAGTCGATGTTCGGCAGCATCGCGGTCTTTGCGCCGGAGACCGCAGGCGAGAAGATGATCAGCACGATCGTCGAGATGAGGCCGCCGTACATGCTCCACAGCGCGCCGCGCGTGTTGAACCGCGGCCAGTACAGCGAGTAGATGATCGTCGGCAGGTTGGCCGCCGCGGCCACCGCGAACGCCAGCGCTACCAGAAACGCGATGTTCTGCTCCGCGGCGAGGATGCCGAGGCCGATCGACAGGATGCCGATCACCACCACTGTGATGCGGGACACGCGAACCTGCTCGCTCTCGGTGACCTGGTGGCTCTTCATCACGCTCGCGTAGATGTCGTGTGCGAATGACGTTGCGGCCGTGATGGTCAGGCCCGCGACCACCGCGAGGATCGTCGCGAACGCGACGGCCGAGATGATGCCGAGCAAGACGACGCCACCGAGTTCGAAGGCCAGCAGCGGCGCTGCGGAATTCTGCCCGCCGGGGGCCTCGCGGATCGCGTCGGGTCCGACGAGCGCCGCCGCGCCGTAGCCCAGCGCGAGGGTGAACAGGTAGAACGCGCCGATGAGCACGATCGCCCACACCACCGAGCGACGCGCCTCCTTGGCGGTCGGCACGGTGTAGAAGCGCATCAGCACGTGGGGCAGGCCCGCCGTGCCGAGCACCAGTGCCAGCGCCAGCGAGATGAAGTTGATCTGGGATGTCAGCGATGCGCCGTACTGGGCACCGGGCGCCAGGACGTCACGGCCGGCGACGGCCGCGTCCGACGAGCCCGAGACCGCGGTCTGCGCGGCGCCGAGGATCTCGGAGAAGTTCAGACCGAACTTGGCCAGCACCCACACCGTCATCATCGCCGCTCCGCCGATCAGCAGGACCGCCTTGATGATCTGCACCCAGGTCGTGCCTTTCATGCCACCGATGAGCACGTAGGCGATCATCAGCAGACCCACGACGGCAATGACCAGCGCCTGACCGATGTCACTGGTGATGTTGAGCAGCAGGGCCACCAGGCCGCCGGCCCCCGCCATCTGAGCAAGCAGGTAGAACAGGCATACGGCCAACGTCGTCGTTGCGGCGGCCATCCGGACCGGGCGCTGCTTGAGCCGGAAGCTCAGCACGTCGGCCATCGTGAATTTGCCTGCGTTGCGCAGCAACTCGGCCACCAACAGCAGAGCCACCAACCACGCGACCAGAAAGCCGATGGAGTAGAGGAAGCCGTCGTAGCCGTAGACGGCGATGGCGCCCGCGATGCCGAGGAAGCTGGCTGCGGACAGGTAGTCACCGGAGATTGCTATGCCGTTCTGCGGCCCGGTGAAAGACCTTCCCGCGGTGAAGAATTCGGTGGCAGTGGCGTTCTTCTTGCTCGCGCGGATGACGATGAAGAGCGTGATCGCTACGAAGAGACCGAAAATGCCGATATTTGCAACGGGACTGCCGACGGTCGTGCCATCGGCGGCGAGGATGGTCAAGGTGTCGTGGTTCATGCCACACCGCCCTCGAGCTCGTCGCGGATCGCCTTGGCGCGCGGGTCGAGTTCCCGGTTGGCGAACCGCACATAGATTGCGGTGATGATGAAGGTCGACACGAACTGGCCGAGCCCGACGATGATGCCGACGTTGATATTGCCCCACACCTTGATGGCCATGAAGTCATTGGCGAAAGCGCCGAGGATCACGTACGCGGCGTACCAGAGCAGGAAAAGCGCGCTCATCGGGAACACGAAGCGGCGCAATCGGCTTCGCAGTTCCTGGAATTCCGGGCTGGCCTGGACGGCCAGATACTCCTGACCGCTGACCGCGGTTTCTGTTGATGGCATCGTGTGCTCCTGAACGTCGAATGTGAACCGGCTCAACTGCAGAAACTAGATGAGATGCCGGTCACATACCCACTGCTTGCGGCGTCGACACGGTGAAGCCCGTGGGTGATGCGGTGAGCGGTTGATCGGCGACGACGAACGGCGATCTCAGCCGCATCGTCTGGTCTTTGCGCAAGCGCTCATCCGCGGGGTACGCGCTCCACGCCCATGCCCAGCCGTTCCGGCACGTGCATGCGGGCGAAGATCTGCGCGACGTCAGCTGGCGCCGAGGCCCGTGTCAGGCGGCTGACCAGGATCATCGTGGCGAACGCCAGCGGGACGGTGACCGCGGCGGGGTACCCGATCACTACCGCGGGCCAGCCGCCTAGAACGTCGTCGTCGATCCCACCCGCCACCGCCACCGTGACCGCGGTGCCCGACAGCACGCCGCCGACCACCAGACCGCAGGCGGCACCCCAGGCGGTCAGCCCCCGCCACCAGATGCCGAGCACGAGCAGCGGGCACAACGTGGACGCGGCAACGGCGAACGCCAGGCCGACGCTGCGTGACAACTCCAGCTCGCCGGTGGTGGCCAGTGACAGCGGGATCGGGATCAGCCCGCCCACCACCGCGGCGACCCGGAAGTCCCGCACCCGGCCGCGCATCACATCGGTCGCCAACGCGCCCGCGATGCTGACCAGCAGCCCGGATGACGTCGCAAGGAACGCCGCGATGGCACCGGCGGCGACGAGTGCGGCAAGCAGTTGTCCCGCCGCCCCGCCGATCGCGGTCGACGGCGCGAGAAGGACCGCGGCGTCGGCGTTCCCGGTGATCAGGATCCGGGGAACGTAGAGGCGGGAGAAGACCCCAAGCAGTGTCGGAAACAGATAGAACAGCGACAGCAGAGCGATGACCGCGAGCGCTGTACGCCGGGCCGCGCGACCATCGGGGTTGGTGTAGAACCGCACGAGCACATGCGGTAAACCCATGGTGCCCAAAAACGTTGCGACGATGATCGACAGCACCTGGTAGAGCGGATGGTCACCGCCTAGCCCGCCGCCGGACGCGATCCACTCGGTGCCGCTGCTGGGTGTGCCTGCCACCACAGGTGTCGCCGCGCCCGCGGCAAGGGTCAGTGTCGTGCCCGCGTCAAGGGTGTGGTCGCCGGGCGCCGGGATCGGCTGCGCGTCAACGGGGGTGCCGTCGAGCATGCCCGTCACCCTGATGCCCGCCGGATCGGGGACCCGAACCACCACATCGGTTTCGATCGCGACCGTGGTGTCCGCGGTGACCGTCGGGGGCATCGGCCCGCCGAGATCGCCGCGGTCGGCGACGAACAGGCCGAGCAGCGCGAGTGCGGGTATCGCGATCGCGGTCAGTTTCAACCAGTATTGGAACGCCTGGACAAACGTGATCGACCGCATACCGCCCGCCACCACGTTCGAGATGACGATGGCGCCGACCACTAACGGGCCCACCCAAACCGGTAGACCCAGAAGGGCTTTCAGCGCGAGGCCGGCACCTTGGTACTGCGGCACCAGGTAGTAGATGCACACCACCACGACGACGATCATGGCGACCTTGCGCAGCCTCGCCGAGCCCAGTCGGAACTCGGCGAAGTCGGGCACGGTATAGGCGCCGGTGCGACGTAGCGGCGCGGCGACGAACAGCAGCAGGCCGAGATATCCCGCGGTGAAGCCGACCGGATACCACAGCGCGTCGGCACCGTATTTGGCGATCAGCCCGGCGACGCCGAGGAACGATGCGGCCGAAAGGTATTCGCCCGAGATCGCGGCAGCGTTCCATTGCGGGCCGACGGTGCGTGAGGCGACCAGGAAGTCGGATGTGGTGCGGGAGAACCGCACTCCGTAGATGCCGATGGCGACGGTCGCGATGACCGCCACGAGCAGGGCGGCCGCCGTCAACGGCGAGCCGGTCATGGTTCGCTGTCGACGACGCCGACGAAGTCGCGCTCGGCCTGTTCGGCCAGGCGCACGTAGAGCCGTCCGACGCCGTAGAAGAAGGGATACACCAGGACCGCGAGCACGAACCAGTTGAGCCGAATTCCGGCGACGCTGATGGCCGCGAGATCCGGAAACGCGGCATTGAGCAATGGAATTGCGACGACGGCACACACGACGACGGCGGCCAGGCGCAGCGCCAGCCCGAGCTGGGCGCGAACCAGGCCACGCACCAACGCGTCGCCGACCTGCGTCTGTTCCTGCACCTCGACACGGGTGCGCACCATGCGGGCACCGCGCCGCTGCGACAGCACGACGCGTTCGCGTTGTGGCCGTTCCCCGCTAGTCATCGGGTTTCAGGTTCCGCATCGGGTCGCGGACGACGCGGTCGCGCAGTTCGCGGGCCTGTCGCCGGCTGACGGGCAGCTCGACCGGCGGCGAGGCACCGTTGGCACGCAGGCGCACCAGCACGCCACCGTCGCTGTTGCGCAGCCCGGTGACGAGTCGCAGCGCCACCAGGTAGGACCGGTGCACCCGGTGGAAACCCTTCTCGCGCCAACGACTTTCGAGGGTGCTCAGCGGAATGCGGACCAGGTGGGACCCCGATGCCGAGTGCAGCCGGGCATAGTCACCCTCGGCTTCCACCCAACCGATGGTGTCCCGGGGGACCAGGTGCGTGACGCCGCCCAGCTCGGCGGGAATCACGTCATCGTCGGGCTGATCGGCGGGTTCGGTGACCCGCGCCGTCAGCACCCGTCGCACCGCCTCGTCGAGGCGGTCCTCGCGGATCGGCTTGAGCAGGTAGTCCAGTGCGCCGACGTCGAATGCCGCGACGGCCTTGTCGTCGTGGGCCGTCACGAACACGATGGCCGGCCGGTGCGAGAAATTGGCGAGCACACCGGCGAGCTCGATGCCGGACAGTCCGGGCATGTTGATGTCGAGGAAGATCGCGTCGACGTTGCAGCGGTTGAGTTCACGCAAAGCCGACGTGGCGTCTCCGGCGTGCAGCACTTTGCCGATGTCGCCGTGCTGGCCGAGGAGATAGGCGAGCTCGTCGAGCGCAGGTGCCTCGTCGTCGACCGCGAGCACCGTCAGCGGCTTGTTCATACGCGCACGCCCGCGCGGAATTTGGGAACTCGCATCACGACCTTTGTGCCTGCGCCGATTGCTGTTTCGACCACCAGACCGTAGTCGTTGCCGAACGCCGCGCGCAGGCGGTGATCGACATTGGTCAGCCCGACGTGTGCCGAGTCCTTCTTCTCGTCGGCCAATGCGCCGTCGTTGGTCGGGGCCCCCTCGTTGGTCAGGACGTCACCGTGTCCGGTGCGCAACGTGTCGGGATCCATTCCGACGCCGTTGTCCTCGATCGTGATGACACAGTCCGATCCTTCGTCACGGGCGATGATCTCGATCTCGCCACCGCCCTGTCCGGCGAAGCCGTGCCGGACCGCGTTCTCGACCAGCGGCTGCAGCGCGAGAAACGGTACGACGACGTTGAGCACCTCCGGTGCGACCTGAAGCCTTACCTTGAGCGCATCACCGAATCGCGCACGCTCCAGCGTGAGATAGCGGTCGATGTTGCGCAGCTCGTCGGCGAGCGTCGTGTACTGCCCCGCGGCCCGGAACGAGTACCGGGTGAAGTCGGCGAATTCGAGGATGAGCTCGCGGGCGCGGTCGGGGTCGGTGCGCACGAACGACGCGATCGTGTTGAGCGCGTTGTAGATGAAGTGCGGGCTGATCTGCGCGCGCAGGGCGATCACCTCGGCGCGGTCGAGCCGGGCGCGGGAGGCGTCGAGTTCGGCGAGCTCGATCTGGCTCGTGGCGTACCGGGCAACTTCACCGACGGCGCCGAGCAGGCCGGGGGCGGGGGCGCGGGCGGTCACGACGGCGAGGACGCCGAGTGCGTCGCCACCCTCGGCGAGCATCGGCTGCGCGACGACCGTCGACGTCCGCGCGTGGGTGAGCACACGTCGTCCACCGGCGATCGACTCGTGAGCCGCCCGCTCGCAGGCGTCGAACACATCGGGCGTCCACCGGGCGCTTTCGGCGGGATCCTGCGCGAGCAGTCGGCCGTCGGCGGAGAAGATGGCCACACCCTCGGTGCCGGTGAGCCCGCGCAGGAACGGGGCGGCGGTGTCGGCGGATTCGGTGTCCAGGCCCTGGCGCAGGGCCCGGGCGGCCAGTGACGCGGTGTGTAGGGCCGCGTGGACGGCGCGCTCGGTGGGGGTGGCGACGACCCGGCGCGTACGCACCGTGATGACCGCGGCGCCCACCGCGGCCAGGAGCAGCACCGCCGCCAGGATTATTGCGAGCTCGCCGGACATCTCACCTCATCGGATAGAGGTCAATTTAAACTGGCGAGGTGGCAAAACTGCAGCTGGTTCAAGATCCCGCGGCCGACGAACTGTTGGAATCCAATCCATTCGCGTTGCTGACCGGTATGACGCTGGATCAGCAGTATCCGATGGAACATGCGTTCGCGGGCCCGAAGAAGATCGCCGACCGCATCGGTGGGTTCGATGTCAGGGAGATCGCCGATTACGACCCCGACGAGTTCGCCGCGCTGTGTTCGAAAACCCCTGCGATACATCGCTTTCCGGGGTCCATGGCGAAGAAGGTCCAGGCCATCGCGCAGCTCATCGTCACCGACTATGGCGGAGATGCGGCGGGGCTGTGGACGTCCGGCGATCCGGACGGGGCCGAGGTGCTTCGTCGCATCAAGGCGCTGCCCGGGTTCGGCGAGCAGAAGGCCAAGATCTTCCTGGCGCTGCTCGGCAAGCAATACGGCGTGACACCGAACGGTTGGCGCAAGGCCGCCGGAGATTACGGGAGGACCGGCTCGTTTTTGTCGGTGGCCGACGTGGTCGATCCCGGCTCGCTGGAAAAGGTGCGGAACTACAAGAAGCAGGCCAAGGCAGCCGCGAAGGCCGCAAAGGGCTAGCTCGGCTCGCGGTGGGGTTGCAGGTCGAGTTCGGCCAGGCTGCGCAGGATCCCTGCGACGACACGACCGGTCGACGTGCCGGTGTCCAGACCCTCACGCAACGCCCGCAGTCGCAGTCCGCGATCGGTCAGATCGGCGATGGTTCGGGTGACCTCGGTGGTCGAGCGGCCCAGGCGGTCGAGCGCAACGACGATGACCGTGTCACCGGAGCGGGCGTAGCTCAGCATCGCGTACAGCCCGGCGCGGGCCCGGTCGGCCGTTTCGGACACCTTGTCGGTGAACACCCGCCTGGGGTCGACGCCCTCGGCGCTGAGCGCGGCGAGCTGAGCCTCGAGGTTCTGCCCGACGGCGCTCGCGGCGGCGTAACCCAAAATGCAGGTCATGCATTCAAGGTCCCA
The DNA here is from genome assembly GCA_019749805.1 of Mycobacteriaceae bacterium. Classification (GTDB taxonomy): domain Bacteria; phylum Actinomycetota; class Actinomycetes; order Mycobacteriales; family Mycobacteriaceae; genus Mycobacterium. Next base: position 1,434 of record JAIEPH010000097.1, on the reverse strand, counting down.
CGGCACTCACGAGTGCGGAAGAGGCGCGGCGCGTTTGAGGCTGGCTAACTGCCGAACTGTTATCGAATGTCGACCTAGCGGCCGAAACCGCGCGCTAAGCGCGAAACGGCTCACCGTCGAAGCGCTCACGGGTCGCGATTTCGGCAACCGGCTTGCGGGTGAGCTTGCGGACCTGCTTCACCGGTTTGCCGATCGGCAGCAGCGCGGCGATCGCGTAGTCCTCGGGGATACCGAGCAGGTCCTTGGCTCGGGGTTCCTCGGCCACGGTCACGGTCGCCAGCACGCCGCCATAGCCCTCATCGCGCGCGGCGAGCAGGATGTTCCACACGAACGGATACACCGACGCGCCCGCGATCAGCCCGATCCGGTCGAGGTGCTGGTCGAAGGCCGCGCACACGTTCAGGTCCACGCACACCACGAGGACGGCTCCGCAGTAGACAAACGGAAGATAAGGGCCCGCCTCGGTCGCGGCGACTTCCTCCGCCGTGACCTTCATGGGCTTCACCGGATTCCACGGGAATTCACCGTTCTTGACCTGAGCCGTGTAGCGGCGCGCACCCGTCACGCTGAGGTCGGCCAGCGCCTTCCGGGTCTCGCGGTCGCGGATCACGATGACATGGGTGCCTTGGCGGTTGCCGCCGGTGGGGGCGAACCGCGCGTTGTCGAGGATGCGCTCGAGCACCTCGTCGGGCACGGGGTCGTCGGTGAATCGGCGGACAGCACCGGTTGTTCGCATGACGTCGGAAAGCTCCATGCCCAACATCATCGGCTGTGGGAAGCTACAGGTATGAAGACACACCTGAATTGCCCGTGTGGCGAGGCGATCCGCGGTGAGAACGAGGACGATCTCGTCGAGAAGGCTCAGGCTCACCTGTCAGAGGTGCATCCCGGCCGCGATTACGACCGAGATGCCATCCTCTTCATGGCTTACTGAGCCCCCCGCGTCAGGGAACGACCGTCGAACCGATGGTCGGCATGAACTGGCACTGCTTCTCGGTCGTGGTGACCTGACCGAAGATCGTCGAGATGATGCTGCCCGAACCGGTGTCGGCGATCGCGGTCAGCGTGGTCGGCCCCTGGGGGTTGATGTCTGATCGTGGCACCAGTGTGGCTCCGCCGGACTTGCCGGTCGTCAGGTTCACCCAGGTGACGTTCAGCGGCAGCCTCTGCTCCGCAGCCGGACCCGGGGTGCCGATCGCGGTGAACACGTAGGCCGTCTGGCCCGGTCCCGGTCCCGGCGTCGGGATCTTCGCGGGACCCGCCACCGAAATCGCTGTGGCGAGCACGTTTCCGCCATCTTTGAGGCATCCGTTGCTGATCGACGGATACAGGAAGTCCTGCGTCGTCGGGGCGTCCGGTCCGAACTCCGGGCCGCCGGGTGCGGCGGCGGGTGCGGCGGCTGCGGGATCCGGGCCTGGCGCAGGTGCCGGGGCG
>JAIEPH010000093.1 GCA_019749805.1 Mycobacteriaceae bacterium | reverse complement strand
AGCCACCCGAGCCACCACCAAATCCAAGGTCACCCACCCAACCTAACCACCCACAGGCACGCCCCCACACCCCAAAACGCCTGTTCGCGCGGGCGAGGATCAATTCGCGACGCCGAGGCGCAGCAACAGCGCCCGAACCTCCGGCGGTGCTTCCACCTGGCATGACTCGACAGCGGTGAGTATCTCTTCGGAGACACCCGCCGCGGCCGCGGCCTCCTCGATCGACATTTGCGCAGACGTTCGCGCAAGGTAGAGCTGCGGCCCATACTCGTCTGGGCGGGCGATCGCCGCCGCCCGAAGCACAGCGTCATACACGCGGCGCACCGTGCGCAGATGGGCCAACACCGCTTCTGTCGGCGACACGCGGGCTGCCGACACCACCGTGGTATCGAGTCTGCGCAGGTCACGTAGCCTGTCGACAACGACCGACCAGTAGTGAGGATCGTCGGGAGCCGGCAGCGTTTCGGCCGCCGTCGCGATGGTTTGCACTGCCATTTCCAGCGCCGAGACCATCACTTCGATACTGCCGGGTATCGCACGTGGTTTCGCCGGCACGCCATGCTCGTAGCGCCAGTTGGCGATTTGCCCGGGAGGAAGCCCTAGACGCTCCTCCAATTTGGCGCGCATGCCTTCGCGGGGCCAGCTGTGCCCTTGCTCAAATTGACGTAGGGCGACGTGCGAAATGACCTTCTCGCTCATCAATTGTCGCTGGGTAACGCCGTTTTTCTTGCGCCAGGCGGCGAACTGGGCACCCGCGAACTCCATCCCTGGGTCGCCGTCCGTGCCTGACACCGCGCCAGTCTATCCACCAGGTCAGGCGCATCGAGGTTGTGTCGCGAAAGGGCACGACACGATCCTTACAAGTATCGCTTGCGATAGTTAGGTGATGGGATCTATAGTCTCGAACTATCGCGAACGAAAGAAGTAACGCGACTTTTCTCCATACGGAAGGCGCCAGCCATGACACGCACAGCACTCGCACGCACCCCGTCCCTACCGCCCTGCATGCTGGCCCCCCAGCTATGGGATTCCAGCGACAACGCCGAGGCCCTCGCAGCCTGCCGCCAGCAATGCCCACGCCGATTCGCATGCGCCCAGGAAGCACTCGCTGGCCCGAAACACCTCGTGTCCTCGCTCAACGGGGTCATCGCCGGCATCGCTATCCCTGAACAGAACGAATACGGGACCAGCAAGGCGCACAAGGCCGCGCTCAAACGGCTCGAAACGATCGCAGCGCTGGGGGCAGAGGCTAGAACCGCCACCCAACGTTGCGCTACATCGCAGCAGGCCGCGACGCCGGTCGACCAGGACGACGCGCGTACTTCATCGGCTGCCACACAAAGTGAACCCTCGGTCGAGGGCGAAGAATTCGGGCCGGCGCACGAGCAGCCTTCATCGGATCGACCGGAAAACACCGAGGTGCTTCGCGTTCCGCCCGGCGACTGGGGAGCCGAAATTGAAAGCTGCTACCGCAAGCGAACTCCCAAGGGACAGGTTGATATTGCCGGCGCCGCCCGCATGACCGGACTCACGGTGGAGACCCTACGGACCTATCGGCAGTTGGGACGCGGACCCAAATCGTGGCTCATGGCTGGTGGGCCTCGGGAGGTCGTTCGCTACTGGGTGACCGACGTTGAGGCCTGGATGACCCAACGCCAACTTCGTCGCCCCGCGCCAGTTGCGCAGGCCAGCTAGCAACCACATCTCCGGGGGAGGCCAGACGATGGCACCGCAGCGACGCGACCCACGCGCCGACCAGTTCTGCGATCAACTGCTCGCCCAGCTGCGCGAATCCCCCTCTGCCCTGACCACACGTGAGGTCGCCGCTGGCATCCGTGTGCGCAGAATCGAACTCTGGCCCGTGCGCGGTGGCCTGACAGCACGCGTGGGAGACACCGTGCGGGGACGGTGCATCATCAGCTGCGAAGGCACCGACCAGCGGGGCAATGTCGTGTATCTAGTCGCCAAGCCCGCACCGGCCCGCACCATCTACCGCGATCTGATGGCGCTTTCCGCACGCGGAATGATCCAGCGGCTCAACGGTATTCCCGGCAGTCGCGCCGTTCGCTGGGCCTACTTACCCAACGTCGACACTGTCGCACCTTCGGACGTCGAGGCGCTCGAGGCGCTGTTGAGCAACCCAGCAGCCCCGCCTGAGCGGGACACGGGTCAACGAAAGGATCGGTGAACTCGTAGATGAGTATCTCCAGCGCCCCCGTCGCCACGGCCAAGCCCGCGCGACCAAAGGTCCTGTCCTCACTTCGCCGCCACATCGCCGCCACATCGCCGCCATCGTGCTGGTCATGATCTTCGCGGCTGGACTCGGCGTAGCGCTATCTCTCGCAGTCGGCCCCCTGGACCTGGGCCGCCTCGGACGTGCGCGTGCGGGTCAACGAACAGCGGCGCACCCCATTGGTGGCCGAGCAGGTGTACCGAGCCCTGCGGTCCTTGCAGGGCCGCGGCCTCGTCGAGCGCGTCCACATCCACGGCACCAACAAAGCGCACTGGCAGGCCCAGGCGCGCATCGTCCAGGAGGCCTCATGACCGTCTACGTCGATGACATGCGCATCCCCGCCAGAGTCGGTCGGCTCGCCGCCCGCTGGTCACACCTGATGGCCGACACCGACGAAGAACTACACGCATTCGCCGCACAGCTCGGTTTGCGGCGGTCCTGGGCACAGTACCCGGGCACCTGGAAATCGCACTACGACGTCACCGACACCAAGCGTCGTCAAGCCATCCAAATGGGCGCGCGCCCAATCGAATACGGCAGCCAAGAGTCGATTGCGCTGCGTCAACGCAAACGCGAGCTCCAACACCAACCACACGGAGGCCGCAAATGAGCATGTCGCCCCAACCCGTGAACATCGACTACGAGCCTGACTCGACAAAACCGCAGGCCTTCGTTCTGCGTCGTTGTCTGACGGCTACCTGCGACGGCTGCCACGGCGGAATCCCCGGAAAGGCGGACGGTCACTACCAGACGTGCACAGAGCTCGTCGCGTCGATCAAAGACAACGCCTGGACGCTCAGCAACGAGGGCCTGCATTGCCCCCAATGCGCGGCACCGGACCATCCGGACGGTGCAACGCAGGTCGATATCGGAGTCGTCGCGCCGCCGCCGTCCTGGCTCAGCGAGGTCGCCTGCACGCTCATCTCCTGCACGCACTGTTATGTCCACCTCGAGAACGAACGCGGCGAAGCACATTTCCCGTCGATGAAGGCCGCGGCGGCGGCCGCGCTTTCCCGAGGGTGGATGTTCGCAGCCCACCAGGTGTGGTGTGTGCGCTGCGCTGCCCGGGTGGGCGCCGCACACACACCCGGCCCCGTCAGCGCAACGGCATAGTCATGCGCTTTGTCCGCGATCCACGTGTGCCGCCCAAACACGTTGCCGCACAGCACACGGAGACCATCTCGACGGTGCAGCACGTGCACGGTGGGGTCGTCTCTGTCCTGGCCCCGACGTGGCTTAAGCGGAAAGCGGTGTGCAGTTGCGGCTGGCAAGGCCGCCGGCGTCTCCTTCAAGGCTGTGCTGTCACCGATGCCCACCTGCATGCAGCCGACGCCGACTGTCAGCCCGCGGTCCCGCTGGTGTGGCAGGGCCGACCCCCCATACAGCCGCCCATAGTGGCCTCCAGATCCGGTCTCGCCGCTGACGTGCACAAACGCGCCCTCGCCGATCGACGGCTAACCCCATCCGCCCACCGACCGAAAGGAACTGTGTCGCAATGAATCCCGACCCTCAAGCCTCCGATCGACCGAATGCGCCGGCGCCAGGCAACAGCCTGTTCGCGTTATGGCGGCGTCTGAGCCTGGTCATCCGTCGCGACCCCGTCGCTGCGGTGACGTCGCCAGCCGCCGCGGTGCGCCTGGCTGACGAAACGCTGGCCCTGGTCGCCGTCGGCCGTGCTGCCGCGGTGCCCACAGCGAGGTCGACGCGGGTATCGATTGTCGCGAGTGCGCCGCGGGGACTTCCGAGGAGGCCCCCGCCGTTCGGCGCACATGTGTGGACGGGACTCGCGGTGGAGCCCCTGGCCGCGCTCTTATGCGCAGCCTCGCCAATCGGCGCCGGCCGTGGCATCGAATGGGTTCGCAACACCGCCGCCGGCATTGACTGCGCCGAACCGGACGACCCGATCTGGGATCTCGCACTGGAATCGGACACCCGCGGCGCGCGGCATCTGCGCGACGCGCTCGCTAACCTACGCTGCCTGGAACCTCGTCAGCGGCGCAGCGTTACCCACGTCATGGTTGCCGCCGCCGCGAAAATTCAACACTGACGCATGACCTACTGCACCCAATCCGGTCAAGCGCCCGCAGCCGCCGCTACCAGCGTGTCTGCCCGGATATTCCGTCGCCACATGCCAGACTCGGCACCAACACGAGCACCAGGAGGCACATCAACCACTTCCCGAGCCGTCGTGCGCGCAGACCCAGCGTAGGACGCACCAGGGCCCAGATACCAGAAATCCCCGCCGAAGCGGGGAAATCCGAAACCTGAACAGAAGAGCCACCTTCCGTTCAGAGGCCCACCACAACCGAACACTCTCGACGCACCGTTAGGGGCCAACCACAAAGGGCTGGCTCCAGGATAGAGGACACCCTGGTGAGCCGCAATAGCCCAACACACACCCCCGTAACGACTCCCCCGCCGACGCTTAATCCCCCAGTCGCACAGCCATTTTCACCGGTCAGCGCGTGACCGCGGTCGCCGTTCCGCCGGGCAGCTGTGCGCCACCGACGCACACCTGCCCGCCCGAGCTGGTGTGGAAACGCTTGGCGCGGTTAGTCGCTGCGCCCGGGCGTAGCCGAATGCGGGTGTGGAACCCATCTACCGAGAAGTTCAGCGATACCGCCAAACGCACCGACCGCCTCCCGACCCGGCCTGCAGCGGTCTACCTGTACTCGCACCGCCGAACCCAGTTGGTGTGGCTGGACTTCGATGCCAAGCGCCACGGCGCGGCCGCCGTCGCCGCCGACATGGCCGCCGCGGCGTCATGGCTGACCGAATGCGGCGGGGTCATCGTCACCGACCACTCCACTAGTGGCGGCGGGCATGTGATCTGTCCGCTGGCCATCGGCACCTCAGCGTCACATGACGAAATGGTCCAGCTGGTGCGGCTCCTGGCCGCCCGACTGCCCACCCTCGACATCACCCCGAACACCAACGCCGAAACCGGCTGCATGACCCCACCGGGATCGCCCTGCCGCGAAGGCGGCTTCCGCCAGCTCGACGGCCCACTCGACGCTGCCGTGGAGGCCTTCACCACCCGCTCGGCACCCGATCTGTTGCCGCGCCTCTACATGCTGCTCGGCGCGATCAAAGCCAACCCCCGCCCGCACGCCACGACGGCCACCCTCGGTGTCGTCGACGCCGAGACCTACACCGACGGCGTCGACGCCGAGACCTACACCGACGGCGTCGGCGACGATCAACGACTCGCGGCACCCTACCTCCGCGCCGACCCCCTGCCGACCGACGTCGCCGACTACGCCACCGGCGGCGTCCTCAGCAGCGCCCGTCCCAACTGGCAGTCCAACCACGAAGCCCGCATGTCCGTGGTCACCCACGCCGTCGCCCGCGGCCACAGCCTGGCCAGTCTGCGCACCATGATCGAGCCGGGCGGCCCATGGCAGCACGGACTCGGCCGCGCCTACCAGCGCTACCACCACCGCGCCGACCAAGCCCTTGGCCGCGACTTCACCAAAGCCCTCGACTGGCTCATCACCAACGTCATAAAGTCCTCTCCCCCGCGGCACAAGAGGAAGTACTCACCGGGGGGGCAACAGGGACCTAGGGGGCCACAGCAGCTTCGGGAATGGCTGGCCAACGCGCTGGCGTGGGCAGATCAGGAGTTCGCCGGCAAGCGGTACCGGTGGACGGTCCAGGCGGTTCTGCAGACGATCGCTTTCCACGCTCTGGTGGCCGGAGAGCAACGATCAGGAACCTGGCTGGTAGGTGTCGGCGGCCGGACACTTTCGCTGGGCTCTGGGCTGCTGAGCGAGGACACCATTTGGCGCGTGCTGGCCGACCTGCGCGAGCGATCCGGTGCTCCGCTGGTTCTGGTACGCCAACACATCGGCACCGAGGCAGACGTGTACGCCCTGACGTCCCAGAACAGGGTCACCAACACTTCCTTGCGGGCCGAACGGGTCCGGGTCGAGCCCGTCCACGAGGCATGGATCGTGCTCGGGCACCACCTGCGCCGGATCTATGAGCTCGTCGCCCACCACGGCCTGACGAGCAAAGCCGACATCTACGCTGCGGCCGCGGTGCCCCGCGCCACCGGCGACACAATGGTCATGGACCTGGAAATCGCGGGACTGCTCACCCGATCGGGTTGGGGAACGGTCCAACCCGGACCCGCAACACTCGACGAGATCGCCGAGCGGCACCACCTGTATGAGACACGCAACGACCGCATAGCCAGGCACCGGGCCGAACGTGCAGCGTGGCGGACATGGCTGGCCGAACGTGAACGGCTGCGCGGAATGAACCCGGCGGTCGACGAGACGTCAGCGGATGCGGCGGGAACTAATTTCGGCCGGCGTGGGCCCGACGACGAAGAGGAGTACATGGCGTGGCTGGCGTCGGTGATGGCGACCGGGCCCCCAGACGACGACGCGCACGACGCCGCGCACGACGCAGAACGCGAAGCGATCGACATGATCGCAGAACTTCTCGGCGGCCGCATCGTCGCGGCCTAACGCCCAGATGCGCCGCGGTTAGGACGCTTTCGCCGTCGCGGGCAACTCTTCGTCGAGCTGACCGCAGTAGTCGTGCGCGCGCGCAATGAGGTCATCGACGAAGGGCGTAAGCAGCTTGGCGACATCCGTGCCGAGATCTTTGGCGTACCTCTTCACCGCCGCGTGGTCTTCCTCGCTGACCCGCTTCGCGACGTACTTCTTCGACTCGCGGTTCTCGTATTCGCGCCAGTTGCGCCGGCGGCGGCTCGCCGTGGCCTCTGTGGATGTGTCCGCCATGTCTGCTCCGTTCAACTCTCGCACGTTCGGTGTGGTCCCTCTATGCGCCTGTCCAGGCATTACTGGATTCGCGTTACAGAATATCAGTAACGCGTATTCAGTAACGCAAATCCTGTAATAGCATGTCAGGCGTGTCGTACGGGCGATCTGAGAGGGTGCAGGACCTCTCCCGGATCGTGTTCGGCCAAAAACACCGCCTCGCGGTTATGGCGGCGATCGCTCAAAGCGACGGGCTGGTCAACCCCAGTGACCTCGTCGCCGAAATTGGATTCCACGCCCAAAGCTCTATCCAGCAGCCCCTCAAAGATCTGACCACCGCCGGGCTGATCACCCGCGAAGACGGCATGGGCCGCGTGTACTACCGGCGAAACCCGCACGCTCTGTGGGCTGCGGCGCTCGAGCTGCTCGGCCAGGCCCTAACCGACGAAATCACCGCGGGCACGCGCACCGACGCTTCAACGGATTGATCACACACTGCCCTGCGGCAAGGTCCGCACCACCGGCGCACACGTGCGGCAGCTAGAGGCCCAGCGGAGGCATATCCGCGTGGGGCATCCAGGCGCCAGCGGCGCGGGACCTCACGTGCCGCCGCAGCGCGCAGATTCTCCACGCAGCTTCTAGCCGCCCGCGGTCGCGTCCTTCTTACCGGGCAGAAAGGCGTTGAGCACGGCCGCGATCCACGTCGAGCGTGTCTCGAAGCCGAGATCGCCGCCGATCCGGTCGATGACTTCCTCCTGCTGAGGTGTCGGACTGAACGCGATCTGCGAACTGCCGCCACCGAGATAGCGGACCGCAGAGGGGTCCGCGGGAAACAGGTCATTGACCGGCGCGGAGCTGTACCTGGACCGCTCGATGATTTCGGCGAGCTCGCCGTCCTTGTGCTTAGCGCTGATGGCTTCCAAAACCACTTGCAAATTGGTCGATTTCGAATCGTGGCGGTACTTCTCGAACCGCTTCTTGACCCCGGCACTCACATATACCGCCGACGTCGGCTTGGACCGAGTGCGTGGACGCCCGGGCTTGCGAACAACCGACGCGCGCGCACTCGACGACGACGCCGGCACCGCCTTGAGCGGACTCGGAACAGGATCGGCAACACCGGGAGCGGCACGCTGATCGGGCGGCGGCGCGGACGGCGCGACGTCATCGACAAGGCCAGCCAGGCCCGCGCCGCGCTCCGGTGGAGCTGTGAGATCCCCGAGATCTTCTGGCGGTAGTTCCTGTCGGGTGAGGTTGTTACTCACGGCCATACTTCCTTTTCCATCATCTCCGCACGGATCTGCGATCCACGCGTAAGAATTTCCTTCGTCAGCTTCGCGAAGTCCTCGGCGACCGGGCGGGTCGTCGTGCTCACCACCGACGCACCGCCAGCCGTGCCCTTCTTGATGTCCCAGTGCTTGGGGTTGTTGACGATCTCCTGCTCCAACTCATGGGCCAATCGGCCATACTTCGGAACCTGCTGGGAAACGGCCTCCGAGTGCCGAATGAACGACTTCAACATCACATCTTCGGCCTTCTGCCCCAGGTCCCTGGACACATTCTCCGTCGTCTCTTTGCGTATCGCCCGCGCGTTCGTGCCCGACGCAAACACGAAGCAGCCCAACAACATCAGATACGGATTGTGCTCACGCATGGCCCGCAAGTCGCCGGCCAACTCACGCAACCCCGTCCGTGACAAGTCGTCGGTCTTCATCGGAACCACCACGAATCTGGCGGCACACAGCGCCACCTGAAGCAGCACCTGATTCTCGGGAGGCGAGTCGATAATGATCAAGCTGTAGGAATCACTGATCTGCTGAAGCGCTACGGCCAGGGACATCAAGACATGCTTGGCCGACTGCGGATTGCCCATTTCAGCGGCAAGAACCGGAGTGATTCTCCGTACAAACGGGCCGCCCGGGACCACATCAAGATTGGGCCGGACGTCTCGAACCGGTGTAAGTGGGCTACCCGCGGTAATGGCGCTGAACAGGTTGCGCCCCTTGTCGTTGGCGTCGGTGTTGGCGAAGCCAAGTATGTTCGCGACATTGCCCTGCCCATTGAGGTCGACGAGCAGAACCCGGGCACCATCCGAAGCAACAAGCGCCGCGCCATGTGTGGAACAGGTCGTTTTACCTACGCCGCCCTTGCCATTTGCGAAGAGATAAACCTTGCCCAGCCGCGGCCAATCGACGGCGGGTTCTGCGGGCCCAGACTCGTCCCAAGCGGCTACGCTACTGGTCATGCGGGCGCCTCACTCTGCGAATTTCGGGGGTCCTGCGCGCCTGCTACACGACAACGGCTCAGGTGCCATGCACCACACACATCCATGGTTCACAAAGTCTAAGGCGTACAACTCGACACGCCACACGATGACGCGCCGAGCTGACCCCGGTTCACTCAACGTTGCCACCAACATCGGGACAAGGGCGACCGTCGATGTGAACCGCCATAGCAAATACAGTGCCGCCAAACCCTGCACCCGTTACTTTACAGTGCACCTGGCAGCCAGTAGAGCGTCGACTATCGACTGCGGCGGGGACCGCAATCTGGCCTCACGTACGAATCCGCGCAACGGCGACAACTCTGTAGCCCACATCGAGAAGCACCTGCAACCGCCCCGTGGTCGCGGCCTGCACACTAACGGGTCACAAAACGCCACGTCAGACCGTGCGCACCACGCGGGCCAATGCATCCGCGAATATCGTGACAGATACCTGAGTCGATACCTGAACCAATACCCGACCGCGTACCAGACGTCAGGTATGCACCGATACCCGTATCAGCACCGTGCAGCACGTCTGCAACTCCGTATGCCTGCGACTAGGAGGACGTGTTCGCCTACATAACAGCAACCAAGTACCGGGGCGGGTTCCCCGCCAGGCTGACATGCCAACAACGTGCCGGGTGCTCACTAAAACTCGTTTCTGTGTACGGCGTGTCGCAGTGTGCGGAACCCGTACCGATGCACTCAGCCGGTTCCAGAGGCGGGCAGTGCACCGCACGCGCAGCAGGGTTACACGCGATGTCCGTACCGAGGCAGCAGGCTCAACAGGGCTCAGAGTGGCGGGTATGACTTGGTGCCCCATCAAGTGCCCTACTGGTGGCTCTCTACACGCCGTCGTGATACGTCACATCCAACGTCAGATCGCAGGAACTACGGAGGCGCCCACGTGGATGACGACTCGCCCCGCTGCATAATCGCGGCTGTGGCGCACCACGTGTGTCCCCGGCTAGCGCCCAGCCAACGAACACACCTCGCACCGAGCCGGAATGCACACCCGAATGAATGCCTGTAGTCGCACTGTCATGTCGACTCTGGACTGAACAGTCGGCATGGCCCAGATCGCCGTTGGCACCCCCGTTACACCCCAAGCCGTGGATGCAGCCTGACGCCTGGGAGAGCTGTACTCCTCGGCCGCGGGGCGCCGTACCGGTCGACCAGGGCTTTTATTGAATACGACCGTCGGCTGAACCAGAGATGGAGCCGTATTGGGACCTCAGACACTTCCTGCGTGACTCAGGCCCGCCGCGGCCATCTCCCATCGGCGAAACCGGCGATCAGCCGCCTGGAGCCCAATAGACGGGTTTTCCCAGCTCGTACGAGCCCACGTACTTGGTAATCGGCGAAGCCCGGAGTGAGATCAGTTGGCGCTGGCCGGCTCGCCGATCAGAGCCCGGACCCCCAGTGTCACCGTCGAAGCCGGACTGTGGGGCATCGTCCAGTCCCTGAAAATCAGGACGAAGATACGGGGAAAATGGTGGATCGCGATTTCGCCCCGGCTCCGACATGAACCACCAATCCGACCGCGGTGCTACAGGAGCCCGCAGATCTCAACCTTGGGGTGTTGCGGGTGCGTGGTGATGGTGGCTCCCAGACCCAGGAAGGCCACCAAACAGTTGTTGAGCGAGTGGGGTAGTGGTGCCGCCGAAGAGCATCTTCCCGATAAGGGCCCCAGCACGTGCAGTGCACCTCGGCTCCGCAGGCGTAGCGCCGGCAGTGCGATTCTCCAGACGCGTATGCCTGTGGGCATTTTGGGGTGTGACCACACCATCACGCTGACCGCAGACTTAGGTATCGGATCCTGGCGTTGGTGCGGGGTCTGGCCACGTAAACCAACAGAATCGATCGAAAAGGAGCGGGGGAGTGGTGGAGCCGACCCGCGGCGCGCGGATCCGCACGGATGCGATCAGGGAGCAGAAGTCCGAACGCGCTGAACGGAAACTGCCACTGCGTACGCTCAGCGACCAGGATTTCGAGGACGTCGTGCTCCGCAACTCGCACCCACCCACGCGCGATCGAGAGATCTGGTCGCAGCTGACAGCGCCGGATCTGATCGGACGGACTCGGCAGACATTGACCGACATGCACGCCCGCAACAGCGGGGCCATGCGGCGAAAGAAGGCCGCACTCACCGCGTTTCACGCCCAGTGTCTCAAGAAGACCCACGGCGGCCACGAAGCCTGGGTTCAGGGCAAAGCCGACTATGAGCAATGGAAAGTCGGCGCCTCGAACTTCGCACGAACGGTCAGCGGGACCTTGGCCGAAGTCAACGACATCTGGGAACTGAGGGCTCAAGAGCGGGGGAGTAGCGGCGTACTGCAAGCCCAACTCTCATGCGCACTCAACGCGATCCGTACACACCGGGACGCTTTCGACACCGCAGAGATCGAACCCGAAGAGCACGACCTGGCACTGTGGAGCACACTGGAACACGTCGCGGCCACCGATGACGCTCGCGCACCGCAAGGGTCGGGTGTTGCCGACTAGCTGAGGACCAATCCGGCTGCGGCGCACTGAACTCATCGGCATGCAGTTCGACGGAACCGAGGATTCCGCTCGTGTGATTGGTGCCTGGCTCGGACGCGACACTAAGATTGTCCACGGCATCCTGTTCACGGTGATCGGTGACGGCCCCCCAATCGGATCAGTTGTCGCCCACGGCGCCCGGGGATCCTGGGTGGTCCGACACGCCGATCACACTGTCACCACCGAGGCCGACGATTGGATCACCACGCACTACGAACAGGTACCGCCGGCTGACGTCGACGCCCACGCGCTCACCACTCTGATTGTGAACCGGTGGCAGCAAGCCCACCGCGGCGCTGATGCCTTCCAGATCGCCAGCGAGGAAGAACTATTCGGCTGCCTCCTGCACATCTTCACCGACCGCTGCGGATGAGCGTTGCGGACGAAGCCCCTCAAGACGGGCGAATCGCGCCGCGGCCGGGGTTGCCGGCAGGATCATCAGACGTGGACGGTTGAGTCAGGCCGAGGGGGGCTGGTTGGTTCGCTGCCGGCGGCGGTGCCCGTCGAGGTCTACCACGTTGTTCGCGCCCACCGCCGTGGCGATGTGAGCGGCAAAGCCTGCGATCACCTCGTCGGTGACGTAGTACTTGGCGGCCTGCCGGCCGATGCGCATCATGCTGGCGACCTGGTCAACATGGTTGGAGATGTCCTCACGGGCCACGTCTTCGGTGATGGCCAGACCGTAGCGCTCATCGAGGAGTCGGACGAGCAGCTGAGTCTTTTCATTGATCCACGGCGATCGTCGAGCCATGGCCCTACGCTAGACCCGGATTTGCGTCAGAGCGTCATGCCGTGGGTCGGCATGGCGTCCTCGAGTTCGGGACTCCAGCCCGGTGTTTGAGAGGACCTCGCGGACCACGAACGGGAATTCGGCTACTGCTTGAACGTCGTGTGCTGCTCTCCTCCCACCCGGGCTGCGACGGCCCCGTGGTTGGCGGCCGCCGGCCCCCACCACCACACGCGTACTCGTGCTCAGCTGCTGTCCAGCACTGCTGCCAACTCAGCGTCCCCGCGGGCGCGCAAGACCGCGGCCACGTCGCTGCGTCGACATCTCAAGCTCGCGGCTAACGCCGCGGCCGGGTTGTGCACAGTGTGGCCGAGCAGATCCGCCAGTCGCTGCAACGCAGGCTCTTCGGGACCAAGGCGCGTCACCTCGACAGACGCGTCGCCCAGCCGGAAAGCGAGCACCAGTGTGTCGTGCGTCGTCGCATCGAGGGCTACGGCTTGCGCTCGCAGCGAGCCGACGTTGGCGCCCGAGGTCGACGACAGCTTCCAAAACACGGTGACCTCGCCCTGCGGGCTGGCGAACACTCGCCGTTCGCCCGGTGCTACCCCGACTGCGTCGGCCACCGCCGGACGAATGGCTTGACCGGATCCACGAAGCACCTCGGTCGTCACTGGCAACGCCAACCGTATCTCGTTGCGTCCGTTGAAGAATGCCCCCCGCACCGTATTGAGCGGCGGGACCGGGGGCCACTCGTCGGCAGCGGTGCGTCGTCGCACCATTCCATCCTTGCTGATAAACTCCAGGGTGGATATGTATGACCTGATCGAGCTTTCGGCTACGTCCGGATATGTCGCCAGCAGGTCGGCGATCAGGTCGTCGATCTTGGCGTTGCCGCCCCGAGCGTCGATGCCGGCCCCGATCGCGTGCGCGATGCCGGCGTACTCCGTGATTCCCCAGGCCCGCAAGCCCCAGGTGTGTCGGCTGGCGCGAATGAACCGGGAGTCCTCTGACAGCGTCCCATTGACCGTTGGCAGGCTCGTGTTCGCCTCGAAGCCGATCGTCGCCAGGATGGCCTCTGCGGTTGCCGGGGCACCGAGAACGTGCAGGACGGCTTCGGCCATGTTGCCCGTCGTATCACCGGCCCAGCGCACCCAGACATCGCCGAAACGCCGCAATGCCGACTGACTTTCGAGGTAGAGGAGGGCAATCCCCGCGGGCATCCCCAGATCGACCAGGGCCTGCAGCAGGGAATCGGTCGAGGGGGCAGCTTCCCCGACGAAGACCGCATCCACAGCCGCTGCCGCTTGCGCGCGGCCCCCACCGTCGTCCGCGCTGATCTCCACCCACGTGCCGCACCGCCCATACGGGCCGGCGACATGGAGTAACACCTCAGCGGTCTGACCAGAGGGCTCAATACCGAGACGGCGCAGCTCGACGCCGACCACAGCTGCGGGAACATACGGGCCCAGGCGGCACCGCACCTCGTCTGCGAGTTCGCCGACCTCCTGGTGCGCCGGATCTGCCAGCAGCTCGGCGAAACGCGCCTGAGCCCGAGGCAGGTTGCGCTGCACCGAGACCGGGTGCACGCCAAGACGTTCGGCAATCACCCGTTTCGAAACCGGGTCCAGAGCCCACTGCAGTGCCGCCAGGATCGCTCGGTCGAAGTCGTCGAGTTGCCCAATCAGGCGAGCTACCGCCGCTTCGGCGCCGACCCTCCCGGCGGCGATGGTGTCCTGGTTGATCCGCACCGCCTCCCGGGCGGTTTCGATCAGCGCCCGAATAGCCGAGTCGCCCAACTTCGGCCGCTGCAGCAGTGCCTGCGGAGTTTTACTGGCGACGTCTGCCCATCGCGGGAACTCCGCGGCGTAGGCACCGAGCCGCCGCGGCAACCGCGCGAACGGAATGGCGAACGAGCCGATGCTGTCGAGACCCGGCACCAGGTCACGCAGCTGAGCAACCAGGATCGCCTCGGTGCGCCACCAGTCGGGACCCAGACGCTTATCCGGGCCGCCGCCCTCAGCCGACAGCCCGGAGTCGGATTCGCTCGACAGCACGGGCTACGAGGCCTCGGACTTGGCGATCTGTTCGGTGATGGTGTCGACGATGGTCGGGTAGGCGGGCCTGTCGAGTGCCTCAGGGTGGAACCGCAGGAGATGGGGTTGAGCACCACGGTCGCCGAAGCCGTCGACCTTGCCGTCTGTATTGCGCTGGTAGTCGGAGATGACGTCGAGGATGCCGAGGTAGTCCAGCACGCGATGGCCGGCCTCGAAGGAGTCGCGGCTGAGTCCGTAGTTCAGCTTGCGCGGCCCGGACGGCAGTGGCTGAGGCGTCTTGCCGTGCTCGCTGTACATCCGCGCAGCGATGAGCAGCAGAACCAGCTCGCTGTCCTCGAGCACGTGGATCCAGCCGTTGGTGAACAACGACGCCGGGACGGTGAAGAAATCGGTGTCGTGCTCAGGTACTCGATAGACGCTGTTGTCCCCGGTGGGTCGAGCGTCCTCCCGCTTCAGCACGAAGTCCTCGTAGCGACGGTGACGGCCTTTTGCCGGCGGCACGCTGATCAAGTTCTCCTTGTGCAGCCTGATCAGACTGGAGTGGATCTGGCGGGCCTTCTTGGTGGGCACGTCAACGAAGATCCGGCCCTCAGTCGCGTCCTGGGCGTCCGTGGCGATGTAGTCCGTCCAACCCAGCTTCTCGTTCTCGGCCTTCAACGGCAACTCGTTGCGCACGGCGACTTGCCCTGGGCCCAGGCGCATTTGCGCTTCGAACAGCGCGATCAGCAGGAACGGCAACGCCCGCCCCCTCGGCGACATCAACCGGGTGCTCGGGGGACGCTGGTCACGCCTGGTCGCGTTGCGATTCGTGGTGTCCGCCGCGGAGTCTGGGACGAAGAGACGCACGAAGCCGTGCCGAATCCGGATGTCTGCTGGCGGGGTGGCCCGCCCCGCCAGCAGTTCCTGCAGCCGGTCTCCCGCGTCGGCGGCGGACTGCTCCATCTGTGCGAGCCTTTTCAGCCGCGAGGCAAGAACTGCGCGCTCCCGCGCATTCGGGGGCCGGGCAATGCTCAGCTCGAAGAAGTAACGTGGCATCGCCGACCTCCTAGTGATTTACGTCACAAAACGGATTACCCGCGACGGGCTTACCGCAACGTCTTAACCCTCCTAAAAATATCGGGTCATCGACCATTGACACTGTCCTTTTCGGCGGGTTAAGCCGTTATCCACAGCGTAGCACGGGCCCCGTTCAAGTCGGGTACAACGGTCATAGATGCACGTCAGCGGCTTGCGGAACTACAGCTCTAGAGCTGGGAACCGGAACCAACGAAGCGGCCCTCGGGGGCGCAATCCCCGAAGGCCGCGGTGCGTCATCCCACGAGAAATGGAGGAACAACACAGTGTCAACGGTACCGTCCTCGCGGCCTTCCCAGGACCGCAACCAGCCGCCGGCCGAACGCCTGCCCCTGCGCTGGGTGGTGATCGCGCTGCTCGCCATCGCCGCCGGAGGGGTTGGCTACCTTTCGGCGGGCATCGTCACCGCCATCGTCACCGCGTGCGCGGTGGCGACCGCGCTGCACCGGATCATCGCGTAACGCCGACTCTCCGGACACGCTGACCTGACCGGGGGATCACATCGTGGTCCTGCTGGTCGCCGCGGCGACAATGGCGCAATGAGCGACGACGACAGCGGCGGGCACGTTCGACAGACCCCCGCAAGCGGACGGGAGAGGCGCAGATCGCCGACTTCACAATGTTGGTATGCGTACCCGGCCAGCCCGCCGCGGTGCGGGTGTACACCGACGGCGAGAGCGACGAGGCCGCCCGTTACGCGTCCGAGGTCGGGGGAGCGGTTGTGCCGCTGCCTCTTTCGCCGCCTGCCGGCTACACCGCGGGTCCCAGCGGATCCCTGATCGCGTCGGTGTTGTCAGACGCGGACCGGGCGCCAGCATGACATCAGGCCGGGGTCAGGGTGGGTCTTCTCGGGGCAGCCGTCCCTCAGACGCCAGAGCGTCCAGGTAGGCGTCGTGGTAGCGCGTGATCGCCATCCTTTCGGTGGTGAACTGCTCCAGAACGCCGGTAATGAGCGGTTGGCCGCGCAGGGACGAAGCCATGCGATCGTGGGGCCAGTGGCCGAAGCTCATCAGGTCAGTGCCAAGGGTTTGTTGCGGGTACTCGCGGGCCTCGGTGATGTCGTTGCGAACTGCTTCGAGTTCGGTGTCCAGGCGGCGTAGAGCAGAGGCGGCGCGGCGAAGATGGCGGTCGCGCTGCTCCTTGAGCAGGCTGACGCACTCACTCCAGGTCGGGACGTCGTTGCGGGGAACGTACACGTGACCAGCTTTGCCCCGGACGGCCTGGGGGAGTAGGCCATCGGCGGCCATGAGTTTGAGGATGTCGGTGGGGATGCCACACAGCTCCGAGGCCTCCGACAGCTTGGCCAGGTCGGGCTCACTCACCGGCGCGATCCGTCCCATCGCGGCGAAGCGACGCTTCCGCCCGTTCCAGCAGGGAGCCCGGCACTGATTCTGGCGTGGGCGTCGCGGCGATGGCGGCGGCGATAGCAGCGTCGATCGCGCCAGTGGTCCAACCCTCGGCGGGCGTTTCTGGCGCCTGGTCCCACGGGGTGTCCAGGTCGACGGTCACCGTGACCGGGACAGGCAGCTGGAGGGCCTCCAGCTTCGTTCGCACCGCATCGGCGAGCCGGTCCCCGTACTCGGCGAGATCGGCCCGCTGCTGTGCTGCCAGCCGGTCCCGCAGGGCGCCCAGAGCCTCCAGGGCGTCCTCTTCGGCCTGCTCCTCGGGGCTGAGCGGGATCGGGTCCGCATCCGCGGACGCGATCATGGCCTCCATCTCCTCTTGTGTCGGCGGTTCCGGGGGATGACCCGCTCTGACTTCGTAGCCGAGGTCGATTGCCCATTGAAGGCTCTGTGGGTCTGCATCACCCGAGTAGACGTGCCCCGGGCGGATCGCATTCTCGCGACGGGTAATTTCGCCCTCGGCGGCATCCACCTCCTCGTAGTCGTTCGACGCATCGTCGTCGAAGAGGATGCGTTCGGGGTTCAGGACGACGGTCACCGGCTCGGTTCGGTGGCGCCATAGGTCCCACTCGTCATGTCCGACCGCGGCGCGCAGAGCATCGCCAACCACGGAGGCCTCCCAGGACCCAGGCCGCCCCGACAGGATGGTGTCGATTCCGCCGGCGTTGGCGGCGGCGCCTGCCAGGGCCTCGGTCACGAAGGCGGCCCAGTCGATCGGCAACGCGGCGCGCGGGTCGGGGTCGGCCTCCCACTGACCCGAACTCGTCTGGCGCATCGGCTGATTGGTGAGTCGGCTTGCTTCGGTCAGCACACTGATGGCGTCGTGGAGCACCTCGTCATGCGGTCGGGGAGAGCTGCCCTCGGTGTCGGTGAGGTAGCCCGAATCAAACAGCGCGGCCGAGAGGACCTGGCGATACGGTCGACCGATCTCGGTGGCCATGGCCCGCAAGTTGGCTTGGGTTGGCAGAGAACGCAATTCGCCACTGCGCCATTGGCCTAAGGTTTGACGGGTGATGCCGATACGGTCGGCTAAGCCAGTGTCGGTGGCGCTGTGGCTGCGCTTGTACTCCTCGAGGAGCTGGCCGAGGTGGCTGGCCGGGGTCGTTGCCATGCACTCAAGCATGCGGTAACGTCGGCCATAGTGTCAAGTGGCAACTTACATACTTGTAAGCCATCACCTTACATTCTGTGTTCTCGGTATCCGGCAGGCAGACGATTTCGCCAACGGGGCGATGGGGGGCTGACCTGGTGAGGCAGCAGCAATCGTCGTTGCGCGCACCGAGTGGGGCGCCGTCAGCGCTTCAACCTCGGCCGCCAGATTGTGAATTGTCTATTCGTCGAACAGGTTTGGCAGGTCAATTGCGACAGGTGGGTATGGTTCGTACTGCGATGCGCGTCGATTGCGTGAACAGCGCGCAACGGCGCGGTTTCAATGGTGCCGCGCTCGCTTGGCGGTGAGGATCATGGCGGCTATGGATTCATTCGTGTCGGTCTATGTCGATATGGCGGCCGGGGCGGATGCTGTGCGCGCCGCCGTTGCGAAATTGGCCAATCCCCGTGGCGTTCTTAAGGTTACCGTTGACGACACCGCAGTCAGCGATACATTCGGTTGCCGAATCGCTGTTGACCTGACGGGTACGTTCGACGAGCAGACGGAGGGGCTGGCCATCGCCCGCCGCTACGCCGAGCAACTCTCGGAAGCCCTCCGAATACCGGTCCACGCGTTGTGTGACCTGCTCGGGCGGGACTACCCAGCGAGTTGACCCGGTCGCCAGGTAGTACTGCGGTGGGTCCGATATCGGGGCGAAGTCGTTCGAGGTGTTGACAGTGGGGGGGACCTGGCCGAACCGCTGACGGCGGCGGTGCCGCGAGGGTTCGGGGGCAAGGCGTGTCACGTGTCGGCGTCGGGAAGTAGCACTACGATGGATCGAGTTCGGCAGAGGGGAGAGATTCGCCGATGGCCCAGGTCTTTCCCGATACCGTCAAGCTGTATTACGAGGAATCGAAAGCAGCCCGAGCGCAGATCGAAAGCCTGCTGGACAAGTATCGCAGCAACACCTCGACGCTATTGACGTTGGCCACCGCCGCGGTCGCGTTCTTCGGCTTTTCCACCGGGCCGCGCCAGCCTGTCTTCTACTGGCTGGCGATCGGCTGCTACCTACTGGCGGTGGCGACGTCGTTCTTGATCTTCGTGCCGATACCCATGAGGATGAACGTCGCCCACGACACCGCCGAGGAGCTGTTCGTTCCACCACCGATCACACCAGCCAAGATGTATTACGACTATGCGCGCGGCCACCAAGACGCGATCGCGCATGCACAAACCATCGTGGGCAGCAGATTCGGCATCGCCACTCGCTTCCGCGTCCTCATCGCCGCAATCGGGCTTTTGATCGTCACGGCGTCGCTGAGCGTCATTTTCGGCGCGCAGCACGCCCTACAGCCAACCCACATCATTATCGATAGGAGCTCGTCATGAGCGACGAGAAGACAGACGTCGGCACCAATCAGCCACAGGTGCCGGCCGAGCAACAACCGGTCGAGATCGATCCACGTCCGCGCGTCGGAATCGGTGGCGGCGTCGACACGCTACGCAACGAATTTCCCGACGACAAGCCGCGATAAGTAGTGACGGCGTGCGCGTCGCGCGGCCCGGCACCGCCGCATGAATTTCCCCTCATACTGTGGCAGTGCGTGGGGTTTACGCGGCACCCACGAGTCGCGGCGAAGGTGTCAGGTTGAGCTCCCCGACGGCCCGGTTGACGTCGGCGGGCCAGAGCCAGAGCCGGTACGTCGGCGGGATCTCGAAGTAGTCTTCGGGCCCGTACATAACCCGGGTCCGCATGTCCGCGCAATACCGCTCACGCCACCCGTATCGATCGCGCGGCACCTCGCTGTCGACGATCTTCTTGGTGATCCCATAGAGCTTCTCGGCCGCGCGGTACTCGTAGGCCAGCAGGGTTTCTGTATCCGCCCAAATCCCCAGGGCGGGACTCGCTTCCTGTGCCGCGTCGGCCGCGGCGAGAAAGATCGGAAGATCCAGCTCGCCAGGGATCGACGGGTAGATGATGAATGGGGCGGCCCACCCCGATGCCACCATGTCGAGGTTGAATGTGGCCCGCTGCGCACGGGTCATCTCACGGCGTTCGCTTTCGGAGTAGTTCGGTGCTACGTAGGCAAGCAGTCGGCCGTTGTTGTCGAACGGCGCATCGGCGGTGCGCACGAACAGGCTGCGCTGTGTGCCGTCGGGCTTGGTCAGCCGAGTCGTCGCGTTGTCCTTCGCGAACTTCGAGGCGGCACTGCCCTGCTCGAACGGCAGCGTTCCGGCGCGCCCCGTTCGTATTTTCGGTAGCAGGTACTCCGCGAACCGAGGAGTGATCGGGACGTTGGTGTTCCCGTCCTCGATCCACTCGGCGAGCTGAGCCAGCTTCTCGTCGACCCGCGCCGCGCCGGCCGCAGTCTTGGCGGTGACCTCCGGAGTGTCCACCGACAGCATCCGCACCGGCATGCGGATATTCGGGGTGTCGCCATCGGTGGTATCCACTAGCGCCATCGTGCCCAGCGCCGGCATCGTCACTCCCGCCGGCGACCACAGGACCTGCACCGCATCGATCAACGCCAACCCCTTCCGTGAACAGAACAACTGCTCGACCTTGAACCCGCCCCAACGGTAACCACCGGCCCCGCCGTTG
Source organism: Mycobacteriaceae bacterium (assembly GCA_019749805.1). Taxonomy (GTDB): domain Bacteria; phylum Actinomycetota; class Actinomycetes; order Mycobacteriales; family Mycobacteriaceae; genus Mycobacterium. The sequence continues at coordinate 1,165 of JAIEPH010000093.1, read as the reverse complement.
CCACGGGTAGTCGACTACTCGATTCTTGGCGGAAGAATCGGTCCCGCTCAGTTATCTGCTAAGAGCCGGTACAGCTTGTTCTGGGCTGCAGCCGTACGGGTTTCGGTGCCGGCGGCGCTGACGTAGCGCTGGGAGGTCACCATGGATTCGTGTCCGAGCAGCTTCATCAGCGTGTAGACGCTGACCTCGGAGTTGGCGAGTTCGGTGGCGAAGGTGTGGCGCAACCCATGGACGAGTGCGCCCCGTGCGCGGTCGGCGTCGATGCCGGCGCGGCGAAACGCGCGCAATACCCGGTATTGCAGTGTGCCTCGGGAGATCCGGTCGCCGTCGGCGCCGACGAACAGCGGCGCCGACGGGGGCCAGGCGGCCAGTCCCCTGCGGGGGGAGGACCGCTGTCGAGTTGTGGCCGGGAAACGGGTCGCTCGGCTGTCGAGATAGTGCTCGAGGACCTCGACCAGCGCCGGTTCGATCGGGACCCGGCGGTCCTTGCCGCCCTTGCCGCGAACGTGGATGATGGCCCCGTCGTCGCTGGATCGAAGGTCGCCGACGTTGGCGCGCAACAATTCATCGGCACGTAGGCCGGCCAGCAGCGCGGTGAGGATGAGGGCGCGGTCGCGTTCGATCCAGTCGCTGCGTCGCCGCCGCTCCGGGGTCGACTCCAATGTGGCCAGCAGTGCGGTGACGGAGCCTGTCGGCAGCGCCTTCGGCAGCGTCTTGGCGAGCTTGGGCCGGCCGACCAACGGCATCGGGTTGGCCGCAATCAGCTCCGAGGTGTAGAGGAACGTGCACAGCACATTCCAGGTCGACCAGCACCGCTGAATCGTCGCGGCCTCATGGGTTTCCGCGTACTGCGCGAACGCCGTGCGCATCGAGTCGGTCGTGATGTCGCCCAACGACATCCCGGGCAGGTCGCTCGGGTCGCCGCCGGCGACCAGGGTCGCGATCGCGTCGAAGTCCTGACAGTAGGCCTTCATCGTGTGCACCGACGGTTTACGGGTGCCCCGGTCGGCGAGGAAGGCGGCGAACCACTCCGGGTGCAGAACCTCAGCGGTGTCGATCCGGTCGGGAGGGTGCTCCATGCCATCAGTATACTGGCAACCCGCCATATTCGATCCCGCCGTATTCCTCTCCACAAGGAGCAGCGCATGCGGGAGATATTTGGCAG
>JAIEPH010000038.1 GCA_019749805.1 Mycobacteriaceae bacterium | reverse complement strand
CCCGCCCTTCTCGGCGGAGCCACACGGGTGGGGAATTTCGAAGAGCGTCAGTGGGGAATTTCAGTGAGCGCGGTCAAAATTGCCGGGCTTGATGTCACGGTGCAGCATTCCCGCATCGTGCGCGACCGCAAGAGCCGCGAGCACGTCGCACAGCGCCGCAAGAGTCTGCGCCTCAGAGAGCGGTCCGAGCGCTATCTGGTCGCCGAGGGTGTCGCCCGGCAGTCGCTCCATCACGATGAAGGGAGTCTCGTTGTGGTTGCCGATGTCATACACCCGGACGATGTTGGAGTGGTTGAGAGCCGCGGCCGCGCGCGCCTCGATTTCGAACCGCTGCCGGACGTCGGCTTGCGAGCTCAGGCCCCGGCGAAGGAGTTTGATGGCCACGGGGCGGCTCAAGCGAGTGTCCCAGCCGTCACACACTTCGGCCGTAGCACCGAAACCCAGCACGTCGCGAAGTTCGTAGCGTCCGCCAAGTAGCCCGACGCCGTTCATGACCGTTAGATATCCGTAATGTCCGCGGTACAAACCCTCATCAAACAATTAATTGACGGTGCCGCCGTTAACTGGCCCCCGGGTGCAGGACGGGCGTGTGATGGCGCTTCGCTTCCCAGCACATGTCCCCGACCAAAAGAAAATCCCGCTCGGCTGCCGCCGGCGGGGTTCTCTCTGGTCGGGCTGACAGGATTTGAACCTGCGACCACTTGACCCCCAGTCAAGTGCGCTACCAAGCTGCGCCACAGCCCGTGGTGCTGCCAGGATCGCCGGCAGCAGATCGAAAGCCTACCGCAGCGCGCCGTCACAATTGCAATCGCTCGGGCCGGGTACTCGCCGCCTGTGACCGCGCACGATGACACGCCGCTCTGGCTCTTCGCCGACCAATTGGGACCCGCGGTTTACGGCGGAGAGCACGCCCACCGCGAGATTCTTCTCGTCGAGGCCACCTCCGCGCTGCGCCGTCGCCGCTACCACCGACAGAAGCTGCACCTGATCCTGTCCGCGCTCCGCCACGCCGAGCGCGACCTCGGCGACCGCGCCACTCTGCTCAAAGCCGACACCTACACCGACGCGCTCGAGCGCTTCGGCCGCCCCGTCCTCGTCCACGAGCCGACCTCGCACGCCGCCGAGCGGTTCGTCCACGACCTCAAAAAGCACGGCCTCGTGGCCGACGTCCTCCCCACCCCGACCTTCGCGCTCCCCCGCGCTGACTTCGCCGAGTGGGCCGGCAACCGCACGAGATTCCGGATGGAGGACTTCTACCGCGACCAGCGCCGCCGCTTCGACGTGCTCATGAACGGCGCCGATCCCGTCGGCGGGCGCTGGAACTACGACGAGGACAACCGCGAATCTCCACCCAAAAAGCAAGCGACACTTGGCGCTCCGAAGCCATACCGCCCTCACGAGGACGACGTCGACGACCAGGTGCGCCGCGATCTCGACCGCATGGACATCGACACCGTCGGAGACGACGGCCCACGCCTCTTCGCCGTCACACCGTCAGAAGCCAAGCGGGCGCTGACCCGCTTCATCGACCACCGCCTCGAACTCTTCGGCCGCTACGAGGACGCCATGATGGGCCAGGACTGGGCCATGTCGCACTCACTGCTGTCCGTCCCCTTGAATCTCGGCGTCCTGCATCCTCTTGATGCCGTCCACGCCGCTGAGCAGGCGTACCGCCGACAGCGGGCTCCGCTGGCCGCCGTCGAAGGCTTCATCCGCCAGATCCTCGGCTGGCGCGAATACATGTGGCACCTCTATTGGCACTTCGGCCCGGCATATCTTCGCGGCAACAAACTCGAAGCCCGGGCCAAGCTGCCGGACTGGTGGGTCGACCTGGACGCCGACGCCGTGACCGCCGAATGCCTGCGCCACGCCCTGATGGGTGTCCGCGACCGCGGCTGGACACACCACATCCAACGGCTCATGGTGCTGGGCAACCACGCGCTGCAGCGCGGTTACAACCCGCGCGAGCTTACCGAATGGTTCGCCACCGCCTACGTCGACGGCTTCCGGTGGGTCATGCCGACCAACGTCATCGGCATGAGCCAGCACGCCGACGGCGGCAAGCTCGCCACCAAGCCCTACGCGTCCGGCGGCGCCTACATCAACAAGATGAGCGACCACTGCGCAGACTGCGAGTACGACCCGAAGAAACGGCTCGGCGACGACGCGTGCCCGTTCACCGCAGGCTACTGGGCATTCGTGCACCGCCATAGAGACCTGCTGGCCAAGAACAACCGCACTCAGCGGGCGGTGTCATCGATGGAGCGGCTCAAAGATCTCGACGCGGTACTTGAACAGGAGAAGGCGCGTACGCACTTCTAGATCGTCAGCAGCCGCCACAGCCCGATCAGGCCCACCACGACGATGAACGCGCGCAGCGCATTGGGCGACAGCCGTCGTCCGTAGTGCGCGCCGAGGAACCCGCCGATCGTCGACCCGATCGCGATCAGCCCGGCGGCCAGCCAGCTGATCCGGTCGAATGCGACGACCGTGTAGGCCACTGCCGCAACGATATTCACCACCAGCGAGAGCAGATTCTTGGCCGCGTTCATCCGCTGCATGTTCTCGGGAAGCAACGCACCCATCGCGGCGATCAGCAGGATTCCCTGGGCGGCGGTGAAGTACCCGCCGTAGATGCCCACTGCGAAGGTCGCGATGACGAGCATCACCATCTTCCGCGGGGACACATGCTCCGCCGACTCGCCGGCCGCCTCCGACCGCCGCCGCGCCCAGTCCTGGATGCGCGGCCCAATCACGACCAGCACCAGCGCGAGGATCAGCAGCACCGGCACGATCTGCTGGAACACCTTCTCGGGCAGATGCAGCAGCAGCCACGCACCCAGCCCTGCACCGAAGAACGACGCCGGCAGCTGCCACCGCAGCCGATGCCATTGCCCGCGCAGTTCGCGGCGGTAGCCCCACGTTCCAGACGCGCTTCCGGCCACCAGGCCGACGGCGTTCGACATCGTCGACGTGACCGGTGGATAACCCAGCGCGACCAGCGTGGGGAAGGTGATGAGGGTGCCCGACCCGACGACTGCGTTGATGGCACCTGCCCCGACACCGGCGAGGGCAATCAGGATCATGTCGAGAACGGGCACCGGAGCGAGCCTAGTGCCCACGGTTCAAAGCGAATCCGGCGCGCCGACAAGCGCTCGGCGGTACGTCAGCGCGCCCGATTCGCAACTATCGAGAGCGTGAGCCGCGCTTCTCGCGCACCCGCACGTTGATCCGGATCGGGCTGCCCTCGAATCCGAACGTCTCGCGCAACCGCCGCTCCAGGAACCGGCGATATCCGGCCTCCAGGAACCCGGTAGTGAACAGCACAAACGTCGGCGGCCGGGCCGTCGCCTGGGTGGCGAACAGGATCCGCGGCTGCTTACCACCGCGCACCGGCGGCGGGGTCGCGGCGACGATCTCCTTGAAGAACGTGTTCAAGCGGCCGGTGGGCACGCGGGCGTCCCACGATTCCAGTGCCGTCTCCAGGGCGGGCACCAGCTTCTGCACCGCGCGGCCGGTCATCGCCGAGATGTTGACCCGCGGCGCCCACTGCAGCTGCGACAGTTCCCGGTCGATCTCCTTTTCCAAGAGATAGCGGCGGTCCTCGTCGACCAGGTCCCATTTGTTGAACGCCAGTACCAAAGCCCGGCCGGCCTCGATCACCATCGACAGCACGCGCTGGTCCTGCTCGGTAAGCGGCACCGACGCGTCGATCAACACGATCGCGACCTCGGCGGCGTCGATGGCGCCGTGCGTACGCACCGACGCGTAAAACTCATGCCCGCTGGCCTGCCCCACCTTGCGCCGCAACCCCGCGGTGTCGACGAATCGCCAGAGCTTGCCGTCCATCTCGATCAGCGAGTCGACCGGGTCGACGGTCGTGCCCGCGACGTCATGTACCACCGAGCGCTCTTCTGCGGCAAGACGATTCAGCAGCGAGCTCTTGCCGACGTTCGGCTTGCCCACCAACGCGACGCGGCGTGGCCCTCCGCCGCCCGACGCCATCTCCGACACTGTCGGGAGCTCGTCGATCAATTTGTCGAGCAGGTCGGCCACTCCGCGGCCGTGCATCGCGCTGATCGGGTGCGGCTCACCGAGCCCCAGCGACCACAGGGCGGCGGCGTCGGCTTCGCCGCGCTCACTGTCGACCTTGTTGGCCGCCAGGAAGACTGGTTTGCCGGATCGCTGCAGCAGTTTCGCCGCGGCCTCGTCGGCGGCCGTCGCGCCAACCACGGCATCGACCACGAGGATGATCGCGTCGGCGGTGCGCATCGCCACCGACGCCTGCTCGGCAACCAGCTGTTGCAGCCCCTTGGCGTCGGGTTCCCATCCTCCGGTGTCCTGTACGACGAAGCGGCGTCCCAACCAGTTCGCGTCATAGGAGACCCGGTCCCGCGTTACACCGGGAACGTCCTGCACCACCGCCTCGCGACGGCCCAGAATCCGGTTGACCAGGGTCGACTTGCCGACGTTGGGCCGCCCGACCACGGCCACCACCGGCGGCGGCGCAGCGGCCTCCTCGATCGCCTCGGCGACGTCCTCGGCCCCGAGCTCCCAATCACTCTCGTCGGACCACGTGCCATCCGAATCCGGGGGGCTCATTTCGACGCACCGGCGCGCTGCTCGGCCAACTCGGTCAGATGCGCGACCACCTCGGACTCGGTCATGTCGCTGGTGTCGACCACCACCGCGTCGTCGGCGGCGCGCAGCGGGGACACCGGGCGGGTCGAATCCAGATGATCCCGGCGCTTCACGTCAGCGAGCACGCTTTCGTAGTCATCCTCACGTCCGGCGGCGACGTTCTGGTCGTAGCGACGCCGCGCCCGCTTCTCGGCCGACGCCGTGAGAAAGATCTTGAGATCGGCATTGGGCAGCACGACCGTCCCGATGTCGCGGCCCTCGACAACAACGCTGCCCGGCCCTTCCGCGAGCTCGCGCTGAAGTCCGACCAGCCGCGCGCGCACCGCGGGCACCGCCGATACCGCGGACACCGCCTTCGTCACCTGATCACCGCGGATCTCCCGCGAAACATCCTCTGCGTCAAGGTAAGCCTTGTCCTCGTCGGGGTCGTAACCCACCGACAACGGGACATCTGCGGCGACCACCTCGATCGCAGGCGTATCGGCCAAGTCGACACCGGCTCGCACGACGGCCAGGGTGACGATGCGGTACATCGCTCCGGTATCCAGGTAGCGCGCACGCAGGGAACGTGCTAAACCCCTTGACACCGAGGACTTTCCGGTGCCGGCGGGACCGTCGACCGCGATGATCAGTCCGCTCACATCCCCACCGCCTTGTACAACGTGCCAAGCTCCTTCTGTGTCAGCACGCGGATGGTGCCCGGCCGCTGATCCCCCAATGACACCGCCCCGATTTCGGTGCGCACCAACTCTTTCACCGGGAAACCGACGGCCGCAAGCAGCCGACGCACGATCCGTTTGCGGCCTTCGTGCAACGTAACCCGCACCAACGTCTTGCCCGGCACGGTGTCCACGACGGCGAAGTCGTCGACGCGCGCGGGGCCGTCGTCCAGTTCGATCCCGTCACGCAGCTTGCGCCCAAGGCCGCGCGGCACAGTTCCGATCACCGTCGCCAGGTACGTCTTGGGCACCTCGTAGGACGGATGCATCAGGCGGTGCGCGAGCTCGCCGTCGTTGGTCAGCAGCAGCAGTCCCTCGGTGTCGGCATCCAGCCGCCCGACGTGAAACAGCTTCTTGTTACCGCGAACCCGGTGCTCGACCAGATCGCCCACGCACGGGCGCCCCCGGTCGTCGGACATCGTCGAGTGCATGCCCTTGGGCTTGTTGATCGCCAGGTGCACCAAGGTGTCGTCAACGGTGATCCGCGCGCCGTCGACCCGGATCACCGAGGTGTCGGGATCCACGCGGGTGCCCAGTTCGGTCACGATCCGATCGTCGACCTCGACGCGCCCGTCGAGGATCATCTTCTCTGCGACCCGACGCGATGCAATTCCGGCCTGCGACAACACTTTCTGTAAGCGCACGCCCTCGGATTCAGCCATCCGCGTCTTTGTCCAAATCGAAGTTCGTCGGCGCCTGGGCAGCCGGCGCACCGCCGAGCTTCATGAAACGCGGCTCCTCGTCAAGTGTTTCGCTCAGGTCGTCGATCACGTCGACGTCGGGCAGCAGCGGCGCGATATCCGGAAGGTCGGCCAACGACGTCAAGCCGAGCCGCTCCAGGAACAGTTCGGTCGTCGCGAACGTCACCGCACCGGAGTCGGGGTCGGCGCCCGCCTCGGTGACCAGTCCACGCGCGAGCAGTGTCCGGATGACGGCGTCGACGTTGACGCCGCGCACTGCGCTGACCCGCGCGCGCGTCACCGGCTGGCGATAGGCCACCACGGCCAGTGTCTCGAGCGCGGCCCGCGTCAACTTGGATCGCGCACCATCGAGCAGCAGCCGCTCGACGTACGGCGCGAACCGCGCACGGGTGTACATCCGCCAGCCACCGCCTGCCTCGCGCAGATCGATCCCGCTGTCGCGTTCGCGCAGTTCCCCGGCCATCGCCTGCAGCTTGGCCCCGACCCGGTAGGCGGGCTGCTCGGTCGCGGCGGCAAGCTGCTCGATCGTCACCGGCGTGTCAACCACCAGCAGCAGCGCCTCCAGCACCGACCCGAGCTCCGAATCCTCCAACTCGGGCACGTTGGCCACATCGATGCCGAGGTCCAGCCCCTCGTCGAGGTCCGTCTCGACGGGTTTGTCAGTCGAGACGTCGGTCGAAGTGTTATCCGTCATAGTGGTCTTCTTCCACCGCCAGGTGTTGATGGGTAGGCCGTTCGCCGGTCCACGAAATCTGGAGCGCACCAAGCGGTTCTGGTTGTTCGAATGCTACTGCCTTGGCCCGGTACAGCTCGAGCAGCGCCAGGAAGCGGCCGACGATCTCTATCGGGGCCGCACAGTCGGCCACCAGATCGCCGAACGACGCCCACTGCCCGACGCCGCGGCCCTCCAGCAGCGCCATCAGGTTACTCACCTGCTCGGGCACCGACACCCCCACCTGGTGCAGGTGCTCGAGCGCGACGGTCGGCACCGGACGCGGGGTGAGCGCCGCCGCCGCGATCTGGGCAAACGTCTCGGCGTCGACCCCGATCATCACCTCGGGCAACAGCTCCTGGAAACCCTCTTCCAGCGCCACCGCCCGCGGATAACTGCGCAGCGCCGCGGACTCGAGTTCGGCGAACATCTCCGCGACGTGCTTGAACGCCCGGTACTGGAGCAAGCGGGCGAACAGCAGGTCACGGACCTCGAGTAGCGCCAGATCGTCCTCGTCGTGCACCTCCCCGGCCGGCAGCAGCCGGGCCGCTTTGAGGTCCAGCAGCGTGGCCGCGATCACCAGGAACGTCGTCGTCTCTTCGAGCTCGAGCTGGACGCCGATTTCCTTGGTGTACACGATGAAGTCATCGGTCACCTGGTGCAGCGCCACCTCGGTGACGTCGAGGCGATGCGCGAAGATCAGCTGCAACAGCAGGTCGAACGGGCCTTCGAAATTGCTCAGCCGAACCTGAAAGCCCGCCTGCTGCGACCGGTCGGCATCTGGTGTCGCAGTGTCGTCGGTTCCGGCCTCGGTCACCGCTTCGATCACGCGCCGAACCGGTCGATGACCTCGCGTGCCAATGACCGATATGCCTCAGCGCCAACCGATTTCGGCGCCCACGAGGTGATGGGTTCACCGGCGACGCTGGTCTCGGGGAAGCGCACCGTACGGGTGATGACGGTGTCGAACACCAGGTCGCCGAATCTTTCGAGAACTCGGGCCATGACCTCGCGCGAGTTCACCGTGCGCGGGTCGTATCGGGTGATCAGGATGCCGCCGATGGACAGCTTCGGGTTCAACCGGTCGTGCACCTTCTCGACGGTATCGGTCAGCAGCGCCAGCCCGCGCAGTGAGAAGAACTCGCACTCCGTCGGGATGATCACCACGTCACTGCACGCCAGCCCGTTGACGGTGAGCAGACCCAGCGACGGCTGGCAATCGATCAGGACGTAGTCGTAACGGTCCAGCACCGGGTAGAGGGCACGGGCCAGGGACTGCTCGCGGCCCACCTCGTTCACCAATTGGATCTCGGCGGCCGAAAGGTCGATATTGCTCGGCACAAGGTCGAGATTCTTGACGCGGGTATTGATCAGCACGTCGTCGATCGACACCCGCGGTTCGATCAGCAGGTTGTGGACGGTGTGCTCGAGTTCGTAGTGCGGCACGCCCAGGCCCGCCGACAGCGCGCCCTGCGGATCCAGGTCCACCAGGAGCACGCGGCGCCCGTACTCGGCGAGGCTGGCGCCGAGGTTGATGGTCGAGGTGGTCTTGCCCACCCCGCCCTTCTGATTGCACATCGCGATGACCTTGGCCGGACCGTGCGAGGTCCTCGGGTCAGGCTGGGGGATCGTTCGCGGTGGACGGCCGGTCAAGCCGACGCCGGCGACTTCGTCGTGGTCAGCCACGCCGACCGTCGCTGGTCAGGCAAGACGTAGGCATGGCGGACATCCGGGCAAGTTTAACGGGAGGTGACTGCCTGGTCTGCCAGACCCGCAGGCAACTTTTTGCCCGAGATCCCGCCTAGGCTGGTCCACGTGAGCCTCAAGCGCCGCATCCCCCTCCTGCGTTGGTCGTTCCTGCGGCTGGCAGTGGGGTCCCGCAACATCACCAAAACCGGTCAGATCGGCGACGGACGCGAACAAGCCGCCGCCGACTACGTCGTGGCCAACGCCCGCCGCGGTGACATCGACGACGCGATCGCCAAGATCGACGAGTTCGCCTACGAGAAATCGTTCCTGATCAACATCGGGGACGAGAAGGGCGAGCTGCTCGACGCCGCGGTGCGTCGCGCCGACGCCAAGTTGGCACTCGAGCTGGGCACCTACTGCGGCTACGGCTCGCTGCGGATCGCCCGCGCGGCGCCGGAGGCGAAGGTGTTCTCCGTCGAGCTTTCAGCCGCCAACGCCGGGGTGGCACAACGTATCTGGGAGCACGCCGGAATCGCCGACCGCGTGACGTGTGTCGTCGGCACCATCGGTGACGGCGGTAAGACACTCGACGCGCTTGCCGGCGAGCACGGCTTCGCCGCAGGATCGCTGGATCTGCTGTTCGTCGACCACGACAAGGCCGCCTACCTGCCCGACCTGCAGGCCATCCTGGACCGCGGCTGGCTGCACAAGGGGTCCATCGTGGTCGCCGACAACATGCTTATCCCCGGCTCCCCCAAGTACCGCGAGTACATGCGCGAGCAGCAGGGCAAGCTGTTCGCCACGGTCGAGCACAAGACGCACGGCGAGTATCAGACGCTCGCGCCCGACCTCGTGCTCGAGTCGGAGTACCTGGGCTAGCCCGACGTCACTGTGCCCGCGGGTGCGCCCCCGCCCAGACCTCGCGCAGCGCCGTCACCGTGACCATCGTGTAGATCTGCGTCGTGGTGACCGACGCGTGGCCGAGCAACTCCTGGACGACGCGGACGTCGGCGCCGCCGTCGAGCAGGTGCGTGGCGAACGAGTGCCGCAGCACGTGCGGCGACACCGCCGACGTGATGCCCGCCCGTTCGGCGGCGTCCTGAAGCACCTGCCACGCACTCTGACGTGAGAGCCGTCCACCCCTGGCATTGAGGAAGATCGCCGGGGTTCCGCGTCCGCGGCGGGCCAGCTCGGGTCGTCCGCGCACGAAGTAGGCGTCCAACGCCGTGACCGCGGGCCGGCCGACGGGCACCAGACGTTGCTTACCGCCCTTGCCGCGCAGCAGCACCGACCGTGCCTGCGTGTCGATGTCGTCCACGTCAAGGCCGACGGCCTCCGAGATGCGCGCCCCGGTCGAGTAGAGCAGTTCCAGCAGTGCCCGGTTGCGCAGCGTGAGCGGGCCGTCGGCCTCACTGTCCCCGCCGGCGCCGTCCAGCAGGGCGAGCACCTCGTCGATCGTCAGGCTCTTGGGCAGCCGTCGGCTCGGCGTCGGCGGCTTGACGGCCGACGCCACGTTCAGCGTGGTGAGACCTTCGGCCTCTGCGAAGCGGTGCAGCCCACGGACAGCGATCAGCGCTCGGGCGGCCGAAACCGCGGACAGCGGAACCGTTCCAGCATCGGGATCGCCACGGCGCAGCGCGACCAAGAAGTCGCTGACGTCAGACTCGGTCACCTTCGCCAGGTCGTCGATGCCGCGCAGGGTCAGGTGCTCGGAGTAGCGCCGCAGATCTCGGCGGTAGGAGCTCAGGGTGTTGGCGGCGACGCCGCGCTCGATGGTCAGGTGGTCGAGGTAACCCTGGAGCTGGTCCTCGAGGGCCGGGCGAAAGGTCGTCATTGCGCGGCCTTGCGTTTCGCCAGCCTGTGCGGCCGGTCTATCCACGGCGCGTCGACGGGCCGCAGCTCACCCGTGTTCGGCATCGCGTTTGCGGCCAGGATGCCCGCCACCGCAAGCGAATTGACGATCTCGCCGGCGAACACCATCCGCACCGCCTCAACCAGCGGAAACCACTTCAGCTGCAGATCGGCTTCCTCGTCATGGGCATCGGGTCGTCCGACATTGGTCAGCCCGGTCGCCAGATAGACGCGCACACTCTCGTCGGTGAAGCCCGGCGTCGACACGAGATCGGCAAGAACACGCCAATCCGACGCGGCGAGGCCCGCCTCCTCCTCCAGCTCCCGCGCCGCGGTCAGGTGGGGCGCCTCGCCACCGAGATCCAGCAGGCCCGCGGGCAGCTCCCACAGCCGACGGCCGACCGGGTGCCGATACTGGTAGACCATCGCGACGTTGTTCTCGTCGTCAAGCGCGACGATGCCGACCGCCCCGTAGTGCTCGACGACTTCACGCTTGGCGAGGTTGCCGCCGGGCATGCGCACTTGATCGGCGCGTAGTGCGAAAATACTCCCGACGTAAAGGATTTCGGAGTCAACGGTCTCGAAATCGTGTTCAGCCACGGGCTTCCGTTTTTTGCAACTCGGTATCGCGCAACTGTTGTCCGACCTCGTCGGCGTGCTCCGATCCGTTCGCGTGCTCGGGAATCTCCATCCCGGGAAGTCGCTCCTCGGCCTTGTAGTCCAGCGCCGCGCCGACGAACGCGACGAACAGCGGATGCGGCCGCGTCGGCCTGCTCTTCAGCTCCGGGTGCGCCTGAGTGCCGACGATGAACGGATGCACGTCGGCGCCGTACTCGACGAACTCGACGAGGTGACCGTCTGGGGACGTCCCGCTGAACCGCAGCCCGCTCTCGGCGATCCGGTCACGATACGCATTGTTGACCTCGTACCGGTGCCGATGCCGTTCGGACACCTCGCGCGCACCGTAGGCCTGCGCCACAATCGAATTCGGCTCCAGCACCGCCGGATACGCACCGAGGCGCATGGTGCCGCCGAGGTCGGCCTCTCCGGCAACGGCGTCGCGCTGGTCGGCCATCGTGGAGATGACGGGGTCGGGAGTCTTCGGATCGAACTCCGCCGAGTTTGCCTCGGTGATGCCCACTGAGCGCGCCGCCTCGATGACGATGCACTGCAATCCGAGGCACAACCCGAAGACCGGCAGCCCCCGTTTGCGCGCGTACCGGATGGCGCCGATCTTGCCCTCGATGCCACGGATACCGAACCCACCCGGAATCAAGATGCCGTGGACGTCTCCGAGCGCAGCGGTCGCGCCGCTTTCGGGTTCGCAGTCGTCGGAGGCGACCCAACGCATCTCCACCTTGGCATGATGGGCGAAGCCGCCAGCGCGCAACGCCTCGGCGACCGACAGGTAGGCGTCGGACAGATCGATGTACTTGCCCACCAACGCGATTCGCACCGTCTCACGCGGCTCGTGCACGCGGTGCAGCAAGTCGTTCCACTGCGTCCAGTCGACGTCGCGGAACGGCAGGTTGAGCCGGCGCACCACATAGGCGTCCAGTTCCTCGCGGTGCAGCACCTTGGGGATGTCGTATATCGACGGGGCGTCCGGCGTGGAGATGACACCGTCGATGTCCACGTCGCACATCAGCGCGATCTTGTTCTTCAACGGTTCGGGCACGTCGCGGTCGCACCGCAGAATCAGCGCGTCGGGGCTGATGCCGATGCTGCGCAGTGCGGCCACCGAGTGCTGCGTCGGCTTGGTCTTCAGCTCGCCGGACGGCGCCATGAACGGCACCAGCGAGCAGTGTAGAAAGAAGCAGTTCTCGCGGCCGACCTCGTGGCGCACTTGGCGGGCGGCCTCCAGAAACGGCAGCGATTCGATGTCGCCGACGGTGCCGCCGATCTCGGTGATCACCACGTCGGGACGGTGGCCGGCGGGATCCGGGTCGGCCATCGCCAGGATGCGCCGCTTGATCTCGTCGGTGATGTGGGGAATCACCTGCACGGTGTCACCGAGGTACTCGCCGCGGCGCTCCTTGGCGATCACCGATGAATAGACTTGCCCCGTTGTGACATTCGCCGACCCGTACAGATTGCGATCGAGAAACCGCTCGTAATGGCCGACGTCGAGGTCGGTTTCGGCGCCGTCCTCGGTCACGAAGACCTCGCCGTGCTGGAAAGGGTTCATGGTTCCGGGGTCGACGTTGAGGTAGGGGTCCAGCTTCTGCATCGTCACCTGCAGGCCGCGCGCCGTCAGCAACTGTCCGAGGCTGGATGCGGTCAGGCCTTTTCCGAGGGAGGAAACCACACCACCGGTGACGAACATGTGTTTCGTGGGGGCCTGTGGGTGCTTGCGTAGTGCTGGCAAGAGCAACCTCCGTGACAACGCGGCAGGGGCTCGCTGTGAATAGCTGGGGCCTGCCGACCCACGGAACCCAACCCTAACACCGACACCGACAAGCCGTCGCTGACGCGCCGCCGAGGTGGGCCCCCGCGTGCAAAGGTGGGGTCCCCAGCTTGCTAGGGGATTATTGCGGGATGGTTACCGATGCGGCGCCCTGGCCGATGCCGTATTGACCGGGCTTCCCGCCGGCGATCAGGTCGCCGAGAGCCAGCACGGAGGTGATCCGGCCGGACTCCGAATCGATGTCGTCGACGGTGCTGACGGCGGTGCCCAGGGAGGCATCCGACCTCGCGACGGCCACCGCAGCGGTACCGGAGGCCGAACCGTCGCGTCCGGCCAGCACCGTGCCGGAGCCGTGCGGAGCCATCCCGGCCGCGAACCTGGCGACGGTGGAGCCCTGGTTCCCGGCGTCCTCGGGCAGCGCGCCGCCCGTGACGATCAGTGCGGTGTCGGCCGGCGCGATGCGCTCGGTGCCGTAGGCGATGAAGCCGGTGTCGCGCAGCGTCGCCAGCACGGTGTCGCGCTGGATGTCGTCGACGACGGACACCTTCGGGTCCCGGTTGATCAGCAGGCTGATGCCCAGCAGATCACCGGCCTGCGAGCCCTGATCGACCGACGTGGTGCTCAGCTGTTTGCCCGCGGGCACGATCGGCGAGTTCACCACCGACAGCAGTTTCTCGGACGAATTGGCGTTCACGAATTCGGGTGTCAGGCCCACCGTCCCGGCGACGGTTCCGCCGGCCTCGGACACCAGGCGCGCCAGCCCCTCGACGTCGTCCTGTGCCGCATCCGGCGTACGGAAAATCACCACCGACTTGCCCTTGAGCGAGTAACGCAAGATTCGGGGCGCCATTTGGGAATCGAATTCCCCTGCTGCGCCCAGCTTTTCGTTGATGGCGTTCTTGTCATCGGTGAGCGTGTTGATCTGGTCCTGGAGTTCGGCCTTGTCGGCACGCAGGCCCGACAACACCGTGTCGGAGAGCAAGCCGGATCCCAGCGCGACCCCGATGGCCAACGCAAGGAACACCGCCGCGAGTGAGATCGCATGTGAGCGCAGGGAAATCATGTCATCCCCTAAGTGACCCAGCCCTGAACCCAGAGCGCGAACCGGTTCCAGTAGTCGACGACCCAATCGACCAGCGCAGTATCCGCTCGGGACACCCACAGCGCGACGATCACCGCGACGAGCATCGCAAGGACGAGCAACGCGATGGCCCCGCCGGAGACCCGGCTGCGATACAGCGTGGCGACGGCCCTGGCGTCGACCAGCTTCTCCCCCACCTTCAGGCGCGTGAGGAAGGTCGACGGGTTGCTCTGCTGGCGCGACCGGTCGAAGAACTCCTCGATGCTCGCGCTGTGGCCCGCGGTCACGATCAGCGAGGCCCCGTGGTGATCGCACAGCAGCAGCGCGAGGTCGGCGGCCGATCCGGCAGCCGGGAACGTCATTGCCCCGACACCGAGGTCCTGAATCCGCTCGAGACCCGCGGCGTGCCCGTCGGCGTCGGCGGGCAGCACGACCTGCGCGCCGCAACGCAGCGCGTCGGCGCTGATCCGGTCCGGGTCACCGACGATGAGCTGCGGACGGTAGCCGGCCTTGCGCAGCACGTCGGCTCCGGTGCCGACGCCCACCAGCACCGGTTGATACTCCTTGATGAATGGCTTGAGGGCCTTCAGGTCGGTTGCCGAACTCGGCTCCTCGGCCACGATGACGACGTGGCGGCGGTTCATGTCGACGTCGATGTCGGGGATGCCGATGCCGTCGATGAGCAGCGGGCTCTCGCTGCGGATGAACTCGATGGTGTTGCCCGCGAAGGCCTCCAGGTGTGCCACCAGCCCGCTCTTGGCCTCGTGCATCAGCTCATGGATTTCGTGGTCGGAGCGCTCGGCGCCGAGGATCAGGCGACGGTCACCGGAGTAGACACCGCCCTCGTGCAGGCGCACCCGCGCGCCGTCCTTGACCTTTTTGAAAACCTCGTCACCGGTGTCGTCGATCAGGGTGACACCGTTGGCGACCAGCACCTCGGGACCGAGATTGGGGTACCGCCCGGAGATCGACGGCGACGCGTTGACGACCGCGGTGACGCCGGCCTCGACGAGAGCGTCCGCGGTGATCCGGTCCAGATCGAGGGCGTCGAGGACGACTATGTCCCCGGGGTTGATGCGTCGCAGCAGTCGATCGATGTCGCGGTCGACGCGGGCTGTGCCGGTGATGCCCGGGCGAGAGCTGGCATTGCGGGATAGCAGCGCTGACATCTTCATGCGGCGATTCTGTCGATAGCCGCGGCGTCTCTGTCGGAGGCGCGCCGTAACATGCGCCTCAGAGTTCACTTCAGTCACAACTGCAACACAATTAGGTATACGGCTGGAACACCTCGACGAGGTTGCCCGCCGGGTCTGCCACGAGTGCCTGCCGTCCGCCTCTGCCGTCGATCACATCGATCTTCAAGTCCGCGCCGACCTTTCGCATATCCGCGACCGCCTCATCGAGATCGTCGACTTGAAGCTGAAATCGGTTCCAGCCACCCGATTCTGGTCGACTCCCGTCGGCAAGCGTCTGGCCGGCCCCGCCGGCGCCGGGCGAGTTGAGCAGGAGCCGCAACTCTCCGCGGTTGAGCATCGCAAACCCCGGCGCCGGCCGCATCGTGACCTCGAACTGGAATACGGATGTGTAGAAGTCCACTGCAGCATCGACGTCGTCGACGATGTAGCGAACACTGATCTTGTTCATCTGTGCACCTCCTAGGGTTTATGATACAGATATGTCCCAAAGATCGCAGCTCGATCCGCGCGTTGGCCACTCGCGACGGGTGATATGCCGAGCCGCCCTCGAAGAGTTCGCGGAGACGGGATACGCGGGCTTCCGGATGGAGTCGGTGGCTGCGCGAGCAGGAGTCGGACGCAGCACGCTGTACCGGCACTGGCCGGATAAGGCCGCCTTGATCGCCGATGCGCTGGAGACACTCAATGTGCAACCGAATCCCGACCGCGAACTCGTCGCCGGCACGGCCCGTCAACGCGTCGAGTTGCTGCTGAGCCATCTGGCCCGCGCACTCAACGACTCGCCGGTGGCAACGTGTATCCCCGCACTGATTCAAGCGACGGAAAACGAACCGGCCATTCGCGAGTTCTTTCACCGCTATTCGGCTCAGCGGCGCAGTCGCCTGACCGACGCCATCGCCGCCGGAGTAAACGATGGGCAGTTTCCGGCACGCGTCGATGCTGAGGCCGCCTCCGCAGCGCTGTCCGGCGCGATGTTCTATCGACGACTGATGACGGCTGAAGCAGCCGATGCCGAGTTCATCGGCGCATTGCTCGACACCGTCCTCGGGGACTGATCCCTAGCCGCTATCGCCTCGGTCTCGTTGCGCCGCCTCCAGTAGTTCACGGGCATGCGCGCGGCCGCTGTCGGATTCGCCAAGGCCCGCCAGCATCCGCGCGAGTTCGGCCACGCGGTCGTCGTCGTCCAACCGATGCACGCCGCTGGCCTTGCCCTTTCCGCCGCTTAAAACCATCAGGTGTACGTCGGCGTAGGCAGCCACCTGAGGCAGGTGAGTGACGACGATGACCTGGTGCGTTCTGGCCAACCGGGACAGTCGACGCCCGATCTGCACCGCCGCCCGCCCGCCCACCCCGGCGTCGACCTCGTCGAAGACCATCGTGGTGCCCTCGGTCGAGGCGGCCAGCACGACCTCGAGCGCGAGCATGACGCGCGACAGCTCACCGCCGGACGCGCTCTTGTTCAGTGGCAGCACATCCATGCCGCGATGTGCGGCGAAGCCGAACTCGACGGCGTCGACGCCGTGCTGGCCGGCGTGAGCCATCACACCCGGGGACACCGTCAGGGGTGCGGTGTCATCGACGCGTGCGGCCAGCGGCGCCACCGACACCGTGAACTCGGCGTCGGCCATCGCCAGCCCCGACAGTTCGGCGGTCACCGCCTTGGACAGCCCCTTGGCCGCTTTGGTCCGCGCCTTGGTGAGGTCGTTGGCGGCGACGACGACCTCGTCGTGCAGCGCGCGGACCTGACGTTCCAGATCGGCGAGCGCCTCCTCGGACACGTCGAGCTGCGTCAGCCGGTCCCGCGATTGTTGCGCCCATTGCAGCACACCGTCGATGTCGGCAGCGTACTTACGCGTCAGCGTGCGCAGTTCGCTCTGCCGCAGCAACTTCGCCTCTAGAGTGCTGGCGTCACTGGGCAGCGCAGCCAGATAATCGCCGAGTTCGCTTGCCACGTCGCCGATCACCGCAAGGGCACCGTCGAGTTGTGCGGCCAGCGCCCGCAGCGTCGTATCCTCAGTCGCCTCCAATGCCGACTTCGCCTGTCCCGCAGCGCCGAACGCGGACACGGTTTCGGGCGAAGGGTCGTCGTCTCCGGTTAGCGCCGCCCGCGCGGCCTGTGCCGCTTCCCGTACCGCGTCCAGCTCCGAAAGCCGCTGGATGTCGGCGACGAGCCCGTGGTCCTCACCGGGTTGCGGTGCAACGGTGTGAATCTCGTTCAGGGCGAACTTGAGCTGGTCGGCTTCCTGGGCGAGTTCGCGCGCTCGCTGCGTGCGGTCGACGAGGTCGCGGCGCGCGGCCAGCCACTCTTCGCGGAGCTTCTGGTACCGCTTGAGCTGCTTCTCGATGTCGACGAAACGGTCCAGTGCCCCGCGTTGCTCGTCGGGACGCATCAGCCGCAGCTGGTCGTTCTGACCGTGCAAGGTGAGCAGTTCGGTGGTGAAGGTTGCCAGCGATTTCGCGGGGACACTGCGACCGCCCAGGAAGGCCCGCGACGGTCCGTCACGAGCGACGGAGCGCGCAGCGATGACGCTGCCGTCGTCGTCGCGCTCGGCGCCCGAGGAATCGAGGATCTCGTCGATCTGGGTCGTAACGTCTTCTCCCAGTTCACTTGTCGTGAATCGGCCCTCGACGACGGCGCGGGGCGCACCCGACCGTACCCGCGTGGCATCGGCGCGCGCACCGCCGAGCAGGTGAAGACTGGTGACCACCATGGTCTTGCCGGTGCCCGTCTCGCCGGTGAGCACGGTGAGACCGCGACCGAACTCGGCGGTCGCGGTGCTGATCGCGCCGAGCGACTCGATGCGTATCTCGGATAGCACTACTGTCCGCGCCACCCTGTGACCGGCAATCGGAACTTGCGCACCAGACGGTCGGTGAAGGGCGCGCTGTCCAGGCGGACCCACTTCAGCGGTGTACCACAGCGGGTCACTTCCAGCCGGCCACCCGCAGGCACCACCATCTCTCGACGGCCGTCGCAGAACACCAACGCGTCGTGGCCAGTCGCCTCGACCTCGATCGCGATGGACGCGTCGGGGCTGGTGACCATCGGTCGGGCGAACAGTGCGTGAGCATTGTTGGGCACCACCAGAATTGCCTCCAGATCGGGCCACACGATCGGCCCGCCCGCGGAGAAGGCCCACGCCGTCGATCCGGTGGGTGTCGCGACGAGCACGCCGTCACAGCCGAACGCCGACACGGGACGTCCGTCGACTTCGAGTACGGCGCCAAGCACGCCCAGCCGCGGCCCCTTCTCGAGGCTGGCTTCGTTGAGTGCCCAACCGCGGTCGATGATCTCACCCTCGGCGCGCACGACGACGTCGAGCGTCATCCGCTCCTCGACGCGGTAGTCACGCTTGATGAGGTGGTCGAGCACGGAGTCGATATTCTCGGCTTCAGCTTCGGCGAGAAAGCCGATGCGCCCCAGATTCACACCCAGCACCGGGATTTCGACGTTGCGAGCCAGCTCGGCCCCGCGCAGGAAACTACCGTCGCCGCCGAGGACGAGAACCAGTTCGCAGCCTTCGGCGACCCCCTCTTCGGCGTCGACGACCTCGATTCCGGATCCGAGGGTCCGCGCGTCGTCGAGCGACAGGTGTTCCGGTGCGCGGTCCACGGCCTCCGCAGACAGCACTCTCAATCGAATCCCGTTGTCGCCGAGTACTTTATGAACACGGCGCGCGACGTCGGTGGCCTCGTCGCGACCGGTGTGTACGACCAGCAGGATGTTGCGTTCGGTACTCATTGCGGCCCCTCGGCCACGGCTCGGAGCACCGCCTGTTCGAGCGACTCCCCCTGCAGTGGATCGTCGGTCCGCTTTCGCAGTCGCAAGAAGTATTCGACGTTGCCCGACGGACCGGGCAGCGGGCTGGCGGTGACTGCGACGGTGTGCCACTGCAGTGCGGCGGCGCGGCCGGCGACGGTGAGCACCGCTCCGGCACGCAATTGGGGATCTGCGACGACGCCGCCGGCGCCCACGCGATCCTTGCCGACCTCGAATTGCGGCTTCACCATGGGAACGATATCGGCGTCGGCTTTGGCGCACGACGTCAGTGCCGGGAGCACTGTGGACAGCGAGATGAACGACAGGTCGGCGACCACCAGGTCGACCTGGCCACCGATGGCGTCGGCGGTGAGTTCACGCACGTTGGTGCGCTCCATGACGGTAACGCGTGGATCGTTGCGCAGCGACCAGGCCAGTTGGCCGTAGCCCACATCGACGGCGACGACCTCGCGGGCGCCGCGATCGAGCAAGACTTCGGTAAACCCGCCGGTGGAGGCGCCGGCGTCCAGGCACCGGTGGCCGTCGACGTCTATCTCGAAGGTGTCCAGTGCGCCGATCAATTTGTGGGCGCCGCGCGATACCCATGCGCGTTCGCCGGAGTCGTCGACCGTGAGTGCGGCGCTGATCGCGATGGCGGTGGCGGGCTTGGCAGCGGGCATGCCGTCGATGCTGACGCGCCCCGCGCCGATCAGCTCGGCTGCCTGCTGGCGGGAGCGGGCCAGGCCGCGTCGCACCAGCTCGGCGTCAACACGTGCCCGCCGTGCCACGACGGGTCAGCCCTTCTCGACCGATTCGAGCGCGTGGACCAGCAGTTCGTGCGCCTCCTCGAGCCGCGCGGCGATGACGTCGATCTCGGAGTCGGCGATCTCGACACCCTCCTGGGCGGGGTCGGGCAGGTCTGCCAGCAACTCCGCGATCTGGGCGCGAATTTGGTCCGGGTCGGTACTCATGTCGATGTTCACGCTAGCCGATCGGCCGGGGTGAGCACGGACCATGGCTCCAGGGCCTGTCGCGCGGTGTCGTCCCCCGCCGAGATCGTGAAGGGACGTCCGTCGAGGTTCGCATTCCAGACTGCGCTGGCGGTCGCACGGACGACCGACAGCGCGTCTCCGCGGTCCTGCCCGGTGGCATGGACAACCACGTCGGATGCGCCGATGTCGATGCGCCAGGCGGGGTGCGGTTCGACGCGCAGAATGTCGGCGCGGGCGTACAGCGAGCGCAGGTCGGCCGCCAGGTAGTCGGGCCGCTCCGCGGCGCCCGCCCGGATCATGTCCCCGGCTGTGCTGACACCGGTCAGGACCATGAGACTCGGCAGGTCGGCGGCCTTGGCCCCGGCGATGTCGGTATCGAGGCGGTCCCCCACGACCAGCGGCGCGGAGAACGTGCCGCGGGCCAACGCGTCGTTCATCAGCGTGGGCTGCGGCTTGCCCGCCACCTGGGGTTCCTGGGTGGTCGCCGCCCGTAGCGCCGCGACCATCGAGCCGTTGCCGGGCAGCAGGCCTCGCTCGGACGGCAATGTCAGGTCGACGTTGGCTGCGACCCAGAGTGCACCGTTGCGAATCGCCAACGCCGCTTCGGCAAGGTCGGACCAGCCGGTCTGCGGGGAATGACCCTGCACGACGCCGACCGGCCCGTCGGAGAACTGCCGCACCGGTTCGAGCCCGGCCCGTCGCACCTCGTCGGCCAGCGCGTCGGTGCCGACGATGAGAACCGCTGAGCCGGGCGGCAATTGGGCTGCCAGTAGATTCGCCGCGCTCTGCGCACTGGTGACGACGTCGTCTGGTTTGGCCGCGAAGCCCAGTTCCTGTAGGTGCTGGGCCACCTCGGCCGGGCTGCGGGACGCATTGTTGGTGACGTAGAGCGTGCGCGAGTTGACGGTCGATAGTGTTTCGACCGCACCTTCGGTGGCTTCGTGCCCGCGGAACACCGTGCCGTCGAGGTCGAGCAGCAGGCAGTCATGGTCCTGCACAAGGGCGCTCACGTCAGCTCAGCTCCGTGATCCGGTCTTCGGCGTCGGTCAGTCCCTCGAGGTCCGCGGCCGCGGCGCTGATGAACCATTGCAGCGCTTCCTCGTTTCGGCCGAGCGCCAGCAGCGTCTCGGCGTACACGTAGAACAGCCGAGCGGCGGTCTGACCGGTTCGCGTCCGATCCAGCTGCGGTGCAGACAGAATGGCGATCGCCTGTTCGTGTTGACCGAGGTCCGAACGGGCGCCGGCGGCGACGATGCGCATCTCATCGGCGTCGTCGCCGGTGAGTTCTGCGGCCTCGGGGCTGCGGGCCAGTTCGATGGCCTTTTCTGGACGTCCGACACCGCGTTCACAGTCGGCGATGAGCGGGAGCAGGGCCGACTTGCTACCCATGCGGCGGGCCGCGCGCAGTTCAGCCAACGCCTGGGCCCAGTCGCCACATTGATAGGCGGCGATTCCGACGGCTTCGCGGACCGCGGCGATGCGGCCGGAGCGGGCGCGTGCCGCGCGTGCGTGAGCCAGGGCGGTTTCGGGATCCTCGTCGAGCAGTAGGCCGGCGGCGATGAGATGTCGCGCGACCGTATCGGCGGTGCTCTTATCCAAAGTCGTGAGTTCGCCGCGGATTTCGGGTGCCAGCTGTTTGGCTTCGATGTCGGCGGGAATGGGCGGGCCGTCGTCCCGCGGCGTCTCGCGCGCCTCGGACCGCGGTTGGGCGCGGCGGGCCCGGTTGGGACCCGATGAGCGCGGCGGCGAAGGCCGAGGGCCGCGCCCGCGGTTGTCGCCGTTTCCGTCGTGAGCCACGTATGCCTTTCTACCCGATCACGCGACTATTGAGAATTCGAAATCAATTGTCGCAAATAGAATCACCCCCCACGCAATTGTGGGGGGTGATCCTAATTTGTGTTCGGCGGTGTCCTACTTTTCCACCCGGGTTGGGTAGTATCATCGGCGCTGGCAGGCTTAGCTTCCGG